>JAOTXT010000046.1 GCA_029862205.1 Paracoccaceae bacterium
CAACCTGGAAGGGGCCCAAGCGCAGGCCTATCGCGACTGGGCGGGCCCGGGCATCTTCCGGTTCTCGGTTGGGCTTGAAGACGCGGATGACTTGATCCGCGATCTCGACGCCGTGCTCTGAGGCCTCTTGCGGCAGGGGCTGCCAGGCCCTATCCTTGTCCCCAGAGACGTTGCCGCCGCGCCTTAAAGGGGCGCGGTGATGTCTTTTATTGGTGCTTCGCAAATCACGGGGTGGGCCGATGGAAAAGGTTCCGATCACCAAGGCCGGCTATGACGCGCTGAATGCCGAACTGAAGACCATGAAGGACGTGGAACGCCCGGGGATCATCAAGGCGATCTCGGAGGCGCGCGAGCATGGGGACCTGTCCGAGAACGCGGAATACCACTCGGCCAAGGAGCGTCAGGGTTTCATCGAGGGCCGGATCAAGGAACTCGAATCGATCATCAGCCGTGCGGATGTGATCGAGCCCGGGAAGATGACAGGCGACACGATCAAGTTCGGCGCAACCGTCGAACTGGTCGACGAGGAGACCGACGAAGAGCGCAGTTATCAGATCGTCGGCGAGCCGGAGGCGGATATTGCCAACGGCAAGCTGAACATGCGCTCGCCGTTGGCGCGCGCGCTGATCGGCAAGGAAGAAGGGGACTCGGTCGAGGTGGTGACGCCCGGCGGCACCCGCTCCTACGAGGTGCTCTCGATCCGTTACGTGTGATTGGCGGGCAAACTTGTCCGCCTCATGGGGCACTCGAAATTTCCCGCCCATCCCAGACCGCCGCAAGCCTGAAAGAGGCGGCGACAGCGGCAGCCGACATTCCAGCCGCCAGCCAATAAGCCGATGCCGGCCCCGCGGCAGCGCTGATCGCGCCCGCCGCCAGTGTCGCGAGCGCGATCGCCGTGCCACCCATGCCGCCGCCATAAATGCCCTGAGCACTGGCTTGCAGGCGCGGCGGAATCGCTGCCGCGACGAAGGCCATGGCGCCCAGATGCGCGAGCCCGAAGGTGAACGCGTGCAGCGCCTGGACCGGCCAGAGCGCGGCCAGACCGGGCTCGAGGCTCATCACCGCCCAGCGCATAATCCCGGCCAGCCCCGCCAGCCCCAGCGCCCGCGCGGGCCCAAGCCGCGCGACCAGATGCCGGCCCGGCCCCAGCATCAGCAAGATCTCGGCCGCGACGCCGACGGCCCAAAGCGCCCCGATCACAGCTGGATCGATCCCCTGGGCCGTCCAGTTCAGCGTGGCATAGACGTAGTAGACCGCATGGCTCGCCTGACCGATGCTGGCGGCAAGCGCAAACGTCAGGAAAACGGGCTTACCGAGCAGCCCCACCGCCTCGCGGAGCCGCGACTGGTCGAGCATCCCCGGAGGGGCGCCGCCACCCGGATGGACCAAGCCAAGGGCCGCGACCCCCAGGAAGTTGAGCGCCACGGCCCAAACCACGACGCCCGGCCCGGCAATCGAGATCAACGCGCCCAATCCCAAGTTCATTGCCAGGAATGCCAGCGATCCGGCGGCCCTCGCATGGGCGTAGGCAAAACCGTGGCGCGTTGCCGCGCGCACACCCAGCGCCTCGCCCAGCGGGATCATCGGCGAGGCGGCGACGGCGGTGAACAGCGTTGCCAATAACAGCACGGACCTGCTCTCGATCGCCAGGTGCGCAATGAAGGCCATCGCGGCCAGCAGCGCCATCGCCGCGATAACGATCCGCCGGGCCGCGAACCGGTCGGCCAGCGCAGGCAGCGTCACCGAGCCGATCACGCGCACGATCAGGGCCAGGCCCAAATAGGTCGCGATCTCGGCCTCGCTGAGCCCCCAATCAGCCAGCCAGACCGGCCAATAGGGCAAATGCGCGCCGAAGGCGAAGAAAAGCGCCCCATACCAGGCGCAGGTCAACCGGCCCTCGCGCGTGGCGAGGACGGAGGTCATGGACCAATGCCGAAGCTTGTGTAGGGCAGATATCTAACTGGATCACCCGGCCGGATGTCCAATGCACCGTCGGGCAACTCGACCAAACCGTCCGACCAGGACAATCCGCCGATCAGGCCGGATCCTTCGGAACGGAAGACCTCTGCCGCGCCATTTCCGTCGAGGCGCGCGCGCAGATATTCGCGCCGGCCGGGCTTCTTCGATTTCTCGAAGGCGGCCGGAACGGTGAAGGCCTGCGGCTCGCGCCACCCGGCGCCCGCCATCGCGCCAAGCGCGGGCCGCGCAAAGACCAAGAAACAGACGAAGGCGGCGACCGGATTGCCCGGCAGGCCGAAGACCGGCACGCCGTTCCAGAAGCCCAGCGCCAGCGGCCGGCCGGGCTTCACCGCGATCCGCCAGGTGACCATGTCGCCCGCCCCGGTCAGAAGCCGCGACAGGTGATCCTCGTCGCCCGACGAGGCGCCGCCCGAGGTCAGGATCGCATCGGCCTCGGCAGCGCCTCGATCAAGCGCGCTTGCGATGGCGTTGGCGGCGTCCGGCATCGCGCCCAGATCCGCGATTTCATAGCCCTGGGCGGCGGCGAGCGCGGACAGCATCGGGCGGTTCGCGTCAAAGATGCCTGGCATCGCTGGGTCGGCACCCGGCTGGATCAGCTCGTCGCCAGTCGAGAGCACCGCAACCCGAAGGCGTTTTCGAACCGGCAGGTCGGTGATGCCCACGGCCGCCGCCCGGGCCAGATCGGCCGGGGTCAACACGCGCCCCACCGGCAGGACCTCGGCGCCGGTTTCGGCATCCTCGCCCGCCTTGCGGGCATTCGCACCCTGTTTCCTCGGCGCCCGGAAGCGAACGCGGCCGTCCGAGGCTTCCGCATCCTCCTGCAAGACCACGGTATCGGCTCCATCCGGCATCTCCGCCCCGGTCAGAATCCGGATCGCCGCGCCCTCTGGCACCGTACCGGTGAACGCGTGCCCGGCGGCGGCACGGCCCTCGATCAAGATCAGGTCGCCCGTCTCCCCGCCTGCCAGCGAGGACCAGGCAAAGGCATAGCCGTCGATCGCGGAGTTGGCATGGGGCGGATTCGTGCGCTGGGCGGTCAGAGGCTCGGCAAGGACGCGCCCGGCGCCCTCGGCGAGCGCGATTGTCTCGGTGGCGGTGACACAGGTCAGCTTGGCGCGCAGCAGGTCCAAAGCCTCGTCCACTGGGGTCCAGTCGACCCCAGGCGGCAGCGCGAAGCAATCGTCGGGCAGGCGGTCAGGCATCGGGCATGGACGCTCTGGTCACGCGCTCTTCCTCAGTTCCAGACCCAGGTCGGAGAGCAGGAAATCGGCGATCCCCGGGATGTCGTCCAGATCGATTACCTTCTGCGTCACACTGCCGGGGGTATCCTTGGTCGCGATCGCGCGCACGGTCGGGTCGTCGTGGGCGATCAGCGGCTGGCCGGTCTCGGCCCGCCAGGCCTCGATCTTGGGATGGTCGTCACGCTTGTAGCCCTCGACGATGACCAGATCGACCGGGGCGAGATGGCCCAGAAGCTCGGACAAAGGCGCCTCGGGGGCGCCCTTCAATTCGGTCATGACCGCCCAGCGCGACGACGAGGCCAGGATCACTTGGCGTGCGCCCGCCTGGCGGTGGCGCCAGCTGTCCTTGCCCTTCTGATCCACGTCCACCTTGTGGTGGGTGTGTTTGACGGTCGAGACGGTGAAGCCGCGCCCGGCGATCTCGGCCACCAGGCGCTCGACCAGCGTGGTTTTCCCCGCGTTCTTCCATCCGACTACGCCATACACATTCATGCGCTATAAACCTTCATGCCTGCTCCTTCAGGATGCGCTCGGCCTCGACGATATCCTCGGGCGTGTTGACGTTGAAGAAGGGAAACTTCTCGCCCTCCTCGAAGATCGCCCGCGCGCAGCCATGGCGCGAAGTCCAGACGATGACCTTGCGCATGTGGCCGACGGTCAGCGCCTCTTCCAGGTTGTCTGCCAGGTCCACGGGCCAGAGGCCGAAGGTCGGATGTTCGGTCAGCCCGCGCTTCGGATCCTGGGTCGCGGCCATGGCGATTGGCTGGCCCTCTGTCTCGATCGCCCGCGTGAGCGCCGCCACCAGGTTCTCAGGAAAGAACGGCGTGTCCCCGGCGGCGCTGGCCACATGGGTATAGCCGCGTGTCGCGGCCCAGCGCATCCCGGCCAGGACGCCTGCCAGCGGCCCCGCAAACCCCTCGACAGTGTCCGCCACGATGGGCAACCCGAACTCCGCGAACCGCGCCGGATCGCCGTTCACGTTCAGCACGATCTCGTCGACCTGAGGCGCCAGGCGCTCGATGACCCGCGCCAGAAGAGAGCGCCCACCGACGTCCAACAGCGCCTTGTCGCCCCCGCCCATGCGCCGCGCGAGCCCGCCGGCCAGGATGACGCCTACGGTTTTCATGCGCCCTCCGCCCCCTTCCGCTGATGCTTCCGATCCTCCTCGACCACGGCCTTGGGATCGGCGTCAAAGACCAGGCGTTCGGCCCCACTCAGACAGTGGAACCTCTGCCCGCGCATCCGGCCGATCAGGGTTAGGCCGACCTGCTGGGCCAATTCGACGCCCCAGGCCGTGAAGCCCGAGCGCGAGGCCAGGATCGGAATACCCATCAGCGCGGTTTTGATCACCATCTCCGAGGTCAGCCGCCCGGTTGTGTAGAGGATCTTGTCCGCCCCGCCCACGCCCTCGCGCAGCATCCAGCCGGCGATCTTGTCGACCGCGTTGTGGCGGCCAACGTCCTCCATGAAGACCAGCGGCCTGTCCTGGTGGCAGAGCACGGTCCCGTGAATTGCACCCGCCTCCAGATAAAGGCTAGGTGCGGTATTGATCTTCTTCGCCAACGCATAGAGCCAGGAGGTGCGCAACTCGGCTTGCGGCAGTTTCACCCCGTCCAACTGCTCCATCACGTCACCGAAGACCGTGCCGACGGCGCAGCCCGAGGTCCGGGTCTTCTTCTTCAGCTTTTCCTCGTAGTCGGTCTGGCGCCGCGTGCGCACGACCACGACCTCGAGGTCTTCGTCATAGTCCACGCCAGTAATCACGTCGTCGCGCTGCAGCATCCCCTGGTTCAACAGATACCCGACCGCCAGGTATTCCGGATAGTCGCCGATGGTCATCGCGGTGACGATTTCCTGCGAATTCAGGTAGATCGTCAGCGCCCGCTCCTCGACCACGCGGATTGCGGCCTCCGCCCCGGCCTGGTCGATGCCAGTCACCGGCCGGGTGAGGCGCGGATCGTCAGGATCGGGCGAGATCAGGAGTTCGCTCACGGGGCACTCTCCTCGGCAAAGCTGCCAGCGGACAGGAACCGGGAAACAAGGCCCGCCGTCAGGGCACTGGCGGGCAGAAAGGTATGGAACACCGGCGCCGCCGCCCGCGCGCCCGCGCCCGCCCATGCCGAGCGCACGGTCACCAGCCCGTCATTCGGTCCACGTAGCCCAAATCGCCGGCTCAGCCAGCCAGGGGCACGCGTCCCGGCGATCGAGCCGACCGAGGCAATACGCGCCGCCCGTGGCTTGAATGCCGCAACCTGACCGACCACCGGCCCCAGAATCCAGCGGGCGAGCGCCCAGGGCGCGAGCCTGCGGGCCACCTCGGTGCCGCCGTTCGGCGTGCCCATCTGCACCACTCGATGCACATTCAACTCGGGGCGGTGCTGGACGAGGTGCCGCGCGATCAGCCCGCCCAGCGAATGGCCGACCAGATTGACGCTCCGCCACCCGCCCGCCCGCGCGCGATCCGTAACCTGGTCGGCGACCCGGTCGGCGGATGCCTCGATCGACAGCCAGAGCGACGGATAAGACGCAACAGAGACCGGCCAACCGGCAGCGCGCAACCGGCGCGCCATCGGCCACATCGAGAAACGCGTGCGTCCCAATCCGTGGATCAGGACGACGCCTTCGGTTTCAAATTCAGCCGCCATGGGGCAGACAATGCGCGCCGGCCCCTTAAGGTCAAGCCTTTGCGGCTCAAGTGTTTAGGATTGCTTGGCCAGCAAGTCCCGAATCTCTCCAAGCAGAACCTCGGATTTCGGCGGCTCCGGCGGGGTCTCCGGCTCGGGCTCGGCCTCCTGTTCGCGCTTCATCTGGTTGACGCCTTTGATTACCATGAACAGCACCCAGGCGACGATAATGAACGCGATGATCGCATTGATGAACAGGCCATAGTTAATTGTCGGCGCGCCTGCCTCCTGCGCCGCGGCAAGGCTCTCGAACTCGCCATCGCCGAGATTGACGAACAGATTAGAGAAGTCCACTCCGCCGGTGATAACGCCGATGATCGGGTTGACGATATCCTTGACGAAACTGGTGACGATCGAGGTGAAAGCGGCGCCGATGACGATGCCGACGCCCATGTCGACAACGTTGCCCTTGACGGCAAACTCCTTGAACTCCTTGAGCATGGTCTTCCCCTTTTCCATCTCGTTATAGTTGCAAAAAACAACCGCGCGGGCTCTTCGGCAAGAAAAATGACCAAAATCAGGTCATTTCTCGGCTTTCAGAGGACTTTTAGCCACGCAAGGTGCCGCCAGTCACCTTGGTGACTGCCTCGACGATCCGCCCGCCGACCGCCTCGATTTCGGCCTCGGTCAGCGTCCGGTCGTCCGGTTGCAGCCGCACCGAGATGGCGACCGACTTCTTGCCCACACCGAACTGCTCGGCGGCGCGGGGGCCTTCGAATACGTCGAACACCGTAACTTGGTCGATCAGCTTCTTGTCGGCGCCTTGGGCCGCGCGCAGCATTGCCGCCGCCTCGACCCGCTGCTCGACGACAAAGGCGAAATCGCGCTCGACCGCCTGGAAATCCGAGGCCGCGAGCGCCGCGCGCGCGGTCGACTTGGCCTTGCGCGCCGGCAGGCTCTCCGGCGCCAGCGTCACCGCGACGGCCGGGCCCTTCAGGTCCAGAGCGCGCAATACCCGCGGGTGCAGCTCACCGAAGACGGCCAGGGTCGTCTTCGGCCCCAGCGTCAGCGCGGCGGCGCGGTCCGGGTGGAACCAATCGGGCACGTCGCGCACCGCGGTCAACTTGGCCACAGGTGCGCCCAGCGCCGCCAGCACCGCCTCGGCATCCGCCTTGGCATCGTAGAGATCGACCGGCCGGCGTTCGCCCGACCAGTCGCGCGGCGCGGTGGCGCCCACTCGGATGGCCGCCGCCTGCATGGATTGCTCGCCCGGTTCGCCGCCATGGAAGACGGGACCGACCTCGAATAACCCCAAATCAGTGAAGCCCCGCGCCTGGTTGCGCGCCGCCGCGGCCAAGAGACCTGGCAGCAGCGAAGGCCGCATGTCGGACATCTCGCTGGAGATCGGGTTCTCCAGCTTCAACGCACCACCGCCGCCGCCGAAGAGCGCGGCCTCGGTTTCCGAGACGAAGGAATAGCTGACGATCTCGTTCAGCCCCAACGCGGCGAGCTGGCGCCGGATCACGCTCTCGCGCTTTTGCATCGGCGTCAGCGTCTTGGCCGTCACCCCGGTCTTCGGCCGGGGCAGCGGCTCGGATTGCAGCTTGGTCAGCGAAGCGACCCGGGCGATCTCCTCGACAAGATCCGCCTCGCCCTGGATGTCGGGACGCCAGGCCGGTGGCGAGACGGCCAACAGGTCAGACGACATTTCGGGCACCGCGCCCATGCTCAATGTGGCCGCCGCGGCCAGCGCATCGATTTGGTCCGAAACCTCAAAGCCCAGATCACCCAGGATCCGCACCTGCTCGTCGCGCGCGATCTCCATCCCCACCAAGCTCACCACCCGGGCCGGGTTCAGCGCATAAGTCCTTGCCGTGTCGGGAATTTCACCAGCAATCACCGGCTCGGACGCTTCGCCGCCGCAAAGGTCCAGGATCATCTTGGCCGCCAATTCGATGCCGGCCGGCGTGAAAGCAGGATCGACCCCGCGCTCGAACCGGTAGCGGGCGTCCGAATTGATCCTAAGCTTGCGCCCGGTGGCGGCGGTGCGGACAGGATCAAACAGCGCCGCCTCGACGAAGACGTTGACGGTCGCATCGGTGCAGCCGGATCGGAGCCCGCCCATGACGCCGCCGATCGCCTCCGCGCCCGCATCGTCGCAGATCATCGTCATCTCGCCGTCAAGCTCATAGGTCTCATCATCGAGCGCCACAATCGTCTCGCCCTGGCGCGCAAGCCGCACATGGATATCGCCGGTGACCTTGTCCGCGTCGAACACGTGCAGCGGCCGGCCCCGGTCATAGGTGATGTAGTTGGTGATATCGACCAAGGCCGAGATCGGCCGCAGCCCGATCGCCCGGAGGCGCCGATGCAGCCAGGCAGGTGACGGGCCATTGGTGACGCCGCGGAAATACCGCCCGACGAAAAGCGGGCAAGCCTGATCCACCACATCCTCCTTCAGGGTGACCTTTATCGGGCTCTCGAAGGCGCCCGGGATCGGTTCGATCGCCGGCGTGATCAACTTGCCCAATCCCCGCGCCGCCAGATCGCGGGCGATGCCGCCGATCCCCAGCGCGTCCGGCCGGTTCGGGGTGATCGCGATCTCGACCATCGGATCGTCGAGACCCGCATAGTCAATAAAGCGCGCACCCATGGGCGCGTCCTCCGGCAGCTCGATGATCCCTTGATGATCGTCCGAAATCATCAGCTCGCGCTCCGAGCACAGCATCCCGTTCGACTCGACGCCCCGGATCACACCGGGCTTCAGGTCGATCCCGGTGCCGGGAATGTGCATTCCCGGCGCCGCGAAGACGCCGACCAGCCCGGTACGTGCATTCGGCGCGCCGCAAACGACCTGGACTTCCTCGGACGGGCCGTCAGGTCCCTTCGTCCACGCCTCGACCCGGCAAAGCTTCAGCTTGTCCGCGTCCGGATGCTGGGCCGCCTCGATCACCCGGCAGATCGTGAACCCGCCAAGCCGCTCGGCCGGGTCCTCGATGCCCTCGACCTCGAGCCCCAGATCGGTCAGCGCCTCGGCGATCTCGCCGATGGAGGCCTCGGTCTCCAGATGGTCCTTGAGCCAAGAAAGTGTGAATTTCATCGTGGCGCCCCGAATTGTGTTCGTATCCGGCATGGTTGGCCGGTTTGAACCGCTGAATAAGGGAAAATTCAGATCCCCGAAAGCCCCTGAACTCGCTACTTAACCCTACGTAAACTTACCCGCATAGCGCGAATTCTTGTCTTTTTTTCAACACAAACATGTGGCTACATCGATGCAACCGGGGGAAGAGCCACCTGGTGGCCCAATGTCGCGCCACCGGGTGGTTGTTAAATGTAGGATGCGTATGACGCGACACTTGGTCCAGGATGAACGGGGAGCCGTGACCGCCGACTGGATTACTTTGTCGGCCGGAATAGTCCTGCTTGGGATTATGGTCGCTTTCTCGGTGATGAACAATTCGGCCGGGTATCTGATGTCCGAATTCGAGGATCTGAATGACCGCTTTGCCGAGGACAGCGAGGCGCTCCGGCTCAGTTCCGCCCCTGGCGATGAATCCAGCGCGGCCGCCGCGAATGCCGCGGCGGCCATGGATGCGGCGCTCAATCTCGGTGGCGCGAACACCTCGGGTATCGCAATCGGCGCCGCGGGCGCGGCGGCCGAAGCTGCGGACGAGGACGATGACGGACCGATCATCGAGACAGCCATCGAGACCGCACCACCGCCGGTAAGCGCATCAGCCGCGGCCCGTGACGCGGCCTCGACCGCCGTAATCCGCAACCGTGCGCGAGCGGCGCAGCCGTCCGAGCAGGTCAATCCGGGCGCGGGGGTGCCGGCGGGAGCCGAGTAGTGGCGCGGTCAGGCGCTCAAGCCTCCATGCATTGTCGGCATGTCGAGCGCAGCGAAGCCATAGTGCTTCAGCCAGCGCAGGTCTGAATCGAAAAAGGCGCGCAGGTCCGGGATGCCGTATTTCAGCATCGCGATCCGGTCGATGCCCAAGCCGAAGGCGAAGCCCTGGTAGATCTCCGGATCGACACCCGAGGCCGCCAGCACTTTCGGGTGCACCATGCCGCTACCCAAGATCTCCATCCAGTCGTCCCCCTCGCCGATCTTCAACTGCCCGCCGGCCCAGGAGCAGCGGATATCCACCTCGGCCGAGGGCTCGGTGAACGGGAAGTGCGAGGCGCGGAAGCGCAGCTCCACGCCGTCCACCTCGAAGAAGGCGCGGCAGAACTCCTCGAGCACCCATTTCAGGTTCGCCATCGAGATGTCGGTGTCGATCGCCAGCCCCTCGACCTGATGGAACATTGGCGTGTGGGTCTGGTCGTAGTCACAGCGATAGACCCGGCCGGGCGCGATCACCCGGCAGGGCGCGCCGTGGGCCTCCATATGCCGGATCTGCACCGGCGAGGTATGGGTGCGCAACACATTCGGCGGGCGGTTATCGCCCTCGGCCCGGACCATGTAGAAAGTGTCCATCTCCTGGCGCGCCGGATGTTCAGGCGGGATGTTCAACGCATCGAAGTTGTACCAGTCGGTCTCGACCTGCGGACCTTCCGCCACCGAAAAGCCGAGATCCGCGAAGATCGCCGTGACCTCGTCGGTGACCTGGCTAACCGGGTGTATGGTGCCCAGCTGGCGCGGCCGCGGTGCCAGCGTCACGTCCAGCCATTCGGTTTCCAGCCGCTTGGCCAGCACCTCGTCTGCCAAGGCCGCCCTGCGGGCGGTGACGGCGGCGTTGATCTCGTCCTTCAGGGCATTCAATTGCGGTCCGGCCTGCTGGCGCTCCTCCGGGCTCATCTTGCCCAGCTCGCGCATCATCAGGCTGATCTCACCCTTCTTGCCAAGCGCTGTCACGCGCACGGCCTCGATCGCCGCCTCGTCACCGGCGGCGGCCACCTCGGCCAGGACTCTGGCGCGGACGGGGTCAAGGTCTTGCATTTGCGTGTCCCTCGGGGCTCGATCTCCGGCGCGGTGGTACTCAGCCAGGTGCCGAAATGCAAGCCGCCGCGGTCAGAGGAGCGTTGCCAGGAACCGCGCCGCCACGACGGCCAGGAAGGTGGCGAAGGCAAGCTCCAGCGTCCGGCGCGAGATGCCATGGGCCAGCCGCACGCCCCAGGGCGCCGCCAGCACGCTGACCGGCACGATGATGACCGCACTCAAAAGCGAGACATAGCCGAGCGAACCCGGCGGCAGACCGGCGGCGCCCCAGCCGGCCCAGATGAACCCGATCGTGCCCGGGATCGCGATCATCGGACCAAAGCCCGACGAGGTGGCGACCGCCTGATGGATCGGCCGGCCATAGAGCGTCATCATCATGGTCACGAAGGCCCCGCCGCCGATGCTCATCAAGGTCGAGATCGTGCCGATGAATATCCCGTAGAGCCCGCGCCATGGATGGCCCGGAATCTCGTCGCCCAGCCGCCAACTCGCGCGCCCGAGATACATTTTCAGCGACAACAGCGCGGCGGCACCGGCCCAGATCGCCGTCAGCACCGTCTTATCGGAGAAACGCGCCACCAGGGTGCCGATCACGACGCCTGCCACCACCGGCACCACCATCGAGCCGAGGATGCCCAGATCAACCGCGCCCTTGGCCTTGTGCGAGAAGAACGAGCGCAGCGAGGTCGGCACCATCACCGCCAGCGTGGTGCCGACACAAAGATGCATCAGCACCGCCTCGCCGACCCCAATGGCGGAGAAAAGCTCGTAGAGGATCGGCACCATGATGCCGCCGCCGCCGACCCCCAGGAGCCCGGCCAGCAGCCCCATGACCAGGCCCCCGGCGAGCAGCATGGCGAAAAGGAGCGCAAGTTCGCCCGCCGGCAATCCGAAGTCCATAGTGCCCCAGTCCGTGGCGCCGCGTGGGCCGTCCGCCCTACCCCATCGCCTCCAACTCGTCGATGAAGCTTTCCATCAGGCTCAAGCCCTTGTCCCAGAAGGCCGGGTCCGAGGCATCGAGACCGAAGGGCGCCAGAAGCTCCTTGTGGTGCTTCGACCCGCCGGCCGCCAGCATCTCGAAATACTTTTCCTGGAAGCCCTCGCCACCCTGTTCGTAGACCGCGTAGAGCGCGTTCACCAGCCCATCGCCGAAAGCATAGGCGTAGACGTAAAACGGCGAGTGGATGAAGTGGGGGATATAAGCCCAGAAGGTCTCGTAGCCCTCCCCCAGATTGACCGCCGGCCCCAGGCTTTCGGCCTGCACCGCCATCCAGATCTCGCCCAGTTTCTCGGCGGTCAGCTCGCCCTCGCGGCGCGCGGCATGAACCCGGCGCTCGAACTCGTAAAAGGCGATCTGGCGGATCACGGTGTTGATCATGTCCTCGGTCTTGGCCGCCAGCAGCGACTTGCGCTTGGCCGGATCCGCCTCGGCGGCCAGCAGTTTGCGGAAAGTCAGCATCTCGCCGAAGACGCTCGCGGTCTCCGCCAGCGTCAGCGGCGTGCGGCTGAGTAGCTCGCCCTGCCCGGCGGCCAGGCGCTGATGGACCCCGTGACCGAGCTCGTGCGCGAGCGTCATCACGTCCCGGGTCTTGCCCAGATAGTTCAGCATCACATAAGGATGCACATCAGTCACCGTCGGATGGGCGAAGGCGCCGGGCGCCTTGCCGGGCTTGACCGCCGCATCGATCCAGCCCTTGTCGAAGAAGGGCTCGGCCAACTCGGCCATCTTCGGCGAGAAGCCGGTATAAGCGTCCAACACCGTCGCACGCGCTTCCGTCCAAGGCACGACCCGGTCATCGGTCTCAGGCAGGGGTGCATTGCGGTCCCAGTATTCCAGGCGCTCGAGCCCCAGCCACTTGGCCTTCATCGCATAATACCGGTGCGAGATGCGCGGACAGGCCGCCTGCACCGCTTGGCGCAGTGCGTCGACCACTTCGGGCTCGACATCATTGGCCAAGTGCCGCCCGTACTCCGGGCTCGGCATCTTGCGCCACGTATCCTCGATCTCCTTTTCCTTGGACAGCGTGTTGGTGAGCAGGGTGAAGAGGCGCAGGTTCTCGGCCAGCACCGTGGCCAGCGCCTGCCCGCCGGCGCGGCGGCGCTCGCGGTCCGGGTCGGATAGCAGGTTCAGTGTGGCTTCCAGGCCCAAGGGCTCGTCTTCGCCCTCGACCTCGAAGCTCAGCCCCGCCATGGTCTCGTCGAACAGCCTGTTCCATGCAGTGGCGCCGACCTGCGACTGGTCGTGCAGGAACTTCTCCAACTCGTCCGACAATTGGTGCGGGCGCATGGCTCGAAGCCGCCCGAGCCAAGGTTGATATGCACGGAGCTCGGCGCACTCCGCCAAGCCCGCCTCCAGCTTCTCCTCCTCCAGCCGGTTCAGCTCCAGGGTAAAGAAGACCAGCGGCTGGGTGATCACGGTGACCCGGGTCTGCATATCGCCCATGAACTTGGCGCGCTCCGGATCGGCGGTGTTCTGGTAGTAGAGCAGGCCCGCAAACGACATCACCCGTCCCAGCGTCCGGTCGATCGCCTCGTAATCCGCGAGCGCCTTGGCGAGCGCCGCGCCATCAAACGTGGCCAGCTTGCCCTCATAGGCCGCGGCGAAGTCTTTGCAGGCCGCCTCGACCCGTTCCAGGTCGGCCGTCAGTTCCGGGCTCTCGATCCCCGGATAGAGATCACTCAGATCCCATTCCGGCATGTCGCCCAGCAAGGCGGCGCGGTCGTCGCCAGAAGAATCCGTGGCAGTATCGTGAACGCGCCGCGATGAGGCGCTTGGGTGAGGCAGCAGCATTTAATGGAGTCCTCTCGTTTTCGGGACTCCAGAGATAGGGCATGGCCGCGCCGACGGAAAGCCCGTGCGGTCAGGCTAAAGGGCCCAGCTCAGGTCCGGACGCCCGGATCGTCGGTTTGTGGGATGTAGGGCGGGGCGTCCTCGCGGCGGCGAATGATGATATCGCCGTTCGGCATGATTTCCGGACCCTCGTAGTGCTCCAGACTGTCGATCTCGTCGAAGATGCTCAGGGCCTCGCTCAGCTCGTCGATGGCCGGCCCCACCTCGTCCATCAATTCGCGGAACATGCGCTCGATGTTCTCCGACAGCGGCACCTCGGGCTCCAGTTCATCGGACTGCGCCAGCGCCAGCGACGGGACACCTACCGGCGCAAAGGCCAAGCACGAGATCAGCAGGATATGCGCCGCGCGCATGACGTCACCTCCATTGTCCCCTCCCCCAGGGCTGCGCCCAACCGGCCCCCGAAACGAAAGCCGCCCCGCACAGATGGTGTGCGGGGCGGCGTTGTTCAACCGGCCCGGTCACCCAGGCCGTAGGCTGCGAAGTTTAGTTCGACAGCGTGATCTCGACGCGGCGGTTCAGCGGCTCGCGCACATTGTCGCCGGTCTCGACGGCCAGGTCGTTCTCCGACCGGCCCGCCAGGGTCATCGCACCCATCGGCACGCCACGGTCGGCCAGCGCCTTGGCGACGCGGTTGGCGCGACGCTCCGAGAGGCCCTGGTTGTAGCCAACCGAACCCACCGTGTCCGCGTGACCAACCAGCGACAGAGCGCTGGTGCCGGTCGACGAGACGGCCGCCACGACTTCCTCGATGGTCGAGACCGCGGCGTCGGTCAGGTTGGTGCGGTCGAAGCCGAAGTAGACGATGAAGTTGGCGGGGCCTACGCCACCGCAAGCCTTCAGCGCTTCGTCAAGCAGCGCGCGGGCGTCTTCCGGCGTGATGCAGAAGTTCGGGCCGCCACGCAGGGCTTCCAGATACTGATCCCACATCGCCTGCAGACGGGCGCATTCGGCCGGACGGGTGTCCTTGTTGGCCGCAATCGCCGCAACGACATTGTCGTAAAGCTCGGACGCCTCGCCGTTCACGCCGATCTCGTCCGGGGTCCAGGGCGCGGGCGTCACGCCGGCCTCGGCCTGCTTCGCCTTGGCGATGTAGGCCGTCGAGTTCATCCAAAGCACGTCCTTGAAGGCCGCGCGCCGGGCTACCTCGGTATACTCGGCCGCTAGGTAGCCGTTGAAGTCGGTGCCACCATGGGTCTCGTTAAGATACCGCTCGGCGGTAAATGTCTCGCCCAGCGACGATCCGGGCAAGTTCGTGCAACCAGCAATGGCCAGCGCCGAGACACCCAACATCAGACACGTAGCAGTCCTCATCCCTCTCTCCGTTCATTCAGGGCCGCAAATCCGCTGGCCCAATAAATCTTTGTGATACGGCATTCCCCGCCGACTCATATCCCCCGTGTGGCACGAATGGTCTTAAAGCACAACGGACTCACGGACTATTCGAGCACTGGAACGATACTTTATACGCGCAGTAACACTTTAACAACAGTCGAGCGGGATATCTGAGGGTAATCCGGGTGTTTGGCGGCGTTTGATTAAGATCAAACCGGAAACCGCCGCGTTTGCACAGGAATCGGTCATTGAGGGCGCCTCATTGGATCATAAGATACTGATCGCGGACGACGATTCGATGCAGCGGCGTCATTTGGCCGCCATCTTGGGCGCTCAAGGCTATACGACGGAAATGGCCGAGGGCGGGGCGGATGCGCTGGCACAATTGCGCACCGCAACAAGAACCGGGATTCGGCTGGCCCTGCTCGACCTGCACATGCCCGATCTCGACGGAATTCAGGTCCTCGAGCAAGTGCGCCGCGACGGCGTGACGCTGCCAATCCTGGTGCTCACATCGGATGGGTCGGTCGCCCGCGCGGTCGATGCCATGCGCGCCGGCGCGACAGACTTCATCGTCAAGCCGGCCTCGCCCGAACGGCTCGACGTCTCGATCCGTAATGCGCTGGCGCTCTCGAACCTCTCGCGTGAGGTCGACAGGCTCAGCCGGCAGGTCCAGAACCGCCTCTCTTTCGCCGACCTGGTCGCCGTCAGTCCGGTCACGCGTGAGGCGATCGCGCTGGCGCGCCGCGTGGCGCGCTCGGACATGCCTGTGCTGATCGAGGGGGAATCGGGCACCGGCAAGGAGGTCTTCGCCCGGGCGATCCATGGCGAAAGTGAGCGCGCCGGCGCGCCCTTCGTCGCGGTCAATTGCGGCGCCCTGCCAGCCGCCTTGGTCGAGTCGATCCTGTTCGGGCACGAAAAGGGCGCCTTCACCGGCGCCTCCGAGCGCCGATCCGGCAAGTTCCAGGAAGCCTCGGGCGGCACTCTGTTCCTCGACGAGGTCGGCGAGCTGCCGCTCGATGCCCAGGTCAAGCTGCTGCGCGCGATCCAGTCGGGCGAGGTCGATCCCGTGGGCGGCAAGGGCCCGGTCCAGGTGGATATCCGCCTGGTTTCGGCCACCAACCGCGACCTGACCGCAATGATCACCAAGGGGGGATTCCGCGAGGATCTCTACTACCGGATCGGCGTTTTCCCGATGACGCTGCCGCCACTGCGCGAGCGGCGCGGGGACATTCCCCGGCTGGCGCGCATGTTCCTGGCGCGTGCCATCGCCGCCGAGGGCCGTTCGATCGAGGGCTTCTCCACCACGGCGATGGAGGCGCTGACCCAGGGCGCCTGGCCCGGCAATGTCCGGCAACTGGAGAACACGATCCAACGCGCGGTGATCCTGGCTGACGGAATGACGATCCGGCCGGGCGACCTGCATGGTCCCGGCGCCGGGGCCATAGTCGAGACCCGGCCAGCGGCCGTCGAGCGCGTGCGCGCGCCATTCGACCAGACGCTCGGTCAAAGCCCGTTCCTCGACGTCGATGGCGATATCCGCCGCCTGACCGAGATCGAGGCCGATGTCATCGCCCAGGCGCTGACCCTCTATCGCAAGATCGAGGATTACCAACTCGACAAAACCGGCCAAGATGCGCACGGCTCCGAGGTCTGACTAGTCAGACTTTCGCCCGTTAACCCCACCAAGATCCAGATCGACCGACACCGGGAAGTGATCCGAGGCATCGAGCAAGGCTTGGCGCAGCGGACCGTCATGCGCCAGCTCAGCATCCTGCTCCGCGTGCCAGATCCGCCACGCCGGCCGTGTCCGCGCCGCCAGATCCGGACTCAGCATCACGAAATCGAGCAGCGCATGCAAATGGCGGCGCTTGCGGGCCTTGTAGAACCGTGCCGTCGCCCGCGGCATGGCCGGGTCGATCTTCGATCCGTTGAAAGGATGGCGCAGCATCGCTTCGGGCCGCGCCGGATCGCCCGCCACCATCTCGACGCTCGAACGCCCGCTGACCCGCTCCAGCGGATCCATGCCCGGGCCGTCGTTGAAATCCCCCAGCGTCACCACCGGCTCGCGTGCCGCCAGGTGGCCTTTCAGGCGCGCGCGCAGCCACGTGGCCTGGGCGTATTGCTTGGCGCGGTTGGCGAGTCCGCGCTGACGCTTCTCGGCCTCGGTGCCGCGTTTCTCGGGCCCCTTCGATTTCAGATGCACCGCGATCATCCGGAACGACAGGCCGGTTTCATGATCTGCGACCATCGCCTCGAGTGGCGGCTTCGAGAACAGGTAATTGCCCTCTTCGCCGTCACGGTCGAGATCGGCGATGAAGGGACGGTCGAACCTCGGGGCGTCCGCCCCGCCATCGACCGGGGAATGCTCGGCCGTCAGCCGCGCCGGGTCGAACAGAAGCGCGATCTCCTGGCGTGTATGGCTCTCGAACCCCACCAAGGCGGCGGACTGGCGCAGGCCGAAATGGCTGGCGAAGTTCTGAAGCTGGGTGACGCAAGACTTGCGCCGGCCCGTATTCGGCGCCTCGATCACCGCGACGCAATCCGCATCCACCGCGCGCAGCACAAGGGCGATTGCCTCGGCCTGGCGGGTCCGGTCGACGCCACGGATCGCGGACGGCTGACGGTCGAGGATCAGTTGGCTCCGATGATTGAAGAGCCGCGTGAACCAGGCGATGTTATAGCAGGCGATGCGCAGCGAGGGCATCTTGAGCGCCGCCACCTATCCCGGCAGCATTCCGAGCGCGGACATGTAGAGGTCCAAGAGCGCCTCTTCCTCCTGACGCTCCTCGGTCGGTTTCTTGCGCAGGCCGATCACCTTGCGGATGGTGCGGGTGTCGAAGCCGTTTGCCTTGGCCTCGGCGAAGACCTCCTTGATCTGCTCGGCGACCTCCTTTTTCTCCTCCTCCAGCCGCTCGATCCGCTCGATCAATGCGCGCAGTTGCCCGACGGCGACAGTGGTGCTGGAGATGGTGTCGTCATTCATCGTGGTGATCCTGCCTTGGTGGTGATTCCCGTTCGGCGCGGACCTTAGGTAGCGGCCGCCGTTCAAGCAACCGCGCCAGAGGGCAATTCAGGGATAGAGCACCGGAAAATCGGGCGCTGTGAACGGCGCCCCATCCTCGAACTCCAAATCCGGGAACGGCGGCGAGCTTCGCCCCGGCCTGCGCACAAAGCGGGCATCGTCGCCGACCCAGCGGACCGAGATCACCCGGCGCCGCTGATCCGAGCGGTTGGCGGGCGCGCCATGCAGCGTGCGGAAGTTGAAGGCCACCGCATCCCCCGGCTCCACCGCCCATCCCTCGATCCGGTAATCGCCGCGATTGCCGTCGATCTCCGGCACCGGCTCGGACATGTCGCCCTCGTATAGCCTTGTGCCGTCGAACCGGTCCGGGCGGTATTCCTTGCCCGCCAGGTGCGACCCGGCGACGAATTCGATCGTGCGGTCGCGCGGCACCGGGTCCAAGGGCACCCAGAACGAGACCGACTGGGCGCCGCGCACCAGATAATAGGGCGCGTCTTGGTGCCAGGGTGTAGCGACCGAGGTGCCCGGCTCCTTGACCAGCACATGGTCATGGAAGATCCGCGCTGTCCTCGAGCGCATCAGCTTGGCCGCGATCTCGGCCATGGGCGACGAGCGCACCAGCGCGCGGAACCCCGCGATCCGGTCCCAGTTGCAGAAATCCTGGAAGAATGGCGCCTGGTCATCGCCAGGCTGGTATGTGCGCTCGCGGAAGCTGGGCGCCGCCATGTTCTCGTCGATGCCCGCGCACAATCCCTCGATCCACGGCCCGAAAACCCCGCGCAGCACGGCGCATCCCTGCTGCTGGTATTCCTCGATCAAGGCGTCGTCGAACATGGCAGCCCCCGGTTGCGGCGCGGCCAATCTGGCCGATTGCCACCAAAGGGTCCAGAGGCGTGGGCGTCAGATCATGCTCTTCAGATCCGCCGAGAAGGTCGGGAAGGCGAAAAGCTGGTCCTTGATCGCCTCCGCCGTGATCCCGTGCTTCATCGCCATGGCAAAAAGATGGATCAGTTCCTCGCCCGAATGGCCGATGATATGGGCGCCGGCGATCCGGCCCGTGCCCTTCTCGACCAGGGTCTTCACCCAGGCGGTGGTCTCGGCATAGGTCTTGGTCGCGAACCATCCGGACATGTCGTTGAGCTTGACCTCGACATCGAGGCCCCGGTCTGCCGCCTGTTCCTCGGTCAGGCCGACGCTGGCGAGCGCCGGGACCGTATAGACGGCGGAGGGCACCACCGAATAGTCGGGCTTGTGCTTCGGCCCATCGACGATGTTCTGCCCAACGATCCGGCCCTCATATGTCGCGATGGGCGAAAGCTGCGCCGAGCCGACCAGCGCGTCGCCACAGACCCAGACCGCCGGATTCGAAACCGAGCGCAGATGCTCGTCGACCTCGATCCGAATCCGGTCATGCGTGACGTTCGCCGCTTCCAGGTCCAGACCCGCCACATTGGCGATCCGCCCGGCACCGTTCACCACCCGGTCCGCGTCGATGCTGTGCTCGGCGCCGTCATGCTCGAAGACCACGCGCAGGCGGCCAGCCGCCTTCTCGATCCGGCTGACCTTGACCTCGGTCTTGATCTCGACGCCGAGGCGCGCGCTCTCACCCCGGATCGCACCGACCGCGTCCTGGTCCATATTTCCCAAGAGCCGCGGCAGCGCCTCGAGGATTGTCACCTTCGTCCCGGCGCGGGCATAGACATGGCTGAACTCCATGGCGATCACGCCGCCGCCGATGAAGACAACCTCGCCAGGCAGATCGCGCTCGGACAAGATCTCGTCCGAGGTGATCATCAGCTCGGCGCCTGGGATCGGCAGAGGGCGCGGAATTGAACCCGTGGCAATCACGATATTGTCGCCCTCGATCCGCTGGCCGCCGACCTCGACCGCGTTCGGGCCGACGAACCGCGCGGTGCCCCGGAAAACCGTGCCGCGCTTCTCGGCCAGGTCGGCCATGCCGCCCGGTATGCCGCTGATCAAATCCTTCTCGCGGTCGATCAGCTTGGCCCAATCCAGTTTCGCCGGCCCGGTCTCGATCCCATGCGCACCAGCGGTCTCGATCTCATGCAGGGCATGAGCCGCCGCGACCAGCACCTTCTTCGGCGTGCAGCCCCGGTTCGGGCAGGTGCCGCCGAAGTCGCGTTCCTCGACGAAGGCGATGCTCCTGCCAGCATCGGCCGCCACGGCAGAGACCCCGAATCCGGCGTTTCCGCCGCCCAGGATCAGAACGTCAAATCGGTCGGCCATGGCAAGCTCCTGTTCAAATGCATGCGGCGCGAGCCTGGTGCCCGCGCCGGACGAATGTAGTTCATCTGTCGATGCGGTCGAGGAAGGCGAGCATCCGCTCCGCGATCAGCGCCCCGTCCTCCTCCAGCGCGAAATGGCCGGTGTCGAGCAGGTGGAACTCGAGGTTCTTGAGGTCGCGCTTGTAGGGGTGCGCTCCCTCTTCGGGGAAGATCGGATCGTTCTTGCCCCACATCAGCAGGGCCGGCGGCTGGTGCTCGCGAAACAGCGCCTGCCATTTCGGGTATTCGGCAAGGTTCGTGCCGTAATCGAGGAACAGCGCGAGCTGAATCTCCTGATTACCCGGCCGGTCGAGCAGATACTGGACGTGCCAGAAATTGTCCGGGCTGATCGCGCCGGGATTGCGGGTGCCGACGGTGAACTGCCACTTGGTGGTGTCGATCGTGAAGACACCGCGCAGCGCGTCGCCATTTTCCTTCGACGGATCGGCCCAATAGGCCTTGATCGGGTCCCAGAACTCGCGCAGGCCCTCGGCATAGGCATTGCCGTTCTGGATCACGAAGCCAGTGACGCGATCCGGGTTCTCGGCGAACATGCGATAGCCGACAGGCGCCCCGTAATCCATCACATAGGCCGCGTAGCGTCCGACGCCCTTCTGATCGAGAAGCGCCGTCATCAGGCGGGCGATATTGGCGAAGCTGTAGTCGAAATCCTGGGCCGCAGGCATCGCCGAGGCACCATAGCCCGGATAGTCCGGCGCGATGACGTGATAGCGCCCGGCCAGCGCCGGGATCAGGTTGCGGAACATGTGCGACGAGGTGGGAAAACCGTGCAGCAGCAGCACGGTCGGACGGTCCGGGTCGCCAGCTTCGCGATAGGCGATCTCGACGCCGTCGACAACGGCCTTGCGGAAGGCAACCTCGGGGATCGCGCCAATGCTTGCATCAACCGCCGGTGCGGGCGTCGTCAGGGTGAGCGGGAGGGTCAGCGACAGCGCAACCGCCGCCGCGGAAAGAAGTCTCGCGATGTTCATTGGATTGCTCCGTTTCGGGTTCGGGGGCTAGCTGGCGGCGCCCAGCATCTGCTTCAGCGCCGCGTTCTCGGCCTGCAGGCGGCCAAGCTCTTGCTTGAGCGGGGCCAGATGCGGCTCCAGCTCTTCACGCGTCAGCCGCGCGGGGATATGCGACGGGCAATTCCAGTCCATCCCCTCGACGGTGATGATGACCGCACGCTCGGGCCGGGCCTTGTAGCCCTCCACATGCACGCGATCGATCAGACCGGGCTCGTCGTCTTTCTCGACCAGCCGTGCCCGGCCGAACAGCTTCAGCCGGCGTCGGTTGGGATAGTCCATCAGGATCAGCGAGATCCGGTCGTCGCCGGACAGGTTGCCGGTCGAGACATATTGGCGATTTCCGCGGAAATCCGCATAGGCGATGGTCTGGTCGTCCAGCACCTTGAGGAAGCCCGCCGGGCCGCCCCGAAACTGCACATATGGCCAGCCGGTCTCGGAGACGGTGGCCTGATAGAACCCGTCGCGCGCCTCGATGAAAGCCGCCTCGTCCGGGCCAATCCGGTCCGCACGCTCGGCTTCCGGCGCCAGGAATTTCTGATAGACCTTCGCCGATCCCTGGCGCTCCTGCGCCGCGCGGACGGCTGGGGTGAAGGCGATTTCGGAAAAGGCGCGGGCCATTGATGGGCTCCTTCGTTCGTCTGTTGCTGAGAACTTATCTGTTCCGAAAAGATTTGGAATAATGGAATTCGAAAAGTCTTTATTCCGATTAATGGAATCAAGCCCGTGAAAAAGAAGCCGCAACGTTCCCAGGGGAGGAGAGAGGGGCGGAACGCTGCGGCAGGGGGAGGAAAGCGGGGTCACCGGACCAGCGCTCAAGCGTCCGTCGTCTCGATCGGATCGTCGCTGATCTGCTTGTCGAGGCACCGGATCAGGCCGTCGCCGCCGATCACCCATTGCTCGGAGCCGCGCGAGCGCATCCAACGGCCAGAGCTCTCGTCATGCCACTCGTATTCGAAGCTGACCGAGATCCGGTCGCCATCATAGGTCCAAAGCTCTTGCTTCAGGCGATAGTCCAGTTCGCGCTCCCACTCGCGCAGGACAAAGGCGCGGATATCGTCATACCTGGTGAAGAACGCGCCATGCTTCTCGGGCGCGGAACCGGATGTTGCGGGCACTGGGATGCGTGCTTCCTGAGGGGTCGAAAGGGCTGCGGTCGGCATTTCTTGCTCCTGAAATTGGATGGGACCGGATGAACGCGAATGGGGTTCTGATACGGCAATCTCTGACGCCCCCAACGCTGGGCACTTTTACGATTCAGCGGAATATGCAAACTTTGGAATCGATTATTCCGCAAACGGAAACAAATGGACCGGTTCCGCGAATTGACCGCTTTCGTGACCGTCGCCGAGGCCGGGGCCTTCAATGCGGCGGCCCGCAAGCTGAACGCCTCGCCGCCGGCGGTGACCCGGCTGATTAACGGGCTGGAAGCCAGGCTCGGCGTCCAGCTTTTCACCCGCACGACGCGCCAGGTGGCCCTGACCGAGGCCGGCGCCCGGCTCTTTGCCGACGCCGAGCGTATCCTGAGCGACCTGGCCGCCGCCGAGGCCTCGGCCACCGGCGCCCATGATGCGCCGCAGGGCGTGCTGCGGATCACCGCGCCGGTCCAGTTCGGCCAGCGGTTCATCGGGCCCGCACTGCGCGCCTTCCTCGACGCCTATCCGGCGGTCAAGGCCGAGGCGCTGTTCGTCGACCGGATCGTGGACCTTATCGGCGAGGGGCTCGACGTCGCGCTAAGGATCGGCGAACTGCCGGACAGCTCGCTCAGCGCCACGCGGGTTGGCGCCGTGCGCCGGGTCACGGTCGCGGCGCCGGATTACCTGGCGCGGCACGGCACGCCCCAAACGCCCGAGGCGCTGGCCGAACACCGCCTGGTCGTATCGACCTCGCAGGACCTTGGGATGATCTGGGAGTTCATTGCCGGGCGCACCCGGCGGACCGTGCGGTTGGACCCCGCGCTTTCGGTCAACACGATGCAGGGCGCGATCGATGCGGCGCTCGCCGGGTTCGGGATCACCCGGGTCCTTTCCTACCAAGTCAGCGACGCCATCGCGCAGGGCGACCTGGTCGAGCTTTTGACCGCGCACGAGGACCGGGCGATGCCGATCCACCTGGTCCATTCCGAGGGCCGGCGGCCAGCGGCCAAGATCCGCGCCTTCATCGACATGACCGCCAAGCGCCTGCGTGCCGAGGCCAAGCGTTTGGCCGCCCGAACGACCTGAGCAGTATTTCAGCCAGCGTGCTTGCCGCGCGCGAGCTCGGCGCCCGCGCCGAGAGCCCGAAGCTTCGCCTCGGCGACCCCGCGCGGCAATGGCGCCAGGCCGCAATTGGTGCAAGGATAAAGCCGCTCCTTGTCGACAAATTCCAGCGCCGCATCGATCGTGCCAAGCACCTGCTCCGGCGTCTCGATCTCCAGCGAGGCGACATCGATCACGCCGACCATCACCGCCTTGTCCTTCAAGAGTCGGATCAATGACAACGGCACCTTCGAGTTGGCGCATTCGAGCGAGACCTGATCAATCTTCGAGGCGTTGATCGCCGGGAAGGTCTGTTCATATTGCCGCCATTCGGACCCCAACGTCTTCTTCCAGTCGATGTTCTGCTGGATGCCGTAGCCGTAGCAGATATGGACCGCAGTTTTGCAGTTCAGCCCGTCGGCGGCACGCTCGAGAGCCGCCACGCCCCATTCATTCACGTCATTCATGAAGGCGTTGAAGGCCGGCTCGTCGAACTGGATCAGGTCCGCCCCCAAAGCCTCGAGCTCCCGCGCCTCCTGGTTCAGAATCTCGGCGAAGGCCATCGCCATATCGGCGCGCTTGCCGTAATGCGCGTCAGCGATGGTGTCGCAGATTGTCATCGGCCCAGGCAGGGTGCATTTCAGGCCCTTGGAGGCATGGGCCCGGGTGAAGCGTACTTCGTCGCTATGGACCGGATTCGGGCGCGAGACCGGGCCTGTGACTGTGGGGACCTTGGCGACATAGCGGTTGTCGCGGATCCCCATCTCAGTCATGCGCTGCCAGTCGATCCCGTCGATACGCTCCAGGAAGCCGTGGACGAAGTGGGTGCGGAACTGTTCTCCGTCCGAGACGATATCAATGCCGGCGTCCTCCTGGATCTTGATCCAGAGCAACGCCGCATCACGCTTTCCCTGGTCGAGGTCGGCCCCTTCAAGGCGCCAAGGCGCCCAAAGCTTCTCCGGTTCTGCAAGCCAAGCAGGTTTCGGAAGGCTGCCGGCAATAGTGGTTGTGAACATGGCTCTCCCGTCAGAAATCGGCCCCGTCAGAATTCAGGACGCGCCCGGCGAGTGATCCAAGCAGGGCGGAAACGATGCCGCGCGCCCGCCTCGCGGCAGGAACGGCGCGGCCACCGATTTTACCGCGATGACCTAGACCGACGCGGTCAGCTTCCGGTAGGCAGCCTCGTCGAATGCCTTCAAAGTGTTGGTGCGGATATGACCACCGCGCCCGACCGTCAGGGCAAACCTGGCCATGGCCTCGTCGTCGGGCATGTCCATGATCACGACCAGATCATGGCTTCCCATGGTCAGGTAGAGCTGGGTAATGCTCCCGCCCAATTCCTCCGCCAAGGCTTTCGCCTTGTCCGCCCGGGCAGGCGAGTCCTTTACCTCCTTGATGCCCTTGTTGGTCCAATCGATCAGCGCAATGTAGGTTGACATGGAATTCCTCCGTCAAAGCAGCATGGCTTGGAAGGCAACCGCTCCCGCCGCGGGAACTGTCCTGCGTCCCCTGGCAGCCTTGGTCCGGCCAGGCCGACAACCGGGCTGACAATGGTGAGTCAGGAACCGCGAGCCAGGCTCGACCGATCCGCACTGTAGACGATTTCCGCGATCCGCGCTTTTTAAAATCGCAACGTGATGGCACCCTTCCATCACTCAACATCGTTCTCGACGCAGACCCAGAAGCTGGTAACGTCGCCGCCATGGAGTCCACCAGATTGCATCCAGATTTCGGAGTCTCGATTGCCGGGGTCGACCTCAACGCCGTCACCGCAGAGGCCGGCTATCCGGAGATCCGCGCGGCGTTCGAGGAACACTCGGTGCTTCTGTTCCCCAATCAGCATCTGGACGACGAGGCGCAACTGGCCTTCGCGCGCCTCTTTGGTCCGCTGGAAGACCGGATCGAGCGGCCCGCGCCAAAGATCGCGCCGTTGAGCAACCGCAAGGAAGACGGCTCGGTTGCGGCCACCGATGACATGAAGACGCTCAGCCTCAAGGCCAACCAGCTTTGGCACACGGACAGCACCTTCCTGCCGGTGCCCGCGCTCGCCAACGTGCTGCAGGCCCGCACCGTCACCTCGACCGGCGGCGAGACCGAGTTCGCCTCGACCCGGGCCGGTTGGCAGCGCCTGACCTCTGCCCAACAAGACCGCGCCCGCGGCGCGTTCCTGTGGCACCGGTTCTCGCATTCGCGCGCCCGGATCGACCCGGACCTCGCCCGTCAGCCCGAGATCACCAAATGGAAAGCCGAGTGCTGGCGCGCGGTCTGGCCGAACCCGGTCAACGGCGCCGAGGCCATTTACGTCGCCTCGCACGCTTTCGCGGTCGAGGGCATGGACCAGGCTGAAGGCGCCGCCTTCATCGACGAGTTGATCGCCGCGATGACCCCGCCGGAAGCGATCTACACCCATCGCTGGTCCCCGGGCGACGTGCTGCTCTGGGACGAACGCGCCACGCTCCACCGGGGCCTCCCCTGGCCCTATGCCGAGGAACGCACCCTGGTAAGCATCTGTGTGACAGCCACTCCGGCGGATGGGCTTGCGACGGTCAGCCGGGATGGGGGCTTGCCGGTTTGGCCGGCGAGGTAGGGCGGACAGGTTTTCCGCCCTATCCGAGGCTGCCGGAGTAACTGCAACCAGAGGGGATGAAACGATGATTGTCGGGACCCGCGAGGATGTGATTGGCACCAAGGGCGATGCGAGCGGCAACAGCTGGCGCAGCATGCGGCTCCTGCATGTCGAGGACGGCATGGGCGTGACCCTGGTCGACGGGCGGCTCGAAGCCGGGTTCGACATGGTGCTCTGGCAGAAGAACCATCTGGAGGCCTGCTACTGCATCGAGGGCGAGGGGACCGTGGAGGAGCTGGACACGGGTCGCGTTCACGAGATCAAGGCCGGCACCCTCTATGCGATGAATGACCACGACCGGCATCGCATCCGCGCGATCACCACGATGCGGGTCATCTGCACCTTCGTGCCGCCGCTGACCGGTCACGAGGTCCACGATGCCGACGGTTCGCTGTAACGATTTCCGGATCGGGTTCAGGCGCCGGTGACAGGCCGTATCAGCCTTGCTACCGTCTGGTGAACAGTCAATCAGAATGACGAGCCCACCCATGCTCTTCCGTCAACTCTTCGACAAGACCTCGTCCACCTACACCTATCTTCTGGCCAGCCGCGCGGGTGGCGAGGCGCTGCTGATCGACCCGGTCTACGAGCAGACCAACCGCTATCTGAAGCTGCTGGAGGAGTTGGACCTGAAGCTGGTCAAGGTGGTCGACACCCACATCCACGCGGACCACGTCTCGGCCATGGGATCGCTGCGCGATGCCACCCGCTGCACCACGGTAATGGGCGAGCATTCGCCCGCGGATGTGGTCTCACTAAGGGTCCGCGACAGCGAGGCGGTGAAAATCGAGGGCATCTCGCTGACAGCCCTGCACACGCCAGGCCATACGTCCGAGAGCTACAGCTTCCTGATGGACGACCGGGTCTTCACCGGCGACACGCTGCTGATCCGGGGCACAGGCCGCACCGATTTCCAGAACGGCAATCCATACGACCAATACCACTCGCTGTTCGACCGGCTCTTGAGGCTGCCGGAGGCGACCTTTGTGTTCCCGGCGCATGATTATAAAGGCGACACGGTCTCGACCATCGGCGAGGAAAAGACCTTCAACCCGCGCCTGCAGGTCTCGTCGGCCGAGGAATATGCCGAGATCATGGACAACCTGAACCTGCCGAACCCGGCAATGATGGACGTCGCCGTGCCCTCGAACCTGAAGCTGGGGCTGCGCGGCAAGGACCAGCACCGGGTCGCGACCATCGAGGTCAAGGAATTGCTGGCCAAATGGCCGGAGCCGGACTGTCTGCTGGTCGATATCCGCGAGGAGGGTGAACGCCAGCGCGCCGGCACCATCCCCGGCTCGATCCACGCGCCCTACGCCCGCTTCGACGAATATTGCTGCAAGTCTGGGCCGCTTGCCGGCATGGCGAAACAGGGCCGGATCCTGCTCTATTGCGCCGTCGGCGAGCGCTCGACCCTGGCGGTCGAGATGGCCGCCGAGATGGGGTGCGAGGGTCTTTCGCACTTGCCGGGTGGCTTCAAGGCCTGGACCGAAGCGGGCGGCGCCGTTGAAGCGGCGGATTGAGCGAACGCCGTGACCCGCGCCCTTATCGTCGTCTTCGATGCGCTCAGGCCCGAATTCGTCACCCATGCGCTGATGCCAAACCTGCACGCCTTCGCGGCGGAGGGCGCGCGCTTCGCCAATAGCCGCTCGACCTTTCCAACCGAGACCCGGGTCAATCAGTCGGCGGTCATCACTGGCTGCTACCCGCGCCGTCACGGCATCGTCGCGAACCGGTTTCCCCTGCCTGATGCCATGCCGGGCGCGGTCCTCAACAGCGGCGACGACACCGCCTTGGAGGCGGCTGTGAGCCGCTTGACGGGCCGGCTGATCGAGGTGCCTACGCTGGGCGAGATTCTGGCCGCGGCCGGCAAGACCTACGCCACGATCAGCGCCGGAACCCCGGGCGGCGGGCGCCTGATCAACCTGATGGCCGAGCAGACCGGCGGGTTCCGGCTGGCCTTGAAACGCCCGGAGGCGGCGGTGCCGGCAGGCGCTTTTGACGATATCCGGGCACGCCTCGGCCCCCTTCCCGAATATTCGGTACCCGCGCTCGACTGGAACGGCTATGCGACCGAAATCTATCTCGACCATGTAGAGTCCGAGATTGCCCCGGACGTGATGCTGCTCTGGCTTTGCGAACCGGACGAGAGCTTCCATTGGCACGGTATCGGGTCGGCCAAGGCGCTGGAGGCAATCACCCAGATGGACCGCCTGTTTGGGCGCGTCCTGGCCCGGCAGAGTTCGGCGATCGAAGCGGGTGATCTGCAAATCGTCGCCATGTCGGATCATGGCCAGATCAGCCTGGCCGGCGGCAAGCTGCGCCTTGCCGAACGCCTGGCCAAGGCGGGGTTCGCCGCTTCCGACCATCCAGGTACCGATTGCACCGTCGTGGTCCACAATGGCGGTGGGATCTGGGTGCGCGACGGAGATGCCGAGCTGACCCGCCGTCTGATCCACTGGCTGCGTGATCAACCCTGGTGCGGGCCGGTCTTCACCAAGGACGGCGCCGAGGGAACGCTTGCCCAGGCCGAGCTTTGTGCCGATCATCCCAGATCTGCGGACATCGTGCTGGCGCTCGATCACCACGACGGCCTGAACGACTGGGGCCGCGCGGGGCTTAGCGCCGACAATGCCCCCTACCCGGACCATGGCGGCTGCCATGGGGGTCTCAGCCGGTTCGAATTGGAAAACTTCATCGCGATGGGCGGCAGCGCGTTCCGGCGGGGCGCGGTGGTCGAGGCGCCCGCGGCGAATGTGGACATCCTACCGACCGTTCTGTCGCTGCTGGGCGTTGCCTTCGATCACCAGATCGACGGCCGGGTTCTGGGCGAGGCGCTTGCCGGAGGCACCGGCGACGTGGCGCCCGAGGCACAAACGATCACTTCAGAGAATACGGCGGGCAGGCGCAGCCACCTGTCCTTCACCGAGCATCAGGGAACGCGGTATCTCAATCGCGCTTGGGCGGACCCCGCATGATTCAATGGGCATGATTCAATGGGCGGGCAAAGTTGTCCGCCTCAACCCGGCAAAGACAGTTCGGGCCGCAGCGCCCCGCGCTCCTGTTCGTCGAGCTGACCGATTAGCCCGGTCTCCCAATCCAGATATTGCTGGGCCGCATCCAGATTTCCGGAATGCCGGTCATGGGTGAAGAATAGGTAATCGATGCGGCCTTGGTCCGGCGGGTCGTCAGGCGTCTCAATGATCGGAGCGCCAGCGGCTCGCCAATCCGCCAGCGTGCCCGTAACATGGGCCGAGGTGAGGCCGTGTTGGTCCGTGATGTCCAGTGCGGCGGCGGCTGCGACCGTCGGATCGTCGGCGATCAACAGAACCTCCGTCGCGCCAGCCAGATCCATCGTCGCGATCCGGGGCCGAATTGCCCATCTGGCGCCCTCGGGATGCCCGGCACGGAACTTCGCGGACGCCCGCAGGTCAAGCAGCACGGCACCCCGTGCCATCCGCTCGCGGGCCTCCGCCGGGGCGATCGCTGGAATGTCCGGAACCGCCAATGGCGCGGGCACCGAGAAATCCGCCCCCGCTGCCCCGGCATCCGCATCCAGCACTGCCACGTCATGACCCATGCCGCGCAGCCAAAGCGCGGTGGTCGCCGCGCGCAGGCCCACATCGTCGCAAAGCACCACCCGGGCGCCCCGCACCGCGATCCAGTGATCAGTCGCCTGCACCAACTGCCCACCCGGCGCGTGGATTGCGCCCGGAATATACCCGGCGGCGAATTCGGCCCCGGTGCGCACGTCGAACAGGTACTGCGTCCGCGACGCATCCCGCCGCTCGGCCGCCAGATCGCCGGGGGATAGGCGTGCAATCTTCGCGCGCGCCATCAGCGCCCGCGCCGCTTCACGCTGCGCCACACGCTCCGCCGCCAAGAGGTCCGGCAACGCCTCGGCTTCCTGCCCCCGGGTCAGCGTCAGGCCCGCCAATTCCCACCCTTGCGTGCCGTTCTCCAGCGCCACGACTTCGTGGGAGACGCCCAGGTTGCGCAAGGTTTGCGCCCCGATGATCGACCGCGTCCGCCCGGCGCAATGGACAACGATCCGGGTCGCGGGGTCCAAACCCAGTGCCGGCAAGCGGTAAGCCATCTCGGCGTTCGGGCAATGCCGCGCGCCTGGCAGGGTCATGCGGCCATGCTCGGCGGCAGTCCGTCCGTCGAGCAGGATGAAGTCCTCACCCGCCGCCTGCATCGCAACCAGCTCGTTGGCCGAGATTGACGGCGTCGCCATCGCGTGCTCGACCAGTTCGCCGAAGGTCTTCGATGGGAGGTTGACCCCTTGGAACAGCGTGAACCCGGCGGCGGCCCAGGCCGGCGCACCGCCCTCGACGATCCGGATGTCCGAATAGCCCATCGCCGCCAAACGGCCGGCCGCCCTCTCCGCCACGCCGTCGCCGTCATCGATCAGGACCAAGGGCGCCGAAAGCCGTGGCACCAGAACGGGCGCGCGTGCCTCCAACTGGCTATATGGCAGGTTAACCGCGAAGAACGGGTGTCCCTCGCCGTATTGCCCATACTCGCGCACGTCGATGAGCGCGATCTCGCCCGGCCCGGTCAAAAGGGGCTTCAGCTCTGTGGCAGGGATCAGGCGCAAGACGCGGCTCAGGACTTGGTCTTGATTTTGGTTTTGACGGGCATGGTCATGACCTTGCAGGTGCCGGCCTCGATGTCGAAGGTCAGGCGCTTGTCCAGTGTCTCCAGCGGCCGGCCATAGAAATGCAGATGGCGGATCACCTGATCGCCCTTGATCTCGACCGAATGGATGTCGTCACCCATCATCGCCAGCGCCGATCCAGGCTCGACCGCGATGGTCTCACGCGGCTTGATCTGGGCTTTACCGGGCTCGGACCCGTCATCCAGCCGGTCGTAAAGCGTGTTGTGCTCGACGCCCTCGATCCCGGCAATGCAAGCCCAGGTGGTGTGGTTATGCGGCGGGATCTTTTTCCCAACCTTCATGATGTTCAGATAGAGCGCGATGCCGCCGGGGCCATCCGCGGGCCCCTCCTGCCCCACCAGATAGCGGTTCTGGTCCTCGCCCTCCGGCGGCGAGGGATATTCCGCCTCGCTCCAGAAATCGCGGCGCGCGGCAATGCCCAGCATGCGCTCGCGCACCTGGCCGAGCGCCGCCCGGTCGAACGCGCCCCCATCCATGATCGCGCGCGTATCGGCGATCAGCGCCGAGACTTCGCGGGTGCGTTGCTCTGCGATATCCGTCATCGGTCCCTCCTAACCCCCGCCGATCAGCACACCCGCGCCGAACACCAGCGCGCCGCCAAACACAACCTGCAGGCTGGCGCGCAGGAACGGGGTGTCCATGTATTTGTTCTGGATCCAGGCGATCGCCCAGAGCTCGATGAAAACGACGATGATGGCGATCGTGGTCGCGGTCCAGAAATCCGGGATCAGATAGGGCAGCGCGTGGCCCAATCCCCCGATCGTGGTCATGATCCCGCAAGCGAAGCCGCGCTTCGTGGGCGAGCCGCGCCCCGACAGGACCCCGTCATCGGCCAGCGCCTCGGTTAGCCCCATCGAGATCCCGGCACCCACCGAGGCCGCAAGCCCGACCAGGAAGGTGGTCCAGGTGTCCTGGGTCGCGAAGGCGGTCGCGAAGATCGGCGCCAGCGTCGAGACCGAGCCATCCATCAGCCCGGCAAGCCCCGGCTGCACCCAGGTCAGGATGAACTGGCGGTGCGCGGCCTGGCCCTCGTCCTCGCGCGCCTCCTCGGTCAGCAGATGCTCCTCCAACCGCTCGGCGGTGCGAATGTGGCCGATTTCGGCGGCGGCCAGGTCGCCCAGCAGCTTGCGGGTATCGGCGTCCTGGGTCCGCCTGGCCGCTGCCATGTAGAAATTATGCGCCTGGCGCTCCATCCCCGCCGCTTCTTCGCGGATGCGGTCCAGGCCCAGATTTTCGACCAGCCAAACGGGCTTGCGGGCGTAGTATCCCGCCACATGCTCGCGCCGGATCAGCGGGATCACATCGCCGAACCGCGTCTGGTGCAGCTCGATCAGGCGGCGCCGGTGCTGATGCTCCTCCGCCGCCATGCCATCGAACATCTTGGCCGATTCCGGAAAGTCGCCGCGCAACCGCTCGGCATAGGTCTCGTAGATCCGCGCGTCGTCCTCTTCAGATGAAATCGCCAGCGCAAGCACTTCCTGCTCGCTGAGGTCGGAGAATCGGCGGCGGTTTGTCAGGCCGGGGATCACGGTCGAATCTGGCTCCTGGTTGCGGCTTCATCGTGCAATCGCGGCATTGTGAAAGGCAAGCAGTCATTGGATGTAACCCGGCCGCTGGAAGCCGCTTTGCGAAATGTGATAAAGATCACTGCAGCGCTGCGAGCGACGTGCGTAAACCGCTCCGACTCGCAACCTCGCATTCCGAAAAAACCCTTGCCAGGAGGATTTCCATGAGTCTTCGCATCAACGATACCGCCCCCGATTTCAACGCCGACACCACCGGTGGCCCGATCAGCTTCCACGATTGGGTCGGTGACGGCTACGCGGTGCTGTTCAGTCATCCGAAGGATTTCACCCCGGTCTGCACCACCGAGCTCGGCTACATGGCCGGCCTCAAGGACGAATTCGCCAAGCGCAACTGCAAGATCCTGGGCATCTCGGTCGATCCGGTCGAAAACCACAACAAGTGGAAGGCCGATATCGAGCAGGTCTCGGGCAACAAGGTCGACTATCCGATGATCGGCGATCCCGAGCTGAAGGTGGCCAAGCTCTACGACATGCTGCCGGCGGATGCGGGCGACACGTCCGAGGGCCGGACCCCCGCCGACAACGCCACCGTGCGCTCGGTCTTCGTGGTCGGGCCGGACAAGAAGGTAAAGCTGACGCTGACCTATCCGATGACCACGGGCCGCAACTTCGACGAGATCCTTCGCGCGATCGACTCGATCCAGCTGACCGCGAAGCATCAGGTGGCGACGCCCGCTCAATGGCAGCGCGGCGAAGACGTGATCATCACGCCCGCGGTGAGCGACGAGGATGCCGAGAAGCGCTTCCCGGGCTTCGAGCGGATCCTGCCTTATCTGCGCAAGACCAAGATGCCCCACTAAGGATCGAACTAGCGGGGCGGGCAGATAGTCCGCCCTTAGCCTCTCGCTCTCTTCAGCCGCCAGCTCCGGCCCGGGCGCACCTCGGTCCTTCCCCGGCGCCCCTCTTGCGATGTGTCTCTCAGGGTGGCGAGCACATCATCGATCACTTCGGGACGAAGCCGGTAATACTGGTGGTTCCCGTGCTCCGTTTCGGTAAAGCTCGTTTTCTCGCAATCGACCGCAATCACCCGTTCCGGCAGCGGATCGAAGCTCGCCGGCCCATCTGATCCCAATCGGTCTGGATTCCCCTTGGTCAGATCGCTGATCTGCAGCGCGCGGTCATCCGCCGCGTGATAGACATGGACCATGTTCGCCATGTCAATCAGATGTCCGAGCTTGTGCGTGAACGCCAGCGCGTCGGCGTCCTCGTCGGCCGCCATCAGGAAGGCGTGATCGAAGATCCGTGGCACCTTGCCGGCCATCAGGTCGGCATATTTTACCAAGGTGTGCCTCAGCGCCCAATTGCCCATGCTGTGGGCAACCATGTGCAACTTGCGGTCGCATTGCTTGAGCAGGCCCGGCGGCGGCACCTTGCCCTCTCGCTGATGTTCGTGGATCACCTTTCGGTCCTCCTCGCGGATCCTGGCCAGAAACTCGGTGAAGCGTTTCAGTGCCCGGGCCATGGCGACACCCGAGATCTCGGCATCCTCGCGGTCCGAGAAATACTGGTATCTTGGGAGCACCTCGCCGTTCGACGGCCACGAGAACATCACCACCAGCAATTGCCGCGCCCTTCTTGAGTAGAAATGCTGCAGCGCCGCGGCGCGGCGTGCCGTGTTCGGGAAGTCGTTGGCGAAGCCATGCAGATAGATCAACACATCGCAAATGTTCTCGCTGAGGAATTCGCGCAGCTCCTCGAACATCGCCGCCGAGCCCAGCTTGGCACCTTGCTCCATCGAACTGTCGAGCGTCTCAGGGAAAAGCTCGCAGCGTCCCACCTCCCAGGCTTCGTCGTCTTCCGGGTCGCCAGTCAAAGCGACATCGACCCGGCCCACGCGGAAGCATTGCGGCCCCTGCAGGTTGAACCGGTCGCCGAAGTTCTTCGCGTTCTTCGAGGTCTCGTGCTTCACGTTGCGATTGGTCGCGAAATAGATCCGCGTCATGATCGTCTCCAATAACCTTTTCCCGATGGCCGGATTATATCACGCGAGCCGGGTCGTTGCTTGTGGCGTTAAGGCGGGTCGCTTATCGCGGCCCGGCGCTCGGCGTCGCCTACCAGCGGCTGCGGGCCGCGTGACGGAACACGGACGCGTGCGAGAGGCCACCGGGCGGAACTGTTCCACCACTCACGGTGCAACAAATTGCATCCTACGGCGCTAACCGACCAGTTCCGTCCGGTCGCGCAGCCAGGCAGCGAAGCCTTCCTCGGACATCTCACCGGCGGCGAGGTCGAGGGTCATTACGACGGCCGGCGTTAGGCGCGATCAGGACAAGACCATTCAGATCAAGGAACGTGTATGCAGAAAGGAAGCCCGTCCGTTTGTTGCCATCGACGAAAGGGTGATTCCACACGATCCCACTCGCATAGGCGGCCGCGATGGCACAAAGATCGCCCTCGCCATATGCGAATAGGTTCTGTGGCCGGGCGATTGCCGACTCCAGCAGGCCCAAATCACGGATACCCTCAGCCCCGCCGTGCTCGGTCAGTTGCTCGTCGTGGATGATCTCGATGGCTTCGCGCGTCAGCCAGCGCGGCTCGGTCACTTGGCAAGCTCGCGTAGCGCGTTCCGGTAACGCTTCATGCCGCGACGCGCGGCTTCGAGTTGTTCCTCAAGGTCCGCATTGCCGGGCGTGACTCGCATCGCGCCATCGGGCGTCGCGGAGACGATCAGTTCGTCCCCCTCATCCACGCCCAATTGCGCCAGCAGATCCTTCGGCAGGACGACGCCGAGGGAATTGCCGATCTTGCGGATTTTCAGATGCTGCATGTCATCCTCCGTTGCTACGGAAGTTATAACATTAATACAGTCAATTCAAGAATTCAGAAATTATCCTTCCGCCGCCGCACCTCGGCGAAGACCGCCGCGTCGTCGGCACCGGCCAGGCCCACCGCCGCCTTCACCGACGGCTCGACCGCGCGCAGGAAGGGATTGGTCGCCTTCTCCTCGGCCATGCTGACGGGCACGATCGGCTCTCCAGCCGCGTCCGCCGCCTCGATCCGCGCGATGCGGTCCGTCAGCGTTTGGTTCTCGGGCTCGATCGACAGCGCGAAGGCGCCGTTCGCCTGGCCGTAATTGTGGCCCGAATAGACCTGCATGTCGTCCGGCATGGCCAGGAACTTCGACAGGCTCTCCCACATCATCGCATGGGTCCCCTCGAAGACCCGGCCACAGCCCAAGGCCATCAGGCTGTCGGCGGCGAAGACCGCTTTCTCGGCGTCCATGACGAAAGCGATATGCCCGGCCGTGTGGCCCGAAACGTCGATCACCCGGGCCTCGGAGTCACCCAGGCTGACCGTGTCGCCCTCGCGCACCGCCAGGTCCAGCGGCGGCAAGCGCCTGCTGTCCGCCTCATGCCCCACCACCTTGGCGCCGAAGCGGTCGCGCAGAGCCGCGACCCCATCCGTATGGTCGCCGTGATGATGGGTGACCCAGATCTGGTCCAGCCCCCAGCCGCGCTCGTCCAGTGCACGGATGATCGGTCCGGCCTCGGGCGCATCGACCACCGCGACCT
>JAOTXT010000149.1 GCA_029862205.1 Paracoccaceae bacterium
CTTGGGATGATGTTCATGTGCTTCCGGGCCAACACCAAGCCCCCCCCCCCCGCACCAGCTGCCTAGCCGGGACATAAACCCGACATCAGCGGCGGGCAGTTTGTCGACGTTCAGGGTTTGCCAGCTCTTTTTGGCCCGCTCGAAAGCAATGCAGGCCTCAATAATGCTGGCATCATACTTTTTGCCCACGGCGGTTCTCCGTCCGTAGGTTCGTCTGTCGCGAGTTTATCGTTTTCGCGTATCACCGTGCGAGGTTCTTGCGGCCACAAGCGTGGGGAAATCGTGGTCGCCAGGAAGGTTTGTCGATCTTGACGCACCAGCGCGCCATTTGATTTGATCGGTCGGCGATAAGGCGTTCCAAGACCACCCGCCGTTTCGCGCGCGAGGCCGCAGGCCTCAACAACCCTGAACGAGGACCAACCATGAAAATCACCCTGCTTGGCACCGGCACGCCGACACCCTCGCTGAAGCGGCAGAGCTCAGGTTATCTGATCGAGGTCGGCGACGACCTGATCGTGATGGACCATGGACCGGGCGCGCACCACCGGCTGCTCGAGACCGGGCGGCGGGCCGTCAATGTGACGCACGTGTTCTTGTCGCACCTGCATTACGACCACTGCATGGACTACCCGCGTCTGGTGCTTCAACGCTGGGACATGGGGGCCGATCGCATCGCGGACCTCAAGGTGTACGGGCCGCCGCCTCTGAAGCGCATGACCGAGCAACTGTTCGCGGAGGACGGCGTATTCGGCCCCGACATCGAGGCCCGGGTCAAGCATCAGGGCAGCATCGACGTATTCGAGGCCCGCGGCGGCGTTGCGCCACGCAAGCGCCCGAGCCCGCAGGTCACCGAAGTGCGCCCCGGCGACGTGATCGAGGAGAATGGCTGGAAAGTCACAGTCGGCGAGGCGTCCCATGTCCAGCCGTATCTCGAGTGTTACGCCTACCGTCTCGACGCGGCGGAGGTCTCCATGTGCTATTCCGGCGACAGCGGTGCCGTCTGTCGCGATATCGTCAAGCTCGCGCACGGGTGTGACGTCCTGATCCACATGAACCATTTCCTGTCGGGCACGGAGCCGACCCAGATCTACCGCGCCGTTTGCGGCAACCACATCGACACCGCGGAGGTCGCCCGGCAAGCCAAAGTCAAGACGCTTGTCCTCACCCACATGCTGGAACAGATCGACCAACCGGGTATCCGCGAGCGGATCATCGAGGAGATTACCGAAATATTCGATGGCAACGTCATCTGGGGCGAGGACCTGATGGTGATCCCGATCAAGGGGCCAGCGCTGCACAGGATGGAATGATCGCCCGTCGGACCCGGGAAATCCATCGGCCGCAGGGCTCCTGACTTTCCCGGCCGGGGCCAGGTTCCGCACGTTGCCGGCGGCGGCCCGGTCGTCGGTTCTTCTCGTTGACGAGGGGCCCGGCGAAACAAGCGATGACACCCATGCGATCAAATAGGCGAGGAAACGATGACGAACGCGATTCTCAATACGGTTCTAGACCCCCGCGGCAGGCAGGAACGACCCATGCTGACGTTGGCGCCAAGGGTTTCCATGGATGACCTGCGGCGGGGAGAAGTCCTTTTCTATGACAACACGAAACTCGGTTTCGTCAACTACATGGAGGTCTTCAAGAGGATTAAGGAGAATTTCGCCGCACAGGGGATTACCAACTTCATCGACTTCCGCGAGACGGTGCGCGGCAAGAGCAACCAGGATCTCAAGGACTACGCCGCCACCCTGGCCGCCGCCAAGCCGGTAGCGGCGATCCTGGCGCTCGGCGACATGGGCACCAGCCCGGCAACCGCGATCATCACCATCGCGCTCGAGGAACTGGGGATCCCAAGTCTCTACATCACGGCGCCGCCGGGCAGTGACCTGGTTCAGGCGGTGGCCTTCTACCGCGCGGGGCAACTGTGCCTGTGCGCCTTCGACATGTACCAGGGAAGCACCGTCGAGGAGATCCGCGAGCTGGTCGATCAACAGATGTCGGCGATCTACGAGGCCCTGACCCTGCCTGCCGACGAGATCGGCAGGCGGGCGGCGCTCGATTTCAAGCTCGACGCCGAGACGCCGACCGGCACCCTCGACCTGACCGGCAGGGTGGATCCGGAGACCCTCGAACGGTCGGAGCCGGCTGCCGGCATCGAGGAGATCACCGACCTCTTCAACGACCTGCACCTGGGCGACGGTCTGCCGATCATTCCGCCGACCGAGGCGCGCTACCGGCGCATGCTCGACTATTGCCCCTTCGACCCCGACTCCGTACTGGCCCACGCCATCGGCCCCAGCGGCAAGGACATCACGGTCAGGGACATCGCCGTCTGCGCCGTCATGGCGGGCTGCAAGCCGGTGCACATGCCGATCCTTGTCGCCGCCTTCCGGGCCATGGCCGACCGGCGCTACAATTTCCTGCAGTCGGTAACCACCTCCCATCCCGGCGGCAACCTGGTCCTGGTCAGCGGGCCGCTGGCCCAAGAGCTGGGCATCCACGGCCGGGCCGGCTGCATCGGCCCGGGATTCCCGGCCAACGCGACCATCGGACGCGCTGTGAACCTGGTCCTCATCAATACCTGCCGCTCGGTTCCCGGACACGCCG
>JAOTXT010000150.1 GCA_029862205.1 Paracoccaceae bacterium
CACAAGGGGATGACCTGCTTCATCATCAACCTGAAGGCAAATGAGGGGATCGCCACCGTTCCGATCGAGACCAAGCTTGGACTGCACTGCGCTCCCACCGGCGAGATTGCCTTCAACGGCGCAAAGATCCCGAAAGATTCAGTGCTCGGCGAGGTCGGCATGGGCTTTCAGATCTGCATGTGGCAACTCAACAACACACGGATCGGCTGCGCCGCCGGCGCTATCGGCATTGCCGGCGGCGCCATCGCCGCCGCCATCGGCTACGCCAACGAGCGAACCCAGTTCGGCAAGAAGATCGGCGCATACCAGATGGTCCAGGCGCAGATCGCCGACATGGTCGCCGAGCATGAGGCCGCCAAACTGCTGGTCTACAGGGCCGCCTGGCTCAAGGACCAGGGGCTGCCCAACCAGCACGAAACCTCCATGGCCAAGCTTTTCGCTTCCGAGACGGCCGTCCACGCCGCCAGCGAAACGATGAAGATCTTCGGCAGCTACGGCTATTCCACCGAGTACCCCGCGCAACGCTTCCTTCGCGACGCGCATTCGCTGCGGGTCGTGGAGGGAACCAGCAATATTCAGAAGATCATCATCGCCGGCATCTCGCTCGGGGACACCGCCAACCGTTAATCTCTGCCTATAATAGAAAGCCTTCGGGCTTCCAGACACGTTTCAAGGAGAGGTGAAACAATCCCATGCCGCGCAAGCAAACGCCGCTGCGTCCGTATTTCGAGAAGATGGCCGGGATCGGCAAGGAACTCAGCGAAGGCGAGATCCGGCGCTCGAAGAATAACGTCGATCTGATCCGCGAGCAGGAGGAAATCCTCGCCCGCGAGATCGATAGGGTCAATAACGCCGGCGTCCCCGCTGAGAAGATCCACGCGCGGGGCGGAATGACCGTCTACGATCGGCTCGAATATCTGGTCGATGCGGGAACCTGGAACCCGCTCCACACCCTCTACAATCCCCGCGACAACGAAGAAGGATGCACGGGGGTGGTTGACGGTCTGGGAAAGATCGAGGGCAGGTGGGCGGTCATAATCGGTTTTGACAACAAGGTCATGGCCGGTGCCTGGATTGCCGGTCAGGCCGAAAACATCCTCATGGTCACCGACCTGGCCAAGCGCCTCAATGTTCCCCTGGTGTGGCTGACCAACTGCAGCGGCGTCAAGCTGATGGAGCAGGAAAGCGTCTATGCCGGGCGCCGCTCAAGCGGGGCGCCGTTCTTCCGTCACGCCGAGCTCAACCGTCTGGGAATTCCAATCCTCAACGCCATCTACGGAACCAACCCGGCAGGCGGCGGCTATCAGGGCATCAGCCCGACCATCCTGCTGGCCCACGAAGGGGCGAACATCGCCGTAGGCGGCGCCGGAATCGTCGGTGGCATGAGCCCCAGGGGGCATGTCGATGAAGAGGGTGCCCGGGCGCTCATCGACGCCGCCAAGGACTTCAAGGCCAAGCCCCCCGGCCGCGTCGAGACCCATTTCGACAAGACCGCCTATTTCCGCGAAGTCCACGAGACCGAACAGGGCGTCCTCGACGGCATCAAGGACTATATGCGCATGATGCCGGCCTACGACCCGGCCATGTTTCGCGTCGCCGAACCCGCCGAACCCAAGTTCCCGGCCGAGGATCTCAACCTGATTCTGCCTGCAAACCAGAAACGCCCCTACGACGCCATTCAGTTCCTGGCGCGCCTCACCGACAACAGTGAGTTCATGGAATACCGTCCCGACTACGGTCCCGAGGTTTTCACCGGCATCGCCAAGATCGATGGCTTCCCCCTGGCCGTCATCGGCAACCGCCAGGGCGTTTTCCCCGATTATCCCGAATATGCCGGGGGCGCCTATCCCGGTGTTGGCGGCAAACATTACCGCCAGGGGCTCATCAAGCAGGGCGAATTCGTCACTCTGTGCGGCCGTGACAATCTGCCGATCGTCTGGCTTCAGGACACCACCGGCATTGACGTCGGCGACCTTGCCGAGGAGGCCGAACTGCTGGCGCTGGGCCAGGCGCTGGTCTACTCCATCGAACAGACCGATCTTTCCATGATGTGTATCGTCTTGCGCAAGGGAACTGCGGCCGCCCACTACATCATGGGCGGGCCCCAGGCCAACAACAACAACGCCTTCACCCTCGGCACCCCGCTCTCGGAAATCAACGTCATGCACGGCGAAACAGCCGCTGCCGCCTCCTATGCCCGCCGGCTGGTCAAGGAAGACGAAGCGGGTCGCGATATCACCCCGGTCGTCGACAAGATGAATCGGATGATCCAGGATTATCAGGACAAATCCCACCCGGTCTATTGCGCCATGAACGGTTTCGTCGACGAAATCGCCTCGCTGACCGACCTGCGCAATTACATCCAGGCTTTCACCGGGGCCAACTATCAGAACCCCAGATCGATCACCCCCGTCCACCAAATGCTGCTGCCGCGCATCATCAAGGGCTAGAGCACTATGATTTCCGTGAATTTGGGCGTTATCTGGGAAAGATCGGCCAAGGAACCGGAAGCAGCCGTGCTGCAAAAAGCTCTCACGGGAAAGGAACACACCGATGCAGGGACTATCCACCGCGCAACCAACGCTGCTTAGCGCCG
>JAOTXT010000048.1 GCA_029862205.1 Paracoccaceae bacterium
TCGCGCGGCACCTCGGCCGCCGCGAGCGGGGCGCGCCAATCATCGCCAAGCTCCTCGATCCGGGTGACGGGGCCGCGATAGACCCCCCTGCCCCGGTCGTAGGTCTCGAGCCCTCGGCGCAGCACCCGTACCGCCAGCGTCTGCAACTCGGGCTCAATCGTGGCCCTGATCGTAAGGCCCCCTTGGAACAGCTCGTCGCGTCCAAGCTCACCGGAAAGTTGGCGGCGCACTTCGTCGGTGAAGTAACTTGGCCCGGCATTGGCCAGGACCGGCGGACGCGCCTCGCCGATCAGCGTCTCCAGCGGCCGGTCCTTCGAAGTCTTTGACTCGGCGCGCGCCAGATGCCCATTCTGTGCCATCTCCTCGAGCACGTAATTGCGCCGCGCGGTGGCGCGGTCGCGGTTGCGCACGGGGTGCAGGTTCGAGGGCTCCTTCGGCAGCGCGGCCAGATAGGCGGCCTCCTCGGGCGCCAGCTCTTCCAGCGTCTTGCCGAAATAGCGCTGAGCCGCCGCGACCACGCCATAGGTGTTCTGCCCGAGGAAAATGTCGTTCAGATAAAGCTCGAGGATGTGATCCTTCGACAGCGCGCCCGAGATGCGCACGGCCAGAATCGCCTCCTTGATCTTGCGCTCGAAGCTGCGCTCGGCGCCGACCTTGAAGTTCTTGACCACCTGCTGCGTGATCGTCGAGGCGCCGGAAAGCCGCGTCGCCTGCCCCTGAACCTTAGCGATCGCAAAGCGGCCAACCGCCTTGACGATTCCCGTCGCGTCGACACCGGGATGGCTGTAGAAGTTCTTGTCCTCGGCTGAGATGAAGGCGTTCTTGACCAGATCGGGTATTTCCTCGATCGGCACGAAAACGCGCTTCTCGTCATAGAACTCGGCGATCACCTGACCTTCGCCGGAATAGACCCGGCTGAGCATCTTCGGATGGTAGTTGACCAAGTCGTCGTGCCCGGGCAGATCGCGGCTATAGACGTGAACGACGGCAACGATCCCGCCCAGCGCGAAGATCGCGCTGGTGCAGGCGAAGCTGAAGATGCCACCGATGAACCGGATCATACCCGCTGCCACCGCAAGGTTTCCGTGCTCCCATAAGCGCCAGAACCGATAGATAGGGCGCCGCTGGGCAGGGTTTAAGGCTTTTGCGGGTCTCGCGCCAGACATTTAGGCAGGCCGTGCGGGCCGGCGCCGGTGGGATAAAAACACCCTAACCCCTCATCGAAAGTGCAAAATTCCGTTTGTGTAACCGGGTCAGCTTCTCTATATGCTGGGGATCGGGCCAAGCTGCCCGGACCAGATTTTCCGCTTTAGGTTGAGTAAGCTGCGAGTCCCTGGTTCCGGTGCGACGCATCAGGTCCGGGGCTATATCCGCTGCAATTGACGAGTTCCTTTGGTCTTGTCGCGCACCGGGTTGGCGACCGGATCGGATGAAAATTGGCCTTTAAGCCGTGCCCCGCACGGATGAGTTCACTGCGCCGGTTACCCGGCGCCTCGACTGAGATAGCGATGCAAACCCGAGGCGAGACCCAATGGATGCGTGACCGGAATGTGGCCCTCTCGGCCGCAGGCGCGAACGCGCCGGTCGTGTATCGGGCTTTGCGCGCACAATATGAAAGATGTCAGCCTTCGATGCCCCGGCAGGGACCGCCTGGATTAGGGCGGGACGGGCCGGACCGCAGCGCGGGCCGACGTGACCAAACATGGCAAAAAAGATGCTTATCGACGCCACGCATACCGAGGAGACTCGGGTCGTCGTGGCGGACGGAAACAAGGTTGACGAGTTCGACTTCGAGTCGATCACCAAGCGCCAACTAGCGGGTAATATCTATCTTGCGAAGGTAACGAGGGTCGAACCCTCGTTGCAGGCGGCGTTCGTCGACTATGGCGGGAACCGGCATGGCTTCCTGGCCTTCTCGGAAATTCACCCAGACTACTATCAGATCCCGGTCGCCGATCGGGAAGCGCTGCTGGCCGAGGAAGCGGCCGAGCAGGCGCGCTCGGCGGAGCGCGAGGAAAACGGCAACACCGAATCGGACAAGCCAAAGCGTGGCCGCAAGCGCCGCTCGAAGGCCAAGCCAGCGGCGCGCGCCGAGGCAAACGAGAACGGCGAGGTCAAGGGGCTGGAGGTCATCGATTTCGACGAGCCGGAGGAGACCGAGACGGGCCCAGCCGAAATCACCGGCCTGGCGGCCGCCGAGGACGAGACTACGGAGCCTCGGTCGGACGACGCCACTGAAGCAGTGCCTGGGAACGGCGATAAGGCGGTGGACACGGGTGACTTGGGGGACGGGGATGAGCCAAGTCCGCCCAAAAGCCTTGCCGAGGCCGCCGGACTCGACGACGACGATTCGATTTCCGAGGACGTCCTCGACGCACCGGTGAAGCCTGCCGCGGAAGACGAGGCGGCCACCGCGCCGGACAAGCCCAAGAGACGCTCGCGGCGCAAGAAGACCGAGCCGGCGGCCGATGTGCCGGACAATGGCGACGGCTCCGAAGCGGGCGCCGAAGCTATCACGGAGAGCGCCGAGGCCGATGCGGGCGACGAGAAGAAGCCGCCCCGGAGCCGGCGCCGACGGACCAGGGGCAAGGCCAAGGACGCCACCGCCAAAGACGAAGACAAAGCGGCGCCCGCGAAGCCGAGGGCCAAGTCTTCCGATCCGGACGACACGGACAGTGAAGAAAATACGAACTCGGTCGAATCCATCGAACCGGACGACGCCCAGGAGGAAGCGGCCCGGGTCCGCGCCACGCGGCGTCACCGCTATAAGATCCAGGACGTCGTCAAGGTCCGGCAGATCATGCTGGTCCAGGTCGTCAAGGAGGAGCGTGGCAACAAGGGTGCGGCGCTGACGACTTATCTGTCGCTGGCTGGCCGCTATTGCGTGTTGATGCCCAACACCGCACGAGGCGGCGGGATCAGCCGCAAGATCACCTCGGCGGGAGACCGCAAGCGTCTGCGTGATATCACCGGCGATCTGGACGTGCCTCAGGGCATGGGGTTGATCGTTCGCACGGCCGGCGCCGAGCGGACCAAGGCCGAGATAAAGCGCGATTACGAATTCCTGCTGCGCCAGTGGGAACAAATCCGTGACCTGACGCTGAATTCCATCGCGCCGACCCTGATCCACGAGGAGGGCTCGCTAATCAAGCGCTCGATCCGCGATCTCTATTCGAAGGAGATCGACACGATCCTGGTCGAGGGCGAGGACGGCTACCGTGAGGCGAAGGACTACATGAAGATGCTCATGCCGTCCCACGCCAGGCACGTGCAGCAATATACCGAGCAGATCCCGCTGTTCATCCGATATCAGGTCGAAAGTTATCTGAACGCGATGTTCAGCCCAGTCGTGCAGCTGCGCTCGGGCGGCTACATCGTGATCGGGATTACCGAGGCTCTAGTGGCGATCGACGTGAACTCGGGCCGCTCGACGAAGGAATCCTCGATCGAGGAGACGGCGCTGAAGACGAACCTGGAGGCCGCCGACGAGGTTTGCCGCCAGTTGCGCCTGCGTGACCTTGCCGGGTTGATCGTGATCGACTTCATCGACATGGAGGAGAACCGCAACAACCGGGCGGTCGAGAAGCGGATGAAGGATCGGCTGAAGGCGGACCGGGCGCGCATCCAGGTAGGCCGGATCTCGCCCTTCGGCCTGATGGAGATGTCGCGTCAGCGCTTGCGCCCGGGCATGTTGGAGGCCACGACACAGCCCTGCCCTCACTGCCAGGGCCAGGGGATTGTGCGTTCGGACGAGAACCTTTCATTGTCGATCCTGCGGGAGGTCGAGGAAGAGGGCGTCCGCGGCCGGTCGGCCGAGGTCACGGTGACGGCACCTGTCGGCATCGCCAACTACATCATGAACATGAAGCGCCCGCATCTGGCTGGGATCGAGGCGCGCTATGGACTAGCGGTATCGGTCCTGGGTGATCCGATGCTGATCAGCCCCGAGTTCCGGATCGAGCGGTCGAAGTCGCGCTCGCGCGGGCCGGACGGGGCCGAGGTTACGGTGACGCCCGAGCCTTTGGTGTCGGGCGCGACGGTGGATGCGCCCTCCGTGCGCGCCGTGCCGGCTTCCGACGACGGTGATGGCGAAGACGGCGAAGGCCGCTCGCGCCGGCGCCGTGGCAAGCGCGGCGGCCAGCGCCGGCGCCGCGGCGAGAATGGCGAGAACGGTGGCGAAGGTCAGACCGAGACGGCCGAGGCTGGCGAGGATGCCGAGGGCGACGCCAAGCCCGAGGGCAAGGAGCGCCGATCGCGCAGGCGCCGGGGCGGCCGGGGCCGCTCGCGCCGCCGCGAGACCGACCAGGAAGCGGCAGAAGCTACCGCCGAGGGGAATGGCCCCGAGGTGAGCGATGCCGAAGTCGCGCCGGAGGCCGATGTGGTTGAACCCGCTCCCGAGCCGGAAATCTCCGAAGAGGCCACCGTGGTTGATGCCGAGAGCGCCGACGTAGAGGCGCCTGAGGCCCCTGCCCCCGAGGCCGCGCCAGATGAAGCCGCCGAGGCGCCGTCAGGGCCCTCGGATGGTCCGTCGTCGGCTGACGTTGATGACGCGCAAGCGGAAGAGCCGCCGAGCGTGGAGGCTGAGGAGTCCGAACCTTTGGCCGCTGCGCCGGAGATTGTGCCCGAACCTGCGCCCGTATCCGCGGACGAGCCGGCCAAGCCGAAACGCCGCGGTTGGTGGTCCAGGGGCTGAGCCCTAACCCCCGCTCTCGATAAACCGGGTCAGGCGCGTGATCCCCTCGGCGATCTTGTCGCGCGGCTGTGCGAACGAGAACCGCATGGTCGTGTGCCCTCGGGCGGGATCGAAATCCAGACCAGGGGTTGCCGCGACTCCGCCCTCGGTCAGCAGCCGGGCGCAAAAGTCGCGGCTGTCATTGGTCAGCCGGGATACCCCGGCATAGGCGTAGAATGCACCGTCCGCGGGTGAGATGTCGGTGAAGCCGAGCTTCGGCAAGGCCGACATCACAGCGGCGCGGTTATAGGCATATTCGTCGAGATGCCGTGCGACTTCTTCCTCCGCCTCGTCCGAGAGTGCGGCCAGTGCCGCAATCTGACTGGCATGGCTGGGGCAGATGAAAAGGTTCTGAGCCAGGTTCTGAAGCGTGCGCACGAAGCGGTCGGGCACCACCAGCCAGCCAATCCGCCACCCGGTCATCGCATAATATTTCGAGAAACTGTTGATCACGAAGGCCTGGTCAGTGAGCTCGAGCGCCGAGACTGCGGGCGTGTCGTAGGTCAGCCCATGGTATATCTCGTCAGAAATCAGCGCCACGCCGCGATCCTGGCAATACGTTGCCAACGCCCCCAGTGCCGCCTTGTCCAGCATCGTCCCGGTCGGGTTGGCTGGGCTGGCGACCAAGAGGCCATGCAGCGGCCCCTCGACCTCGTCGAGCAGCGCTGGCGTCGGCTGGTAGCGCGAGACGAGTTCCGCCTCGATGCGCACGGGTTCGAGCCCCAGCGTGCCGAGGATGTTGCGGTAGCAGGGGTAGCCCGGATCGGCGATGGCCACCCGCTCGCCCGGATCGAAAAGCGCGAGGAACGACAGCATAAACCCGCCCGATGAGCCGGAAGTCACCACCACACGCTCGGGGTCGATCTCCAACCCATAGCGCCGCTGATAGAGTGCCGCGATCCCCTGACGCAGCGCGGCCAAGCCCAGACCGCTCGTATAGCCCAGGGCATCGCCCCGGCCGAGTGCCGCCGCCAAGGCCTCACGCGCGGCCTTGGGTGCCCCATAAGCGGGCTCGCCGACCTCCATATGTATGACATTTCCGCCCCGCGCTTCGATCGCCTGCGCCTCGGCCAATACGTCCATGGCAATGAACGGCGCGGTCTGGCTGCGGCTTGAAATTTTCACGATCAGTTTCCTTATCTGTCATTGGACCGGCGTTTATGGTCTTATGCCGGGGCGTCCGCCTAGGAACAATGTTCGCTGGGCGGCGCCCATAAAAGCGAGGTAGCAGCAGTGTTGCGCAATTCCGCAGGAAATCTTGCGCGAAATCTTGCGGCGGCTTCGGCGCTTGTAGCGGCGGCCGCCCTTGCGGACCCGGCCTCGGCGCGCGGCCTAATCCGCGATGCCGAGATTGAACGCACGCTGGGCGAGATGTCCGCGCCGATTTTCCAGGCCGCCGGCTACGGCGCCGATGGGATCGATATCTACATCCTGAACGACCGCAGCTTGAACGCTTTTGTCGCCAACGGCTCGAACATGTTCCTGCATACGGGGCTGATCCAGATCCTGGAGACCCCCGAGGAACTGATAGCGGTGATCGCCCACGAGACCGGGCATATCGCGGGCGGGCACCAATCGCGCCGCCAAATCACCGTTCGCGGCGCCAAGGGCCCGGCGTTGGTCGCGCTTCTGGCCGGAATCGCAGCAGGCGCCGTTGGCGGGCCCGAGCTCGGCTCGGCCATCATTGCTGGCGGACAGGGCGCCACGTTGCGCGGCCTCTTGCGCTACAACCGCGGCGAGGAGGCCGCCGCCGACCAGGCGGCGCTCAATTACCTGTCGCGCGCGGAGGTCGACCCGCGCGGGCTCTACGACGTGTTTTCCCGATTCCGCGATCAGGAAGTCCTGATCAGCGGCAATCGCGATCCGTTCCTGCAAACCCACCCGTTAAGCACCGAGCGTTTGCAGTTGATCGAGCGACGACTGAATGAATCCGCCGGAAGAACCTACCCAGAGCGGGCCGACCGCGACTATTGGCACGCCCGGATGCGGGCGAAGCTGATCGGATTCCTCGACCGGCCCGAACGGGTGTTGGACCGGTTGGACGGTAAGCCTGAAACCGAGATCTCGCTCTACAAGAAGGCGGTCGCGCTGTACCGACTGCCGGATCTGAAACAAGCGATCGCCGCAATCGACCGTCTGATCGAAATGCGTCCGAACGACCCCTTCTACATCGAGCTGAAGGGCCAGATCCTGTTCGAGAGCGGCAACGCCGAGGCGGCGGTTCCGCTTTATCGCCAGGCGGCGCAGTTGGCGCCGGGCGAACCATTGCTTGAAGCGGGTCTGGGACGCGCGCTCTTGGCTCTGGATCGGCCCGGCGCGGATGCCGAGGCATTGAAGGTCCTTAAGGCCGCCCGGAGCCGCGACTTGGCCGATTCATTCGGCCTTCGGGCGTTGGCCACGGCTTACGCCCGGGCCGGCGATCAGGGCATGGCCTCGCTGGCCACCGCGGAACGGTTCGCCATCGCCGGCCGGATGGAGGATGCTCAACTCCACGCCCGGCGCGCGTCGGACGCGCTGCCGAACGGCTCTCCGGGCTGGTTGAGGGCACAAGACATCCTGTCTATGAAAATCAACTGACCCAACGCGGTCCCAAAAAATTGGAGAAACTTCCATGCGAATCCATCTAGCCCTCGGGGCTCTCGCGCTGGCCTTGGCGCTGTCGCCGAGCCTATCGAACGCGCAGGAGCAATCGCGCCCGTCGCTGACCGACATGACCGATATCGAGCGTGAGGCGTTTCGCAACGAGGTCCGCGCCTATCTGCTCGAAAATCCGGAAGTGCTGATGGAGGCGATCCGGATCCTAGAGGCACGCCGCGACGCGAATGCACGCGACAAAGACGCGATGGCGATCGCCAGCAACTACCAGCAGATTTTCAAGAACCCGAACTCCTGGGTCGACGGTAATCCGGACGGCGACATTACGCTCGTGGAGTTTGCCGATTATCGCTGTGGATACTGCAAGCGGGCTCATCCAGAGTTGAAGGAATTGCTGGCACGTGACCCAAACATCCGTCTGGTGGTCAAGGAGTTCCCGATCCTGGGGCCGGATTCGGTAACTGCGGCCCGGATCGCCACTGCGGCCACGGAAATCGACAGCTCGAAGTTCAAGGCCCTCAACGACGCCATGATGACGTTTGGCGGGCAGCTTAACGAGACGGCGATCTACCAGATCGCCGGCACCATTGGCTATGACATCCCGGCCCTGAAGGCGCGGGCGGCCGAGCCGGATATCGAAGCGCGCATTGCCGAGACCTATGCCCTGGCGCGCAATCTCGGCCTGGAAGGCACACCCAGCTTCGTGCTCGGCGACCAGATCATCCGGGGCTATATCCCGCTCGACGAGATGATCGCCGCCGTCGCGGAAGCCCGCGACGCGACAAACTGAGCAAACGGATGCGGGCGCATTCAGTACGTTTGCGCCCGCTGGGCTTTTTCGTATAAGGCATCATCGGCGGCCGCCGGTCCGGGTTGCATGAACGGGGGATCATGAACAAGAACGCCGAACAGGATGTCGCTTTCATCCGCGCGCTCGCCGAGCTCTTGAACGAGGCGGACCTCACCGAGATCGAGGTGGTGCGTGAATACGGTGACAACGACGAGGTGCATGTGCGCCTGTCGCGCGCCGCACCGGGGGCGGCCCCTGCGGCGGCGCCCGCGCCGGTTGCCGCCCCGACCCCGTCGCCGGAGGTGCCCGTACCAGCGGAGCAGCCGGCCCCAGCCGAGGGCGGTCCCGACCTTTCGAACGCGCTGACATCTCCCATGGTTGGCACCGCCTACCTGGCCTCCGAGCCCGAGGCCGAGCCCTTCGTCAAGATCGGCGACCAGGTCACCGAGGGTCAGACCGTGATGATCATCGAGGCGATGAAGACGATGAACCAGATTCCCAGCCCGCGCGCCGGCACGGTGCGCCGGGTTCTGGTCGAAAATGCCGAACCGGTCGAGTTCGGCCACCCACTGATGATCATCGAGTGACGGCGGAGCCGGCGCCCGTGTTCAACAAGATCCTTATCGCCAACCGCGGCGAGATCGCCCTGCGCATCCATAGGGCCGCAAAGGATCTGGGCATCCCCACCGTCGCGATCCATTCGACCGCGGACGCGCAGGCCATGCATGTGCGCCTGGCCGACGAAAGCGTCTGCATCGGCCCCGCGGCAAGCACGCATAGTTATCTGAACCAGCCCGCGATCCTGTCGGCCTGCGAGATCACCGGCGCGGAAGCAGTGCATCCAGGCTATGGTTTCCTGAGCGAGAATGCGGGTTTTGCTCAGATCGTCGAGGAGCATGGGATCGCGTTCATCGGACCCACCTCCGAGCATATCCGGATCATGGGCGACAAGATCGCCGCGAAGGAGACGGTGAAGGCCCTGGGCGTGCCCTGCGTGCCCGGCTCGGAAGGCGAGGTGACCTCGTTCGACGATGCACGCCAGATCGCGGCGGAGATCGGCTATCCGGTTCTGGTCAAGGCTGCGGCCGGCGGTGGCGGGCGCGGCATGAAGCTGGCCAAGACCACGGCGGACCTGACCGACGCCTATGGCCAGGCGCGTTCGGAATCCAAGGCCGCTTTTGGGAATGACGCGGTCTATCTGGAGAAATACCTTACCCTGCCTCGCCATATCGAGGTGCAGGTGATCGGCGACACCCATGGCAATGCGTGCCATTTGGGCGAGCGCGATTGCTCGCTGCAGCGCCGCCACCAGAAGGTTTTCGAGGAATGTCCCTCGCCGGTAATCGACGAAGAAACCCGGGCCCGGATCGGTAAGGTCTGCGCGGATGCCGTTCGCGAGATCGGCTATCGCGGGGTCGGCACGATCGAGTTCCTCTACGAGGACAGCGAGTTCTACTTTATCGAGATGAACACGCGGCTGCAGGTCGAGCATCCGGTGACCGAGGCCGTCTATGGTGTCGATTTGGTGCGCGAGCAAATTCGGATTGCCGCGGGCGAGAAGCTGTCGTTCTCTCAGGATGACCTCACCCCACGGGGCCACGCGATCGAGTGCCGGATCAATGCCGAGCGCATCCCCAGCTTCGCGCCCTGCCCGGGCCTGGTGAAAGCTTATCACTCGCCGGGTGGCTTGGGCGTGCGCATGGATTCGGGGCTCTATTCCGGCTATTCGGTGCCGCCACATTACGACAGCCTGATCGGCAAGCTGATCGTATCCGGCCACGATCGTCCAGATTGCCTGATGCGCCTGAAGCGGGCGCTGGGGGAATTGGTGGTCGACGGGATCGACACGACGACACCGCTTTTCCACGCGCTGCTGGAGAACGCCGACATCCAAGCCGGCGACTACAACATCCATTGGCTCGAGGATTGGCTGGCGGAAGATCTCGCATAGGCTGGGACGAACCGGTTTTCGAAACACCAACCCTACTGGTTGGCGCGGCGCCAAATGCCAGCGAGCGATGAAAATCTGCAATATTGCATTCATAATCAGCAGGTTATCGAATTTTATGCCTTTGAGACTCCTCCAATCGCACTGCGGAATCTGTTAACCTCACACCATGAAGGACGCAGAATCACCTGACCTGGTTATCAATCCGGCGCTCGTCCTGCGCGCCTACGCGGCCGGTGTCTTCCCGATGGCCGACAATGCCGAGGCCGAGGACGTGTTCTGGGTCGACCCAAGAAAGCGTGGCGTCCTGCCGCTGGACGAGTTCCATCTGTCGCGTTCGCTCCGCAAACGGATCCTGCGAGGCGGCTACCAGATCCAGATCGATAGGGCCTTCGCCCAGGTGATTGAAGCCTGCGCGGACCGGGCGGAGACCTGGATCAACCAAACGATCCGCGAACTCTATAAAGGGCTCCACCGCATGGGCCATGCGCATTCGGTCGAGGTCTGGATCGATGGCGAGCTTCAGGGCGGTCTTTATGGCGTCCGTCTAGGCGGTGCCTTCTTCGGCGAAAGCATGTTCAGCAAGGCGCCCGACGCCTCGAAGATTGCGCTGGCGCATTTGGTGGCGCGGCTGAGGGTTGGCGGCTTCAGCCTGCTCGACACCCAGTTCACCACCCCGCATCTCGAAGCGATGGGCGCGCATACGGTGCCGAAGACGCGATATCACGAGCTGCTGGATGCGGCGCTGTCGCGGCAGGGAGATTTCTATTCCTTGGCCGCCGTTGTCCCGCCGGAAGACGTGGTGCAGCTGATCACCCAGAGGTCATAGCGCGGATGATCCATTGCCGAAAGCGCGGGGCTTTCGGCGAACATCCAGCCAGCGAAGACCGCTTCTCCATCTGTATCCTTGGTATCCCAAACCTCGAGATAGGCGATGGTCCCATGCTGGGCGTTGCCCTCGGGCGAGCGGCAGCTGTCCAAGCGGACGCGCAGCCGCTCGATCACCTCCTCGGCACCCGCTTGCATCTCGAAGGTGGTGGTGCGCCCAGTCATCTTGTCGAGCTGGCGGATCGTGGCGCCGCCGCGCTCGGCGGTCTCGACCGGGTCGATCAGGATCGGGGCCCGCGCCGGGCCGTCGGTCTGGAATGGGGCGGTCTTGAAGCGGTCTACCTGCCCGACGCCTTCCTCGGCTTCAGCACCAGGGCTGGGCGGCCCGAGCGGTTCGAGTTTGGACGTGGTGATCCCGCCACCAACCTCCTGCGCCGCTACAGGAACACCGGCCGCCACCGCTAGGGCGGTCAAAAGAATGGCGGCTGGCCAGCGCACCACGCGCCTATTCGCTGTTCGTTGGACCCGAGCCTCCGCCGAATTTGAGGATCAGGTCAGTCAGGCTGAGCGAGCCCTGGGTGAAGGTCACCTCCTCGCCCGGCTCGAGCATCAAATCAGAGGCGCCCGGATCGATCGCAATGTAGGAATCCCCCAAAAGGCTGGCCGCGGTGATCTTGGCCAGTGAATCATCCGGCACCTTCACATCGCCGTCGACCGTGAAGGTGACCTTGGCAAAGTAAGTCTGGGCGTCGAGCTCCATCTCGGAGATCGAGCCGACCTTTACCCCAGCAATGCGGACATCGCCGCCCACGTCGATGCCCTCGGCCTTGCGGAACTTCGCCACCAGTTCGTAGCCCGAGCCGACCGCGCGCACATCCGCGGTGCTGCCCGCGTAGAGAAGAAAACCACCGGCCACGACCAAGACGACCGCGCCGATCAGGGTTTCTGCCGCTTGACTCGCCATCGTGAGTTACTCCGGTTTCCAGGCTTCGTAATCGCCCGCGACGCGAGGCCGCTGGGCGGGTGTGAAGACACTGCCGGGTGGTCGGTATGCGGCTTCCGTGCCCGTCATATTGGGCACGTGATCCTTCTCCCATTCCTTGCGCGCCAAGGGTTTGTCGCTGGGCGGCGTGTCGAAGGTGTGATGCAGCCAGCCGTGCCAGTCGGGCGAGACCCGGCTTGCCTCGGCGACCCCATTGTAGATCACCCAACGCCGATCGCCGTCCGCGGTCTGGTAGAATTGGTTGCCCTGATCGTCCTCACCCACCTTCTGGCCGTTCCGGCTGGTATAGAGGCGCGTGCCAATGGTTTGGCCGTTCCACCAGGTGAAGATCTCGGTCAGGATGCCCATCCGACTCACTCCTCTTTGCCGCGCCCGGACTATGGCGGAGTGGGTCTTGCCCGTCCAGTAGGCCGTGCCGGCGCAGGCTTATCACGACCGGCTGTTCGCGATTTAGCGCTCGACGCCCGTGCTCCGTCACGCCATCGTTGCATTGGCCGCACCGGCATCGCAACGGCGCGCCACAAAACAGATCCAGGAGGTATCCCATGCACTCGCGTTCCCGGGCGATCTTGTCCGGAATCGTAGTTGCCGTGTTAGCCGCGCCTCAGGCTTTCGCCGGTGCGTTTCAAATCAACGAACGCTCGGCGGCCGCGCAAGGCGCGTCCTTCGCCGGGTCGGTCTCGTCGGCGCGCGACGTGACCTTTGCGGGGTTCAATCCCGCCGCCCTCTCGACGGTGGATGGAGGGGCTGGCTCTCTCGAGATCGGCGGTAACATTTCGCTGATCTCGCCGGTCGCGGACGGGACCGTGCAGACCGGCCCCGCCGCCGGTGCCACGATCGATGCGGACAAAATCGGCTTTGTGCCGGCTCTCGCTGCGGGTTACCGGCTGACCGACGACCTGATCGTTGGCCTGTCGACCTATGCGCCCTTTGGCCTGAAAACGGAATACGCGGCCAGTTCTCCCGTTGCCGGTGACGGGATCGACTCGGGATTGCTGAGCATCAGCCTGTCGCCAATGGTCGCTTACGAGGTGGCCAACAATTTCACGATCGGCGCTTCGTTCAACGTCCTCTACGTGGATGCGAAACTGACCAGTGCCGCGGTCGCGCTCGAGGGCGATGATTTCGGCTTCGGCTTCTCGGTCGGCACGCTCTTCGAGCCGATTGACGGCACGCAGATTGGCGCGGCCTATCACCACGGCTACGACCTCTCGGTCGACTCCGACGGTTTTGGCGGCCTGCCGGGCAAGGTGGAGGCGAGCCTGCCAAATTGGGTCCAGATCGGTATTACCCAAGAGGTCTCGGACGAGCTGCGGGTCATGGCCGAGGGGCGGTGGATCAATTGGTCACGCTTCGACTCGATCGACATCACCACACCCGGTGCGGGTGGCTTTGCCTTTGTCCAGGACGTGCAGAACTATGAGGATGCCTTCTTCTTCGCTGCCGGCGCGGAATACGACATCACCGACCGGCTGACCCTGCGCGGCGGGCTCGCCTATGACGAGACGCCGACAACGGATGCGTTCAGAACGGTGCGCGTGCCCGATGAAGACCGGCTGTGGCTCTCGTTTGGCGCCTCGTACGACATCACCGACCGGATGAGCGTCGATGCGGCATATTCCTATCTGCACGCCCTGCGTGACGCGGACGTGACGTTGCGCAATGGCCCGCTGGCCGGCAGTCAGGTAGAATACAACGGCGGCGTGCACATATTCTCGGTGGGCGGCAGCATCCGCTTCTGAGTTATGGCTGGGGCCGGATCAGATCGGCTCCAGATCCCCTTCCGAGCGTTGGGCCTCGAACCGCCTGGCGAATCCGATCAGATCGCCATCTGCGATCGCCGCGCGCATGCCCGCCATCAGTTCTTGGTAGTAATGCAGGTTGTGCCAGGTCATCAGCATGGACGCGATGATCTCGCCGGCCTTGAACACATGATGCAGGTAGGCGCGGCTATAGCCTTGGCAGGCCGGGCAGGTGCAATCCGGGTCCAGCGGTCTTGGATCGGCAGCGTGGCGGGCATTCTTGATGTTGACGACCCCGCGCCGCGTGAAGGCCTGGCCGGTGCGGCCGGACCGGGTGGGCAGCACGCAGTCAAACATGTCGACCCCGCGCAAGACAGCGCCGACCAGATCGTCGGGCTTGCCGACGCCCATCAGGTAGCGGGGCTTGTCGTCCGGTAACATTCCGGGGGCGTAGTCCAGCACTTCGAACATTTGCGCCTGGCCCTCACCGACGGCTAAACCGCCAATGGCATAGCCTTCAAATCCTATTTCCTGAAGGGATTTAGCGGATTCCTCTCGTAAATCGCTGAAAACGCATCCTTGCTGGATTCCAAAGAGAGCATGACCTGACCGGTCGCCGAAGGCCTTGCGCGAACGCTGCGCCCACCTCATCGAGAGCCGCATCGAGGTGGCGGCAATGTCCTTTTCGGCGGGGAACGGCGTGCATTCGTCGAAGGCCATGGCGATGTCCGACCCGAGCAACCGCTGGATCTCCATTGAAGATTCTGGGCTCAGCATGTGGCGGCCGCCATCGATATGGCTGGCGAAGCGCACTCCTTCTTCGGTCAATTTCCTCAGCTCCGCCAATGACATGACCTGAAAGCCGCCCGAATCGGTGAGGATCGGCTTTTGCCAGTTCATGAATTGGTGCAGGCCGCCCAATTCCGCCACCCGCTCGGCGCCAGGGCGAAGCATCAGATGATAGGTGTTGCCCAGGATGATGTCCGCCCCCGTGGCCATGACACTTTCCGGCAGCATCGCCTTCACCGTGCCGGCAGTGCCGACGGGCATGAAGGCGGGCGTGCGGATTTCGCCCCGGGGCGCGATCACCCTGCCCTTGCGCGCACGGCCGTCGCGGGCGTCGATCTTGAACTGAAAATCGGTCATTTGGGTAGGCTGGTTTCTCTGGACGAAATTGTTGAGGCTTTCTATATGGTATTTTGGGAAAACAAAGGGGTCCGCGCTATGAATATGCAGGCGGGAGAGCCGATTATCGCGCCTTCCAGCACCGATCACCCGCTCTACGGTGCGGTGGTCGAGGCCTGTCGTTCGGTGCATGACCCCGAAATTCCAGTGAACATCTACGATCTGGGGCTGATCTACCGGATCGACATCGACGGCGAGGGCAATATCGAGATCGATATGACCCTGACCGCGCCTGGATGTCCGGTGGCGGGCGAAATGCCCGGTTGGGTCGCCGACGCGGTCGAGCCCCTGCCCGGCGTCAAGACCGTCAATGTCCAACTGGTCTGGGAGCCGCCTTGGGGCATGGAGATGCTGTCCGACGAGGCGCGGCTAGAGCTGGGCTTCATGTAGGGCGGGGCCGCGGCTTCTTGCCGTCAACCGCGCGGGTTGCCGATACACGCGATACGCTGATTGGCGAATTGGTCCCGGATAAAGGCAGTCAGGGCCTCGGGCGGGCCATCGGCCTCAACCAGAGCCGGTGCGTCGTCGATGCTCGTCTCTTCGTCGCGTTTTTCGATCTTCACGGTGACACCGAACCCCGCCGCATCCGCCTCGATCCCCTTGTCTGCGAAGACGACGCACGAAATTGGGCGTCCGCCGAATATGCCGAGGGCATAATAGTCTGTCCTCTCCTGAACCACGACAATGCCGTCGATCACCACGCCGCGCGCGCCTTCAGCGATCAGTTCGCGGGGGGAGCCACCGTCGTCGACATAATTTTCCCAAGCATCAGCAAAGGCCAGGAACTCCGGTATTTCGCCGACCGGTTGGCTGTTGCTAGCGTCAAAGACCGGCTCTGGGGTCGAGAGACACCCGGCCAGGATCAATACCGCCCCGGCCAAAAGGGATTTTCTTTCCATTTGACCACCATTTGCGGCTGCTGCCGCGACCCCTCTTCCCGCTGCCAAAGCCTGACAGACACTTGAGAAATCCACAAGCGCGGCCTAAATTCCATGCAGGAGGTCTTTTTATGTTCGCCATCCCGGGCACCCCCCCCGTCACCCTGACCCCCGCCGCGATCAAGCAGATCGAGCGGCTGATGGCCGATGGCCGCGTCAAGGGGTTGCGCATCGGCGTTAAGAAGGGCGGCTGCGCCGGCATGGAATACACAATGGAGCACGCCGACGAGATCGGCGAGCACGACGCGTTGGTCGAGGACGGGAAGGCGCGGGTGATGATCGCGCCGATGGCGCAGATGTTCCTGTTCGGGACCGAGATCGACTACAAGACCTCGCTGCTGGAATCAGGCTTCGTCTTCAACAATCCGAACGTGTCCGAGGCTTGCGGCTGCGGCGAGTCCATCAAGTTCAAGGACGCATGAGTGGCGGTCAGCCCGGAGTTTTCTGAGCATATCCGGGACCTGTTCGCCGGCCTCGGCCCGGTGACAATCCGGCGTATGTTCGGGGGTGCGGGGCTCTTCATCGATGATGCCATGTTCGCGCTTGTCGCCGACGAGACCATCTACATGAAGACCGACGATGACCTGGCCCGCGCTTATCGTGATGCGGGGTCCAAACCGTTCGTCTATTCGGGTGGCGGGCGAACGATTGAGATGAGCTATTGGCGCCTGCCGGACTCCGCGATGGACGATCCGGACGAGGCGCTGGATTGGGCCCGGCGTTCGCTGGTGCCGGCCGAAAAAGCCGCCGCCGAGAAACGTGCCGCAAAGGCCCGGAAGGCCGCAAAAACGAAGAAAACCTGAGACGGGAGTCCTGATGGCACGCCGTAAGCTCGCCGCTGGAAACTGGAAGATGAACGGGCTTTCTGCCTCGATTGCCGAGTTGGATGCCCTGATCGAAAACGCATCCGGCGCCGCCGCGGAGGTGCTGATCTGCCCTCCAGCAACCCTGATCGCAGCATTCGCGGCACGCGCAAAGGACGGCGGGGTCGTGATCGGCGGCCAGGACTGCCACGCGGCGGTGAGCGGCGCCCATACCGGTGATCTCTCGGCCGAGATGCTGGCCGATGCGGGCGCGGCCTATGTGATCGTCGGCCATTCCGAGCGTCGTGCCGATCACGGCGAGATGAACGCTCAAGTCCACGCCAAGGCCGAGGCGGCCTGGCGTGCGGGCCTAACCGCTATCGTCTGTGTTGGCGAGACCGAGGCTGAACGGAATGCGGGCAAGGCCGAGGAGGTGGTGGGCAACCAGCTTGCCTATTCATGCCCCGATGGCGCCACTGGTTCCAACATGGTTGTCGCCTACGAGCCGGTTTGGGCGATCGGAACCGGGCGCACGCCGTCGAACGAGGACATAGCGCAAATGCACGGCTTCATGCGCGCCCAATTGGTGTTTCGTTACGGCAACGGGGGTAACGAAATGCGCTTGCTCTACGGCGGATCAGTCAAGCCCGCGAATGCCGCCGAGATATTTGCGCTCTCCGATGTCGATGGTGGGCTGGTGGGCGGCGCCAGCCTGAAAGCCACTGACTTCTCCGCTATCGTCGCCGCGGCCAGCGGATAGCGTGCATACCGAGCGCTTCGCCCCCAGCCCGACCGGAGAGCTGCACTTGGGGCATGCCTTCTCAGCCCTCACCGGATGGCGCCGGGCGCGTGTGGCGGGCGGCCAATTCCTGGTTCGCATGGAGGATCTGGATCAAGGCCGGGTGCGCTCGGAATTCGTCGATCAAATTTACGAGGATCTGACCTGGCTTGGCGTCGATTGGGACGGAGAGGTCGTCTTCCAGTCCGCGCGCTACGACGCCTACCGGTCTGCACTCGATCGCCTGACGGCCATGGACCTCACCTATTCCTGCACATGCACCAGGCGCGATATTGCCGAAGCGGTCTCGGCGCCGCAGGAAGGGGCGGTCCAGGCCGGTCCTGACGGTCCGGTCTATCCTGGCACCTGCCGGGACCGCGCGGTCCGGCCCGGCATCCCGGCCGCGATCCGGTTGGATATCCGGAAGGCGCTGGACTGCCTTGGCGCGATGGCGCTCGATTTCGAAGAGACGGGAAGCGGCCCTCACGGTGAAACGGGGCGGATCGAGTTAGATCGCGACAACCTGATCCACGGCACCGGAGATGTCGCCCTGGCGCGCCGCGACGACGCGCCAGCATATCACCTGGCGGTGGTTGTTGACGATGCATGGCAGGAGATCACGCATGTGACCCGTGGCCGGGACCTTTTCTCCGCAACACCGGTCCACCGGCTGCTGCAACACCTGCTGCGCTTATCGGTGCCGGTCTATCACCACCATCGCCTGATCCGCGACGATGCCGGAAAACGGCTTGCCAAGCGTGATCATGCGCATTCATTGGCGGCGCTGCGGGATGCCGGATGGCAGCCTGGGGACCTGTTACGCCGCTTGGGGCTCGACTGACGGCCTAGTCGTCGCGCGACAGGTTCTCGATGAACTTCTCGTTGGGCTTCGTGGTCCGGCCCGAGAAGATCTTCCGCAGGATCCCAGGCGCCAGGAGTGACAACGGCTGGACCTTGAAATCCGGCTCGTCCAATGTCCCTTTCACCTGAAAGGTCATCGCGAAGATGCCTTCGTCCTTGCCGCCTGTCAGGATCTCGCGCAGCAAAGGAATCTGCGCGATCGGCTTGGAGAGGGCTTGCAGCGGCGAGATCACTCCAACCAAATCGATACTGTCAGTCGCCTCGTTGACGGTGCCCTCGACCTTGACGGTCAAGAGCGTGCCCTCGGCTGTGGCATCGCCCAGGACGATCAGATCTTCGCGCAGTTCGAAAGGCACCTTGACCTTGTCGAATGCTAAGCCCTCGCCCTTCGCCGCACTGGCCGCGTCATCCAATGCACCCTCGTCCAGGATCGACTGGAACGTGCCATCTCCACGGATGCGCACGTCGCGGATCCGCGCCAAGCCAACCAAGTCAACTCCGGGTTCGGGCTCGATCCGGGCACGCATGCGGAACTTGCCCCCTGTCGCGCCGGGGAAGAACCCAGCGGTGGTCAGCAGGGCGCCACCGTCCTGCGAGATGACCTCCACCTCGGCTGGCTCGCCGGCTGGTTTGTTGTAATCCGCAGAGAAGGGGACCTCGCCGCCAAGCCGCGCCTCGAGGCTGGCTTTCGCCTCGCGACCCGCATCACGGGAATAAGTGCCGATCGCCAGGCCCGCCACTGCCTTAGGTGAGATAATCAGCTCGCCGACCTCGAAGGTCACATCCAGCGGCGTCGCGGGTTCGCTCCCACCGCTTGCGCCAACGCCTTCCGGCGTGTCGAAGAGGGCCAGGTCCAGCATGCGCCCGCCAACCGCCAGGTTGTAACCATCATCGGCGCGCCGCTCGGCCCCCAGCGATAAATCGGCAAGACCCTTGAACTGGACCCTTTCAACGTTGGCGCGCTGCAGCTTTCCGCCACCGAATTCAGCCGTGCCCGAGCCGGCAAGATCGGCGGTCTCGATGACAAATGACGATACTTTGGTCGTGGCGCCCAGGCTGCCGTTTGCGCGCAGGCGTCCCGCGGTGCCCGGCTGCTTTGACCAGTAGAATTCAGGGATCGTGACCACGGCAGGTGTCAGGTCCGCGTCGACGTCAAAGGTCATGTCGGCGCCGCCGCTCTCGGCCAGGCGCAGGGTCATTGGCGCCTCGCCACCGGCGTAATAGTCGTTTGTCAGGTCGAAATCTGCCAACAGCTCAGTCGTTGCCTTCCCCTGGACATCGATCGTCCGCTCGGCGGCGCCGCGCCCGAAATACTCGTTCCATTCAAGAACCACAGGTTTGCCGTTGACGGTCACAGGACCCGCGAACCGCAAAGACTCCTTGCTCGCGTCAAGCGAGACCTGACGTCCCGCGACATCCAAGACCCGACCCGGGATCTCGAAGGGAAGCTGCAAATCGCTGAGACGAGACCTCGCCCCGACCTCGACGTCCCCAAGTTTCAAACCCCTGATCAGCGGCAATCGCACCTCGGCCAGAACCTCGGCGCTGCCTTTGACCACGTCGGGGCGCAGCCGCAGCTTGTCGAGGAAGCCGAGCGGGGGTTCGTTGATCAGAGCCAGGATCGCCCGTGTCGGCCCTTTCGCACGGATTGTCGCCACCGAGGGCCACGGGCGGTTCCGGATGTCCCTGACCAGGAAATCCGAACCAGCCAGGTCAACCGCCAAACCCTCGACCGGCTCGACTTCGCCGGAATCCACCCATAGCCGGAATTGCTCGAGGGTCAGGCTTCCCTGCCCATACCCCCTCTGAATATGGCTCATCTCGCCCAAATAAGATGCAACGAGGTCCGAGAAGCGGAAATCCAGGCTCAGCTGATCGTTTTCCCCGCCGAGGTGCATTTGAGCCACGACGTGGTCGACCGAGCCGCTGTGGATGTTCTTCTCGACCCAGGCGCGCGGATTGGGCGCGGCGATGATCGGCCAGTGCTGAAGCAGTTGTGCGACGCTCAGATTTCGTCCCTCGGCACGCAGGTCGGTGCGCCAGTCGTCGCCGTTGCGCCATGCGGCACCGGATACATCGAACACCAGTTCGCCTGACCGAAGGAAGGCGGAAGCAACGTCGATACGGGTCGTGTCCAAATCCAATTGTGCGGCGATCTGCCCGCCATCGAAAGCGATCGGTTCCGCGAACACCTTCGGCACATTAGCGTCCAGGCTGATCACCTCGAACTGTCCCGCGAGCCCGGCCACGGAACCATCGTCGTCGCGGCGCAGATCGACAAAGCCGGCGAGATCCGCATCCATTGCAGGCGACGCCAAATCGAAACCGCCAATTTTCATCCGTTCGAGCCCGGGCTCGTAGGCGAAGTCCAGGGTCATGCCGTCGAAGGGCTGTCCTCCATCCTCGATCGCCAAGATGCGGCCGGCCCCAGCGGCAATCCGTCCGGAAAGCGATTGCAGAACGCCGTCGCCGGTCAGGTTCGCTTGGAGCGTGCCATCGAGTGGCGCATCGAACAGGCTGAGCCACTGCATTTGGTCGATCTGCTCGGCCAAGTGTTCTGGCCGGAGCCCCGTGAATTTCGCGGTGACGTCGCTCGCCTTTGTGCCACGTTTTCTCTCGGCCGTTAGAATAACGCCGGTGCCTTTTTCGGCACCATCTGTCAGACGCAAAGTCATGCGCGCGGTGAGCCCGCCACCAGTTCGCCGAAGCACCAGGTTGGCGCCTCGCGTCCGCCAGCTTCGATCGATCGCCGCGTTTTCGTAGGTAAAGCTCGCGCGCGCGATCCGCACCTCGCGCAACAGCGAGAGCTCGGGCGTGAGCGGCGCGTCGCCCGCCAATCCGTCGAAGATGCGCTCGAGCGCTGCGACCTGGGCCGTGTCGGGGTCCTCAGCGGTAGCGGCCGCCGCGGCCTGACCGGCAACCGGATCGCCAAGGCCGAATTGGAACTTCCCGTCTGCGGCGCGGACAAGGCGCGCCTGTGGCCGGATCAGCAGTATCTCGGTTGGCCGCACCTCGCCGCGCACCAGCGCCTTGGTATCGAAGCGCGCCGAGATCCTTGGAATTGCGAAAAGCGTCTGTCCGCCCTTCTCCTGAATTTCAAGATCGACAAACTGCAGTCCGGAAGGCGCCTCGGAGTCCCCAAGCGTTAGGATCGCATCACCGATCCGTGCCTGAAACCGCTCGGAGTCCTGGTTGAACATCTTGACGGCGAAATTCGCAAGCGAGGGCACGTGGACAGGGCCCTGCGACAAACGCAGATAAAGCACCCCCGCGGCCAGGATCGCGACGGTCAATGCGCCGAAGAGGAACCAAATGGTCGAGTTGAGCAGACGCGGCAATAGTCTGCGCGGCGCCCCGTCCTCTGCCCTGCCTCGCCTTGCGAAAGCCATCGCTCCCCGCTCGCACGCCGTTACTTGTTTCCGCACAGGCTGACCTGTGGCCGGTTATCATTCAGCGCTCTATATTTAACGTGACCCCCAACTCGGTGCGTTTCAAGCCCGATCATCAGCCAATGCAAACACGAGGAAAGGACCGCTTGATGACTGATTCACGTGGACCGCAAACCGGAGAGCCCGCCCCGGATTTCGACGCCCCAGCCGACGGAGCTAAGACCGTCTCATTGGCTGGCCTGAAGGGCAAGAAGGTGGTGCTCTATTTCTATCCTAAAGATGACACGTCGGGCTGCACGCGCGAGGCGCTCGATTTCACCGCAATGGCCCGGGATTTCGAGGCGGCCGGCGCCTCGATTCTCGGCGTCTCTAAGGACTCCGTGAAAAAGCATGACAAGTTCATCGCCAAGCACGGATTGGGCGTCACCTTGGTGTCTGACGAAGAGGGCGATATCTGCGAGCGTTACGGCACTTGGGTCGAAAAGTCGATGTATGGGAGGAAGTATATGGGAATCGAGCGGGCGACCTTTTTGATCAACGAAACCGGTCAAATCCACCGGGTTTGGCGCAAGGTGAAGGTGCCCGGACACGCGGAAGAGGTATTGGCGGCGGTGCGCGCGCTCTAGACGGGCGCCGCCGCACAAAGCGCGGCAGAATCATAAGGATAAGCCGTATTTGCCGCAGCCGCGGACGGGAATAGCCGTTGCGCGTGGCCCGGCTTTTCCGTATAGGTTTTTGTAAGGCGCGGTTGCAAAAGAAAACAAACGTGCACGCGCCTTCTGGGAGAAAGCGTAACTCGAGGGGACCCATGCCAAGCAGACCGCCACGGTCTTCGCCTGGACTTTTGTCCAAACTGTTTCCGGAACGCCGGGTCTATATCCGCTCGTCCGAACACACGCGCTATTTGGCGGTCTCGCCAGTCGCTCAGGCCGGAATGCTGGCGCTGGTGGCCGCGATGTTGGGATGGACCGGATACGCAACGTCCGCCTTCGTTGAGAATGCGCTGGACGGCCGCGCGGCGCGGATCCAGCTGGAGACAGTGACCGAGGCCTACGAGGCGCGGATCGCCGCGTATGAGCGGCAGCAGACCGGGCTCGAGGAGCAGGCCAACCAAGCCGACCAGCGTCGCGACGAGATCACACTGCGTTTGAGCGAGAAACAAGCGCGCTTGGTCGAGACCGCCAATGACCTGCGCGCCGCCGACGGTGAGTTGGAGGTCCTGCGGGAGGAATTCGAGACCATCGTGGCCGGGCGACGCAGCGATCGGGAACGAATCGACGCGTTGGAGTCGCAGCTTTCAGAAATGCAGATCGCGCTGACCGAGGCCGAGACTTCTAAGGCCAATCTGGACGGGGCCTTGACCGGCCTATCCAGCGCGATCGACATGGTGATCGCCGAGCGCGACTACGCAGCCGGAAAGCTGGCGACCCTTGATGACCAACTGGCCCGAATGCATACCAAAATTGGCCGCTACGAGGACCGGCAGGAGCGCCTTGTGTCGCAACTCGAGGAAGCTACCCAAGTAAGCCTGGCCGGGCTCGAGACCCTATTCAGCCGCCTGCCGATCGATCTGAATGCGATAATGTCACAGGCGCGGCGTGATTTCGGGGGCACTGGCGGACTGTTGGAACCCGCAGGCGAGCCGGACGGCGAGACCTGGGAAGACGACAAACGAGTGGGTTTGTTGCTGCAGAACCTTGAATCTGTGGGGCTGATGCGGTTCGCGGCCGACCGGATGCCCCTGGGCAATCCGGTGCCAAGTGGCCGGAAAACCAGCAGTTTCGGCATCCGCCGCGACCCCTGGCGCCGCAGCCGGGCAAGGCATAACGGGCAAGATCTGGCGGCCCCGCGGGGCACACCGGTCTATGCAACCGCTGATGGTGTGGTGACCTTCGCAGGACGCCGTGGCGGGTATGGATTGTTTGTTAAGGTAAGGCATGCATTCGGGTTTGAAACCCTTTATGCTCACAACAGCCGCCTGCGCGTGAAGGCGGGTCAGCGTGTGTCGCGTGGTGATCGTATCGCGGATGTGGGCAGTACCGGTCGCAGCACCGGCAACCATGTGCACTACGAGATCCGTGTTGGCAACAGGCCAATCAACCCTAGCAAATTCATCGAGGCACCGAGAAATGTTCTCTAAACCAAAGATCGGAGACGCCGCGCCCGAGGGCGACGCGTCGAAGACACCGGCTCCTGCAACTGCAACGCCCGAACCGGCCAAGAAGAGCGACGCGCCGAGCGGATCGTTCCAGGCCAAACCGAAAGCATCGCCATCGCTGCTATCAAGCGATTTAACGATCAAGGGCAACGTAATCACCAGCGGCGACATCCAGATCGAAGGCACGATCGAGGGCGATGTACGCGCGCACCTGCTGACGGTCGGCGAGGCCGCGAAGATCAAGGGCGAGATCAGCGCCGACGATGTGGTGGTCAACGGTCATGTGGTCGGGCGCCTGCGCGGGCTGAAAGTCCGACTGGCGTCGACCGCCAAGGTCGAAGGCGACATCGTGCACAAGAACATCGCCATTGAATCCGGGGCGCATTTCGAGGGAACGGTCCAGCGTCAGGAGGATCCGCTGGGCGATTCTGGCAGCAGCCAAAACTCGAGCCGTGGGCGCAGCGGGTCGTCGACTAGTACTTCCACCAGCACCTCTTCAGCGCCAGCCGCGAGCGAGGCAGCGAACAGCTGATCCAGCACGCCGCGTGGGAACAATGGGCCGCGGGCAATGCCTGCGGCCTATTTCCTTTTGGCGTAGGGGTTCTCGCCACGGCGCAGCGCCAGCCGGATCGGCACCCCATCCAAACCAAAGACTTGCCGCATCCCGTTGATCAGATAGCGCCGGTAGCTTTCGGGCACCGCGTCGGGCCGCGAACACCATGCGACAAAGCTGGGTGGCCGGGCCTTGACTTGGGTAATGAAGCGCAGCTTTAGGCGCCGGCCCGAGACCGCCGGTGGCGGATGGCCGTCCACCGCGGCACCGAACCATTGGTTTAGCCGCGCGGTGGGAATGCGCCGGTTCCAGATCTCATGCACATCGAGGATCGCATCGCGAAGGCGGTCGAGCCCGCTCCCCGTCAGGGCCGAGACAGGCACCAGCGGCGCACCTTTAAGCTGGGGCAACAATTCCTCGAAGCGCTTGCGCAACTCGCGCGACTGGGCGTTTTTGTCCTCAACCAGGTCCCATTTGCTGACCGCGACCACAACCGCCCTGCCCTCGCGCTCGGCCAGATCGGCGATCCGCAGATCCTGGGTCTCGAAAGCCATCGCGCCGTCCATCAGGACGACAACAACCTCGGCGAACCGGATCGCCCGAATTGCGTCACCGGTGGATAGCTTCTCGACCTTTCCCTGGACCCGGGCTTTCTTGCGAAGGCCAGCCGTGTCGAAAATGCGGAACGCCCGGCCACCCCAGTCGCAGGTTACCGCGATCGCGTCGCGGGTAATGCCGGCCTCGGGCCCGGTCAGCAGCCGGTCCTCGCCCAGGATGGCGTTGACCAGGGTCGACTTGCCCGCGTTGGGGCGCCCCACGATCGCTATCTGCAGGGGCCGGTTCTCGGCCAGCGCGTCCGCTTCGAGATCGGAATCGCCGGCATCGCCCGAACGTTCGGTAAAACGCTCCGCATGGGGCAGTAGTGCGGCGTAAAGCTCGCCCATCCCCTCACCATGTTCGGCCGAGATGCCGATCACGTCGCCAAGACCCAATCCGTAGGCCTCGAACATGCCGGCCTCGCCGGCCCTGCCCTCTGCCTTGTTGGCGGCCAGGATCACCGTCGCGCCGCGGCGGCGCAGGATGTCGGCGAAGACTTGATCGGAGGGCGTCACGCCCGCGCGCGCGTCGACCAAGAACAGACAGAGATCGGCCTGATCCACCGCTTGCTCGGTCAGACGGCGCATCCGGCCGGGCAGGCTGTCATCGGTGACCTCCTCCAGCCCCGCCGTGTCGATCACCGTGAAAGTCAGATCGCCGAGCCGGGCCTCGCCTTCGCGCAGATCGCGGGTGACGCCGGGCTGGTCATCGACCAGCGCAAGCCGCCGCCCAACCAGCCGGTTGAACAGGGTCGACTTGCCCACATTGGGGCGCCCAATGATCGCGACGGTGAACGGCATTCAGTCTCACGGGTTTGCGGCGCCCGGCCCAGTCTCAGCGATAGGCGCTCAGCGTGGCATTGTCGGTCAGGACAAAGACCGTTCCATTCGCCACCACCGGGCCGGTCAGCGAGCCATCGTCGATGTCGATCTTCGCCCCCTCGGCGCCGGTCAAAGCATCGAACGTCAACAGGTTGCCCCGGCTGTCGGTCACCAGCAACTTACCGGAGACTAGGACCGGGCCGGAATAGGCGATGGCATCTTCCTTATCATCCGGATCCTTGAATTCCGGCAGCTGCACCGACCAGAGCGTGCGCCCGTCGCGCGCCGAGACCCGCAGAACCTGGGCGCTGTCGCTGACCACGAAGATAGTGTCGCCCGCCGCCCAAATCGGCCCCGCCGAACCGAAGTTGCGAGTCCAGACCCTGCGGCCACTGCGTGCGTCGATTGCCAGCGTGCGACCGCTTTGGTTCGCGGCCACGATATAGGGGCCCACAACGACCGGATCGCCCGAAACATCAGTGATCGCAGCGCGGGCTAGGCCGCGCCGGCCGCCGCTCATCACCGCGTTCCACAGTCGCCGGCCGGAGACGCCGTCGACGCCGGCCAATTCGCCGGAGGCAAACGGCAACAACACCAGCCGCCCTGCAATCGCGGGACTGGCCCCGCCAAGAAGCCCCGCCTCGTTCGATGCGGCGGGAAGTTCCCAGCGCAGCTCACCGGTCGCGCCGTTGACCGCAACCGCGCGGTTGTCGCGCGTTACGGCGACGACCAAGCCCCCCGAGGCGGCCGGAGCGGCCCGGAACGGGGCGCCAAACCTCTTGCGCCACTGGATCTCGCCGGAGGCAGCGCTGATCGCCAGAATCTCGCCAAAACCGGTGGTCGCGTAGATCGTGCCACCATCAGCGGCCAGTCCACCGCCGAAACCCTCGTCGCCGTCCTCGCCTTCAGGCGTCAGACTGGTTTCCCAATTTCGGCTGCCTGACCCGGCGGAAAAAGAGGTCAACATCGAGGCGGCGTCGAGGGTAAAGGCGTTGCCGCCCACGATGATCGGCGCACTGGTGATCCAGCTGTTCGCACTGTTGCCCTCACCGGCATCGCTCCGCCAAATCTGGTTGAGCGAGGTCGCGCCCGAGAGGTGCCCCAAATTGTGGGTCGGCGCGCCATTGGTCTGTGTCCAGTCGGAATTTGTCTGTTCGGGTGGCAAGGGCACGGCGCTGGCCTCGGCGGGGGTCGCCGCGGCAGGTTCGGCGCGCAAGCGGATGCGTTCGCCCTCGAGCCGCTCCTCGTCGTCGAAAAGGCCGCAGGCCGAAAGGCCGGACAGCAGGACGGTCCCGAGGATCAATCCGATAAACTGACCCGCAGGTCTCGCGACGTCACTCATGCCTCAACCTCGTCGTTATTGTGTCAGTTCAGCCAAATCGCCGCCGCTGCTGGCCAGCAGCGCGATCGCGCGCTCGCGCGAAGCCCGGGTCGCCAGCGGGGCGCGGACTATCGCCGCCAAATCCTGATGGGCCGCTTCCGTTTCGCCAGCGTTCAGCCGGATCAGCGCGCGCAACTCCAACGCCAGCAAGCGGTATGGCGCACCCTCGGCCACCAACGGGGCGAGCCGCGCCTCGCCCTGATCCGTGGCGAGCGATGCGGCCTGCACGCGCACGGCCTGCAACTGGGCAAGCTGGGTATAGACATCGCTTAGCGCACCAGATGCAGCAACCTCGTCATAGAGCGCGACCGCGCCCTCGACATCGCCTTCGGTAGCCTTGGCCGCCGCAAGCCGCATCTTGGCGACCTCGGCTGCGGCACCCTCGACGCTGCCAAGCAGCACCTCCTGATCGTCGACCGAGGTCATGTCCGAGTTGAGAAAGGCACCGCCGACTGCGCGCGCGGCCTGGATCTCGCGGTGGTTCATCCAGTTGAGGCCTGCGGCAATCGCGACAACCAAGATGACCCCGGCGATCGCGTAAGGCCCATATTTTTTCCACAGCCGGAACATCCGGTCCTGGCGGACTTCCTCGGTGACCTCCTGGATAAAGGAGTCTGTCTCGCTCAACTGTCGTCTCCTCGCATACGGGCCAGACTGTCTTCACGCCGGTAGCCCCGCGCGCCGTGGTTTAACGCCCGCGCGAGCGGATGCAAAGCGCTCTTTTCGCGATCATTTCGGCTTATAGGTGTGCTCGCTTGCTGGGAAGTTACGCGCGCGCACTTCGTCGGCATACCGCGCCACGGAGTCCTTCATCATCTCTTCCATCGTGCCGTAGCGCTTCACGAAGGTGGGGACGCGCGGCATCAGGCCCACCATGTCCTCGAAGACCAGGATCTGCCCATCGCATTGGGCCGAGGCGCCGATGCCGATGGTCGGGATCGAGATCGACTGGGTGATCCGGTCCGCAAGCGGCGCGGCGACCCCCTCGACCACGACGGAGAAGGCGCCGGCCTGCTCGACCGCGCGGGCGTCGGCGACAACCGCGTCGTAATGCGCCTCGTCGCGCACCGCCTTGAAGCCGCCGGCGGTGTTCATTGATTGGGGCATCAGCCCGATATGGGCCATCACCGGGATACCGCGGCGCGAGAGATATTGGATGGTGGGCGCCATCTCGGTGCCACCTTCCAGCTTGACCGCGTGGCAGCCGGTCTCCTTGACGACCCGGCTGGCGTTGCGGAAGGCGACCTCGGGGCTCTCCTCGAACGAGCCGAAGGGCATGTCGACCACGACCAGCGCCTTGTCGGCGCCGCGCACCACGGCCTGGCCATGCATGATCATATGCTCCAGCGTGACGCCCAGCGTGTTTGGCATCCCATGGATCACCATGCCTAAGCTATCGCCGACTAACAGCAGGTCACAAACCTGATCGCAGATATGGGCAACATGGGCTGTGTAGGAGGTGAGGCAGACCATCGGCTCGCCCCCCTTCCGCGCCATGAAATCCGGCACCGTCATGCGCTTGCGCTTGGCGCCGGAATCCGGATCAGCGATCGCAGCCTTCTTCGAGATCGTGCTTTGGGTCGACATCGGATCAATCCCTGAAAGAGTCGCGTCCGCATGACCTTAGCGCGGGCGTGGCGCGGGCGGAAGGCGGCGCGACATCCTGCGGACTCGCTGACCGGCAAATGCAGCGCTAAAGTTGCGTCAAGAAACGAATCAATTGGCAGGATGAATGCAGGATGCCCAGCGAAGCGGAAACCATCGAGCGGGTCGGGTCAGTTCTGGGCGGCGTCTCGCCGGCGGATGTGAAGACCGATCCTTATGCCCATATCGTCGTCGACAGCCCGATGTCTGGCGAAGTTTATGACCGGTTGGCCGAGACCTTTCCCCCGATCGAATGGTTCCTGGGTGATCTGGAGAAGGTTGGAAACAACCAGGCGGTTCGGATCCCCGCCTCGCAGGTATTGGAGAGCGACAAGTTCTCGCCCGATTGGCGCGAGTTCTTCCGCTATCACACCTCGCAGGACTTCTGGAACGATATCGTCCGGGTCTTCGGCGATCAGCTCCGCGCCGCGCATCCGGCCTTGGAGGACAAAGTCGGTAAGCCGTTCGAGGAATGGCGCGCCCAGTTGCGCGGCAGCGGCGGGTTGGCCGAAATCAATTTGGATCTGCTGTTTGTCATCAACACGGCCGTGACGTCGGAAAGCTCGGTGCGCCCTGCTCATGTGGACGCGACCGACAAGATCTTCAGCGGGCTTTTCTACATGAAGCCAGAGGATGACCCGACGCCTGGCGGCGACTTGGCGCTCTATCGTCCGCGCAAAGGCGAGGCCCAGTTCGGCGGTCACTATGCCCAACCCGAGGAGATCGACGAGACCGATGTGGTCGGCTACACCGCCAACCGCTTTATCGGCTTCGTGAATTCGCCTGCCAGCCTGCATGGCGTGACCCCGCGCCCAGTGACCAACCGGATCAGGCGCTACATCAACTATGTGGTCGAAACGCCGTTCCAGGCCTTTGAGATTCCGAAACTGCCGCTGCACAAGCAGGTTCTGTTCGCGCTGAAACACCGGCGCAACAAGGCGAAGGGAATCACGCTGGGCCAGTAGGCGGAGCCAGGCGGTCGAGTCTCAGCCGGTGACGCTCGTCGGTCAGGCGCCAGATACCGCCAACGATCGCCAACACGACACCGAGAGCCGTGGCGCCGCCGATCAGGAACATGATCAAAAGCTGGTATTTCACCGCCTCTGTCGGATCGACGCCTGCGAAGATCTGACCGGTCATCATGCCGGGCAGCGAGATCACGCCGGTGGCAGCCATCGAATTGATGATCGGGGTCATGCCGCTGCGCATGGCGCGCCGGGTGAAGGGGCGCACCGCCTCCCATTTGGTCGCGCCGAGGAGCAACCGCGCCTCGACCGCCGCGGCATCGCGCCAGAGGCTGGCCGTCAACGTGTCGAGCCCTAAGCTGACGCCGGTCATCGTGTTGCCCAGGATCATTCCGAAAAGCGGCAGCGCATAGCGTGGCGACCACCAGGGATCGGCACCGATCTGTTGGGTCAGTGCGATCAGCACGACCAGCGTGCCCGCCACCGTCATGGCCGCGGCGCCGAGGCCTGGGCCCCATGCCCCACGCATCCGGCGCTCCTGCCGAGCCCAGATCTCGCGCCCGGCAAAGAGGATCATGACCACAGCCAGGCTGAACGTGACGAGGGCCGATCCGGCCGCGAATACCGCCTTCAGGACCAGGCCCACGGCCAAAAGCTGCACGACCATGCGCACTGCGGCGACCAGCATCTGTCGCGCCAGACCCAGTTGCAGCCAAAGCGACAGCACCGCGTTCAGGATCAGGAACCCCGATGCCAGGACTAGGTCCCAGTAGCTGAGCGCCAGATAACCGCTCATTGCACAGCCGACATTTCGCTCAAACGACCGTCCGCCAGGAAAAGGCTGCGGGTGGCGAACCGATCCGCTTGCGCTGGATCATGCGTCACCATCAAGATCGCCGCGCCCCGGCCGCAGCCCTCTCGGATCACGTTTTCGGTCGATCGGGCGGCGTTTCCATCCAGCGCGGCGGTTGGCTCGTCGAGGAGCCAGACTTGCGGATCATGGACAAGCGCCCGGGCGATGGCCAAGCGTTGCCGCTCGCCAGTTGAGAGCCGGTTGACCTCCCATTCGAGCGCATCGGCATCAAGCCCAAGTGACGTGATCAATGGCCGTGCCGCGTCGGGATCGGCAAAATGATCGCCAACGCGATCGGCCCACCAGCCGGACTCCGCTGGCACCAGGGCAACCTTTTTTCGCCATTCCGGGGCCGGGATCCGGTCCCGCGGAATGCCGTTCAGCAGAACCGATCCTTCTGTGGCGTCCAAATCGGCAATTGCTCGCAAAATTAACGACTTACCGGATCCGGACGGACCCCGAAGCGCGACGATCTCACCGGGCCTAACGTTCAGACTGACCGGTCCGCCAGCCTTGGTCCAAAGCCCAGACACCTCCAGCATTCGCCCTCCAGAGCTTATGGTGCGCCCAGAATAAGAGGCCAAGGGATGAGCGCAAGTCGCGGTGGGCGGGCGCCCATGGACGCTGCGTCACCCCTTTTCCGCTGAGCGGAAGAGCCCTATCTTTGTCCTGACATGGATATCCCAGCCTGACCGCCGCGTTCTGGGCGGCGCGCGAGGTTTTGATGCGCCTGACATCGCTGTTGCTCGCAGCCCTCCTCGTGGGCGGGCTCTACTACTGGTTCGGCATTCGCGGACCAGGCGCTGATCCCGCGTCCGCGCCCCAGGCGGCTTCGTCGGAGCAACCCGACGCAGTGGCGCAGTCCGCCCCGGACAAGCCGGTGCCGGTCATGGTGCTCGAGAGCCGGGCCGAGCCGACTAGCAAGCAACTGATCCTTCGCGGACGCACTGTTGCGGTGCGCAACGTTTCGGTCCCGGCCGAGACCGCGGGGCTGGTAATCTCGCAGCCACTGCACAAGGGGACGGAAGTTTCCGAGAACGACATTCTTTGCCGGCTCGACCCAGGCGCTCGGATGGCGCAGCTTCTGGAAGCCGAGGCGCGGCTGGCCGAGGCCAGGGTCGAGGCGGAGGCGGCGACGGCGCTGAGCGAAAAGGGTTTTGCTGCCGAAACCACGCTCAAGGCTCGTCAGGCACAGCTGGAAGCGGCCCAGGCACAGGTCAACCTGGTCCGACTCGACATCGCACGACTTGTGATCCGCGCGCCCTTCGACGGAGTGTTGGAGACCGACACCGCCGAAATTGGATCACGGCTCGGCACCGGCGATACGTGTGCGACAATCATCGATCTGAGCGGCGTGAAGGTTTCGGGCTATGTCTCCGAGCAGGAGGTGGACCAGGTTGCCGTTGGCCGGAACGCCGAAGCACGGTTGATCAACGGGCGCCAGATCTCGGGTCAGATTTCGTTCATCAGCCGGGTTTCGGATCCGGAAACGCGCACTTACCTGGTCGAGGTGACCCTGCCGAACGGTGATGGCCGGATCCGCGACGGCATGACTGCCGAACTGGAGATCGGTTTGCCGCCCGAGATCGCCCACAAGATCCCGCAAAATGCCCTGACCCTGGATGACGACGGCCGGTTGGGCGTGCGCCTGGCAAATGACGGAGAGGCGCAATTCGTGCCAATCCGCATTATTGGGGAAGAGACCGACGGGGTCTGGGTCGCAGGCTTGCCGGAGACGGCGACGGTGATCGTGGTCGGTCAGGAATTCGTCCGCAACGGACGTGCCATCATCGCCGCACCGCTCGACCGGACGCTTAGCCAATGAGGGGCCTTGTCGACTGGGCCGCCGCGCGCAGCCGAATGGTCCTGGCGCTGGTGGTCGTCTCGGTCGGCGCCGGGCTGGTCTCGTATTTCTCACTGCCCAAGGAAGGCGCGCCGAATATCGACGTGCCGGTGCTCTATATATCGGTGCCCCTGCCCGGAGTCTCGGCCCGCGATTCCGAACGCCTGCTGATCAAGCCGCTGGAAACCGAGATCCGGGGCCTCGACGGCCTGAAGGAGATGACCGGCTTCGCCGCCGAGAACCACGCGGGCATGTTGCTGGAATTCGATTTCGGCTGGGACAAGCAGGCGACATTGGCCGAGGTGCGCGACCGGTTGGATCAGGCCAAAGCGGAATTCCCGGACGACGCGGAAGAGCCGACGGTCAGTGAGATTAACCTCTCGCAATTTCCAGTTCTGGTCGTCTCGCTGTCGGGCGAAGTGCCCGAGCGAACACTCCTGAAACTTTCGAAGGATCTTCAGCGCGCAATCGAATCCGTCCCGACCGTCCTCGAGGCCGAGTTGACCGGCCATCGCGACGAGATGGTCGAGGTGCTGATCGACCCGCTGAAGGCCGAAAGCTACGACGTTACCACCGAGGAACTGCTCGCGGTCTTCACCCGCAACAACCAGCTGATCGCTGCGGGCGCGGTCGAAAGCGAGAGCGCTGCCTTCTCGGTCACCGTGCCAGGGTCGTTCGAGACGCTGGAGGACGTGCGCAATCTGCCGGTCAAGGTGAACGGCGACCGAGTGGTGCGTCTTGGCGATGTCACCGAAGTGCGCCGGACCTTCGAGGATGCGCAGGGACGCGCACGCTATAACGGCGAGAAGTCGATCTCACTCCAGGTCAAGAAACGGATCGGCGAGAACATCATCGCGACCGTGGACGCCGTTCGCGCCACGGTGAATGCCACCGTGGCAACTTGGCCCGAACCGCTGCGCCAGGCGGTGAACGTGGACTTCTCGATGGACGAGTCCGCGCGAGTTACCGACATGGTCAGCCAGCTTGAATCGAGCGTGATGACCGCAGTGATCCTGGTCATGATCGTGGTGCTGGCGGCGCTGGGCCTGCGCTCGGCGCTGTTGGTCGGCATCGCGATCCCCTGCTCGTTCCTGCTGTCGTTCGGGCTGATGGCCGCGCTGGGCATGAGCGTCAACAACATGACCATGTTCGGCCTGATCCTGGCCGTCGGCATGTTGGTCGACGGCGCCATCGTGGTGGTCGAATACGCCGACAAGCGCGTGGCTCAAGGCGTCGGTCCGATGACCGCCTACACGGAGGCCGCGCGGCGCATGTTCTGGCCGATCATCTCGTCGACTGCCACGACGCTTTGCGCCTTTCTGCCAATGCTTTTCTGGCCAGGAATGCCGGGGCAGTTCATGGGTCAGCTTCCGGTGACGCTAATTTTCGTGCTCAGCGCCTCGCTGGTGGTGGCGTTGATCTATCTGCCGATCCTGGGCGGGGTTTTCGGCCGGGTCACACGGATGCTGGCCCGCGCACGGTCCCGGGTCACCGGCTATATGGGCGCGCCGCCACCGAAAGCCGCGATCTATCGCCGGACCTGGTTCGGGAAGCTCACCAGCATGATCGTGCTGAACCCGATTGGCCCCTTCGTCGCGCTTGGCGTCGCGCTGACCGTGATTGTCGGCACATTCACCTATTACGGGGCGAACAATAACGGGATCGAGTTCTTCGTCCAAACGGACCCGGAACGCGCTATTGTTTATGTGCGGGCCCGCGGGAATCTGAGCCTGGCCGAACGCGACCGCATGGTGCGCGCGACCGAGCAAGCGGTGATGGACGTGCCCGGTGTCGAGTCGGTTTTCGCCTTCTCCGGCGGCGGCGGCTTGGCCGATGCCAGCGGTCAGGAAGGTCCGCCCGATTCCGTGGGCCAGGTGCAGCTTGAGCTTGCGCGATGGTACGAGCGCGGACCCGGCGGGGCGGTGATCGACGAGATCGACCGCCGGATCACCGCGATCCCTGGCGTGCTTGCCGAGATCAAGAAACAGGAGGACGGCCCGCACCAGGGCAAACCGCTGCAATTGGAGCTGAGGTCGAATAACTGGGCGGACCTGAATCGGGCAGCACAAATAGCTTTGGACCGGTTCGAGGGGACGCCGGGGCTGATCAATATCGAAGACACCAGGCCCTTGCCCGGGATCGACTGGCGGATCGATGTGGACCGCGCCAATGCGGGGCGCTTCGGTGCCGACGTGGCGACCATCGGCCCGTTGGTGCAAGCTGTCACGCGCGGGGCGGTCTTCGACACCTACCGCCCGGCGGACTCGGATGACGAGTTGGAGATCCGCGTCCGATTTCCTAAGGATGACCGCATTCTTTCGACACTTGACGGTTTGAAGGTCTCGACGCCCAGGGGGCTGGTGCCGGTCACGAACTTCATCAAACGCGCGCCGGCGACCAAGCTGGGCGAGATCAACCGCCGGGATGGTGAGCGGTTCTTCCTGGTGCGATCCGGTGTGGACGAAGACATATCCGACATCGCGATG
>JAOTXT010000151.1 GCA_029862205.1 Paracoccaceae bacterium
TTCGATACTGATCGCCTTGTCTTCACCGTCGACCAGCAGGAGATCGACCTGCCGCTGCGCCCCGGGCGAGTGGCAGGCGGGACAGGACACGACCTCAAAATGCAGAGCCGCATTGGGAAGCCATTTCTGGTGGGCCTCCAGTGCGCCGGCGTGACAAGCCGAACAGGCCGCCTTCGGCCCCTCTCCGAGCAAGGTGGGCTTCACGTCATGGGCGCTGTGACAGCCTGAGCAAGTCGGTGCATAGCTCTCATCGGAACTGCGCAGGGCCTTGGCGTGCATGCTGCCGAGATAGGCGTTGAAAATCTCCCCGTGGCAATCCTTGCAGGGCGTTTGCTCCGGTTGCGCCGCCGCATCCTTGATGACCGCATGCGGGCTGTGGCAGTCGGTGCATATGGGCGCTTGCGGATTGCCGGCGCGGACCAGAGCTGCGTGAACGCCCTTGTCCCATTGCTCAAACATTTCGGCATGGCAGCCGTGGCATGCCTCGTTCGCGCTCACTGCATAGCTGCGCGCGCTCTTGATGTCCTTGTTGCTCGGCGGATGCGCGGCGGCATCGGTGTCGGCGTGACAGCCGGCACATCCGAAGGCGCGGTGCACGGACCTGGCGAACGCTTCGCCCGGCACATGCAGGGGCAGCGTGTCACCATTCTCCAGCGTCTTGTCCATGCCGGCAAACCCATGACAGCCAAGACATTGCTGATCCTCGTCCGAGAGCTTTTCCTCGGCCGCGATTGCCTGCGGAGCGGCGGCGGGCAGGACGGTGAGTGCTGCGGCGAGAGCCGCGATGACCAAGCCAATCGGGAGGAACGCTCGCGCGGTTTTGCGCGTGGTACTGTGGTTATCCATATTTGCCCCGTGGCGCCGTCGCTCTCAACAGCGTCCGGGGGCTGTTCGCCCCCGGACGGTCATCACGTCTTTGGTATTATCTGCGGCATTTCGGTCAACTGCACATTGATCTATCGCAGATTTTCCGCAGTCATCGCGCACGGCCTCTAACCCATGCCCGGCCACCCATCCAGGCCAGCATGCCCAGCCCGATGAACGGGACGAGCAAAACATAGGCCAAGCCAATGAACGGGGAGAGCACGATCAGGACGGTGTTCTTCAGCGCCAGGCCTATTGTCGCCACCCTTTTGCTCCCGGCTGCGGCACGCACCGCCAGCACGGCAAGAACACCGAGGCCGACGAATGGCAGAGCAATGACATAGGCCAGGGCAATGAACGGCGCGGCGAGGAATAGAAGGACGTTCTTCAGCGCGCTTTCCCTGGCGACCGGCTCGGCCACGGGTGCTTCCGCCGCGGCCGGCAAGACTGCCGCTTCCGCCATGACTGCGGTGGCTGCCAGAGCCTCGCGGGCGCTGCCTGCGATCATCTCGGGAGTCAACGGCTTGTGCAGGAAGTTCGAGACGCCTGCGGCCTCGGCGCGGGCTTCGGCAGCCTCGGTGCCGTAACCGGTGATGATCACCACCGGGGTCCACGGCCTTCGCGCATTGACCTGTTCGGCCACCTCAAGCCCGTTCATTCCGGGCATGCGGATGTCGGTGTAGACGACGTCGTAATCCTCCTCGCTCAGCTTGCGCAGCGCCTCTTCGCCATTCTCGGCGGTGATGACGGCGTAGCCCTTGCCGGAGAGAACCCGGTCGAAGCTCTTGCGGACGACGGGATCATCGTCGACGACGAGCACTTTGCGTAATGCGGTCATGGCCTTCTCCTTTTCTTGCGGTCTCGTCCTCGAGGCCCTTTGGCTGAATTGCTTGCTCGGTATTTAATAAGCAAGGGTCGTGCCAAGTTTCCGGGAAGATCCTGAAACGACCTATTGTTCAATCACTTAGCTCAATTCCGTGGCGTCGATTATGGGGTTTTGCAGTGACGGTGGAGGCGGTGAGGTATATTTTTCTTATACAGGCCGGTCCGCAGCTCGACTGAAAACCGAGCGTTTTCAATAATTTATGTGAAATTTGCACCGCACCTTTTTGCTATACAGCCGGCACGCGATGCAGCGCCCAGTGTTTGCGAGTCGTGGCCCCATCAGTGACATTGATCACGTCCTGCGGGCCCACCGGTTTGGCGAGGTAGTCGTAAGCTCCGAGCCGCACCGCCTCCTTGGCGCTGTCGATGGTCGCATAACCGGTAATGATCACCACCTCGCTCTCCGGCCATTTCTGCTTGATGGTGCGCAGCACCGACAGGCCATCCTGGCCGGGCATGCGGATATCGAGCAGCACGACGTCGAAGGGATTCTGCTCCATTGTCTGCAGCGCCTTTTCGCCATCGCCTGCGGTCTCGACATTGCGGGAGATGCTCTCCAGCGACCGCAGATAGCTCCGGCGCACCACCTCGTCGTCATCGACGATGAGAATTTTGGTCTTGTCGCACATCTTGGCCACCTTGCTTGCAGTGATGGTCTCCATGACCGTCATGCAAACGCCATGCCACGGCCATCGCCGCCGCGTTTTTCTTCAGTTCTTGCAACTGGTTGGCTGGAGAAGCGTGGCGCACGGCCGCGTTGCGCGCGGGCTGCGGGCAAGCCGAAGTACATTTCTTCGATACGTTTGCCGCCACGGCGCGAAAA
>JAOTXT010000099.1 GCA_029862205.1 Paracoccaceae bacterium
TGGCCTTTAGTGACGCCGCGGTCTCGCGGCTTTTGCGTCTGCCTGAGGGGCAAGAGCCCGTGACCAGCATAGCGGTCGGCCAGCCATTCTCGGAGCACCCGCCCTGACGGGCACAGGGGCGGGCAGCGCAAAGCGATTGCTCGCAATGCAGCTATGTGAGGGAAAGGGATGATCTCGCAGCCCGATATAGCCAACATCAGCACCTCGCAATTCGAGCCCTGCTATCTACCGCTGCATCGTTCGGGCAAATTGGCCGAGCGGGTCGAGCGGGCGCGCCGGCATATGGGGGATTGCGATTTGTGCGCCCGCTATTGCCATGTCAATCGGTTTCGGACACTCCGCGGCGCCATCTGCCGAACAGGTGAGCGAGCGGTGGTGCATTCCGTCGGACCGCATCACGGTGAGGAGAGCTGTCTGAGCGGCTGGAACGGCTCGGGTACCATCTTCTTCTCCTGGTGCAATCTGCGCTGCATCTTCTGCCAGAACTGGGAGATCAGCTGGAAAGGACAGGGTGAAGAGCGTTCGGCGGACGAGCTTGCGGCGGTGATGCTGCAGCTGCAGGAAATGGGCTGTCACAACATCAACTTCGTTACCCCTAGCCATGTGGTCTACCAGATCCTGCAAGCCTTGGAGATCGCCGCCGCCAAGGGGCTGCGGCTTCCGCTCGTCTTCAACACCTCGGGCTATGACAGCCTTGAGGCCCTTGGGCTGCTCGACAATGTCATCGATATCTACATGCCCGATATGAAATACGGCGACTCGGAGCTGGCGCATCGTTATTCGCATGTGCGCGACTATGTGGAGTTCAACCAGAAGGCCGTGAAAGAGATGCATCGCCAGGTGGGCGATCTGGTCTTGGGCGAGGATGGTCTGGCGCTGCGCGGTCTGCTGGTGCGCCATCTGGTGCTTCCCGACGACATCGCCGGGACGCGGAAGGTGCTGCAATTCCTCGCCGAGGAGATCTCGACCGATACTTACGTCAACATCATGGACCAGTACCGCCCGTGCTATCGCGCCGGGGAGAAGCCGGAGCTCGACCGCGCCGTAACCTCTGCCGAGTTCGCGCACGCTATCGAGGCCGCTCGGCACCTTGGCCTCTCGCGTCTCGACAAACGTACCTCCCGAAGCTGGTTTCGCGGACTCTGAACGCGAGGGGGGTCATGACGGAGCCGCGCTTGATGACCGAGGACAGGCCTAGAGCCGAGGGGCTGCCGCATGGTACCGTCGCGACCAAGTGCTGGCACGCGCTTGAGGATGGGCGCATTCAGTGCGATCTCTGTGTTATGGGGACATTGCGGTCGATTGCGCTGTTCGCTGAAATGACTTGGTTGGGGTCAATGATACGCATTCAACGCCCCTCTAAACCGGATCTGGATAGGTGTGGTAAACCGACATTCCAACCCAAAGGTCTGCTATGCTCGGTGCTCAACGGAAACGGTCGTGGGCATGAATTGGCAACGGAGGTATTAGAATGAGCGGGCACCTAAAGGATAACATTGTCCGGCGCAGTATATGGCTCCGCCTAGTCTTCATGATTGTCATGGGTGTCGCTTACAGTGTGGCGGAGATTGTCACTCTTGCTGTGGTCGTGTTCCAGTTCCTTGGCAGCCTTATCTCTGGCAAGCCGAATGACCGGTTAGCTCGTTTCGGACGTAATCTTGCCCGGTATTTTCAGCAAATAACCGTCTACATGACATTTACTACGGAAGAAAAACCATTCCCGTTTGCGCCATGGCCCGATGAGCCACACGAAGAAGCGGCGGCGGACGAAGACAGTAACGAACTGAACGCCAGCACGGAGAACGCCGACGATGGAGCGATGGGCGAAGAACGTAATGCGGATAATGCGAAGAGTGATGGCACGGCGAGAGACACGGACAAGTCGACAGGCTAACTCCCGGCCTAGTCTTGATCGACTGATCTAATCCGCCGACCGAGCCATGAGCAGTTGCGCTCCGCTGGGCAAAGCCTGCATCAGGTTAAAATGTTGAAATGTCCGCCTTGGGTCAGGAATACGCGTAGCGCACGCAAACTGAACGTCCGGTTTGCCGCACGTTGCTGCCATTCGAATGCGGTGCAGCATCTGGCAATTTGGGCTCGGAGCGGTCCTTCGCTGCAGTGAGAAAAAGGTTCTGTTCAGGGCCGGCCACGTGGGCCGACCCGTCTGGTCAGATCTCAACAGCCTCAGCTATTGCCAGTGCATCCTCAAGTTCGACACCGAGGTATCGAACGGTGCTGTCCATCTTTGTGTGTCCGAGGAGTAGCTGAACAGCACGAAGATTTCCGGTCTTTCGATATATCTGGGCAACCTTCGTCCGACGCATAGAGTGCGTCCCGTATGCGCTTGCCTCAAGACCAATGGAGCGGACCCAATCTCGAACCAGCCGCGCATACTGTCGCGTCGAGATGTGTAGCGGCTCATGGAACCGACCTGGCCAAAGGTGCTCCTGCCCGGTCATTCTTGGGTCGTCTAACCACTCCCGCAGCGACTTCCTCGTTCCCTCGGTCAACTCGAACCGCACGGGCTTTTGCGTCTTGCTCTGCAGGATCGATGTTCGCTCTTTGATTTGGCCGGCGGCGTACACATCGGCGACCTTCAGACGAACGAGATCGCAACCCCTCAGTTTGCTGTCGATGGCCGTGTTGAACAGAGCGAGACCTCGCAGATTCTCGGCGATCTCCAGACGCACGCGGATTGCCCAGACATGTTTCGGCAGAAGTGGACGCTTCTGGCCGACGATGCGGCCTTTGTTCCAGGCCGGCCGCTGCAGGCGAATGGCAGGTAGATTGATGATCTGCATGACGGATCCTCCGATCCACCTCGCCCATCCACATCGCCGACCCAACGTCGGCCATGCATCCTATCCGCAGGGTGCTGCACTGCGTCAGGTGACCAGTTCGAGCCCGGAGCAGGCACTCAGGAAGTCCCTGAAGAATGATCCAAGCGCACAACAAAGGCCTGTCGTGGTAGGGTTCTCCAATTGATGGAGGAGCCGATGCCAAGATTGTTTGTTGTTCTCGCCCTTCTGTTCACCTTGGTGAATGCAGCACCGGCCACCGCACAGCCTTCCGAGTTGATGACAGCGGCCCGTGGCGGGGATCTTGAGAAAGTCACCGCCCTATTGGATTCTGGCGCGGAGCCGGACCCGCAGGGGATCGCGACACCGCTCTACTTCGCGGCGCAGGGTGGGCACCTGGAGATTGCGAAAATCCTTCTCGAGAGCGGAGCGAATGCGAACGCCCAATCGAACTGGGGGACGCCATTGCACATTTCGGCGCGGCGCGGGCATTTGGAGATCGCGAAGGTTCTCTTGCAGCACGGCGCCAACCCGAACTTAATGGGTGGTGAGCACGACTCGACGCCGCTTCACGAAGCTGCGGAAAAGGGTGCTGTTGAGATTGGGGCTCTGCTCATTGACCGTGGGGCGGACGTAAATGCCCGAAACAGTCAATTCCAGCCGCCGATCCATCTGGCCGCCAAAAGAAATCGGTCAGAATTTGCGGAACTCTTGCGCAAACATGGTGCGGCGGCGATTGAAGTCGAACCGATTTCCGGGGACTTGGCTGCAGCGGATATCGAGAAGGGCCGGATCAGGGCTCTCGAATGCGGCGTTTGTCATCAGATGGTGAAAGTCGAGAACACCGGTGGTGACGGACCGAGGCTCTGGGGCATCGTCGGACGGCCGATTGCCAGTCTGGACTATCCTTACTCCGACGCAATGTCCTCTCAATCCGGGTCCTGGACGTTCGAGCGGCTGAATGCGTTCCTTGCCGATCCGATGGGCATCGTTCCCGGCACAGTAATGAATAAGGGATATGTCGACGATAGGGCGGAACGCGTCGCCCTCATCGCCTACCTCAGAACATTGAGCGACGACCCAGTCCCGTTGCCTTAGCACGAAGTTATTTGGGCAATTGCTTCGAGCGTATCCTCGGTCCCGCTGGATTGCCATCCAACGTCTGGAAACTCAGTGTCTCGTGTCAATGTCCGCTTCGCACCGTTCGGCAAAGTACGCTCGCAGTTGCAGCGAACTTCTGCATTCCGCCCTGACTGACACGCATCAAAAATCCGGCCAAGGATGCTTTGGATACGAAATGCATTACAAGATGTGGTACTAACTGTGGTATGATTTTGAAATCGGGATATTTTTACAATTAAATAAAAGACCTTATATAGATAGAGTAGCGGACTCCCCTTCCGCCACAGATATAAAGCAAATGACTGTAATATATAGATTATATTTGAATTTTTCGATAGACATCCGCCACGGACACACCCAAACGAAACGCATTGGAGTGATGGAAGCCACATTATAATCCGCAACGTGCATGCCGTCCTATTTCCGATAGCCGACGCTAGGCGCAAGCGGCCGCTGCGTGACGCTCCCCGAAGAAATTGAAGTGTTTATTCCGACGTGCCCGCGATCCGCTATTGTTGGATCGGGAGGGTTTCGAACCAATCGAGCGCTGCCTTTGCCCACCCCTTCGGCAGGCCGTGGCCGCCATCATGGACGCAGAGACGAAGATCGGTATCCGAAGTGCAGCGGTTCCAAACCCGGCATGAGAACGGATCGCCGATCGTGACCGCGTGCGGGTTGCTCCGGCAACCATTGGTCTCGCGCATGAGGGAGAACGACTCGAAGACGTCGCCCTGATGCCAGTCGCGAATTCTGCGCCCTTCAAGCGGAACCTGCGTATCCCCGAAGCCGTGGAAGTGCAGCATTCGGGCCGGGCCGCCCGGGCAGCGATCTTCAGGGATTGGGCGCCGGAGGGCCCCCGCCACAGACACGTAGCCCGCGAATTCGTTCCCCAGATGACAGGCGATCATCCATGCCAGGGATCCGCCAGCCGAGAATCCAGCCACCAGGATGCGCCGGCGATCGAGGGGAACCTTGCGCGCTACATCCTCGACAACAGCCAGTGCAAAGGCAACATCGTCCCTCGCCGCGGTCTCCATCGGCCGCGCCGGCCAATAGAAATAATCGGCGCCCGGACGGACCTGGCCGTTCGGAGCGATGACCGCATATCCCGCATTGCCGAAGGTTTTCCGGACCGAACCGCGCAGAGCGCTGCGACCGGACGAACGGTGGCCGTGAAAGAACACGATTGCTGGGAGAGGGCTCTCCCCATCCCAGCCATCCGGCGGTACGAAATAGTAAGAGCCGCCGGCTATCTCGCATGGGTCCTCCTCGCCGCAGGGATGCTGCGCCGCGGCCCCCAAGGGGCCGACGCTCAGCACGAGCCAGGCGAGCGCCGCCGCGACGGTTCTCATCGCTTTTCCCGAAGCATCGTTGGCCTGGTCTGGGTCGCCAGGGCGCGCATCATCACGGGGTGCCCGGCGCTGCAGCTCAAATTCCCATCAGTCAGCCGCGAAGCAATAGAAATATCCGTTGCCTCCAGTGCTGCGGAGGTTTTCCGGACTGCAGCCGCGCGAGCCGTGAGCCGAATTCCAGGATATGTTCCCGCCGCCGTGACGGTCATGATGGCCGACGATCGCGGAGCCTTCTCCGTTCGAGGTCCAGTTGGAGCACGTCTTGTCGCCCTCCTGCCAGGGCCAGAAGGCCATGCCGTCCTCCTGTGTTCCGGTCAGGATGTCGTGCTCGTTGCGCTCGTCATAACGACCCATGATGCGGTTGCCGTTCTCGTCGAGCGCCGTGCGCAGATAGATGTTCGGCAGAATGTGGAGCTGATCGAGATCGGAGGCAACGAGCTCGCCAAGGGCGTTGTGCCACGGGCCCTGGCCGATGCGCAGTCGCGCCGACTCGCCACGCTTTCCCTCGGCCTGGGTCGAGAGATAGGCGCGCCAGGTGCGGCCCGCCGAGCCTGCGGCCTCGGCCAGCTGCTGGCAATGCGCGTCAGCGCCTTCCAGGCCGCCCAGATTGCCGCCATCGCCCAGGCCAATGCTGGTAACGAAAAAGCTCATCTCTTGCGCTTTGGCTTGGATCGGTATCGCGCCGAGACCGAGGATGACACCGGTCAGAATTGCAGCCGAAATTCTCATGATTTCCTCCCTTGTAAAATGACTGGCCCCCATGATGCCGCAGTTAAGCGAGAAAGCACAACGCGCGGCGTCACTCATTCACGACATTTTGGCTTGGCTTTGTCCGATTGACCACATTGGTCCCGTCGATGGCGGATCCGGTGAGATGTACAAACCCTGTGGTGAATATCGATGCGGAGACGTAATGGCCAATGCCGCCATTGAAGTGGCTCGCTTGGAGAGTCAAAACCAGTGGGCCCATGGAGCCGCGCGAATGCGGCTAACGTGCAGGCGCATTTTGGGAGACGTGCCTCGTCTACGCTCGACCAAGCCGAAAGGCCATTCAGTTTGAGCGTAGCGTCGCCCCGCGAACCCGCATCTGGTCGCTGACCTGGCGGAAGGCCGAACGCCAGGCGTGCTCGACCTCGCTGGTGAATTGGTCGCCCAGCGCATTCGCGAATGCGTGGATCAGCGCCTCTTCCATGGCGCGGTAGGCCGGCTCTTCGATGCCGAATTGCGCGTGGCCCTCGGCGAGCAGGGAGACATGGTCGTCCAACTGGGCAGGATCGTCCAAATTGTCGGCGATCACGCTGACCGCGGACATGAACCGCATTCCCTGGCCGGACAGATCGTCCCGGAAGAGGGCACGCAGCTCCGGCGCGCGGCGGAACAGATCTTCGTAGAAGGCGGCGGAGGTCTCCTCCAGCTCGGGCGTCAATTGATCGCGGCTTTCGCGGATCAGCGCGATTTGCTTTTCGGTCATGATCATTCGCAGGCCCTCCCAGCCGTTACCGCCAGCCGTACGACGCGCCGCGCGACCGGTCGGTCACATGGGGCCATCATCGTGGCCGCCAAACAATGTGCGGTGCTGATCGCCCTCCAGATCCTCGTATTGCCGCGCTCTGAGCGTCCAGACGAACGCGCCCAGGCCGCAGAGGCCTAGGAAAAGCGAGATCGGTATCAGGGCACCCAGAACCGTCATCGAGCAGACCTTACCCGCAATGCGTTCAGCACCACCAGAAGTGATGAGCCCGACATGGCCAGCGCCGCGATTAGCGGGGTCACGAACCCCATCACCGCCAGCGGGATCGCGATCGAGTTATAGACCGCGGCGATCCCGAAGCTCTCGAATGCCCGCCGCCGGGCTGCCCGGGCGACCCGGATTGCCTCGGCGACCGGGGCCAGGTTGGCGCCGGTGAAGACCAGGCCCGCCGCCGAGCGCGCCACGTCGCTGGCCGAGCCGGGCGACATCGACGCATGGGCCGCGCTCAGCGCCGGGGCGTCGTTCAGCCCGTCGCCGACCATCAGGACGCGGCGGCCTTCGGCCGCCCAATCCTGCAGCAGCCGCAGTTTCTCGCCGGGGGCCAGGTCCCCATGGCGCCGGGCGATTCCAGCCGTGTCGCCGATCGCATCAACATGGGCGCGCTTGTCGCCCGACAGGATCGCCATCTCCAGCCCCAGGCCGCGCAGCGTCTGGGCCGCCTCGGACATATCGGGCCGCGGGCGGTCGCGGAACTTGAATCCATGCACGGCGTCGCCGGTCCGCAGCACGACGCCGTCCGCGCCCGGGGTCGCGCCGGCCCATTCCGGCCGCCCCAGCCGCACCGGCGTGCCTTGCAGATCGCCTTCGATCCCGAAGCCGGGGATTTCGCGGATTTCCGAGACCTCGGCCGGTGCGACGCCAAGCGTCTCGGCCCGGGCCGCGATCGCCTTCGAGAGGGGATGCAGCGACCCGGCGGTCAGCGCCGCCGCCACCGGCCAGGCCGGCGATTTCTCGGCCGGCCCCTCGATCAGTTCCGGCTTGCCGTCGGTCAGTGTCCCGGTCTTGTCGAAGGCCACCAGGTCGACCTCGGCCAGGCGCTCGAGCTCGGCCCCGTCCTTGAGGAAGATCCCCGTCCGGAACAGCCGCCCGGTCGCGACCGTATGGACGGTCGGGATCGCCAGCGCCAATGCGCAGGGGCAGGTGATGATCAGAACGGCAGCGGCGATCATCAGCGCGCCGTGCCATTCCGCCCCGGCCCCGAGCCAGCCCACGAAGGCCAATAGCGCCACGATGTGGACGCCCGGCGCGTAGATCCGCGCGGCCCGGTCGGCGAGCTTGTCATAGCGGGTCCGCCCCCGCTCGGCGGCGTCGACCATGCGGGCGATCTCGGCCAGCAGCGTCCGGTCCCCGGTCGCGGTGATCCGGATCGCCAGCGGGCCGGTCAGGTTGACCATGCCCGCATTGACCGTCTCGCCGGCCAAGACCGGCTCGGCCCGGCTCTCGCCCGTGACCAGCGAGCGGTCCAGATCGCTTGTGCCATCGATGACGATCCCGTCCGCCGGGATCCGCTCGCCCGCGGCGATCTCGATGATCTCGCCCGGCGCCAGTTCGTCGACGGCGACCAGCCTGCGCCCGCCATCGGCGTCGCGCCGCATCGCCTGGCGCCCGGCGAGCGCCGAAAGCTCGGCTGCCGCGGTGCGCGCGCCGGCACGGGTGCGATGCTCTAGGTAGCGCCCGACCAGCAGGAAGAAGATCAGCATGATCCCGGCGTCGAAATAGGCATGCTCGCCGCCGCGCGCGGTCTCGATCAGCGAACTCAGCGCCGACAGCGCGATCGCCAGCGTGATCGGTACATCCATGTTGACGCGCGCCCCCGCCAGGGCGCTCGCGGCGCTGCGATAGAAGGGCAGGCCCGCATAGGCCATCGCCGGCAGCGCGATCAGGCCCGAGATCCAATGCAGCAGGTCCCGGGTCGCCGCCTCGGCCCCGGACCAGACCGAAATCGACAGCAACATCACGTTCATCGCCGCGAAGCCGGCGACACCGATGCGCAGCAAAAGATCGCGCGCGGTATGGTCCGCGGCCTGCCCGCCGTCGACGTTGCGATCGAACGGCCGGGCCGAGAACCCCGCTTCGCCGAGGGCCGCGACCAGTTGCTCGGCCTCGACTTGACCGGGTTCCAAGCGCACCCGCGCGCGCTTGGCCGTCAGGTTCACCCGGGCCTCCAGCACGCCAGGGATTGCCGCGAGCGTTCGTTCCACCGGGCCGATGCATCCGGCGCAGCGGATATCAGGCAGCAGCAGCTCGACCTCGCTCAGCGTGGATGCGCGGTCCAGTGGCATCAGTTGGCCTCGCGCACGGTCAGCGCCGCGCCAATCCGGAATGCCGGGCCCGAGCGGGTCGCGATCTCGACCCGCCAGGCGCCAGGCGCCAACGCGATGGGCGCCGAATAGCCGTCCGCGCCCAGCTGCAGCTCTACGCTTCGGTCCTCCTTGGCTTGGGTTGGGCGTCCGATGGTTGCGATCATGTCCAGGCCCTGGACCAACGCCCCGTCGGCGTCGCGGGGGGTTACGCTCAGGCGGCCATTTTCCAGCCCGATCTCGACCTGCCAACCCAGCGCCTTCTGCGCGTCGGTCCGGGCCTGCCATTGCTGGCTGGCGACGTAGGAGTTCTTCACGACCAAGCCAGGGAAGGTGCCGGTCGCGGAAAAAAGCATGGCCAGGTTCGCACCGATGACGATGCCGAAGGCGGCCAGCGCGATCAGCAGGACCTTGCGCCCGGTAAGTGGCTTCTCGGTGCTCATGAATCCGGCCCCTGGAAATGGGTATCATAGGCGCTGCGCTCGCGGGTC
>JAOTXT010000152.1 GCA_029862205.1 Paracoccaceae bacterium
GGTTCACGGGCCGGATGGTCCGGTCGGCCACATCGCTTCGACCTGGGAGATTGCAGAGTCACTTGGATATTCCGGCCGCCCCATCGATATCCTTGTTGCGGTCTCGCAGGAGGGGCGAATTGCGGGCGCCGAACTGATGCGCCACAACGAACCGATTTTGACGCTGGGCATCTCGACCGAGGATATCGCCGCCTATGTCTCCGCGTTCTCCGGTCTCGATCTGACCAAGCCTCGGGTCACCGCCTTCGATGCACGCGGCGAATTGCCGCCGGTGATCGCCCGGGCAACCGTCTCAACAGGTGTGATCCGCGACGCGATCCTGCGAACAGCGCGCACCATCGCCATCGGCCGGGGACTGGTCGCCGGCGCCACCGCCCGAATCGATCGCGTGAGCTTCACCGAAAAGACCTGGAGCGCACTGGCGGATGAGGGCGCACTCAGCCACACGGTCGTGACCCTCGACGAAGCCCACACCGCACTGGCCGGTGCCAGCAACCCGCCACCGCCGGGCGCGCTGCCTTTCCTCGATCTCTGGCTGGCAGTGCTGGATCCGCCGGGGATCGGGCGCAATCTTCTGGGCCAGCAGATGTTCACCCGGGCGACCGGATCGCTGGGGTCCGGCGACTCTGCGCTTTTCATCGCCTCGCGCGGCTTACATTCCCATCGCGGCACCGCCTGGCGGCAGACCGATATATTCGACCGGATCGAGGTGATCCAGGGCGCACGAACCATCGCGCTAAGGGCCGACGATTACCGGCGGATCGACCGCCTTCGCGCGATGGACGCGCCGGAGTTCAAGGAAGTCAGCGTCTTCCGTCTGCGCGGCGAAACCGGGTTCAATCCGACCCGCGCGTTCCGGATCGAGGTGACCGCGAGCCGCACGACCGCCGATGGTGGCGTGGTCTCGATGCGGATTCCGCTCGACTATACCCTGCCACGCGGCTATCTGCTCGCGGCCGCGCCATTGGAATTGCCCAAGGACAGGCCTTTGTGGCAGGCGGCCTGGGAAGCCAAGCAGGGATCCGTTATCGGCGTTGCTGTATTGCTGGCTGTGCTGACCGGCTTCTTGTTCCTCCAGAAGCCTTTCGCCAGCCGGCCGAAACTCTGGCGATTGGGACGAATGGGTTATCTCTCCCTCGCGCTGGTCTGGCTCGGCTGGGTCGCCGGAGGGCAGCTCTCGGTGGTGCAGGTGGTGGCCTTCCTGCATGCGCTCTTGTCCGGCTTCCGCTGGGAGACATTCCTGATCGAGCCGGTGATCTTTCTGCTGTGGAGTTTCGTCGCGCTGGGATTGCTGTTCTGGGGACGCGGCGTCTATTGCGGCTGGCTTTGCCCATTCGGCGCCCTGCAGGAACTGACCAATGAGGTGGCACAGCGACTCGGCGTGCCGCAAGTCCAAGTGCCCTTCGCGATCCATGAGCGGCTGTGGGTGATCAAGTACACGCTGTTCCTCGCCATCCTGGCGCTCTCGTTCTACTCGATGGAGCAGGCGCTGGTGCTGGCTGAAGTGGAACCTTTCAAGACCGCGATGACGATGCGTTTTGTGCGCGCCTGGCCATTCGTGCTGTTCGCCGTAGCGCTGCTGGCGGCGGGGCTGTTCATTGAACGCTTTTACTGCCGCTATCTCTGCCCGCTCGGTGCAGCACTGGCCATTCCGGCCAAGCTAAAGCTGTTTGACTGGCTAAGCCGCCGACCACAATGCGGTCGCGAGTGCCGGCTGTGCGAGACCAAATGCACCGTCGGCGCGATCGATCCGATCGGGCGGATCAACCCGAATGAGTGCGTGCTCTGCCTGCGCTGCCAGATGATCTACCACGACCCGAAGACCTGCATCGTTCTGAAAAACCGCGCCAAGCGCCAGGCCAGCATGAGGACGAGTACATGGGACTGACCCGCAGACGCTTTCTTCTGGCCGCAACCGCCGCTGTCCTCGTGGGTAGAGCGTCTGCCGAGCACTGGGAATGGCGCGGCAGCGCTTTGGGGGCCGAGGCGCGGATCGTGCTGACCGGGCGGCGTGACCAGGCCGAAGAGGCGCTTGCGGCGGTGGTGGCCGAAATCGACCGGCTGGAGAACATTTTCAGTCTGCATCGCCCATCCTCGCAGCTTTCCCGCCTGAACGCACAGGGCATGCTGGATGCCCCGTCCCGCGACCTGAGCGACGCGATGGCTGCCTGCGCACGCTGGAAGCGACTGACCGGCGGCGCCTTCGACCCGGCGGTGCAGCCGCTGTGGCAGTATTGGGCGCAGGGCACGGCGCAGTCGGAGCATACCGCGCTGGACCGGGTGCGGAGGGCAGAGATCAGCCTCGCGGCCGGACGTGTCACCCTTTCGCCCGGCACCGCGCTCACGTTCAACGGCATTGCCCAGGGGATCATCGCCGACCGTGTGACCGCACTTCTGATCCGGCGCGGTTTCACGCCGCCGTTTATCGATACCGGCGAAATGCGCCTCTCCGGGTCGCAGCGCCAGCCGGTGAACCTGCCCGCAGCAGGCCTGCGCCTGCACCTTGCCGAGGCGGCGGTGGCGACCAGTGCCCCTGCGGCGCTATCCTTCGATA
>JAOTXT010000153.1 GCA_029862205.1 Paracoccaceae bacterium
CTCCTGGCGGCCGGTGCGGTTGCGCAGGATATAGGCGCTGCCTTGCCAGTCGCTCAGCTTGAGGCCGTAATGGGCCAGAATCTTGTTACCGATCGCAACCCGGCGCAGACGCTCCTGGCGCCGGGTTCGGCTCGCGCCGGCATTCCCGAAGATCCGCGTAGAGCCGGCAGCATCGGTCCAATGGTCCTCGGCGCCGAGAACGCCGCACAAGCCGCACATGTCATGCCTCCCGCGGGCGCTTCTCTCCTACTTCCGCTTACTGGGTGGCGGAGAGCGGTGCAGATAATCGTTGGCGATCTCGTCGAAGGTCGTGAATCGCACGCCCGGGTGCCGGCTCATGTGATTGAACAGGCGCTCCAGCATGAGCAGCACCTGAGGTCGGCCCGACACATCCGGGTGGATCGTCATGGTGTAGACCGCGTAGTCGTACTCGCGGTAAACCCAGTCGAACTGATCGCGCCACATCTCCTCAAGGTGGCGCGGGCTGACGAAGCCATGGCTGTTGGGGGCCGCCTTGATGAACATCATGGGCGGCAGGTCATCGGTGTACCAGCTCGCCGGGATCTCGACGATGTCAGTGATCTCCTTGCCGCGCACGAGCGGTTTCATCCACTCCTTCGCCGACTTCGAATAGTCGATCTTGGTCCAGCTATCGCCAACCCTGACATAGTGCGGCTGGAAGTCGTGATGCATCAGGCTATGGTCATACTTGAAACCCTTTTTTTGCAGAAGCTCGGCGGTAACCGGGCTGAACTCCCACCATGGGGCGACATAGCCTGTCGGCTTGCGGCCCGAGATCTTCTGCAGAAGCTCGATGCATTTGTCGAGGACGTCCTCCTCTTGTCGCGGGGTCATGGCGATCGGGTTCTCGTGCGAATAACCGTGCACGCTCAGCTCGTGTCCGGCCTCGACCACCTCATTGATCTGATCGGGAAAGGTCTCCGCCGAGTGGCCGGGCACGAACCAGGTGGTTTTAATCCCGAAGCGGTCGAAGAGCTGCACCAGGCGCGGCGTGCCGACCTCGCCGGAAAACATGCCGCGAGAGATGTCGAGCGGCGAATCTTCGCCACCATAAGATCCCAGCCAGCCGCCAACGGCGTCCACGTCGACGCCGAACGCGCAGAAAATTTCCTTCGCCATGTTCGCTTCCCTTTCCTGTTCCCGGCCCCCGCGAAGGAGCCTAGTTCGGACCTCCTAGTCCTTCAGGCCGTCCCGGTGCGCACCGCGTCCCGTCACCCGAACCGGCCCCTTACGCCTGCATGCCGCCCCGCGAAGTATCGAAGCTGCTCTCGCGATGCTCCAGGGAATGCACCGCCTCCGCCGACCAACGCGCGACGACGGTATCGCCCTCGCGCGCCGGATTGGCGAAAAAGGTGCCGTCGTTGATGTTGGCGACGAACTCCTCCCCGTCGGGCAGGGTGATGCTCACCTTGACCCAGGTGCCCTGATATTCCGTCATCCAGACCTTGCCGACAACCGAATTCACGGCGTCGCTGTGGGTTGCGGAGGGATCGGCCAGCTTCTCCATCTCAATCCAGTCGCGCCGAATGGAGAGATAGCGTGTCTCGCCGGTGTCCGGCGCCGGGTCTCCAGACGGCACGGTGAATCGGTTGCCGCGCGCGTCTTCCAGAAGCGCGGCGCCACTCTCCACCCTCACTACCTTGCCGCCAAGCACGTTCTGCCCACCGATGAAGCGCGCGACGTAGGTCGTGTGTGGCGTGTCGTAGACGCCGCGCGCGCTGTCGGCCTGGTCGATTTGGCCGTGGTCCATGACTATGACCAGCTCGGCGACAGCGATCGCTTCCATCTGCGTGTGGGTCACGTGGACGAAGGTGATGCCAAACTCCTTCTGCATCTGCCGCAGGTTGCCGCGCATCTGCAGGCGCAGAAACTCGTCCAACGCCGACAGCGGCTCGTCGAGCAGCAGGACTTTCGGGTTGGTGATCAGCGAGCGCGCCAGCGCGATGCGCTGCTGTTGCCCGCCGGACAACTCGGCCGGAACGCGGTCCGCGAAGCCGTCCATCTGGACCCGATCCAGCATCTCGTGGGCCTGCTTGCGCCGTTCCGCCTTGGCCACACCGCGCACCTTTAGATTGAACGCCACGTTGTCCAGGCAGGTCAGATGCGGAAACAGGGCGTAGCTTTGGAACATCATCGCTGTGCCGCGCTTGGCCGGCGGCAGGCCGAGAACAGACTGGCCGTCGATCAGCACATCGCCCGCGGTCGGCTCGTCGTGCCCGGCAATCATCCGCAGCAGGGTCGTTTTGCCGCAGCCGCTAGGGCCGAGCAGGCAACAGTAGGTGCCCGGCGGGACGATCATGCTCACACTATCGATCGCCAAAGTATCGCCGAATTGCTTGGTGACGTTTGCGAGCTCAATGCCCCCAATCTGCGCCATCTAGGACAACCTCCATTGTTCTTCCTGTCAGCTTCGCCTACTTGCGAAACCGCCCGCCGCGGCGCCACTGGATGATCGCAATCGAGCCCAGGGACAAAATAATCGCCGCGAAGGACACGACTGTCGTGACGGTACCCAAGGCGTAGAGCG
>JAOTXT010000154.1 GCA_029862205.1 Paracoccaceae bacterium
CGGCGACAACCTGAAGTTCGAGGTGACGCTGATCTCGCCGATCGCCATGGAGGAGAAGCTGCGCTTCGCCATCCGCGAGGGCGGCCGCACCGTCGGCGCAGGCGTCGTCTCAAAAATCATCGAGTGATCAGAAAGCTTTGATGGCCCGGGTTAATCCGGGCCATCAGCATTAGAAACGAAGACCGACGAAACGAAGATCAGGGGCCGGAGAGGCGAAATGCAAGGTCAGAACATACGAATTCGGCTCAAGGCCTTCGATCACCGGGTGCTGGACACCAGCACCGCCGAGATCGTGAACACGGCGAAGCGAACCGGTGCGCATGTGCGCGGGCCGATCCCATTGCCGAACAAGATCGAGAAATTCACCGTGCTGCGCGGCCCTCATATCGACAAGAAGAGCCGCGAGCAGTTTGAAATCCGGACGCATAAGCGTCTGTTGGACATTGTTGATCCGACACCCCAGACGGTGGACGCGCTGATGAAGCTCGACCTGGCCGCTGGTGTCGACGTCGAGATCAAGCTCTGAGGAGGCCGTGATGCGGTCAGGTATCATAGCCAAGAAGCTGGGGATGACCCGGTTGTTCATGGACGATGGGCGTCAGGTCCCTGTCACGGTGCTCCAGTTGGAGAACCTGCAGGTCGTTGCCCAGCGTCTGCCCGAGAAGGATGGCTACGCTGCCGTGCAGCTCGGTGCGGGCGAGGCGAAGGCGAAGAACACCTCGAACCCCATGCGCGGTCATTTTGCGCGCGCCAGCGTGGCGCCCAAGCGCAAGCTGGTCGAGTTTAGGGTCGCGCCCGAGAACATGATCGGTGTGGGCGAGGAGATCACCGCCGACCACTACTTCGCGGGCCAATATGTGGACGTGGCCGGCACCTCAATCGGCAAAGGCTTCGCCGGCGCCATGAAGCGGCACAATTTTGCCGGGCTCCGTGCCTCGCACGGCGTTTCGGTCAGTCATCGCGCCCATGGCTCGACCGGCCAGTGCCAGGATCCGGGCAAGGTTTTCAAGGGCAAGAAGATGGCCGGCCACATGGGTGCGGCCCGGGTCACCGTGCAGAACCTGGAAGTGGTCAAGACCGATGCCGAGCGCGGCCTGATCATGATCAAGGGCGCGGTGCCGGGCTCGAAAGGCGGCTATGTGACTGTCAAGGACGCGGTCAAGAAGCCAGCGCCCGAGGGCGTGATCCTGCCGGCGGCCCTGCGTTCGGCTGGCGCGGCCGCGGCGAAGGCGGCTGCGGAGGCGGCAGAGGCGGCCGCAGCGGAAGCAGCGGCGGCGGAGGAAGAACGCAAGGCGGCCGAGGCCGCCGCCCAAGAAGCGGCGATGAAGGAAGCCGAGGAGTCGATCAAGTCCGAAGGCGGTGACGCCGGGGATGCGGCGCCGGATGCTGGCGGCGACGGAGACGAGAAATGAAGATCAAGGCCATCAACCTCGACTCGAAGGCGGCCGGCCAGGTGGACCTGGCGGACGAGATCTTCGATCTCGAACCCCGGGCCGACATCCTGCACCGGGTGGTGCGCTGGCAGCTGGCCAAGCGCCAGGCGGGCACACACAAGACGCTTACCCGTGGCGAGACAAGTTACTCGTCCAAGAAGATCTACCGCCAAAAAGGCACCGGCGGCGCGCGCCACGGCACCCGCGGCGTGAACCTGATGCGCCATGGCGGCACTACCAAGGGCCCGGCACCGCGCAGCCATGCCCATGCCCTGCCGAAGGCCGTGCGCAAGCTAGGGCTGAAGCTGGCGCTGAGTTCGAAGGCCAAGGCGGGCGAGCTGATTGTGCTGGACGAGGCGAAGCTGGCCGAGCCCAAGACCAAGGCCCTGGCCGAGAAGATGGGCAAGCTCGGTTGGACCAAGGCGCTGGTAATCGACGGCCAGGAAGTGGATCAGAACTTCGCCCGGGCCGCGCGTAGCCTGAAGGGCATCGACGTGCTGCCGAGCCAGGGCGCGAATGTCTACGACATCCTGAAACGCGACCTTCTGGTCGTCACCAAGGCGGGTGTCGAAGCACTGGAGGCACGACTGAAATGACCGCCAAGGCAGAACTTTTTGACGTGATCCGCCGCCCGATCGTAACCGAGAAGTCGACCATGGCCTCGATGGCGAACGCAGTCGTCTTCGAAGTGGCCAAGAGCGCCTCGAAGCCGCTGATCAAGGAGGCGGTCGAAGCGATTTACGGCGTCAAGGTCAAGGCGGTGAATACTGTCCTGACCAAGGGCAAGGTCAAGCGGTTCCGTGGCCGTCCAGGGCGCCGGAACGATGTGAAGAAGGCTTACGTGACGCTGGAAGACGGCAACACCGTCGACGTGTCCGCGAGCTTGTGAGCCAACAGAGACGGAAGACAGCAAGATGGCGTTGAAAACCTATAAACCGACGACGCCGGGCCAGCGCGGGCTGGTTCTGATCGACCGTTCGGATCTGTGGAAGGGCCGTCCTCACAAGCCCCTGACCGAGGGGCTGACCAAGAAGGGCGGACGCAACAATACCG
>JAOTXT010000155.1 GCA_029862205.1 Paracoccaceae bacterium
TATTTACTAGTAGTCATTGATCATGGGACACGCCGGTTGTTATATTGCAACGCCAGCGATGGTTGCTAATTCAATACTCGGTGGAATGCATCACGACCATGAGTTGGTCCCATGTTGACCTTGAATTTAATTTTGCCGAGCACAGGATGATGTCGTGCCGACCACCTACAATACGCTGATCTTCGGCGCCTCATACGGATCGCTACTTGCAACCAAATTGTTGCTCGCGGGCCATACGGTCAAACTGATCTGCCTGCCGGAAGAGGCAGATCTGATCAACAGCGAAGGCACCCGGGTGCGCATGACGGCCAAGCAGCGTGACGGGCTCGTCGAGATCAATTCGCGGCAATTGCCGGGCGCCCTCTCCGCCGCCGCGCCCGGGGCCGTCGACCCGTCGGACTACAATCTGATCGCCTTAGCCATGCAGGAGCCGCAATACCGCGCGCCGGGCGTCCGCGAAGCGTTGGACGCGGTCGCCAAAGCTCGCGTCCCCTGCATGTCGATCATGAACATGCCGCCGCTCCCCTACCTCGCGAGGATCCCTGGCCTCGATGTCGATGGCTTGACCCAGTGCTACACCGATCCGACGGTCTGGCAGAACTTCGACACGGCGCTGATGACGCTTTGTAGCCCCGACCCCCAGGCGTTTCGCCCGCCGGAAGAGGCGCTCAACGTGCTGCAAGTCAGCCTGCCCACCAACTTCAAAGTCGCCCGGTTCGTCTCGGACGAACACACCGCTATGCTTCGCCGGATGCAGGCCGATATCGAAGCCATTCGATACGATGACGGGGGCGGCGAAATCGAATTGCCGGTGAAGCTCAAGGTGCACGACTCGGTCTTTGTGCCGCTCGCGAAGTGGAGCATGTTGCTGACCGGCAATTATCGCTGCGTGCAAAAAGACGACATGCGATCGATCAGAGACGCCGTCCATAGTGACCTCGATCTGTCGCGCTCGGTCTATGAATGGGTGAGCGCGCTGTGCAGGACCCTGGGCGCCGCCAAGGAAGATCTGGTCCCGTTCGAAAAATATGCCAACGCGGCGCAAGGGCTCGCTAAGCCGTCCTCCGCGGCTCGCGCGCTTCTCGCCGGCGCCCCCAATATCGAACGCACGGATTGCCTGGTGCGGACCATCGCCGCACAAAAGGGCCTTAGGTCCGATGTCGTCGATCAGACCGTGGCGCTGGTCGATTCCTGGCTCGAGGCGAACCGGAAGGCGTCCTGACCTCCCGAAAAGTGAAGGGGCGATACCTTCCGGTCCTGCTACTCGCTACACAATGGCACTGTTGTCTAAACTTTTTGATTGGCGCAACGCACTGGCCATCGTTCAAACTCGAACGCTAATACGATGGCTCGAAAAGACGTCTTTCCTTGGCAGTGGTCTGATTCTCCGGACCGGTTGTTACCCACTGTTTGCGACGCCTAGTGGCGACCATTACAACGGAGGGATATAGTTTAGATAGTGGGTGGAGATGACCTCACCTTTGCCGTTTAGCACCTCGACGATCCAGAGGCCGGTCGATTCTGGCGGCATTTTGTTACTAGACCAGGCGGGAAAACGAGGGCTCTTGACTGCGATTTTTGCGTCCGCCATGACCTTATCGCCAAACTTCCACCGGTGGATGGCAGTCTGACCAGCCATGCCATCGAGCTCGGCATAGAAGTAAACAACAGGAACGGTATTTTCGATTTCTGACCGGTAGTCAGTAGGTTCGTCGTCCACGATCGCCGTCGTGAAGGTCGCCCGTGAGACGCTTCCACGACCCGCTTCAGCAGCTTGTTCTTCCGCCTGAGTTGGCGTCGCTTCAGCCCCTTCTGACGTTGTGGTCTGTGAATGCAGCGAAGACATTGCTAGCATCATCGCAATAGCAGTGAACAGTATCTTTATTTTCATGGCTCCCTCAATATGGGTTGATATGTTGCGATCTCAAGCGACCTGTGTTTACTCGCTGGACAGTGCGACGAACTACGTGGTCGCCATCTATCAATAATCATCAAGTAGTGGGGGAGGAATTATAGAACCCATGGTTCTCATGACCAAGTATGATTTGGGTTGGCTAGAAGGTCGAGATGGCATTGTATGGTCGTCTGGTTCTGATGTTGTCGAGCCCCCTGGCCCCGCTTGGCCAGGGCGAAGTATTTTCCGCAAACGTCGGGTTGGACTAGTAGAGCGGCTCGGGGTTTCCTTGGGTACGTGCTCGTCAAACGCCAGCCGCGTGAGCCGCCACTCCGACGATGGGCCGATAGAAACAGATGACTGTCGTCGGCGTCCCAGTGATGATGCGAGCGATTACCCGCACCCTTGCTCGGTTCCAATGGAGCGTGCCACGACACGACGCGCGATGCCGAGAACGCGCTTTGGATCAACGTCTCTTCTAGGCTTAAGATTGAAAAACCAATCCCCTGATACTTGGGTGGCCGAGTTCCAGATACCCAACTTGCTCGCCTCTTTCATCAGCGTTCGGAGACAGATATGAAACG
>JAOTXT010000049.1 GCA_029862205.1 Paracoccaceae bacterium
CCAACCTTCTGCGACCTGCCAGCGGCGACCCTCGAGACCCTGGGCGATGCCCAGGTGGCGATCCTGGGCGCCGCGCACGGCACCCCCTACAACCCCGGCGTGCCCAGCCACTCCGCCGGCGCGCCGGCGGCGCTGCGCAGCACGCTGGAGTGGTACGACACCAGGCGCGATCACATCGACATGGACCGGGGCGAGCCGCTGATGGGCGCGACCCGGGCGGTCGATATCGGCGACGCGGATACGAACCCCGACGACACGGGCGCCGCCAATCGCGCCGCGATCGCTCAGGCGGTGGCGGCGGTGCGCGCCCAGGGCGCGGTGCCGATCCTGCTCGGCGGCGACGATTCCGTGCCAATCCCCTTTTTCGAAGGCTTCGCGGGCGAGAATGTCTGGATCGTCCAGGTCGATGCCCATATCGACTGGCGCGACGAGGTCGAGGGGGTGACCCACGGCTTCTCGTCCACCATGCGCCGCGCCTCCGAGATGGACCAGATCCAGGGAATCGTGCAGATCGGCGCGCGCGGCATGGGCTCGGCCCGCGCCGGCGAGGTCGAGGTCGCGCGGAACTGGGGCGCGAAGTTATTCCCGATGCGCCAGATACATGCAGAGGGCCTAGGGTCTGCCCTGGAGGCGGTGCCCGAGGGCGCCAACATCATCCTGACCACGGACGTGGACGGGCTCGACCCGGCACTCTGCCCCGCGGCGCTCAGCGCGGAGTTCGGAGGCATCGGTTACCAGCAAATGCTCGACATCATCGAGGGCTGCGGTGCGCGGGGCCGGATCGTCGGCGCGACCATGATCGAGTTCGTGCCCGAGCGCGACCCCCACGGTCTGGCCGCCAAGGCGGTGGCGCGCATTCTCTGCAACCTGATCGCCGAGATCGGCGCGGGCGGGTGAGCCGGCAAATGCCACCATATCTGTGGCGCGGGCTAATGTCCGGTGTGCGGACGGAGTTGCCGATGAACATGATGTTTCAGTCGCAGTTATCTGGCACCAACACGTTGGGCGGGCTCAACAGCAAAGAGCCTCAACCTGAGAAAAAGATACCAGCCGTCTGCTTTTCTCATCCCACAGGTGCAATCGTGCGTTGGCAAGGCTTTGCCGGACCGTCATCCGGTTGCCGTCCGCAAGTTCTGTGTGATCGTGGAGCACTTCGGGCAGACGATAGAACGGGATCCGGCTGTAGAGATGGTGCACATGATGAATGCCGATATTCGCGCTGAACCAGCGCAGCACCGAAGGCAGGACATAATGCGAGCTGCCATTCAGCGCAGCATCGTGCAACTGCCAGTGTTCATCCTTGTCCCATTGGGTGTGCTCGAATTGATGCTGCACATAGAACAGCCACATCCCGGCAGTTGCGGCAAGCAGGGTCGAGGGCAAAAATATCAGCAGAACCGGCATTAATCCGCCAAAGAAAATGATCACAGTCAGCCCGGCAAGGATCGCGAAATTGGTGCCCATCGCGCTGATCCAGTACTTTGCCTTCGCCATTAGTCCGAACGGCAGCCGGTTGGTAAGAAAGAACAGATACCCGGGCCCCAGGCCGAACAGGATGATCGGGTTGCGGTAGAGCCTGTACATCAGCCTGTGGAATGGCGTCAGCGCGCAATATTCTGAGACCGTGAGCGTATGGATGTCGCCTATCCCGCGCTTGCCGAGATTGCCAGAGCTCGAGTGGTGTGCCGAATGTGTGCGCCGCCAAACATCGTAAGGCGTCAACGTCAGAACACCTAACACCCGTCCGAGCCAGTCGCTGAAAGTCCTGTTCTTGAAGAACGCCCCATGCCCACAATCATGCTGGATGGCGAACAGCCGTAACAGGAATGCGGCATTGAGAATCGAAATCGCGAAGGTCAGCCAATAGCTGATCGAAAGGGACCACCACGCCAGACACCACAACAGCACGAAGGGAACAATGCTCACAATCAGCTCGAATACGCTGCGGAGCTGATCAGGTTCGCGGTACTCGGAGAGTATCCTGACCCAATCGCGCGGAGCGCGCGTGTCGGGATGCGCCCGGGATGGGCCGGTAGAGTCAGTCATGCGCCTGCGTCATTTTCGTTGATTTCAAGTGGGATAAACTACTGGCCCGACATAGCAACGAATATTTCGTAACGGGTTGGGCGAACTGACCCATCACAGTTGGAAAGCGTTGTAGCAAGGCTCAATCTGCCGGAAAAAACTGCGTCGTTGTAAAACCCGCGTTTGGGTCCGCTTCGGGCTCGAAGCCGACATCGGCAAATTCTACTGTTTCTAGATCTGCACCCACGGCCGGCGCCCAGACCCAAGGGCCGGCGTTTGGATGCACAGTCGTAGGGTGGGCTCGGCAGAGCCCACCGCGGCGGGCGCTCGGTTGATCGCGGGCTCGTTCGAGCCCACCCTTGTCTCTTTGGAATCTGTCATGAGAGTGGTGGCAGGCGAGACCCCGGTCCACCTTGGGTTTCGAGCTCGTGGCGTAGCGTGGGGCTCGTCTGCCGAACGTCGCCCTTTCCTCGGCAAAGGGCTGGGCGTCCATGGCGGGTCTCCCTTTCGTTCGATGCGCCGAAATTAGCCAGATCGCACGCCGCCGGCCAGCAGAGCACGCCGCAAGACGCGCCGATATAGGGTGGGTGCTTTGCACCCACCGTTTGGTCGAAATCGGTTGCGCTTGGTGGGTGCTTCGCATCCACCCTATAGCGCGTTGCGCGGGATGGCGCGGGAGCGCACGCCAACCGTTAATTGACGGTTAATCGCGCGAAAAACGAATTGGCTTCAATATCTTAGAAAGGCTCTCACATGTGAGAGCCCCTCATTCCCCCGCCGGCATCGCGGTCTCGGCCAGCTTGGCCCAGAACGAGACCCCGTAGGGGATCGCCTCGTCGTTGAAGTCGTATTCCGGGTGATGGACCATCTGGGTCTCGCCGTTGCCGAGCCAGATCATGGCGCCGGGCCGCTCGTTCAGCATGTAGGAGAAATCCTCGCCCCCCATCAGCGGCGGCTGGTTCTGGTCCACCCCGTCCTCCAGCGCCACGGTCTCGGCCACGCCGGCCGCGAACGCGGTCTCGGCCTCGCTGTTCACGGTCACCGGATAGCCCCCCAGGAATTGCAGATCGATCTTCGCGTCGAAGGCCGCGGCCAGCCCATCCGCCATCGCCTGGAACCGGGTCTTGACCACGTCGCGCACCTCGTCCTTCAGCGTGCGGATCGTGCCCTTCATATGGACCGTCTGCGGGATCACGTTGAAAGCGTCACCCCCGGTATGGAGCGAGGTGATCGACAGCACCGCGGATTCGATCGGGTCCACATTGCGGGCGACGATCGACTGAACCCCCTGCATCAGCTGCGCGGCCACCAGCGTCGTGTCGATGCAGTCATGCGGCTTGGCCGCGTGGCCGCCCTTGCCCACGATATCGATAGTGAACTGGGTTGTCGCCGCCATGGTTGGCCCGGGCCGGATTGCAAACGTGCCGACCGGGATGCCTGGGGCGTTGTGCATCCCGAAGACCTGCTGGACGCCGAAGCGTTCCATCAAACCGTCCTTGACCATCTCGTTGCCGCCACCGCCGCCCTCCTCGGCTGGCTGGAAGATCATCACCGCGGTGCCGTCGAAGTTGCGGGTCTCGGAGAGGTATTTTGCAGCTCCCAGCAGCATCGCGGTGTGCCCGTCATGGCCGCAGGCATGCATCTTGCCCGGCACTTTCGAGGCGTGGGGCAGGCCGGTCTTCTCGTCGATCGGCAGGGCGTCCATGTCGGCGCGCATGCCAACGACCTTGCCCGAGCCGTTGCCGCGGCCCCGGATCACGCCCACGACGCCGGTTTGGCCGATCCCCTCGACCACCTCGTCGACGCCAAAATCGCGCAGCTTTTCGGCCACGACCCCGGCGGTGCGGTGGACGTCGAACAGCAATTCCGGGTTCTCGTGGATATCGCGGCGCCAGGCGGTCACTTCGTCGTGCAGGTCGGCGATGCGGTTGATGATGGGCATGGAAAGCTCCCCGCTTGGGTCAGGTGCTGAGTGTCTGGATCAGCCGGCGCATGAATGCCTCGCCGGCCTCGAACTGGCTGATCTCGATGAATTCGTCTGCCTGGTGCGCCTGCTCGATCGAGCCTGGGCCCACGACACAGGTGGAATAGCCGCCTTCGTTCTGGAAATGGCCGGCCTCGGTGCCATAGGAGACCGCATGCTCGCCATTGTCGCCGGTAAGCTGGCGGGCCAGGCGTTCGGCCTCGCCGTCCGTCTCCTTGCGGCAGCCCGGCGCCAGCAGGCGGACGTCGATCTCGATCCCGGTCTGCGGCCGGACGGCCTGCATCTGGGCCTGGACCCGGTCGCATTCGGCGCGGTAGCGGTCGAACCAGTCCTGGCCGTCCTCGGTGGGCAGGCAGCGGATATCGCTTGAGAACCAGCAATCTTTGGCGGTGATGTTGCCGGCCGTGCCGCCCTCGATCAGGCCGTTGTGCAGCGTCGTGTAGGGCGGCGTGAACAGCCGCTCCGGCGCGTCCGGGGGCAGGGCCTCGGCAGCCAGCCGGTTCTCGTCCATGCGCTCGGAGTGCCAGTTGATCAGCTTGGCCGCGTTCATCACCGCCGAGACGCCGGTATGGACAAGGCTGGAATGGACCTCATAGCCCCGCACCCGGGTCGTCAGGCTGCAGCCGCCCTTGTGCTGGGTCACCACCTTCATGCGCGTCGGCTCGCCCACGAAGACCGCCGAGGCTTTCGGCAGGGTCTGGACCATCTCGTCGATTAGATACGGCACCCCTTGATGACCGACCTCCTCGTCATAGGACAGCGCGATCTGGATCGGGCGCTTCAATCCCGTCTTCAGCATGTCGGGCACCAGCGCCAGGCCCAGCGCGTTGAACCCCTTCATGTCGCAGGTGCCCCGGCCATAGAGCTTGCCGTCGCGCTCGGTCAGAACGAAGGGATCGGTCGACCAGGTCTGCCCGTCGATTGGGACCACATCCGTGTGGCCCGACAGCACGACCCCGCCGGGCGCGTCCGGGCCGACCTGGGCATAGAGGTTGGCCTTCGGCTCGATCGGGCTCTCGACGATCCGGCTCTCGATCCCATGGCCAGCAAGGTAGTCACGAACAAATCCGATCAAATCGAGGTTGGACTCGCGCGAAACAGTGGGGAAGGCGACCAACTTGGCCAGCATCTCGCGCGCGGTGTAGTGATCTCCCATGCCCCAGGGCCTCCCAGACGGCGGATCGGTTTTGGACGCTGTTCCCAGGCCTTACTTGCGCGTCCTTTCCCCAAGGTCAAGCTGCCCCTGCATCAGCAAGCGGTTGAACGCAGTCACGAAAACTTGCTGTTGCGGTGCCCTGCAAGATGGGTTTCTTATGGTCGCCCGATGGCCGCGCAGAAGGGCCACGTGAGAAAAATGACAGGGAGGTGGCGTGGACGCACCCGCGATCACCGATTCGAAGGCCCCGGTCCTTGAGGTCCAGGGGCTGAGGACGGTCTTCCACACGTCGGAGGGCATGATACACGCCGTGAACGGCGTGAGCTTCTATCTGCGCGCCGGCGAGTTGGTCGGCGTCGTCGGCGAGTCAGGCTCCGGCAAGTCGGTGACCATGATGTCGCTGATGAAGCTGTTGCCCGAGCCCCCGGCCGAGATCGTCGGCGGCTCTGCCCTGCTGGAAGGGCGCGATCTGCTGCGGCTCGAACCGAGTGCCCTGCGCCATGTGCGCGGCGGGGAGATCGGGTTCGTGTTCCAAGACCCGATGACCTCGCTCAATCCGGTCTTCACCATTGGCTACCAATTGACCGAGCCCCTGCGCGAGCATCTGGGCATGAGCAGATCGGAGGCCCGCGCCCGCGCGATCGATCTGCTAAGCTTGGTCGGCATCCCCACGCCCGAGGAGCGGCTGAACGACTTCCCGCATCAATTCTCGGGCGGGATGCGTCAGCGGGTGATGATCGCCATCGCGCTCGCATGCGACCCGAAAGTCCTGATTGCCGACGAGCCGACCACGGCACTGGACGTGACCATCCAGGCGCAGATCCTGGAATTGGTGAAGTCGCTGCGCCAGGAGCTGGGCATGGGGATCGTCTGGATCACCCATGATCTTGGCGTCGTTGCCGGGATCGCCGACCGGGTGATGGTGATGTATGGGGGCCTCGTGGTCGAACATGCGCGGGTCTCGGAGCTCTACGCGCGGCCGATGCATCCCTACACGCGGGCGCTGTTGGAGACCCTGCCTAGCCTTGACGGCACCCGTTCCGACCGCCTGCGATCGATTGCCGGTCAGCCGCCGCATATGACGCAAGCACCAAGCGCTTGCCCTTTCGCGCCGCGCTGCACCCATGTGCACGACCGGTGTCTGGCCGAGAACCCGCCGCTGGTCGAGGCGGCCCCGGGCCATGACGTTGCCTGCTGGTGGCGCCCGCCGGAGCAAGTCTCCGAGAGCGAGGTCAACGCCGATGCTTGATCATGCCATCAGCGACGAAACCCTGCTGAGCGTCCAGAACCTCAGCAAGCATTTCCCGGTCTACAAGGGAATCATCCGCCACCAGGTCGGCGTGATCAAGGCGGTCGATGGGATCAGCTTCGACATCCGCAAGGGCGAGACCCTGGGTCTGGTCGGCGAGTCGGGCTGCGGCAAGTCCACGGCCGGCCGCACGATCCTGCGCCTCTACGACGCGACCGAGGGCACGATCACGTTCGGCGGTCAGAATGTCGCCGAGCTGTCGGGTGAATCGCTGCGCCGGATCCGGCCGCGGATGCAGATGATTTTCCAGGACCCGCAGGCCTGCCTCAATCCGCGGATGACGGTCAGCTCGATCATCGCCGAGCCCTTGGACGAACACGCCACGGTCAAGGGACGCGCAAAGCAAGACAGGGTCAGCGAGCTGCTTGACGCGGTCGGCATGAACCCGCGCTTCGCCAACCGCTATCCGCACGAGTTCTCCGGTGGCCAGCGCCAGCGGATCGGCATCGCGCGTGCCTTGGCATTGGACCCCGATTTCATTGTCTGCGACGAGCCGATCGCGGCGCTGGATGTTTCGATCCAGGCCCAGGTCGTGAACCTGCTCGAGGAATTGCAGTCGAGATTGGGGCTGACCTACCTCTTCATCAGCCATGACCTTTCGATGGTGCGCCATATCGCCGACCGCGTGGCGGTGATGTATCTGGGCAAGGTCGTTGAGCTCGCCGATCGCGAGCAGCTCTACGCCGATCCCAAGCACCCCTACACGCGGGCGCTGCTGTCGGCCGTGCCGATCCCGAACCCGGAGGTAGAGACCAAGCGTACAAGGATCATCTTGAAGGGCGACGTGCCCAGCCCCGCCAACCCGCCGAAGGGTTGCCGGTTCTGCACCCGTTGCCCGGAGGCAATCGAGAAATGCCATTCGGTTGAACCCGATTGGCGCAAGCTGGGGGATGGGCGCCATGTCGCCTGTCATCTGGCGGAATGAGGGGACCCACAGCGATGCCGTTTGAGAACCCGGACCAGGCATTGCCGCAGCCCGCGGAGCATATTGCGCCGCGCGGACTGCTGACCATTCCGGCCCGGACTTCCTTTCCCGAATTCGGGATCGGGGTCCATTCAACAAAGGGAGATAACCCATGAAACTTTCCAGGAAGTATTTGCTGGCCGCCGCCGCGGGCGCGCTGTTGGCATCACCGGCGCTGGCGGCCGAGCGTGGAGCAGACGGCCAGGTCAACATCCTCTACTGGCAGGCGCCATCGACCCAGAACCCGTACCTATCGGGCGGCACCAAGGACATCGAGAGTTCCTCGCTTGTGCTCGAGCCTCTGGCCAACTACGACCCTGCCGGTGAAATGCTGCCGACCCTGGCGGTGGAGATCCCGACGCTCGACAATGGCGGCGTCTCGGAGGATCTGACATCGATCACCTGGAAGCTGAAGCAGGGCGTCGTTTGGTCGGATGGCACGCCGTTCACGGCGGCGGACGTAGTCTTCTCGGCCGAGTATTGCCTGCACCCGGAAGGGGGCTGCAACGCGACGCCCAAATTCGCGGATGTGACCAGCGTCGAGGCAATTGACGATCACACCGTCAAGATCACGTTCGGGGTTGCCAAGCCCTTCCCCTATGGCCCGTTCGTCGGCAACGACTCGCCGATCATCCAGAAGGCCCAGTTCGAGAGCTGCATCGGCGCGAAGGCTCCGGAATGCACGACCGAGAACTTTGGCCCGATCGGCACCGGCCCGTTCATGGTGAAAGACTTCAAGGCGAATGACACGATTCAGTATGTCATGAACGAGACGTATCGCGAGGAAGGGAAGCCGCATTTCTCGTCGGTTCTGTTCAAAGGTGGTGGTGACGCGGCCGCGGCGGCCCGTTCCGTGCTGGAGACGGGTGAGTTCGACTATGCCTGGAACCTGCAGGTCGAGCCCGAGATTCTCAGCCAGATGGAATCCGCCGGCAAGGGTAAGGTGATCGCCGCCTTCGGCCCCTCGGTCGAGCGTTTGATGATCAACAAGACCAACCCCGACCCGGCGCTGGGCGACGAGCGCGGCACGGTCAAGCATCCGCATCCGTTCCTGACCGACGCCAAGGTCGTGCGCGCGCTTTCGCTGGCGATCGAGCGCGAGATCCTGGTCGAAGCCGGCTATGGCGCAGCGGGCAAGGTGACCTGCAACGTGCTGCCGGCGCCCAATGCCTATGCCTCGACCAACAACGACTGGTGTAAAACCCAGGACGTCGAGCAGGCCAAGGCGCTGCTGGACGAAGCAGGCTGGAACGATACCGACGGCGATGGCGTCCGTGAAAAGGACGGTGTGAAGCTTTCGGTTATCTACCAGACATCGACCAACTCGGTCCGTCAGGGCACCCAGGCGCTGATCAAGCAGATGTGGGCGGAAATCGGCGTGGAAACCGAGCTGAAGAACATTTCGGCGTCGGTCTTCTTCGGTGGCGACCAGTCCAGCCCGGACACGTTCCAGAAGTTCTTCGCGGACATCGAGATGTACACGAACAACTTCAACGGCACCGATCCGGAAGCCTATATGGGCTCGTGGACCTGCAAGCAGATCCCATCGCCGGAGAACCAGTGGGTGGCCAACAACATGCCGCGCTACTGCAACGCGGAATATGACGCGCTGGTGGCCAAATACGCCATCACGGCCGAGCCGGCCGAGCGTCAGGCCATCGCCAAGAAGTTGAACGACATGCTGATGGAAGACGGTGCGATCGTGCCGCTGATCCACCGCGGTCGGGTCGCTGCCCACTCCAACGCGCTTGGTGGTGTCGATATGACCGCCTGGGACAGCGAAATCCACAACATCGAAAACTGGTATCGCGTCAAGTGATGCTGATCCGGGCGGCGCTTCGGCGCCGCCCTTCCCCTTAATCGACGGGCGCGGATGTTTCGTTACACCATCAGGCGGCTTCTTTTTGCGATCCCCACTTTGCTGGTGATCTCGTTTATTATTTTTGCCCTTCTTGACCTGGCCCCGGGCGACCCGACGTCACAGCTTCCGATCAACATTCCCGCCGAGGTGCGCCAGAAGATCCGCGAGGCGCTGGGCCTCGGCGAGCCCTTCTACGTGCGCTACGGGCTGTGGATGCAGCAGTTCTTCGTCAACGAGCCGCTGAACATTCTTGAGCAGTGGTTTGGGGTGACGATCGGGGATTCCGAGAACCGGCTGCGCGTTCTTTCTTGGTCGACCCGCTCGCCGGTCGTCGATCTGATCGTCGAGCGGATGCCGCAGACGCTTTGGGTTGTCGGCATGGCCTATGTGGTCGGTATCGCCATCGCCTTGCCCGTGGGCGTGATCTCGGCCTACCGGCAATACTCGATCTTCGACCAGGCTGGCACCTTCATCACCATGATCGGTTTCTCGATCCCGCCCTTCTTCTCGGGCGTGCTGGTGATCGTCATCTTCTCGGTCAATCTCGGCTGGTTCCCGTCGATCTACGACACCACACATGTGGTCACCGATTGGGACAGTTTCCTGAAGCAGATCAATCAGATGATCCTGCCGGTGATGGTCTTGGCGCTCCAGATCACCGCGCAACTGACGCGCTTCATGCGCGCCTCGATGCTCGACAACCTGAACCAGGACTATGTGCGCACGGCCCGCGCCAAAGGGATGAGCGAGCAGGCGGTGGTGCTGCTGCACGTGCTGCGCAATTCGATGATCCCGGTAATCACCGTGATCGCGCTGGCAGTTCCGAGCATCTTCGGCGGCGCGATCATCACCGAGCAGATCTTCAAGGTGAACGGCATCGGCGCCCTTTTGATCGGCGGGATCGAGGCAGGAGACTTGCCGCTGGTCCAGACGCTTACCTTCATCTTCGCCGTCCTGATCGTGCTCTTCAACCTGGTGGCCGACATCCTCTACGGCATCCTGGACCCGAGGATCCGCTATGACTGAGCAGGTGACAGCCCGAGCCGTGGCCGGAGGCGAAGCCGCCGAGATGGGCGCGCACCGCTCGCTCTGGCGCGACGTCTGGCTGCAATATCGCACCCATACGGGCGCCGTCGTCGGCACCTTCGTTTTCCTGTTTATCGTGCTGGGCGTGATCATCGGACCGTTCTTCCACACGACCGACCCGACCTATATCGACTACCGGGCCAAGAACACGCTGCACATGTTCTCGTGCTTCTATTTCTCGGTGCCTGAGGCGGTGGAGAATGCCGGTGCCTGGACCACCTGGAGCTGCTTCACCGATCCGGCGGGGTTCGCCGAGCTGACGGCCAAGCGGGTCAAGGTGAGCTGGACGCATCCGCTGGGGACCGACAACTACGGACGCGACACGCTGGCCCAGTTGATGGCCGGCGGTCGGGTCAGCCTGGCGGTGGGCGTGACGGCAATGGCGTTGTCGATCGTCCTGGGCGCGCTGATCGGCGTGCTATCGGGCTTCTTCCGCTGGCTCGACGGGCCGCTGATGCGGCTGACCGACCTGTTCCTGGCCCTGCCGATCCTGCCGCTCCTGCTGGTCATGATTATGCTTTTCCGCGAGACGCTTAGGGCGGCTTTCGGGCCGGAGGAAGGCATCTTCATTCTGGTGGTCTCGGCGATCGGCATCACGTCCTGGATGCAGACCGCGCGGATCGTGCGTGGCGACGTGCTGTCGATCAAGGAGCGGGAATTCGTGCTGGCCGCGCGCTCGATCGGCACCCGGCAGCACCGGATCATCGGGCGGCACATCTTCCCGAACGTGCTCTCGCCCGTCATGGTCTCGGCGACCCTGGGGCTGGCCAGCGCGATCATCACCGAATCCGCGCTGTCGTTCCTGGGACTAGGCTTCCCGTCCGACTTCCCGACCTGGGGACGGCTGTTGATCGACGGGCGGGACTTCATGGACATCACGCCGAGCCGGGTGATCTGGCCGGGCCTGGCGATTTCGCTGACGGTGCTCAGCGTGAACTACATGGGCGACGGGCTGCGCGACGCGCTCGACCCGCGAATCCGCGGACGCTAAGGGTTCACGCGTCTGGAATGAGAGGTCAAACGCCGCCGGGCAAGGGCGCGCCTATCGGGTGACGTCCTCCACCATGACCGGGCGGAAGCGGTATTTGGTGTCCTCCATCTCGCCCGCGCCCAAGCTTTGCGGCGGGAACACCACCTCGACCCTGGCGGTGTCGAAGCTCTGCCGCCAATCGGTGCCGGTGCGGATGCAGTTCGCGCTTTCTCCGCTGAGATTGGGCCGGTATTCGACCCGGCGCGCGAAGCCCAGATTGTAGTGCCGGTTACGCCCGTCCAGGCGCACGATCCCGGTATCGACGAAGTATTCGTGCATGCCCTCACCCATGCCCGTGGCATCGCGGACCGTCCAGACACCGCAGAGCGCCAGTTTGCCCGAGCTTTCGAAGGCATCGACCGCGGCGATGATGGTGTCGCCGTATTGCAGATTGCCGCCGCCCACAGCGTAATCTTTGTCGACCGTGCTCGCTGGAATCTTCGACCCAAGTCCGATGCACCCGGCCAGTGCTGCCACACCCGCGAGGGCGAAATATCTCATTAATTGCATAAGTTTACACTCCCCTGATCATCCACACAGACTAGCGCCGCACGTGATCACGGGCTCCGCAATTCGCCGCACGGGTCCGTGACATCCCGTGAGAGTTTGTGTTTTGCGCCGCGCCGCGCTATCCGCTCGCAAATCAGTTTCGGCGGCGGCCTATAGGGGGCTTGGATGGATAAGGCGATGGATGGGGTGGCCACAAAAACGGTGGTCAATTCCTGGAACGAGTGGGATCCCTTGAAGCATGTCATCGTCGGGCGCGCCGATGGCTGCTACATCCCGCCGCCCGAACCGGCGCTGGACGCGAAGGTTCCCGAGGATTCGGACATGCGCGGCCAATGGGGCATGCGCCCGCAGGAGACGATCGACCGGGCCAACGAGCTGTTGGACAACTTCGCCGCGCTGCTGGAGGGCCGAGGCATCCGGGTCGACCGCCCGACGCCGATCGATTTCTCCAAACCCGCGACCACCCCGGATTTTCACACCGACAGCCAGTTCGGCTGCATGCCGCCGCGCGACGTGCTGCTGACGGTCGGCTCCGAGATCCTGGAAGCCACCATGAGCTATCGCTGCCGGTGGTTCGAATACCTCTGCTACCGGCCCTTGATGCAGCGCTATTGGGAAGAGGACCCGAACTTCCGCCACGAGGCGGCGCCTAAGCCGCGGCTGACGGATGCGGATTACCGGCAGGACTATCTCTCGGAGAAAATCGGCGACGCCAAGCGCCTGGAATGGACGGCGGAAAAATTCTTCGTGACGACCGAGGAGGAGCCGTTATTCGACGCCGCCGACGTGCTGCGCTTCGGGCATGACCTCGTGGTCCAGCACGGCTTCACCACCAACCTCAAGGGCATCGAATGGCTGCGCCGGCATTTCCCGGACCACCGGGTCCATGCGGTGAACTTCCCGGGCGATCCCTATCCGATCCATATTGACGCGACATTCACGCCGCTGCGGCCTGGCCTGATCCTGAACAACCCGCAGCGCCGCCTGCCGGACGCGCAGCGCGAGATGTTCCACCGCAATGGCTGGGAGATCGTGGATGCGGCCCAGCCGGCCCACAATCAGCCCCCGCCGCTCTGCTATTCAAGCACCTGGCTGAGCATGAACGTCCTGGTGCTGGACCCGAAGACCGTCTGCGTCGAGGCGAGCGAGGTCTGGCAGGCCGAGCAGATGGACAAGCTGGGAATGGAGGTGATCCCGGTCGAGCTGCGCGACGCCTACGCCTTCGGCGGCGGGCTGCATTGCTGCACGGCGGACGTGTATCGCGAGGGCGGGTGCGAGGATTATTTCTCGAACCGGTAGGGTGCGCATTCATGCGCACCACCCGCGTCGCAACATTCCCGATTGGTGCGCATGAATGCGCACCCTACCAGGGGGATTTCCCCTTGTTCTGCGCCTCCACATACGCCTTCAGCACCGCATTGATCCGAGTCTGGTAGCCCTTGCCCTGGGCCTTGAATCGATCCAACAAGCGTAGGGTGGGGTTCCACCCCACCATTCTCCTTGTCATCGCATCCGGCGGGTCGAAAACCCACCCTACTCGCGTAGGCACGCCACAGGATAGAGGAGCGGCGCGCCATCCCGGTTACCCCGCAGGGCCTCGGCGAGGCGATTGGGGGCATAGCCGCCCGCCTCCGGCGGCCGCGCGGCGCGCTCGGGATCGACGCATTGGACTCGGCCATCCGGGCGGGTGCGGAACAGCGGCTCAGGGTTCACCGCCTGGCCCGCCTTCAGCAGCTCGAAATGCAGGAACGCGATCCCCCGCGGCACGGTTCCAGTGTCGCCCACCGTACCGATCCGCTGTCCGGCCCGGACCGGCGCGCCTTCGGTCACCTCCACGGAATGAAGATGGGTGTAGACCGTCAGATAAGCCGGCCCGGCGCCGGTGGTGGCGATCTCGACCACCCGGCCACGCCCAGGCTCGACTGCGACCCGGACGACCACCCCATGTGCCACGCCGTAGACCGGGGTGCGGACGCGGGCAATGATGTCGATGCCCTGGTTCGGTTGCGCCCGCCATCCGCCGCCGATGCGTGTCGACGACCCGAATTGCGACACGATCCGGTAGGCGTCGTCCGGATAGCGCGTAAAATACGGTAGCTCTCCCCGGGCTGCAGGCGCAGGCCCGGTGATGGCGGCCGCGGTCAGAGCGGCAAGGATCGTGCAAACCGGCATCGCATGCCCCAAGCAAGCGTAGCGTGGGTTTTCAACCCACCGCTCCCCGCGCGATCGCGTCATACGGTGGGTTGAAAACCCACCCTACCCCGTATCCACCACCGCGAAGTCATGGCTCATCTCGGCCGTCTTCGCCACCATCGCCGAGGCCGAGCAGTATTTCTCGACCGAGAGGTTGACCGCGCGCTCGACCTTCTTCGCGCTCAGCCCCCGGCCCTTGACCACGAAATGCATGTGGATGCGGGTGAAGACCTTGGGGTCGGTCCCGGCCCGTTCGGCGTCGAGTTCGACCACACAGTCCTCGACCGCCTCGCGCCCCTTCTCCAGGATATGGACCACGTCGAAGGCCGAGCAACCGCCGGTTCCGATCAGCACAAGCTCCATCGGGCTCGGGCCTGGCTTCTGCCCCTGCTCCCCATGCGCGGTGCCAAGAACGACCGCATGACCGCTGCCCGCCTCGCCGACGAAAGTCCGGTCGCCCACCCATTTGACCCGCGCTTGCATGCCATATCCTCCCGCGATCCTGATTTTCCTGCCATTCTGCAAGCCAAGTGCGCCCCTGGCAAATCGTCGGGTCGTGCCGCAAAGACGGCTGCCACATAGAATTAGTGCGCGCGCCGAGCCCGGCGCAGGCACTTCAATCGTCGAGTCCCTGTGGAGTCTTGGGAGCTTAGTGGATCTTGTGGGACTCGATCGCGGTTGTGACGCGGCTCAGATCGAGGGACGGGACGGGGTCGCCGTCCAGATCATCAGCCATATCGATAAAGGCATCCAGCCTGGCAACCTCGGAGATCAGCTCATCACGCAGTTCGATGGCGACCGCCACCAGATCGACCTCGGTGTCTGACATTTCAATTCACCCTTCACACATTCTGTCACGCTTACGCGACCAAACTCACTGGCCGGAATTTATTGGCCGGAATTCACTGGCCAGACGACCTAGCCCACCCGGCGGGCGCACCAAAAAACCGCGTTGGGTCATCAGGCGAGCACCGTCCCTATAACACCCCAATAACGGGAATTATTCAATGATTTTTAGGTTTTATGTCGCGACCGAAGCCAAAGATGGCCAAGTAAAACTGTTGCGATGCCAGCGCCCGAGACCGCGATCAGCCAGGGCCAGGTCAGATCCATCATCCGGGCACCCATCCAAACCATCAGGATCGTCAGGGGCAGGATCCCCAGCCCCGTGGTCCATAAAAACGTGCCCCAGCCGACGCGGGTCAGCCCTGCGGCGTAGTTGATCAGGTTGAACGCGATGACGGGGATCAGCCGCGCGATCAGCAGCGTGGCGGGGCCCAGTTCCTCGGTCCAACGGTCGAGCTTGGCGTTCGCGCTCGGTCCGAGCACCGCATTGACGAATGGCCGCCCGAGCCAGCGCGAGAGGCCGAACGAGAGCGCCGCGCCGATCATCGCGCCCAGCCAGACCATGGCGGTGCCCCAGACCGTGCCGTAGACCGCGCCGGCGCAGAGCGCCAGGATCTCGGCCGGGAAGGGCACGAAGCTGTGCAGCACCATCAGCGCGACCACCGCCGCCAGGCCCCAATCCCCGTAGCCGCGGATCCGCTCCGCCAGCACGGCCGGCTCGAGCCCGGTGCCCATCTCGGTGAATGCCAGCGTGGCACCCAGGCCGATCAGCAGTACGAGCGCCAGGGCGGCCAGCCCGATCCGCAACGATAGGCGCAGCGGCCGGGCGACGGCTATCTCGCGGTCCCAGGCCATGGCTCAGCATAACGCGCCCCGGGCCATGCCACCATTGCAAACATTCCGGTGTGAACAGGCACCCATCCGCCCTATGCTGATGCCCGCCCGGATGCCTGGCGGAACGAGGTGACGATGCCAGCCCAGCCCCTGCGATCGCTCCCCATGCGCTCGCTTCATGTCGGATCGGCGATGATCGACATCATCTGCATCGTCGCGGCCGAGAATATCGAGCGCATGACGTTTACCAACGAGGGCAAGGCCTTCCTGATGGTCGAGACCGGGCGCAAGGTCGCCGCCGAGTCGATCACCAATCATGTGGGCGGCGGGGCCTGCAACACCGCCGTCGGTCTGACCCGGCGAGGGTGGCTGACGGACGTTCTGGCGAAGACCGGTGAGGACCTGAATGCCGAGGCGGTGCGCGAGCATTTGGAGCTGAACGGCGTCTCGACCGAGCATCTGATCACCGCCGAGCGGTTGGCGACCGGGACGGCGGTGATGGTGGCCAGCCACGACCGCAACGCCTCGATCTTCGTGCATCGCGGCGCCAACGAAACGCTCGCGCCCTGCGACCTGCCGGATGAGATCTTCGCCGGGCGGGACCTTGTCTATGTGGCCCCTCTCTCCAGTGCCTCGGCCGATTGCATGCCCGACCTGGTGGCCCGGGCCAAGCGCGCCGGCGCCCTGGTCGCGGTCAACCCGGGCATCCGGCAACTGGCGTCACGAACCCAGGCGTTCATCGACGCCCTGGCCGATATCGATCTCATTTCGGTAAATCGGGTCGAGGCCGAGACGCTGGTCCCGGCGATCATGGCGCGCGCTGCGCCCGGGGACGCGGGGCCTCCACCCGAGAACGGCCCAGAGCTGATGAAGCGCGGCCTGACCTTTGGCGGGTTCGAAATCGGCTTGGCACCCTTCATGGAGGCGCTGCGCACGCTCGGGCCGCGTTGGGTGCTGGTGACCGACGCGATCAAGGGTGCCTATCTGGCGGCGCCCGAGGGGATTTTCTGGCGCCCGGCGCTGCCGGTCACGGTGCAGGGCACGGCCGGGGCGGGCGATTCCTATACCTCGACCCTGACGGCCGCGCTGGCCGAGGGACTGGAGCCGGCCGAGGCCATGCTCGAGGCGGCGATCAACGCGGCCTCGGTGGTGGGTGCGCTCGATACCACGTCGGGTCTTTTGACGCCTGAGCAAACGGCTCGACGCTTAGCGGCTTTAAGTGATGTTGTGCTTATAAAGATTTAAGATTGGCGCGCAGCCGGCCTGTCGCAGCAATCACCCTTCGCCTTTGGCGGCGCTTAACAAATGGCGTTTCGGGCGCATGAGATCAGATTTGATCGGAGAGCCAGAGCACAGGAATGCTGCCCCCACCCGAGGGTAGGGGCGCATTCCGCGTCCCGTCAGATGCCGAAGACGTCGGGCAGGTCCGCCGCCGGAAGATCCGGCATATCAGCCATCGCGGCTTCAGTGGCGCTCGGGAGGCTCAGCTCCGGAAACGTTGGAGCGGTCAGCTCTGGCATTCCGGCATTTTCCGGAACCGTTGGTATGTCCATCGGCTCGGGCAGCCGTGCCTGAGGCGGAACCGCATTGGCCGCCTGCGACGGCGGAGCGGCAGTCGATTTCCCCATGATTAACCTCCTTCACGGGTTGGTTTCTTGGGTGCAGCTTAAAAGAGAGTAAGTTTTATAAATATTACCGAAAGAAATAGTATTAATATTAAATAGATTACTTTAATTAGTTAAATTATTGTTGAAAATGTGGCAACTTTCAACAACACGGCGACGCTACACCGAACCTGGTTAAACGTTTCCTAACAACACATCGGGGAGATCGGGTGTCCGCCTCCGGCCGGAAGGGCCGGCATCGAAAACCAGCCGCGATATCGCGTCACCGAGCCGGTCGTCACGTGAGGCGCCCGTCAGAGAGTCCTGAGATAAGCGTCGTATTCCACGTCCGGAATGCGTGCCATCAGGGTCGCGCGTTCCTGGCGCTTGACCGCCGCGAACACCGCCCGGAACTCCTCGCCCAGCCAATCTGCGACGAAGCGCGACCCGGACAGCGCCTGCTCGGCCATGACCCAGCTGAGCGGCAACTCGGCGCCATCGGCGCCGGATGCTTCGCCGGTCACCGGCGCGCCGGGGTCCGTGCCGCGCTCGATCCCGTCCAAGGCCGCGGCCAGCACCGCCGCCGCGAGCAGATACGGGTTGGTATCGGCGCCGGCCACGCGGTGCTCGATCCTTGCGCCCTTGCCCGCGGTCTCGGGCACCCTGAGCGCGGTGCCCCGGTTGTCGAGGCCCCAGGCAGCGACCACAGGTGCGTAGGAGCCCGGCATGAACCGGCGATAGCTGTTCTGATGCGGCGCGAAGATCAACATGCAGTCCGGCATTGCCCGCAGCATCCCGCCGACCGCCGCCTTGACCTTGTCATTCGGCTCGGTTCCGCCGCCATCGAAGATGTTGCGGCCGTCGCGATCGGTCAGGCTGAGATGGATATGCATGCCCGAGCCGGACATGTCGCCATAGGGCTTCGGCATGAACGTCGCGTCCATCCGTTGCGCGCGCGCCACGCCCCGGATCGCGCGCTTGAGCGCGACCAGGTGATCGGCGGCGGCCAAGGGATCGGCGGTGTGGGTCAAGTTCATCTCGAACTGGCCCGCGCCGAACTCGCAGATCGCGGTTTCGGCGGGGGCGCCCAGAGTTCGGGCGGCCTCCGTGATCCCTGCGATCACCGGTTCGAAGGACCGCATGACGCCCATGTCGTAGATTTGCGCGCGCTCGAGCCGTCCACCGGCTTCGGGGTTCACGGGCGGCGCGGGCTTTTCCGGGTCGATCAGGTAGAACTCCAGTTCCAGCGCCATGACCGGGGTAAAGCCCATCGAGGCGGTGCGTTCGGCCACCCGTGCCAGCACGCCGCGCGGGTCGTAGCCACAGACCCCCTCGCCGTCAGGAGCGCTCAACATGCATTGGATCTGCGCAGTTGGGCGTTCGGCCCAAGCGAGCGGCGCCAGGCTCGGCCCCACCGGGATCAGGCTTCCATCCGGATCGCCTTTGTCGAGCGCGATGCCCGCTGCCTCGCAATCGGCGCCGAAGATATCCAGGCCCAGGGTCGAGGTGGGCATCTTCATGCCGCCGCCGCCCAGCTTCTCCAGCATCGCGGCGGGCACCAGCTTGCCGCGCGCGACGCCGTTGAGGTCGGTCACGTAGACCTCAGCGGTCTCGATATCCTGATACGCGGCGCGGAAGGCCGCGAGCTGTTCGGCATAGCTCATCGGTCAGCCCCTCAGCCGCGCCATCAGGCAAATGAGCTCCAGCGCGATGGTCGCGCCGGCCAGCGAGGTGATCTCCGCGTGATCGAAGGGCGGCGAAACCTCGACCACGTCCATGCCGATCAGGTCGATGCCATCGAGCCGCCGGATGATCTCCTTGGCCTGCCAGGTGCTAAGGCCCCCGCAGACCGGGGTCCCGGTGCCCGGCGCATAAGCCGGGTCCAGGCAGTCGATGTCGAAGGTGATATAGCAGCAGTTGTCGCCAACCACCTCGCGGATGCGCGCGACCGCGGCGTCGATGCCCTGTTCGTGGACGCTGTTGGCGTCGTGGATCACGAAGTCCGAAGTGTCGGTATAGGTCGTCCGGATCCCCACCTGGATCGACCGCTTCGCGTCCAGCGTGCCGTCCTGGGCCGCGTGATAGAACATTGTGCCGTGATTGATCTGGCCCGCCCCGTCCTCCGCCGTGTCGCAATGGGCATCGAACTGGATCAAACTGATGCCGCGTCCATGCTTGGCGGCGTGAGCCTTCAGGATCGGATAGGTCAAGAAATGGTCGCCGCCCAGGCAGAGCGCGGCGGCGCCTTGGTTCAGCACATGGGTGACGGCGGCTTCGATCTGGGCCGGGACCCCCGCCGGATTGCCCAGGTCGAAGGAGATGTCTCCCCAATCGACGACTGCCAGCCGCTCGAACGGATCGAAGGGCGAGGGCCAGCAATGGCTCCATGCGAGGTTCGCCGAGGCGGCGCGGATGCCCCGCGGCCCCAGCCGGCACCCCGGCCGGCCCGTCGTCGCGGTGTCGCACGGCACCCCGATCACCGCCAGGTCGGCGCCGGCCAGGTCACGGGCATAGCGCCGGCGGCAAAAGCTGAGCGCGCCCGAGAACATCTCCTCGTCATGGGTGACGGCGCGATTATCCTCGGCCAGGAAGGCGTAGTCCTTGCGGTAGGGGTCGGTCATCGGATGTCTCAGGATTGGGGCATTGACAGAGCACAATTGTGATCACAAATTAGATCGAGTTGCAAGGGATCGAATACACATGCCCGCCGCGCTCCAACCGAAAATCGACGAGACGCTGCCCGCTCACGAGCGGGTCTACCGGGCCTTGCGCGCGCGGATCCTGTCGGGCGGCATGGCGCCGGGCGACTCGCTGACCCTGCGCGGGGTGGCCGAGGCGCTGGATGTCTCGATGACCCCGGCGCGCGAGGCGGTGCGGCGCCTGGCGGCCGAGCGGGCGTTGGAAATGACTCCATCGGGCCGGATTCTGGTGCCGACGCCCGGGCCCGCGCAGTTGGACGAACTGTTCCGGGCGCGCGCATTGCTCGAGCCCGAATTGGCAATTCGCGCGCTTCCGAAGACGGATTCACGCCTGATCGATGCACTAAGGCACTGCGACGATGCCCTCGGCCGCCATGTGGCCGCAGGCGATGTGGCCGGTTATGTGCGGGCCAACAATGCGTTCCACACGACCCTTTACGCGCGCGCCGGGGCGCCGGCGCTGATGGCCCTGGTCGAGAGTGTCTGGCTGCAGACGGCGCCGGTGATGCGCCGGGTCTATGGGAGGCTGGGCACCCAAGCCCTGACCGATTACCACGAAGCGGCGCTTGAAGCCTTGGCGGCACGCAATGCCGAAGCGCTGGCCCAGGCGATCCGCGACGATGTGGGGCAGGGCGCGGCGCTGGTGGCGCAGGTTTCCCTTGACCTCGTGGATTTGTGATCACAAAATCGCAACGACACCGTGCACAGACGCGCTCGACCTCCATTAAGGACCAGACAGCCATGAATATCGCCACCAATCTCCGCTCGACCGCTGAATATCAGGCGATGGATGCGGCCCATCACTGGCACCCCTTCACCGATACGGCTGCGCTCAATGCCAAGGGGGCCAGGGTCTTCACGGGGGCCGAGGGGGTCTGGCTGACCGACTCGGATGGCAACCGAATCCTCGACGGCATGGCCGGGCTCTGGTGCGTCAATATCGGCTATGGCCGGCATGAGGTGGCCGAGGCGGTGGCGCGCCAGATGCGCGATCTGCCCTATTACAACACCTTCTTCCAATGCACCCATCCGCCGGCGGCCGAGTTCGCCGAGGCGCTGACCGCCGCCGCGCCCGATCACCTGAACCGGGTTTTCTTCACCAATTCCGGCTCGGAATCGAACGACACGGTGTTTCGTCTGGCGCGGGTCTATTGGGAGTGCATGGACAAGCCCACCAAGAAAACCTTCATCTCGCGCAAGAACGCCTATCACGGCTCGACCATCTGCGGCGCGTCGCTGGGCGGCATGGCGGCGCCCCACCGCCAGGGAGGTTTGCCGATGCAGGGCATCCACCATATCGGCCAGCCCTATTGGTTTGGCGAAGGCCGCGACATGGACGCGGAAGAATTCGGCCGGATGCGCGCCCGTGAATTGGAGGTGGCGATCGACTGGCTGGGCGAGGACAACGTGGCCGCCTTCATCGCCGAGCCGGTCCAGGGCGCGGGCGGTGTGATCATCCCGCCCGAGAGCTACTTCCCCGAAATCGCCCGCATCTGCGCCGAGCGCAACATCCTGCTGGTCGCCGACGAGGTGATCTGCGGCTTCGGGCGTACCGGCAATTGGTGGGGGTCCGAGACATTCGGGATCGAGCCCGACCTGATGCCGATCGCCAAGGGGCTGACCTCGGGCTATGTGCCCATGGGCGGGGTCTTCATCTCGGATCGGGTCGCCGGTCCGCTGATGGATAAGGCCGGCGAAATCTATCACGGCTACACCTATTCCGGCCACCCGGCGGCCTGTGCGGCGGGGCTCGCCTCTTTGCGGATTATGCAAGAGGAGCAGCTGGTCGAGCGGGTGCGCGACCGGGCCGGTCCCTACCTGCAGCAACGCTGGGCGAGCCTGGCCGACCATCCCCTGGTGGGCGAGGCGCGCATGGTCGGGCTGATGGGAGGGCTCGAGATCGTGCGGGACAAGAAGACGATGGAGCGCTTTGACGGCGAGGCCGAGGCCGGGCGTCGTTGCCGGGACACTGCTGTCGCGCAGCATGGGCTGGTGATGCGCGCGGTCGGCGACACGATGGTGATCTCGCCGCCCCTGGTGATCAGCGAGGAAGAGTGCGACGAGCTGGTCGGCCGCGCCCGCAAATCGCTGGACGGCCTGGCCGACGAGTTGACCCGCGATGGGGTTGCGCTGGACTGAGTGGTGGATGCCGCACACGAGCCATCCATGACAGGCTATCTGACCGCCAACGACACCCCCGGTTCCCATGCCGATAGCTGGTATGCGGCCACTGCGGGCGAAGTGCCCGAGTATCCGGTGCTGGAGGGTGAGACCCGGGCGGATGTCTGCGTGGTGGGAGGCGGCTATGCGGGCCTCTCGGCGGCGCTGCACCTGGCCGAGCGGGGCTTCGATGTGATCCTCGTCGAGGCGAACCGGGTGGGCTGGGGTGCGTCGGGGCGCAATGGGGGGCAGGTCGGCATCGGCCCGCGCGCCGAGATGGGGAAATACGAACGCGCGGTCGGGCGCGAGGATGCCCGCAAGGTCTGGGACATCGCCGTCGCCGCCAACCGGCTGGTCAAGGACCTGATTCAGCGTCGCGGGATCGATTGCGATCTGGCGCCTGGCTATCTGGAGGCTTGCTGGAAGGCATCGCACGCGCCCGAGGTGATGGCCTATCCTGAGCATCTGGCGCGCCATTACGATCACCACGATTGCCGGCCGGTGAGCAAAGACGAGATGGCGGGGATGCTGGGCACGACCCGCTATCACGGCGGCTATCTGGACATGGCGGGTGCCCATCTGCATCCGCTGCGCTATGCGCTGGGCCTCGCCCGGGCGGCGGTGGGCGCCGGGGCGCGGATTTTCGAGCGGAGCCGGGTCACGGGGCTCGCGCCCGGCCGGGTGGCGACGGAGGCGGGCAGTGTGACCGCCGATCATGTGATCCTCGCCTGCAACGGCTACCTGGACGGGCTGGCGCCCCGGGTCGCCCGGCGGACCATGCCGATCAACAATTTCATCATCGCGACCGAGCCCCTGGACGAGGGCCGCGCCCGCTCGATCATCCGCGATCCGGTCTGCGTCTGCGACACCAAGTTTGTGCTGAACTATTACCGGTTCTCGCCGGACAACCGGATGCTGTGGGGCGGGGGTGAGAGCTATGGGCGCCGGTTCCCCCGGGACATCGCTGGGCTGGTGCGGGGTAAGATGCTCGAGGTCTTCCCGCAGCTCTCGGACCTTGCCATCACCCATGCCTGGGGCGGGACGCTGGCGATCACCGGCACCCGGTTTCCCGCCTTCCAGCGGCTGGACGAGCGGACCCTGGCGATCTCGGGCTGGTCGGGCTCGGGCATCCACATGGCGACCATGGGCGGGCAGATCGCGGCCGAGGCGGTGGCGGGGACCATGGAGCGGTGGGACCTGATGGCCCGCCTGCCGACCCCGGAATTTCCGGGCGGCGACTGGTTCCGGGCGCCGCTGCTGGCGCTCGCCATGACCTGGTACAGCCTGCGGGACCGGCTGTGAGGGGTGTGAGAGGGCCAGGCTCTCACATGTGAGAGGGGTTTTAAGCGATTGGATGAAAGGCAATATTTTGGACGTTTACCGTTTTCTCACAGTTGGCGCGCGGTGGTGCGTTATTTGACGCAACGCGAATTGCGCCGGACTGACCAAAGCCTCGGCCGGCGCTGTGCAGAATTTGGGGCTGAGAATGATCGTCGAGGAAGTATGGCGTGGTGGTGGGGTTTCGGCCCAAAGCTGCTGTCCGGCCGAGTGCCGGTGAGCATTGATTTCGTGCCTCAAAAAGACCTTCTCGCGGACGGCCGTGAGCGCGTGCTTTTGACTGGCCTAAGAGGGCCGGTCGACAATTCTCGCTACGACCCACCCGCCAGCTGCCGCACCGATCATCGCGCCTATGAAAGCTGAGATCTGCGTTGGGTCATTTCCAAACACAGAGCTCGCGGCCAACCCGCCGAGGGCGATGCCGAGCACTGCGCCCGTCGAGATCAGAGTATTTTCCATGTCGTCTATCCTGACGGGCCCCACTCAAAGTGGGTCGCTCTTCGCTGTCACCGATATTACCGGATTCCAATGTGAAGGCGACCACCTCAATTCGAGGGGAGTGAGGCGATCACCTTCGCGGACAGCAACCGTTCTTCGCTTGTCGAAAGTTGGCACGCGATGTGGCGATTGTTGGATTGTTGTGACCCGACGCCGATGGAAGACATCACCGGGCATTTCCTTGGGCGAGAAACGACAGTTCATCTATTCCTGCCGACCGCGGATGGAGCGGTCCCAGCCGAAAAACGCTACGAGCGGGAGAACGTCTTCGAAGGGCACGGCGAAACGGTTCTCGTTGTCGAGGACGACAAAGAAGTCCGGAGTTTGGTGGTGCGCATGCTTAAAGGATTGAATTACCATGTCATCGAGACGGCTACAGCGGTGGAAGCGATACAAGAATTGGAAGAGGTATGCCGCGTCGACGTCGTTCTTTCTGACATTGGGTTGCCGGGCGGCATGAACGGATATGAGCTGGCTGCAGCGGTTAGATCCGAGTATCCTGAGATTAAGATCGGGTTTATCTCTGGCTATGATGCGAGCAAATTCCCAAAGGACGGTCTTAATGTGCCAAACAATACCCTTCTCCGCAAACCGTTCAGCAGGCGGAAGTTATCCAGGTTAATTGAGCGGCTCATCACCAAGTATTGACTGATTCGCAAGGTAATTTGAGGAAAGTGCGCTTCTGGAAAATTGGTCGGCTCCGTGGCGAACTGAAGGTCTGCTTTCGCATTGTGGGCCAGTATTTTCGCGACCGCAGCGGATGACCGCTATCCGCCCAAATACTCACTGCCGACACCACCCTCACTCCGCCGCCTTGGCCTCCGCCGCGCGGTAGGTGAAGAGCTCGACCTTGCTTTGGAAGTCGGCCAGGCAGCGTTGGCCCGCGGACACCCACTGGTCCGGCACCGCCTCGGCGACCTTGCCGGTCGCCAGCACCTGGTGGCCCATATCCTTGGTCGCCGCCTCGATCCGCTGCACGCCGTTCACGACCCTGCCGATGCCGGAGAAGGCCAGGCGCTCGGGCACGCCGATATTGCCGAATTTCAACTCGCCGATATCGAGACCGATGCCGAAGTCGAGTGGTGCCTCCGCCGGCGTGCCATTGGCAATCGCCTGGGCCTGGAGCTCGACCGCCTGACCGGCCGCCGAGGTGGCCCGGCGCGCCGCCGCCGCCGCGTCCTCGTCCTTGCCCACCGGGAAGATCGCCAGCACCCCGTCGCCGATGAAGTTCAGGATCTCGCCGCCGTGGGAGATGACCGGCGCCGCGGTGCATTCGAAATAGCGGTTCAGAAGCGCGAGGTAGTCGTCCGGGTCCATCGTATCGGACAGCCGGGTCGAGCCGCGCATGTCCGAGAACCAGACAACCGCCGGGATGTGGTCGCCATCGCCGCGCTGGATGTCGCCGGCGAGTACCCGCCACCCGGCGGTCGGCCCCAGATAGGCGGTGGCCAGGTTGGCCATGACCCGCTTCTGGATCGCCGCGCGGCAGGCAACCGCGAAGACCGTCTGGATGCGGCTGAGCGCGTCCAGGTCCATGTCGGTGAAGCCGCCCGGCCGCGACGTGGTCCAGCTCGCCATGATGCCCGTCGGTCCATCGGCGAATTTGGTGAAGTCCGCGATCCCGAACCGCGACGAGGTCAGCAGGTAATCGGTATAGCCCTGGGCGGCGAAATCCTTCAGCACGTCGAAGTCCAGGAAGGCGTTCTCGCCGGTCAGCCGGCGGCGCAAGCGCGGCAGGTTGCGCGATTGCATCCGATGGAACGGGCTTTTCAGCCAATCCGCATTCCCGGCATTCGAGTGGTAGTATTGTTCGAGCTTGGCGCCCTTGCCCAGCCACCAGAAGACCTGCTCGGCCCGGAACAGGGGATGCAGGGTCGGCCAGCTGAGCACCGCCCGCTCGACCGGAATCCCGACCCCATGCAGCCGCTGGCAAAGCGCCTCGAAAAGCGCGACGATCTCGGGATCGCCCAGCGCCTTGCCGAGCAGCCAGGTCTCGATCTCGGCGATGAGGGAGTTGTGGGACATGGGTGGGATTGTAGTGCGGCGGGGGTCTTCGGTCCAATGCTTGGTGCCTGATCCATTAGGTCCGGTTTGGCGTAAAGCCCGATCATGCTGCTCCCTAGCTCCTATGGATCGAGGGGAGCGGCCGGCCGCGGGCGGAAGCGAAGCGCCCGCCCGGGGGGGCGGTCGGGCGCTCCCCGGCGCTGACGCGCCGGGCGGGTCGGGTGGCGTAATTTTTCTCAAATGATCCCAAATAGCGCCAATTGTGCCGCCGGGCGTTTTAGCGCCCCGGCGCGGGGCCGGGACAATGAGTTGCTACTCTCCCGCGAACCGCGCCTCCATCTCGGCGCGCATCTCGTCCGAGATCTTTGCGAACAGGTTATCCGGCACGGTGAAGGCGTGGCCAGGGGGCAGAGCGTCGAGCGCGGTGCCGATATCCTTCGGCCACTCCGCCTGCTCCAGCCCCAGCGCCGCCAGCATCGCCTCGGCGGTATCCGGCAGGAACGGGTGCGAGAGCGCGGCGTAGAGCCGGACCAGGTTGAGCGCGAAGCGCACAGTCGCGGCGGCGCGCTGGGGATCCTCCTTGAACGCGGCCCAGGGGGCGGCGGATTGCAGGTATTCGTTGCCGACCACCCAGATCGCGCGCAGCTCGGAAGCGGCCTTGCGGATCTCCATCGCCTCCCAATTGGCTTCATAGGCTTTCAGCCGCTTGGTAAGTTCTGCCACCACCGCCGCCTCGGCCGCGCCGTATTCGCCGCCCGGCGGCACCTCCTCGCCGAATTTCGAGCGGCAGAACTTGGTGACCCGGCTGACGAAATTGCCCAGCACATCCGCCAGGTCCTTGTTGACCCCGGTCTGGAAGCCGCCCCAGGTGAAGTCGCTGTCCGAGCCCTCGGGCGCGTTCGAGAGCAGCCACCAGCGCCAGTAATCGGACGGCAGGATGTCCAATGCCTGGTCCATGAAGACCCCGCGCCCCTGGCTGGTCGAGAACTTGCCGCCCTCATAGGTCAGCCAGTTGAAGCCCTTGATGTAGTCGACCAGCTTCCACGGCTCCTCGCCGTCGAAATTGGCGCCCATGATGGTTACCGGGAACGAGAGCGTGTGGAAGGGCACGTTGTCCTTGGCCATGAACTGCACATAGCGCACGTCGCCCGCGCCCAGATCCTCGCGCCACCAGCGTTGCCAGGCGGCATCGTCCTGGCCGGTGGCGTCCGCCCATTCGGCGGTCGCGGCGATATATTCGATGGGTGCGTCGAACCAGACATAGAAGACCTTGCCCTGCATTCCCGGCCAGGTCTGGTCGCCCCGCTTGACCGGAATGCCCCAGTCGAGATCGCGGGTGATGCCCCGGTCCTGCAGGCCGTCGCCCTCGTTCAGCCATTTCCTGGCGATTGAGGTGGTGAGCAAAGGCCAGTCCTTTTTCGAGTCGATCCAGTCGCTCAGCCGCTGGCGCATGGCCGATTGCTTGAGGTAGAGGTGCTTGGTCTTGCGCACCTCCAGATCCGTGGAGCCGGAAATGGCCGAGCGCGGGTCGATCAGGTCGGTCGGGTTGAGCTGCTTGGTGCAGTTCTCGCACTGGTCGCCGCGGGCGCGCTCGTAGCCGCAATTGGGGCAGGTGCCCTCGATATAGCGGTCGGGCAGGTAGCGGCCGTCGGCGTTGGAATAGACCTGTTCTTCCTCGCGCTCCTCGATCAGGCCGGCATCGGCCAGGCGGCCGGCCAGGTGCTGGGTCAGCTTGTGGTTGCGCTCGGACGACGAGCGGCCGAAATGGTCGAAGCTGAGCCGGAACCCGTCGCCGAGGCGCTTCTGGATCGCCCAGAGCTCGGCGCAGTAATCGGCCACCGATTGACCGGCCGCCGCCGCGGCCAATTCCGCCGGCGTGCCATGTTCGTCAGTGGCGCAGATCAGCAGCACTTCGTGGCCCTGGGCCCGGCAATAGCGCGCATAGGCATCGGCCGGCAGCATCGAGCCCACCAGGTTGCCCAGGTGCTTGACGCCGTTGATATACGGCAGGGCCGAGGTGATGAGGATGCGCGCCATGGATGCCTCCGATCTTCGAGCGCCCTCTATAGCGCCCGGGGCGCCCGGGTCAAACGGTGGGTCAAACGCCGCGCGAGGGCTTTGCCGCCGCATGACCTGAGTCAAAGTGCGGGGCGTGGATTTACGCTATCCAGATTCGCGGTCGCCCGCCGGGCCGGGCGCCGCGATGGATGTATTGAAGCGAGAGGCACCGATGTTTACCAGGCCATCCATGGTGACCCGCATCGCCGTCGGCAAGACGGTGGGGTTCTTCTTCGGCCTGATCGGGTTTCTGATGATGCCCTATATGTTGCCCGAGGCAGGCCAGATGCTGGCCTGGGGTTTCCTGCTTTGGTACACGACGCTGGGCGCCATCGTCGCGATCTTCGGGGTTTTCGACTTCCACCCGATCCTGCGTTTGCCGATGCCCTGGTGGTTCCGGGCGCCGCTTCTGGGCGCCTGGATGAACTTCGTTCTGACCCTGTTGATCTATGACCAGCTCGCGGCCTTCGGCCTGGCGTTGTTCGGGGCCGAGGGGGTGTTCACGTCGCCCTTCTGGTTCGTGGCCGAGGGGGCGGTGGTGGGCTTGGTCATCGGATTTGCCGCGACCCGGCTGGGCGGCGAGGGGCCCGAGACGGCGGGGAGGTAGCCGGTGTTGCATGTAGGGTACGCATTCATGCGCACCTGGAATCGATCAATGGTGCGCATGAATGCGCACCCTACAGATTCTTCGCCGGGGTGATCTCGTTGCGGCCATTACCCAGGTGCTCATAGAGCCCAACCGCCTCCGTGTTGCCCACGGTCGTCGTCATTGCATGGTCAAGAACGTTGCGCGTGACTCGCTCGACCAGCGGTTCGCGGGCGATCAGGCCTGACACCCAGTTGCAACTCGCGGCGTTCAGCACTTCGCCCTCGCCGCGCCGGTAGTGGGCGATCATGCCGGCGCCGCGCGCCACCTTGTCGATCGCCTCGTCCGTGTCCGCGCCATGCAGGGCGCGGGCCACCGCGCGGGCGTCGTTCAGGCCGATGAAGGGCTCGGGCTCGGGGCTGGTCTCGACCGTGGTGGCGGGGGCCATGGCCAGGATCTCCAGGTTGTCCGCGTCGACCGGATGGGGCAGGCCGCCACGGGTCTCGTAATCCACGCCGTCGACCTCGTAGCCGAAGATGCGCGCCCCGGCACCCAGGACGTCGCCATAGCCGAGACCGGTTCCGGCGAAGGCCCAATGGTCGGGCCGGTAGATTGTGAACCCGCCCGCTCCGCGCGCCACGCAGCCGGCCCAGCCGGAATAGATGCCGAAGGCGCCGCTCAGCCCCATGGTCGCCGCACCCGGACGTCCGACCGACTCCCAGACATGGGTCATGCGCTCGGTGCCGCTGAGCGGGTCTTCTTCGGGCGCGCGGTATTTGTAGCAGACCTGCCGCCGGCCTTCGTCTTCCAGCCGGATCTGCCAGTAGAAGTTCCCGGCGAACCGCGCCAGCCGACCGCCCGCGTCGAGCCAGGCGTCGAGCGTGTCGCGCATTTCCCACGACCAGTATTCGTCGTGCCCGACGATCACCGCCGCCCGGTAGCGGTCCAGAATTCCCGGGTCGAACTGCAAGTCGCCTTGGGTCGCGATGTCGAACCGGTAGCCCGCCTGCGCAAGCCATTGGACGAACGGTCGCTCGTAATGGGCCCAGCCCGACGAAGCATACTTCTTCGAATAGCCATTGGCATGGGCCCAGCGCATATGGGGATAGGTGGGCGGCTGGCCCATCGGCGGCGGGTCGCAGGGGATGCGCGGGGCCTCGGGCGGTTGCTCGGCAAACCCCTTGGTCCAGGGGCGCTGGGTCGAGAGGATGGGCGAGAACTGGTCGCCCTTGGGTCCGGTGATCCCCTCATAGTGGTTCGAGCCGCCCCATTCGTTATAGGCGGTCCAGGTGCCGGTGCAGGCGATCAGCAGCAGCGGCGCGGGATGCTCAGCCCGGCCCCGGATCAGCACGATATGGGCGTGGCGCGCCGGGCCGTTCGGATGGGACCCTTCCAGGATCACGAGATAGCCGTCAGCGGGCCAGTCCTCTCCGACCGGGATTTCGAGGGCCACGGGCCAGCCGCAACCCGCGACCGAACAATCGGCGGCGACGGCGTGGAACGTGCCCGGCTGGTTGCCGCTTGCCCAGACAACGTCATCGCCAGCGCCGTCGCGCCGGACCGTCACCCGGTAGCTGGGGCAGGTGGTCGAGACGTGCAGTTCAAGCGCCTGGCCGGGCGAATAGGCGTGGCGCCCGGTATAGGCCCAAATCTGCGGCTCGTTCGGGTCGTCGGTCTGGGCTTCGTAGTAGTGGTGGCGCACCGGGTCGGTGCCCGGTTGATCGGGGCCCAGTCCATCGGGGCCCTGACCTTCGGGTGCATGGAAGAAGCCCTTCAGGCGCTCAGCCACTATCAACCTCGCGCATCATTCGGGCGATGGCCTGGGTTTCCAGGCCTGGCGTGCCCCCCTTGGCAAGCTCGGTCGCGGCATTCCGGCGGGCCGCCGCCTCGCGGTTCTGGTTCAGCTTGAAGGTGCTGTCGGTCGAGGCGATCGCCATCTCGACCGGTACGATCTGGCGCATCATCTTTTCCATCACGCCGGGGGTCATCTTGTCCGACCGCCAGATCGGCTTTGGAGCCAACCGGGTCTCGAAATTCTCGGACAGCCGGTCGAGATGCGTCTTCAGCAGATCCTCGTCGATCAGGCGCAACATGCCGCGCAAATGGACGGCCGCATAGTTCCAGGTGGGGACCTTGTCCTCCTCGCCATACCAGTCGGGCGAGATGTAGGCGTTCGCTCCCGAGACGATCATCAGTGCCTCGGCCGGCCCTGACTTCAGCAACCGCGCCAGCGGGTTCGAGCGCACCAGATGCGCGGCCAAGACGCCGTCCTCGATCAGGAACGGCACATGGGCGGCCAGCACGCCGTCCGGTCCAGCGGTGGTCAGGGCGCCGAAGCCGCGCTCGCGCGCAAACCCCAAGGCGCGCGCCTCCGGTGCCTCGCGGAAGGCGGGATTGGGGTGCATGGGCGGGCTCCTTTTCTGTCCGGATTCGGCTGAAACCCATTCCGGCGACGTCCCGGGCTTGACCCGGGACCTCTTCCTCATTCGTAGCTGGGAGGTCCCGGGTCAAGCCCGGGACGTCGTTGTGAGTGAGAACCCACGCAAACCGTTTTCAAACCGCGATGGCGGTGGTCAGGATCGGCACCGACGAGAAGAAGAATTCATCTGCCTGCTCGGCCTCGTCAAGGGCGTCGAGCCAGGCCTGGGCCTGGGCCTTGTCGACTCCCTGCTCGACCGCATAGGCCGCCATCAGCCGGGCTGCCCAATAGGCAAACGTGTTCTCGTGCAGGTTCGGGTTCACGACCGGCACCGGCAGGGTGCGGATGCTGCCGAAGCCCGCGGTCACCAGCATCGGCGGCAGGCGGGCGGGCAGGTTCGGCCAAGGCGCGTGGGCATCCCAGGCGCGCGCGATCTGGGCGGTCAGCGTGGCCTCGGGCCCATGCCAGAAGGCGCTGTCCCAATTGGTGGCCAGGCAATGGAACCGGCCGCCGGGTTTCAGCACCCGGCGCAGCTCGGTCAGCGCGCCGGGCACGTCCTCGATATACTCCACCACCTGGACCGCGACCGCGGCGTCGAAGACCTCGTCCGGATAATCGAGCACCCGGATATCGCCGACCATCGGCTTGACCGCGGGAACATGCGCGCATTCCCGCGCCGCCGCGGCAATCTGATCCTCGGAGATATCGACCCCGGCCGCCAGCCCGTGCGGACCCAGCGCCAGGCCGATCTCGCGCAATAGAAATCCAGCGCCGCAGCCAACCTCGATCACCCGTTCGCCGCGCCGGGGAGCGAGTTCCTGCAGCACCGCATGTCGCCGCGCCGCCATCTCCTGACAGGCGGCGAGGCGCTGCTGGATGGTGGCGATTTCGCCAATGAAGTCCATGGGGCCGCTTATAGGTGGCGCGCCGGCCCGCCGCCACCCCTAGCCGCCCGCGACGCTACGCGCGTTGATGCCGTGCCAACGTATCCGCATAGTGAGGGCATGACTGCGGAATTGTTGCTCGCTGTCGGAGGGATCGGCCTGTTCCTGGTCGGCATGATCATGCTGACCGAGGGATTGAAAGGGCTTGCCGGCCGCGCGTTGCGCCGGGTTCTGGCCCAATTCACCGCCACCCCGCTTAGTGGCGCGGTCACCGGTGCGCTGACCACGGCGGTCGTTCAGTCCTCCAGCGCGACAACAGTTACCGCCGTGGGCTTCGTCGGCGCCGGGCTGATCACCTTTCCGCAGGCGCTGGGAATCGTCTTTGGGGCCAATCTAGGGACCACGACAACCGGCTGGCTGGTGGCCCTGTTGGGCTTTAAGCTGCAGCTGGGCACGATCGCCCTGCCGCTGGTTTTTGCCGCGGCCCTGATGCGGCTCTTCGGTTCGCCGCGGCTCGACATGCTGGGGACGGCGTTAGCGGGGTTCAGCCTGCTCTTCATCGGCATCGATGCCATGCGCGAGGGGCTGGACGCGCTGGAAGGCGCGGTGACCCCGTCCGATTTCCCGGGAGACTCGCTGATCGGCCGGCTGCAGCTGGTGCTGATCGGGGCGGCCGTCACCGCGGTCACCCAATCCTCCAGCGCCGGGGTGGCCGCCGCGCTGGCCGCGCTTGCGGCCGGCGCGATCAACTTCCCTCAGGCCGCGGTCATGGTCATCGGCATGAACGTCGGCACCACGCTGACCGCACTCATCGCGACGCTGGGTGGCTCGACCGCGATGCGGCGTACCGGCTATGCGCATCTGATCTTCAACGTGATCACCGGGCTGGTGGCCTTCCTGCTGCTGGGCCCCTTCATAGCGGCAATCGGGCGATTTGGGGCCGGGGGCGACGGGCTGATAGCGGTTGTGACCTTCCACACAGTATTCAACTTGCTGGGGGTGGTGCTGTTCCTGCCGTTCGCCGAACCCTTCGCCGGGCTGGTGACCCGGTTGGTGCGCGAGCGCGGCCCAACGCTGACCCGGCGCCTGGGCAAACCGATCCTGCGCGACCCGGACGCCGCGACCGACGCCGCCGCCGCGACCGCCGAGGAGATTGCCTGCGCCCATTTCGCATTTCTCGACCGGCGTCAGTCGCGGCGCCCGGGTCGCGCA
>JAOTXT010000050.1 GCA_029862205.1 Paracoccaceae bacterium
CGGTCACGGCGGCCAACATGATGTTCGAGATGCTCTGCCTGGTGGCCCGGTCCGTCGAGCGCGCGCGATGAACGAGCTCACCCGTGCCGAGACATGGGAGGCGCTGCGCGCCACTCACCAATGGCGGATGCCGGCGCATTACAACATGGCGCACGACATGTGCGAGAAATGGGCCGGGGCCGAGCCGGACCGGGTGGCGCTGATCTATCTGAGGTCCGATGGGGCGGTCCGCGATTACAGCTTTGCCCAGCTTTCGCGCGCGTCTAGCCGTTTCGCCAATGCGCTGGCGGCCGAGGGGGTGGCGCGCGGCGACCGGGTGGCGGTGCTGCTGCCCCAGGTGCCAGAGACGATCCTGACCCATCTGGCGGCCTACAAGCTGGGCGCCGTCGTGCTGCCGCTCTTCACCCTATTCGGTGAGGAGGGGCTTGAATACCGGCTATCGGATTCGGGCGCCAAGGCGCTGGTGACCGACGAGGCGAACTTGGCCAAGATCGCCGCGATCCGCGACCGGCTGCCGGCATTGGAGACCATCTACTCCATCGACCGGCCGGGCGAGGGCGCCTGGGGGTTCTGGCAGGAGCTCGGCAAGGCGAAGGATGAGATCGCGATTGCCGAGACCGGGACGGAGGACCCGGCCTTCATCTGCTACACCTCCGGCACCACTGGGCCGCCCAAGGGCACGCTGCACGGGCATAGGGTGCTGCTGGGGCATCTGCCCGGCGTGCAGGTGGTGCACGAGTTCTTCCCCCAGCCCGGCGACCGCATGTGGACGCCGGCCGACTGGGCCTGGATGGGGGGGCTCTGCAATGTCGCCATGCCGGCCCTGCGTTTTGGTGTGCCCCTGGTCGCCCACCGGATGGAAAAGTTCGATCCGGAACGGGCCTTCGAGCTGATGGCCCGGATGGAGGTGCGGAACACGTTTCTTCCGCCGACTGCGCTGAAGCTGATGCGCGGCGTGGGCCGGCCCGAGCGGTTCGGCCTGAACCTCCGCAGCGTCGGTTCGGGCGGCGAAAGCTTGGGGTCCGAGGTGCTGGAATGGGGCCTAGGCGCGCTGGGGCTGACCATCAACGAGTTCTACGGCCAAACCGAATGCAACCTGGTCCTGGGAAATTGCGCCTCGATCATGGAGGTCAGGCCCGGCTCAATGGGCAAGCCGTTCCCGGGCTCGGAGGTGACCATTCTCGACAGCGCGGGCAATGAAGCCGCCCCGGGCGAGACAGGCGAGATCGCCGTCAAGCGCGGCGATGCGGCGATGTTCCTGGAATACTGGAACGCGCCCGGCAAGACGGCCGAGAAGTTTTCAGGAGACTGGATGCGAACCGGCGACGAGGGTGCCATGGACGCGGACGGCTATTTCTGGTTCGCCTCGCGCACCGACGATGTGATCACCTCGTCGGGCTACCGGATCGGCCCCAGCGAGATCGAGAATTGCCTGACCGGCCACCCGGCGGTCGCCATGGCCGCCTGTATCGGCCTGCCGGATCCGGTGCGCACCGAAATCATCAAAGCCTTCGTCACGCTGGCGCCCGGTGCCGAGGTGGGCGAGGCGCTGGAGGCCGAACTGATCGCCCATGTGCGCACGCGCCTCAGCCCCCATGTGGCGCCGCGCTCGGTAGCCTTCATCGAGACCATGCCGGTGACTGCGACGGGCAAAATCATGCGCCGGGAATTGCGCAGCCGCGAGTTGGACGAACGCGCCTGAGACAACCAAGGCGCGAGTCGCGGCCGCGTTCCGGCTAATTTCTCCAATTTGTTAGGATATTCTGGTAACCTATTGCTCACGCTTTATTGATCCGATCCAAAGCGTTTGCAGGAGGGGGCACGATGATGCGCGTAATTCGTCTTACCGCGGCGGCCGTTCTGGCCGGCGCCGTCCTGGCCGCGGGTGCGCCCGCGACCGCCGCCGAGCTCGAGCGCCCGACCTACGCGGTCGTCAAATCGGTCGAACAGTTCGAGATTCGCGACTACGACCGCATGGTGATCGCCCAGTTCAGTATGCGGGGCAGCTACAGGAAGGCGGTTAGCCAGGGTTATCTCCGGCTCGAGCGATACTTCACCGGCGAGAATTCCGTGCCCGAACCGATCGCATGGACCGTGCCGGTCATGGTGCGCGATGACCTGGCCTCAGGCTGGACCACCATCTTCTACATGCCTGCGAATTACCTGCCGGAGAGCGCGCCGATCCCGAACGACCAGCGGATCCGCTTGATCGAGATGCCCCCGCGCCAGGTCGCGGCGATCATCTTCCCGGGAAAGTTGAACGAGCGGGTGATGCGCGCGAAGGTCGCCGAGTTGAAGGCCTGGCTCGTGTCGCAAGGCTTCGAGCACAAGTCCGACTTCACGATGGCGAGCTATGAGGTGCCGTGGAAGCCCGGCAGGTGGCGCAAGAACGAGATAATCGTGACCTTGCGGTGAGGCCCTAACTGCCCGATTTCGCGCTCTGGGCCTGAGCCAGGCGCACGGGCTTGGGCTGGGGCAGGGGCGGCGGGTCGCCCTGGTAAAGCGTGATCTTCAGATTACCGTAGAGGCCGCTGCGGGTGCCGACCAGGAAGCCGTTCTCCAGACGGTAGGTGGTCCGCTCGACCCCCTGCGAAAACCGCAGATTGCCATCCGCGCTGATCCGCGCAACGCGGTTGAAGGCGGTCGCTGGCTGGTTCCAGGGTTCGTAGGGTGCGTGCATTTCGACCAGCTCGACGCGGCCGTCCTCGTGCACGTTGTAGACCAAGAGATTGTGGCACCAGACGTCATTCCAGGCACCGCCGTTCCAACGGCCGAGATAGGCGCGGTAGGCCTCCGGCACGTCCTTTTCGGGCTTTTGGACCTCCTCGGGGGTGAATAGATCGACCGTATAGCAATCGGGGTCGGTATCGGTCGCCGCAAAGACAGGTTCCTCGGCCTTCACCGGTGTCGCCAGTGTCGTCGCCGGCTGGGGCTTTGCCGCGGTTTTGAACGGAAGACTAAGGCAGCCGGAAAGAAGTAGCGGGACCAGTGCCACCAGTAGAACCCGCGCAAATTGATGCCGACTCATCATACTCAACTTCCCCATGTTCGCCCGCAGTCTACTCGACAGTGACGGATTTGGCGAGATTTCTTGGCTGGTCCACGTCCGTGCCCTTGGCCAGCGCCGCATGATAAGCCAGCAATTGCGCGGGGATCGCATGAATGATGGGCTGGATCAGCGCATCGCAATCGGGCATCTGGATCACTTGCCACGCCCCCTCGGCGCCCGCCTCGGCGCCGGCCGGGTCGGTCACCAGCACCACCTTGCCGCCGCGCGCCAGAACCTCCTGCATGTTCGACGTGGTTTTGTCGAACAATGCATCCTTCGGGGCCATCACCACCACGGGGACCGTCTCGTCGACCATCGCGATGGGCCCGTGCTTCAGCTCGCCACTGGCATGGCCGGCGGCATGGATATAGCTGATCTCCTTCAGCTTCAGCGCGCCTTCCAGAGCGATGGGAAACATCGGTCCGCGTCCCAGATAGAGAATGTCCCGGGCATTCGCCATCTCTTGCGCCACTTGCGCGATGCCGGGCTCGCTGGTCATCGCGTCGGCGGCAAGCCTGGGCACCTCGAGGATTGTTGCAACCAGATCACGCTCGCGCGCCGCGTCGATCCGGCCGCGCTGACGCGCCGCCAGGATCGCGGTGGCGAGCAGGGTCAGAAGCTGGCAGGTGAAGGCCTTGGTCGAGGCGACGCCGATCTCGCGTCCGGCCATCGTCGGCAGCACCAGGTCGACCTCGCGCGCGATCGTGCTCTCGATCACATTGATGATGCCGACGGTCTTGGCGACCCGGCCCTGGACATGGCGGAGCGCGGCAAGCGTATCGGCCGTCTCGCCTGACTGGCTTATGAAAAGCGCGGCCTCGCCCTCCATCAGGGGCGGGTCGCGATACCGGAATTCCGAGGCGATATCGACCTCGACCGGCAATCCGGCGAGTTGTTCGAACCAGTATTTCGCGACCATGCCCGCATAGGCCGCCGTGCCGCAGGCGACGACCTGAAGCCTGGGCATCGCCGCCCAGTCGACCTGGTCGGCGGGTGAGCTGATCCGCGACCGGTCGGCTGCCACGTAGCGCCCCAGCACATGGGCGAGCACGTTCGGCTGTTCGTGGATTTCCTTGGCCATGAAGTGGCGGTGTGTGCCCTTGTCAACCAGGCTCGACTCGACCTCGACCGTGACCGAGTCCCGCTCGACCGCGGTGCCGTCGCGGTCGAAGATCTGGGCCCCGGCGCGGGTCACGATGGCCCAGTCGCCCTCGTCGAGATAGGTGATGCGCGGCGTCATCGGCGACAGCGCCATGGCGTCCGAGCCGACGAACATCTCGTCCTCGCCCCAGCCGAGCGCCAGGGGCGAGCCGTTGCGGGCGATGATCATCAGGTCGGGGTGGTCCTTGAACAGGAAGGCCAGCGCGAAGGCGCCCTCGAGTTGCGGCAGTGTCTTTGCGATCGCCTCGCTGGGCGTCATGCCCTGGTCCATGTAATGCGCGGCCATCTGCGCCACGACCTCGGTGTCGGTCTCGGTCTCGCAGGTCACGCCGTCGGCCTTCAGCCGCTCGCGCAGCTCGCGGAAGTTCTCGATGATGCCGTTATGGACCACATGGACCGGGCCGGCCGCGTGGGGGTGGGCATTGGCGACATTGGGTGCCCCATGGGTCGCCCAGCGGGTATGGCCGATGCCGGCGGTGCCCGGCACCGGATCCTGCGAGACAAGCTTGATTAGCTCGCCCAGCTTGCCGACCGCGCGCCGCCGGATCGGCAGCCCGTTTTGCAGGGTTGTCAGTCCGGCGCTGTCATAGCCGCGATATTCCAGCCGCTTCAGCGCATCCAGGATGCGCGGCGCCGCTTCCAACTGGCCGAGGACCCCGACGATCCCGCACATTCGTCTACCCCCCGCCCATCATTCTTTGTCTGTCTTGCCGGCGCGCGCGCGCAGTTTCGCGCGCAGCCGCTTGGCCATGCCATCGTGGTTCGTCTGCTCGGTGCGGGCGATCGCCAGCGCGTCTTCGGGCACATCGCGGGTCACCACCGTGCCGGTCCCCACATAGGCACCGGCGCCGATCGTGACCGGTGCGACGATCGCGGTGTTGGTGCCGACGAAGGCCCGGTCGCCGATCTGTGTGGGATACTTGCCGAAGCCATCATAGTTGCAGGTAATGGTGCCCGCACCGATATTCGCGCCAGCCCCGACGGCGGTGTCGCCCAGATAGCTCAGATGGTTCGCCTTGGCGCCGGGGCCCAGCGTGGCGTTCTTCATCTCCACGAAATTGCCGATCTTTGCACCCTCGGCCAGTTCCGCGCCGGGGCGCAGCCGGGCGAAAGGTCCGATCGCCGCGCCCGGTCCGACGTGGCAACCCTCAAGATGGCTGTAGGCGCGGATCCAGGCGCCATCGGCGACTGTGACCCCGGGGCCGAAGAACACGTTCGGCTCGATCGTCACGTCGCGGCCAAGCTGGGTGTCCCAGGCAAGGAATACGGTTTCGGGAGCGGTCATGGTCACGCCGCTCATGAGCGCGGCATGGCGTGCGCGCGCTTGGAAGGTTGCTTCCGCCTCGGCAAGCTGTGCCCGGTCGTTGATCCCCAGGGTCTCGGCCTCGCCGCAGCGCACGACCGTGGCGGTCAGGCCCCGGTCGCGGCCCAGCCCAATCGCGTCGGTCAGGTAGAACTCACCCTTGGCATTGTCGTTGCCGACCTGCTCGAGCAGGCTCAGCAAGGTCGCGCAGTCGCCCGCCATGATGCCGGAATTGCACAAACGGATCGTCAGCTCATCGGCGGTCGCGTCCTTGGCCTCGACGATGCGCAGCAGCCCACCCGCATCATCGGTTACCAGGCGGCCGTACCCGCCCGGGTCCGCCGCCTCGAAGCCCAGCACCACCAGGTCGGCATTTCCGCGTGCTGCCGCGACCGCCTGCAAGGTTTCGGCGGTCAGGAATGGCGTGTCGCCGAACAGGATCATCAGATCCCCGCCGAAGCCCTCCAGCGCCGGCGCCGCCATCCGGACCGCGTGGCCAGTTCCCATCTGCTGGTCTTGGGAGCAGATCGCTACGTCAGGGAGCAGAGCGCGGGCCGCCTCGGCCACCGCATCGCCGCCATGACCGACGACAACCGCGACGCGCTGGGGCTCCAGCGCCATGGCCGCACGCATCGCGTGATGCAGCATGGGCGCGCCGCCGATCGGGTGCAGCACCTTGGCACGATCCGAGCGCATCCGCGTCCCCTGGCCTGCGGCCAGGATGGCAACGGCGCATGGGCGGCCGGTCTGGATCGACGAGATCATCACTGCCCTATATCTGCCTTGGGCCCGTAGAAAAAGAGTCCCGGCCCCCAGATTTTGTTTCAGGACATGGTTAACGACCTGATAACCATGCGCTCGTGGATAGAGTGATACGCGGAAGGCGGGGCGGGAATATGACCGATTTCGGGGCGAGAGGTGCAGCCCGGCACCTTGGGCGTTGCCGCCGGCGCGTGAAATCGCGGAGCGGCACGTGACGCGCGGTGCGATCTTCGACCTGGACGGCACCTTGGCCGATACCGCGGCCGACCTTCTCGCGGCGGCGAACGCGGTCCTGGTGCCGGAGGGCTATCCAGAACTGTCGCTGGCCCGCGACAAGCCCTTCGCCGGACGCGGCGGCCGGTCGATGATGCTGCGCTCGCTGTCGCTGATGGAAAAGCCACCCAGCGAGGCCGAGGCGCATGCGATCGCCACCGAGCTATATCCCGGCCTGCTGGCGGCTTACGAACTGCGTCTTGTCGAGGAGACCGAGCTCTACGACGGGGTCCATGCCTGTCTCGATCAGCTCGAAGGGGCGGGATGGCGCCTGGGCGTCTGCACCAACAAGCCCGAACGGCTGGCCGTCGGCCTTCTGGACGCGCTCGGCGTTTTGAGCCGCTTCGGCGCGGTGCTGGGCGCCGACACGCTGCCCGTGCGCAAGCCCGACCCGGGGCACCTGATCGAGACCGCGCGGCGGATCGGCGCGGATCCGGCACGCTCGGTGATGCTGGGCGATACAAGCAACGACCGCGAGACCGCGCGCGCCGCGGGAGTGCCCTGCGTCCTGGTCAGCTTTGGCTTCGCCGCCGAGCCCCTGGAGGAGTTGGCAGCCGACGCGATTGCCAGCCACTACGACGAGATCGCACCCCTTTTGGAGCAGCTTTGCCCGGACGTTTGACGGGCGCGCCGCGCCCGGAATCCGCTTGACTGAATCCGCTTGACTGGGTGCGCCCGGCCCCCCTATAGGAACCCCCTCGGCGGGCGGTTAGCTCAGTTGGTAGAGCACAGTGTTCACATCGCTGGGGTCACTGGTTCAAATCCAGTACCGCCCACCAACTCCCGTCACTCGTAAGTCACGATGCCGCGCGCCAGTTCACGGTCGTAGCCACCGCTGGCGGCGATGAGCTGGCGGGTATAGGCGTCGGTGGGGGTGGCGCTGCGCAAGGAATCCGCGGTCAGTTCCTCGACGAAGCGGCCGCGGTTCATCACCGCGACCCGTTCGCAGATATGGGCGACGACCGCCAGGTTGTGGCTGACCATGATGTAGGTGAGCCCGTGCGCTTGGCGCAGCCGCACCAGCAGGTTCAGGATCTCGGCCTGGACCGAGACGTCGAGCGCGGATGTCGGCTCGTCGAGCAACAGGATCTCGGGCTCGAGGATCAGCGCGCGTGCGATCGCCACCCGCTGGCGCTGGCCGCCCGAAATCTGGTGCGGGTATCTAAACCGCAGCTCGCGCCCCAGCCCCACATCATCGAGCGCGCCCAGGATGCGCTCGTCATGGCGGTCAATCCCGTGGATTTGCAGGGGTTCCTGCAGGATGTCGTTGACCGTGTGGCGCGGGTGCAGCGAGCCATAGGGGTCTTGGAACACCATCTGCATCCGCCGCGCGGTGGCGCGGTCGCGGCGATGGCTCAGCGCGGTTCCATCGATGCGGATCGTGCCGGTCCAGGCATTGGTCAGCCGCGCGATGGCGCGCAGCACGGTCGACTTGCCAGAGCCCGACTCGCCGACCAAGCCGAAGGCCTCGCCATGCGCGACCGAAAACGAGACGCCGCGCACGGCCCGGACCTCGGTCGGGCCGTGGCCAAACGTGACGAATAGATCCTCGACATGGATCATCGCGGCCCTCACTCGGTCAGCCAGGCCGGGTCGCGCTCGAGCACCGGCAGCACGTCCTGGTGATGATCGAGCTCGGGGATGCAGTTGAGCAGCCCGCGCGTATAGGCGTGCTGGGCTTTCTGCAGTTGCCCCGCTTCCAGCACCTCCATCACCCGTCCGCCATACATCACCAGGACCCGGTCGCAGAAAGAGGCGACCAGGTTGAGGTCGTGGCTGATCAGGATCAGCCCCATGCCACGTTCGCGCACCATGTCATCCAGCAGCGCCAGAACCTGCATCTGCACGGTCACGTCCAGCGCCGAGGTCGGCTCGTCGGCGATCATCAGGTCGGGCTCGGGGATCAGCATCATGGCGATCATCACCCGCTGGCCCATGCCGCCCGAGACCTGGTGCGGGTAGAGGTTGTAGACGGTCTCGGGGTCGCGGATCTGCACCGTGGCCAGCATCTCCAGCGCCCGCTCGCGCGCCTCGGCCCGGGTCGCGTCGGCGTGGATCAGATAGGCCTCGGCGATTTGCTCGCCCACGGTCATGACCGGGTTCAGCGAATAGCGCGGGTCCTGCATGATCATCGAGATCCGGGCGCCGCGGATGTCGCGCATCTGCTTTTCGGAGGTGGTCATCAGGTCGATGCCGTCGAACTCCATCCGCTTGGCGCTGACCCGGCCGTTGGCGGCGGAGAGACGCAGGATCGCGCGGCCGGTCTGGGACTTGCCGGAACCGGATTCGCCCACGATCCCCAGCCGCTCGCGCCCAAGCTCGAACGAGACGCCGCGCACCGCATGGACCGGCCCCCGCGCGGTCTGGAAGACCACGTTCAAGTCCTCGACCGTCAGGAGCGGCGCCTCGGTCATGAGGCGCTGCTTTTCGGGTCCAGCACGTCACGCAACCCGTCGCCCAGCAGGCAGAAGCCCAGGCTGACGACGAAGATCGCAATCCCGGGCACGGTCGGCACCCACCACTGGTCCAGCAGATAGTCGAACCCGGTCGAGATCATCGCGCCCCATTCCGGGGTCGGCGGCTGGGCGCCGAGCCCGAGAAACCCAAGCCCCGCGGCGGTCAGGATGATCCCCGCCATGTCGAGCGTCAGGCGCACGATCACCGAGGCCAGGCACATCGGCACGATATGGCGGCGCAGGATGCGCAGCGTCGATGCCCCCTGGGCCTGGGCGGCCATGATGAACTCGGAATTGCGGATGGTCAGGACCTCGGCCCGCGCGATGCGGGCATACGGCGACCAGGTGGTCAGCGCGATCGCGAGCACCGCGTTCTCGACCCCAGGCCCCAGCGCCGCGACGAAGGCCAGCGCCAGGATCAGGCGCGGAAAGGCCAGGAAGATATCGGTGATGCGCATCAGCACATTGTCGACCCAGCCGCCCACATAGCCGGCCACGGTGCCGATCAAGAGGCCGATCGGCACCACGATGATCGAGACGAGGCCAACGATATAGAGCGTGATCCGCGCGCCCCAGATGACCCGGTCGTAGATGTCGCGGCCAAGCTGGTCGGTTCCGAACCAATGTTCGGCCGAGACCGGCTGCAACCGGCGTTCGAGCACCGGCTCGAGCCCGTTGCTGGCGGTCAGCCAGGGCGCAAAGAGCGCCGCCAGCACCAGCGCGACGATGATGAACAGCCCTGTCATGGCGATCGGATTGGCGCGGAAGGTGATCCAGCCCAGATAGGCGCGCTGACACCGGGCCTGGAATGTGGACGCCGGGGCGGCCGAAAGCAGCCACGCGCGCAGCCCGGCGCCGGGTGCCTCGGCCTGGACGCTCATGACCGGGCCCTCGGGTCGACCAGCTTGTAGAGCAGGTCCGACAGCATGTTGATGCCGACAAAGCAGATGCCGACGACGACGGTGCCGCCCAGGACCGCGTTCATGTCGGCATTGAACAGCGAGGTGGTGATGTATTGCCCGATCCCCGGCCACGAGAACACCGTCTCGGTCAGCACCGAGCCTTCCAGCAGCGAGGCATAGGTCAGGCCAATGATGGTGATCAGCTGCACCAGCACATTGCGGAAGGCATGGCGCCAGATGACCGATGTCTCGGAGGCGCCCTTCACACGGGCGGTCAGGATGTATTCCTGGTTCAACTGGTCCAGCATGAAGCTGCGGGTCATCCGGGCGATATAGGCCAGGGCGAAGGCGCCCAGGATCAGCGATGGCAGGACCAGGTGCGAGACCGCGTTCCAGAAGATGTCCCACTCATCGGCGATCGCGGAATCGATCAGGATGACGCCGGTGACCGAATCGACGATGCCATCGTAGTAAACGTCCAGCCGACCAGGTCCGCCCACCCAGCCCAATTTGCCGTAGAAGATCAGAAGCGCGACCATGCCCAGCCAGAAGACCGGCACCGAATAGCCGACCAGCCCCAGAACCCGCACGACATGGTCGATCCAGCGGCCCTGGTTCACCGCCGCCCAGACGCCTATGGGCACGCCGACGAAGACGCCCAGCAGCGTCGCGATGGTGGCGAGCTCCAGCGTCGCCGGGAAGAAGCGCAGGATGTCCTCCATCACCGGCTGGGCGGTCATGATCGAGGTGCCCAGATTGCCCTGCACCAGCTCGGTCAGATAACGCCAGTATTGTTCGTAGATCGGCCGGTCGAGGCCGAGCTGTTCGTAGACCTGCCGGTAGACGCTTTCGGGCGCCCGGTCGCCGACGATCGCCAGGACCGGATCGGCGGGCATCACCCGGCCGATGGTGAAAGTGATCGCGGTCAGGCCAAGGAAGGTCAGAACAAGCGTCAACAGCGCGTTGCCGACAGCGAGCAGACGGCCCGCCGCCAAAAGGCGTTGCGGCGCCGCGGAAACCCCCGGCGCCGCTTTCTTAAGCGAGGTCTCGGTCAAGTCAGAGACCTATTTTTTGACGTTCCGATAGAACACCAGATCGAAGTTCGAGCCGGACACGAACCCGGTGACATCCTTCAGTTTCACGGTCTGCTCGGTCTGCTGGAACATCACCGCATAGGGCCCGTTCTGCTGCAGATCACGCTGGATGTCATGGTACATCGACTCGCGGGTGCCCACGTCGAGCTCATTGCGGGCCGCGACCACCTTGGCATTCATGCCATCGTTGATCCAGGCATTGCGCCAAGCCAGAACGCCGGTCAGCTTCGCTTCCGGACGGTTGTCCGGATTATGCGCGAAGGCGTCGATGTTCGAGTGCGGGTCGGTGTAATCCGGCGACCACCGGGCCAGGATCAGTTCGTGCTTGCGCGCGCGATACATCGGCCACAGCGTCTTGCCCTCGGCGGTGACGATCTCGGCCTTGATGCCGGCCTGGGCCAGCGTCGCCTGGACCGACTGAGCGATCTCAGGGAACGGTGACGCGTTCAGCGTGTCGATCCGGACCTCGAAGCCGTCCGGGTGCCCGGCCTCGGCCAGCAAAGCCTTGGCCTTGGCGACGTCGAGCGCGAACGGCTTTTCGTCCAGCGCACCCCAAAGACCCGACGGCCAGGCGGCCTGGTGGATCTTGAACTGGCCTTCCAGGAACGAATTCGCCATGCCTTCATAGTCGACCAGGTGGCGGATCGCCTGCGCGACCTTGGGGTCGCCAAGGATCGAATGCGCCGAGTTGGCCGCCATGTAGACGAGCGCGCCTTTCGGGTCGGCATTGACTGCGAGGTCCGCATTGCCCGCGATGCCCTTGATCTGGTCGGGCGTCAGGTTGCGGGCCATGTCGACATCGCCCTTCTCGATCAGCAGGCGCTGGGCCGAGGGCTCGGCCACATGGCGCACGATCACGCGCTTCACACCAGGTGCGCCGTGGCGGTAAGCTTCATGGGCTTCCAGCGTGACCAACTCGTTGGCTTTCCAGACCTTCAGGTTGAAGGCGCCCGAGCCGGCGCTGTTGGACTTGAGCCAGCCATAGCCCAGGTCGCCATCGACCTCGTTGGCGAGCACGGTCGCCGTGTCGACCACCGAGGCAACGCCGGACGAGAGCGCGTTCAGCACCAGCGCCGGCGAAAATTCTTCGGTGATCGTGACCTTGGCTTTGTCGCCATCGACCACGATCAGATCGTCCACATTCTCGGGCGTCCAGCCGAACTGGGTCACGATGAAGGCCGGGGTCTTGTTGAGCTTCACAACCCGGCGCAGCGAGAACACCACATCCTCGGCCGTGACCGCGTTGCCGGAGTGGAAGACCTGTCCTGGGCGGATCGTGAAGGTGATCGTCTTGCCGCCGTTGGAGACTTCCCAGCTTTCGGCGACGCCACCCACCAGGGTGATCAGATCCTCGGGTTCGTACATCATCAGCCGGTCATAGACATTGGCGATGATCTCGCCGCCCGACAGCTCGAACACCTCGGCCGGATCAAGTGTGATCAGGTCCGAGATATCTTTCGCCATGACGAAGGTATCCTTGGGCGGCGCGGCCTGAGCGGTCGTGCCGATAGCCAGTGCGGTCAGCGCCGCGGCTACCCAGGAAATTGCTGCTGTTAAGATTTTTGGCATCTCCTCCTCCTATCTCCGCTTTTACCGGCGCCAGAAGATGCACCGGCCGGCGGATTATCAAGCTCCCCAATTCATCCCCCGATCCCAACCCTTGATGGGGGTCAGAGACCAAGGTTTCGGATTTCCTGAGAGAAGTCCAGATCAGATCGTGGCCCGGCGCCTGTTCGGCGCCGATCACCAGCATAACTTTGTGAAGAGAGCTGGATTACGCCAGGCGCGCAGCGGAGTTAGTTGTTGCCGCCGCCGTTGCCGCCACCGTTGCCGCCACCGCCGTCGGAACCGCCATCAGCACCGCCATCGCCGCCGCCGTCCGCACCGCCGTCGGAACCGCCATCAGCACCGCCATCGCCGCCGCCGTCCGCACCGCCATCGCCGCCGCCGTCTGCATCGCCGTCGCCGCCGCCATCAGCACCGCCGTCGCCGCCGCCGTCCGCACCGCCGCCGCTGTCACCACTGCCGCCGTCACTGCCAGCGCCGCCTCCGGACCCGCCGCCAGATCCACCGCCTGCGCCGCCGTTCCCGTTGCCATCCGATCCTTCGCCACCACGGTCGTTATCGGGCGAATCGCCGAATCCCGTGGACTCCGCATCCGGATCAGCGCTGGCGAGGCCGAAGAGCCCCAAGAAGCCGCGCTTGCGCTTCTCCTTTTCGGGCCGCGGCGCGGGCGCGATCGTCGCCACCTCGATTGGTTGCCGTCGCTGCTCGGGCTGCTGCTGTCGCTGCTCGGGCTGCTGCTCGCTCTGCTCCTGCTGCGCGCTTTCGCGATCAGCGGTCGCTTGGCGGGCCGCTTGCTGTGTTGCCGCGGCCGCTGCCCGCGCAGTGCGGGTGCTGCTTCGCCACGCCGCATAACGCTTGTCGCTCATCCGTTCGATCAGTTCGACCTGCCGAGGATCCAAATAGCCGGTTTCCGGGTAACCATGTGCCTGCTGGAACAGCGAGATGGCCGCGCGGGTATTACGTCCGAAGAGCCCGTCGACGCCTTGCGGATTGAACCCCAGCAGAAGCAGCCGGCGCTGCAACGCGCGCCGATCCGACCGCCTGAGACCCAAACCGTTTTCGATCTTGGCCAGGCGCTTTTCCTGGGCGGCGTGGTGAGCCTCGGTGGGGTCAGTACGCGTCGATTCGACGACCGCCGAAGTGGTGTCAGGGTCATCCGAAGTGGGCGAGGCAGCCGCTGTCGCCGCGTCTTGGCTACCCGGTTGAGCAGGCACGACCGCCTTCTCGGCCGGCACTTCGCCGATAGCGGTGCTCGGCGCCTGGGCCGGGTCAGCCTTCGCCTGGTCAAGCAGGGCTTCAAGTTCGCTTTGCGTTGGGTGGCTTGGCAGCCGCACAGCCGGAATAGCCTCGGGGTTCCAGGATGCCAGCGTCGCGCCGACACCCTCGTCCGGGGCCTGGGGCGCTGCGGTCCGAACCGCATCGTCGGTGACCGGCCTAAGCTTCGCCCGCGATCGCGACAGGAGAGACTCTGGCGCGATTCCGCTGGGCACCGAAGGCGTCGCGGACGCGACGACAGGCTCGTCGCCCCAAACTCCGATCGCGCTCTTCGCAAGGGGCACCGGAGAGACGCTCGGCGCGATGTCACTTGTGTCGGTTGCGACTGGCGGCAAGGCCGCGATATTCTCGGTTGCCGGGACCCCGTTGTCGGTCGCGGACGGCGCTGCGGACAAATCGGTTGCATCCATCATCACCCCGGAAAGCGGGGTGCCGGTTGTGGCATCCGGCGCGGCGGGATCACCAGAGAGGTCACTGGTATTGTCACTGGTGGGCGCATTGAGCGCGAGCTCGGCGGCCGGTTGCGGATCGGGCGCGGTATCTTCCTGTGTCAGCGCCTGCGGTCCGGTTTCGGAAGGCGAGAACACGTTCGAGATGCCAGTGGCCACCAGAACCGCAAGGAAAGCGACAACGCCAATCGCGGTCACGACGTTCATGCCCGAGGCATGGCGCCGCCAGGCCGCCACCGGCGCCGCGTCGTCCAGCGCCTCGGACGCGTCCGCGTCCCAGCGGATCACATCATCCGGGATGACAGGTCCCTGCGCCTGATTGATCTCAGCGGGTTCGCGCGCATCTTCCAGCTCCTCAGGCGCAACCTCGATGATGGTCAGTTCCGGGTCATCTACCGGATCGGTGGCGATCGCCACCTCAGCGTCCTCGTCCATGGTGCTGCCCCAATCGATCAGCACCGGGCCGCTGCCATCGGTGAACATGCTAGCGTATTTGTCGGGCGTGACCAGCGCGGCCGCCAAGACCTCGGCAGTGACCTGACCGGACTCGCCGCGCGCACGCAGGTCTTCGATCTGAGCCTCGATCTTGCGGAAGATCTTGTCGCGCTGCTTGATCAGCAGCATCCGCTCACGCGGTGTGACCTGGCGGATCGAGACGAGTGGATTACCCGACCGCGCGCACCAAGAAACGACGGAATCGCCGTCATCGGCCACGGGCTCGGCAAAGATGCCAAGCTCCTTCTCATCAAGTGAGAGTTTCAGCAGCGACAGCAGCAAGTCGTAGTGCGCTATCACAGGCGCGCCATCTACAACCAATCTCTTGATCGGCCCTCGCTGCGACGGCTCCCTGGCGATTACGTTCATTGGCCACCCACGCGAAACCAAAACCGGGGCCGATCAACTGAACCTGAGGCTCGGCCCAATGCATCCCTCATGCGCGATCCGCATAACGGTGCGATTATCATAGCACAACCATGGGTTTATTGAAGCAGTGCAAAATCGCCTCAAGAAGTCTCTAAAAGAGATTGATCTTAATATAAAATTTTTTGGAGATAAATTGCCCGTGCGATTCGTTTGAGCGGGTCAGCAAAGTGCGGACCGGCCGCGGTGCAGAGCTGGGGAGTAAAGATTCTTGGGCATCGACAGGTAGCTAGTAGCCAGAGCTCGATGTCATCCGAAACCGTATAGCGTTAAACGGTTGGGATTGAACGAAAACGGAGACACATGGCAATTCTTCAGGGAGCGACGCCAGCACGCAACGGGATATTGACACGGGCAGCGGCGTCGCGGAGATGGGAGAACCGCAACCTGGAGCGTCCGCAATGAAATTTCATCTCTCGATCAACATGGAGCGTCTCGACAGCTCCATCTCCATGAACGATGTCTCCCGCCACACACTCGAGATCGTGCAGATGGCGGACCGGGGCGGGTTCGACGTTGTCTGGGCCGCCGAGCATCATGCGCTGGAGATGACCATCGCGCCGAACCCGATGCAGATCCTGGCCTGGTATGCGAGCGAGACGGATCGCGTCAGGCTCGGCTCGGCGGTGGTCGTCGCACCCTATTGGAATCCGATACGGGCGGCGGGCGAGGCAGCTTTCGTGGATCTGATCAGCGGCGGGCGCCTGGAGTTCGGCATCGGCTCGGGCGCCTATCAACGCGAATTCGACCGGATGCATCCGGGCCTGCAGCAATCGGATGGCTGGCGCTACATGAACGAACTGCTGCCGGCGATCAAAGCGCTCTGGGCCGGTGACTATGCCCATGACGGCGAATATTGGTCCTTCCCGACCGCGACCTCGGTGCCGAAGCCCGTGCAGAAGCCGCATCCCCCTGTCTGGGTCGCGGCGCGGGCGCCCATCACCTACGACTACGCGGTCGAGCACGGCTGCAACATCATGTCCTGGCCGCTGACCCGTCCGATGTCCGAGGCCGAGCTCTACAAGCAACGGCTCGATGAAGCGATGGCGAAGTTTCCGGACCAGCCACGACCCACCTTCGCAATGATGCGCCATTCTTGCGTCTACGACCGGGCCGAGGAATGGGAGGTGCCGGTGCGCGCGGCCCAGCGCCAGCTCGGCCAGTTCGAGAACCTCTTCAAGAATCTGGGCGACGTGGTCGACGGCTTCCCGAAGCAGATCCCGCTCGAGGAACTGGAAGGGCGCGACAACTACAACAAGTCCATGCTGAACGAGAACCTGATGTTCGGCACGCCCGACCAGGTGATCGAGAAGCTTAAGCTTTATCAGGCGCTGGGGGTCGATGCCTTCATCATGTCGACAAGCTTCGGCCTGGGCCAGGCCGAGCAGAAGCGCTCGCTCGAGCTGTTCATCGGCGAAGTGATGCCGGCATTCGCCTGAGAGCCATCAAGGCGCGCGAAAAAAGAACCGGTTGCGGGAGACGCGGCTCCTGATCGAACTTGGCTGGCCTGGGCGTGTTTAGCGCCCCAGCGAGAACTCGTAGTTCAGAAGGAGCCCGAGCGTGTGGCTTTGGCTGCCCTCGTCGTCCAGGAACTGGTAACCGGCACCCAGCGTTAGCCCTTCGGCCAATTCGCCTTCGAGGGACAGGGTCGCCAGATGGCTGGCCGCCACGCCCGGGGACTCCTTCAGGCCATAGGCCGCCGAGAGCGCCAGATCGGCGAGGCCGATCTCGAAGGCGAGGGTGGCGACGCTTGCAGATGGCGGCTCACCGTCGAAATTCTCGAAATGCGCGAGCTCGGCGAAGAACTGGGTCTCATATCCCGCAATCTCGGTCATGTGCGAGAGCCCGGCGACGAACCCGGTCTCATCGTGCTCGCCCGCGCCGCCCGCGTTCTGAAAGCGCGCACCGAGATTCCAGACGGTATCGGCCGCCTCGCCCGTCGCCGCCAAGGCGACGGATTGCGGGTAGTCGGTGTTCGAGAGCCCGCCATCCGCGCGCTGCACCCGGCCGCGCCCGCTGAAGAGCGAGTCCGATAGGGGCGTGCGGTCGGCGACGAACACCGAGGCGTGCAGCACGATCTCCCCGCCGGGCCCGTCGCCCGGCCCGATGACCGGCAATGCCAGTGCCGCCCCCAGCCGCTCGGTCAGCTCGTAGTCGCCCGCCAAGTCGTCGCCATAGAGCCCCGGCGCCAGGTCATTCGCCAGGTCGAAATAGGGGTTGAACTTGCCCGCCCGCAGGCCCGCCCGGCCGAGGCGGCCGTAGACATAGACTTCCTCGAGGAACAGCCCGAAATCCTCCATGAACCGATCGCCTTGGGGATCCTTGACTGGCTCGAACGTGGCCAATCCCCGGATCCCGAACCCCTCTCCGATGGTGAGGCCAAAATCGCCTTCGATGGTCGTGAAGGTATCGTTCAGCTCGGTGTCGGGATCGCTGGCGGAGAACACGAACTCGTCCTCGATCTCGATCGAGATATCCGCCCAGAGCCCTTGCTCGGGGGGCTCTTCCGAGGCGGCCGCCGCGCTCGCAGCCAACGCTGCGATCGCCCCCGCGATCGGGTTAACCAGCCGCCGAGCCATCCCGCCGCCGGTTCCTTACGAATTTGTAAGTGCCCGCCCGAATTCCGGAAATCCCCGTCACGCTTTTCTTCTCCCCGTTGGAGGATGCGCCCGCGCGAAGCCGGGCTGAAACTGAAACGAGGTATGCCATGACGACCCTACCGGACTTCGACGCCGCAAACTTCACCGACCCTGCAGTGGTTGACAATCCATATTTTCCGCTGCCCCCCGGCACGATCAACAGCTACGAGGCCGAGATCATCGATCCGGACTCCGGCGAGGACGAGATCGAGCGCAACGATCACTTTGCGGCCTTTCCGACCAAGATGATCGAGGGGATCGAAGTCGCCGTTGTGCGCGACACGGCATACGAGGACGGTTTCCTGGTCGAGGACACGCTCGACTGGTACGCCCAGGACAACGACGGAAACGTCTGGTATTTGGGCGAGATCGCCGTCAACTACAATTACGACGACGATGACGAATTCATCGGCACCGATTTCGACGGTTCCTGGGAGGCCGGGGTCGATGGCGCCGTGCCCGGCTACATCATGTTGAATTCGCCGATGACCGGCGACAGCTATTTCCAGGAGTTCTATGCCGGTGTCGCCGAGGATGAAGGCGAGGTGGTAGATACAGGCCTGTCGGTCGCCGGCTTCAACGACGTCATCAAGATCCTCGACACCTCGGCCCTCGAGCCGGAGTCGGCCGCGTTCAAATTCTTCGCGCCCGGCGTCGGTATGGTGTTCGAGGAAGAGATCGCAACTGCGGAGCCGGATGTTCCCGAACTGGTGCTGGAACTGACGGGCATCCGCATGACCGACATGACCGCGCCGGTCGACCCCGCTGAGCTGGCCTTCGCGGGCGACGGAACCGAGCAGACCGTGACCTTCCTGACCGAGGACGGCAGCGTCAACGGCGCGATCGGTGCCTATGTGTTCGACACCGCGACCGGCGAGATCGGCGAGGGCCGCATCCTGTTGCCGGATACCGAGGACGTGGAGGCGGGCGAGACCGCCTCGGTGATGGTGGGCACGGGCCAATCGCTGGGCCTGTTCCTGATCCCGGATGTCGAGGAAGTGGGCGTTGACCTGGAGGAATACGTCGACGGCGGGCTCTTCTTCGGCAACCTTCTGGGTGGTGAAGTAGCCGACATCTATGACGGCGATCCCAGCACCACCTACACGCCCGGTCCGGCGACCATCCATGACGGCCTCGCGCCGGTGGTGATGGATGCGGACGGCAACCTGCTGCCGCTTAGGCCATATCACGCCGCCGGCAATCGCGAGGGGTTCAATTTCCTGAACCAGGTGGCCGGTGAAAACGCGCAAGAGAGTACGGCCGGCGATTTGGTGGCGGGCGCCACCGTGATCAGCTTCGAGGACGGGCTCGCCACGACCGACGGTTTCGACGGCGATTTCGACGATGCATTCGTTGCGGTCAGCGATGGCCCGCTTTCGGATGCTGATCTGGGCACATTGCTCGGCGAGATCGGCATTTCCCGCGTGGTCGGCACTGACTGTGCGGACCGGCTGCGCGGCACCGACGAGGATGACCAGATCATCGCCCTCGACGGCAATGATCGGATCGTCGCCGGGGCTGGCGACGACATCGTCGAGGGCAGCGACGGCAACGACCGCATCTTCGGTATGGAAGGCGACGACCAGCTCGATGGCGAGGATGGTAACGACCGCCTCTATGGCCGCGACGGCGAGGACGAGCTGGAGGGTGGCGAAGGCAACGACACCATCTTCGGCGGCAATGACGCGGACGAGATCGACGGCGACGAGGGCAATGACAGCCTCTTTGGCGGTGCCGGGTTCGACGAGGTCGACGGCGGCGAGGGCAACGACCGGATGGTCGCCGGTGCCGACGGCGCGCTGATGATCGGCGGCGCCGGCAACGACCGGATGTTCGGCGAGGCCGGGGCTGCGGACGTGTTCTTCTTCGACCTGATCCCGTTCGGCCACGATCGGATTTACGGCTTCGAGGACGGCACCGACCTGATCCAGATCGCGACCTATATCGAGGTCGAGGCCTTCGGGGATATCGGTGTCGCCCAAATGGGCACCGCGACCCAGCTTAGCTTCGCGGACGGGTCGGTGATGCTGGAGGACACCGATGCGGCGCTGATCGACGCGGCGGACTTTGCCTTTGTCTGATCCGGTCACATGCGCCAGTGGCGCGGCGGCCCTGTGTCCCTCGGGCCGCCGCGCCGAAGGTTTGGCAAACGCCGGTGCGGCGCCTAGAATGGACTGGGCGTCGCGCCGTCACGGGAGGATTGGACCGTTGCGCGTTCTGATCATCGAGGACGACGAGGAGACCGCCGGCTTCATCGCCCGGGGTTTGCGCGAATCCGGCGGCACTGTCGACCATGCGGCGACCGGGACCGACGGCCTGTTCCTGGCCAGCGAGGGCGGCTACGACGCCCTGGTGGTCGACCGGATGTTGCCGCGCATGGATGGGCTGCACCTGGTGCGGATGCTGCGCGAGGCGGGCGTCCAAACCCCAGCCCTGTTCCTGACCGCGGTCGGTGGCCTGGGCGATAGGGTCGACGGGCTTGAGGCCGGCGGCGACGATTATATGGTCAAGCCCTTCGCCTTCGCCGAGCTTCACGCGCGGCTGCGCGCGCTGATCCGCCGGGGCGCGGCCCGCGCGGAGCCGGCCGAGACCACGCTCAGCGTCGCCGACCTGACGCTCGACCGGCTTTCGCGCAAAGTCACGCGGGCGGGTCAGGTGATCGAGCTTCAGCCCCGGGAATACAGGCTTCTGGAGTTTCTGATGGATCACGCGGGCGAGGTGGTGACCCGGACGATGCTGTTGGAGCAGGTCTGGGATTTCCACTTCGAGCCGAAGACCAGCGTGGTCGAGACCCATGTGAGCCGTCTGCGCGGCAAGATCGACCGGCCGTTCGGGATCGCGCTGATCCGCACTGTCAGGGGAGCAGGCTATGTCATTGCCGAGCCCGATTGAGATCCGGCACGATATCGCTTCCTCGGCGGCGTTCCGCCTGACCTTGCGCTTCGCCGCGGTCTTCGTGCTTTGCCTGCTGGTGCTGAACCTCGCGCTTGGGGCCGCCACGCGCTGGTATGTCGAGCGGTCGGCGCGCGACGCGGTCATGGAGCTGTCGGCGGAGATTCGCGCGGCCTTCGATCACGGCGGCGCATCGGCGATCGCCGACTTCGCGGCGGCCGAGGCGGCGGAGTTTGCCGATGACGGGCTGCTCTTCGGGCATCAATCCGCTGATGGGGTCCTCTTGGCGGGCAACCTGGCGATCTCCGAACCCGCGATCGGCTGGATTACCTTCACGCCCGAGGGAATCGACGAGGACGAGGCGCTGTGGCTGCGCTCGGTGCGGCTGCGCGATGGAAGCTGGCTGAATGTCGCGGCGGAGTCCGAGATCTACCACGATATCGGTGAGTTGATGTTGGCCGGCGCGGTCTGGACGGTCGCCATCGCCCTGCCGTTGGCCCTGCTGAGCGGCGCGCTGCTCAGCCGCGCCGTGCTTGCGCGTTTGGCGCCGATCGCCGAGACGGCCGATGGGGTGCGGGAGGGCGCCTTGTCGCGCCGCGCGCCGCTGGCGGGGACCGGCGACGAGTTTGATGGGCTGGCGGGCAATATCAACGCGATGCTCGAACGGATAGAGACCCTGACCCGCAATCTGCGCAATGTCTCGGTCGGGATCGCCCACGATCTGCGCACGCCGCTGGCGCGCATCCGCAATCGTTTGGTCGAGCTGCGCGACGGCACGCTGGATGAGGCCGAAAAGGACCGCGCTTCGGCCGGCGCGCTGGCGCAGATCGACGCGGTCCTGACCACGTTCGACGCCCTTTTGAAGATCGGCCAGATCGAGGCCGATGCCCAGCGCAAGGGCTTCGAGATGATGAAGCTCTCGGACCTGATCGAGGAATTGGCCGAGATCTACGAGCCGGTGGCGGCCGAGCAGGGCAAGCGTCTGGCGGCCCGGCTCGGCACCGAGGTCGAGCTATTCGGCAACCGCGCGCTGCTCGCGCAGATGATTTCCAACCTGCTCGAGAACGCGATCGAACACACGCCCGAGGGCACGACGATCATAATGTCGTTGGATTCCGAAGGGCCTGAGCGCCGGCTGGTGATCGAGGATGACGGGCCCGGCATTCCGGCTGACCAATCGGGGCGGGTCTTCGAGCGGTTCTACCGGCCCGAGCACAGCCGCAACACCGCCGGCAATGGCTTGGGGCTGAGCCTTGTCAAATCGATTTGCAGCCTGCATGGCTTTGGCCTGAACCTCGCGGACGCCGGTCCCGGCGCCCGCTTCGAGATTACCGTCTGATGAAACTTTCCGTTCACCCGTTGCCCGCACCACGTTGCGGGGCCGGCGCACAAACGAGCACAGCGCCCGAGTTGGGCGCTGTGCGATTTCGCTGTCCAATTGGCTGACGCGGCGCGTCTATGGATTCACGGGTGCATTCGTGCCCGGTCCGTCCGTGCTTCCCGGATTATCCGGGTCGATATTGCCCGTGCCATTGTCCAGGGCGTCGCTGCTTTCGTCGGCGTTACCGTGGCCCATGTTGTCGAGCGGATTACCGCCGGCTCCGGCCATAGTCGGGTTGGTCGGGCAGATATTCGAGGCGTTCAGCGTGTCGTGCGGGACGATGTTCACGAAACGCGGCCGCGAGATGAGCTGCGAGCTCCACTGCATCTCGCCGATGCCGGTATTGACGAAGTGAGGCTTCCAGCGGGCGGCGACCTCGGTCAGGATGACCGACTCCTGGGGCTGCATCTCGGGCAGGGTCGTGACCGGGATCTCCTCGTCCAGCATGGCTCCGGGCCCGGTGATGTCGGTCGATTGCGCGGTGAAGGACCAGAGCACCTGGTGGGTGTCGTCCTCGAAGCAGATCGAGGTGATGCGCAGGATCCGCTGATCCAGATCGCCCTCCATCATCTTGTCGGTCAGGCTGGCCAGATAGGCCATGTCGGTGTCGTCGACCGCATCGTGGCGGCTCATGATGTCGTTGACGGTGAAGGCGATCCGCGAGACCTGGGTCTTGGAGTGGAACGCGTCCCAGTAGCCGAGGCCCCCGGTCACCGCGAAGATCAGCAGCGGCATGGCGATCATGAACTCGATCGAGATGCTTCCCTCGTCGCGGGCGAAGGCGCGCAGCGTCTCCCCAAGACGGTCGCGAGATTGCAGGTCCTTAATCATCGTCCTCGTCCCCTATCAAGCAGGTTCGTTCATGAAAGCGGTGTAGGTGACCATCTGCAGGCCGCCGGTATTGTCGCGCTGCAGGCCCAGTGTGACGCCGAGACCCGGGAAGATCGGATCGACGACCATGCAGGCGCGCACGAACATGATGCGGTTGCGCGCGCCCGGATTGAAGGTGATGGTCGGCTCGATCTCCTCGGTGCGGTCGATGCAGTTGGCCTGGTTCTGCGGATAGGCGCTGTTGAGGTCCAGCTCGACCACTTCCAGGATCAGGTCGCGATCGCAATTGACCAGGATGTTCGAGTTCTCGCAGACCGCGCGCTTGAGGGTCTCGTGGTCGGGGTTTGCCACCGCGCCCAGGCGCAGCTCCCGCGTGGCGATGTCGACGCCGCGCTCGAACATCACCATCCGGGTGGCGATGAAGCCGGTCTCGAAGACCGTCCCGAAGAACCACATAATGACCGGAAAAACGATGACGAACTGCACAGAGGCGTTGCCGCCTTCGTCGCCGAGAAATTTGGTGACTAGATCACGCATGACTTGCATCCTCGTCCGGCTCAGTTGGTCAGTTTCAGGTTGACGATTTCGTTGGCGATGTTCTGGAAAGCGGTGGTGATGTCGACGCCTTCGACCAGGTAGTGGGTCGTGAGCGAGGACGAGCAATCCTCCAGCGCCGCCTGGGCCGCCGCCTGGCCGGCCAGTTCGAAGCCGATCGTGTAGACGGTGGCGTTGAGGCCCAGCTTGGCCTTGTCGCAGATCTGCTTCAGCAGCACGTCGCCTTCGCCGGTCGCCGCATTGTCGATCACCCGGATCTTCGAACCGCTCGGCGGGTTGAAGTTGTTCCACCAAGCCGGCGGCTGATCGTCGTAGTCGTCGTCGTTGATCTCGTGCAGCCGGGTGTTCTGTCCGTCGGACATGACCACGGTGATCTTGCGCACTCCAGTGTCGTTCCAGGCATTGGGCCAGCCGGCGAACTCGGCCGACAGATCGCCATTGGCGATCATCGCGTCGACCAGCGGGCGCGAGGATGTATCGAGCAGCGCCTGGCCCCATTTCATGCCCATATAAGTCGCGGTCCAGGTCTCAGGGTCCAGGGCGTCGATGGCGTCCTTCAGCGTCTGAGCATTGTCCGAATAGGGCGTGATCGCGTTGTTCGCGTTCGGGCAGCCGAAGTTGCCCGAGCCGACGTCCTCGCGGAAATGCTGACCCTGGACATAGGCGGTGACCGGATTCATGGGCATCGCGACCGTGTTGAAATCGATGCTGTGGAAATCGATGCAGCTCGAATAGTCGTGCTGGCGGTCGATGTTGTAGAGGTCCGCCATGGCGCGCGGCATGTTGACCTGCTGCGAGAACGGCACGATCGAGATCAGCGTCTGGGCCTGGTTGTCGGCCGAGAGCACGGTATCGATGAAGTTCTTGGCGGCGATCTGAAGCTGCGAAAGCTTAGAGCCCGGCGCGGAGGTCGAATCCCAACCCATCGAGCCCGAGACGTCGAGCACCAGCGCGATCTCGAGCCGCGGCGCCGACTGGATGGCTCCCGACTGCACATTCACGTCCAATTGGTTGATGCCGACCATCCTCAGGAAGATCGTATTCAGCGGCCGCGAGGCGGTGGCCACTACCGCGCGGCCACCGGTCGTCTGGGTCACGCTGGCCACGAGGTCAACGGAATGGGACCGATCGACCCGCGAGGCCATGTAGTCCTGGATCACCTCAACCGCCTGCTCGTCGATCGTCAGCTGACCGTTCGGATCGTAGAGCTGATTGCTGTTGGTGGCGGCCAGGATGCCGCGGTCGAGCGCGTTCTGCAGATCCGCCCGCGCCAGATCGTGGCGCTGATAGTCGACGGCCATGCCGCCCGCGACCATCAGTAGAATGAAAAAGACCAGAACGAAGAGGGTCATCCCGCCCCGTTCGTCGCGAAGAAAAGCCCGGGACGAAATTCCGCCCGGACGCATTAGGTTAGAGAGACTAGTACGCATTGAACCCACCCACGCTACTCAACTTACATAAGCTCCCCCCTAGGTTGAATAAGCAGGAAATATGGGGATAAATCAACCGTAATATGAAAAGTTTTTTATTAAAATTATGTATATAGAGAGATAGAGTGAAGTCTTAAGTTAATAAATTATAATGAATATTTTGCTAATAGTTTCGGTTTGACACTCAATCTGGGCGGGTGCGCTTCTTTGGTCCCGCCATTACTCACTGCCATATTAGCGGCTGCGGCGCGCTGCTGGCGCACCGTGCGAATCGAGGCACCGGGGCGGGACAGTCTAGGAAGGAAACGCTCACACAGCGCCGGTCTGGCCCCGTTGCAGCAAAAACTGGTCCAGCAGGACACAGGCCACCATCGCCTCGCCCACGGGCACCGCGCGGATGCCAACGCAGGGGTCGTGGCGGCCCTTCGTGACGATCTCGGTCTCGTTGCCTGCCTTGTCCACGGTCCGGCGCGGGGTCAGGATCGAGGAGGTCGGCTTGACCGCGAACCGCGCCACCACGTCCTGGCCGGTCGAGATGCCACCCAGGATCCCGCCCGCATGGTTCGACATGAAACGCGGGCCGTCATTGCCCATCCGCATCTCGTCGGCGTTCTCCGATCCGGTCAGTGCCGCTGCGGCGAAGCCGTCGCCGATCTCGACACCCTTGACCGCGTTGATGCTCATCATCGCAGCCGCCAATTCGGTATCGAGCTTGCCGTAGACCGGCACGCCCAGGCCTGGTGGCACCCCCTTGGCCGTCACCTCGATCACCGCACCGACCGAATTGCCGGACTTGCGTAGGTCGTCCAGATAGGCGGCCCAGTGTTCGGCGGCGGTTGCATCCGGGGTCCAGAATGGGTTCTGGTCGATCTGATCCCAATCCCAGTTGGCCCGGTCGATCGCGTGCGCGCCCATCTGCACCAGACACCCCGTGATCGTCAGACCGGGCACCAGATCTTTCAGGACCGCCCGCGCCACGCCCCCCGCCGCGACTCGCGCCGCAGTTTCGCGGGCCGAGGCGCGGCCTCCGCCCCGGTGGTCGCGGATGCCGTATTTGACCCAGTAGGTATAGTCCGCATGGCCCGGCCGGAATTTCTCGACGATGTCACCATAATCCTTCGATCGCTGATCGGTATTGCGGATCATCAGTTGGATCGGATGGCCTGTGGTCGTGCCTTCGAAGACGCCCGACAGGATTTCCACCTCGTCCGTCTCCTGGCGCTGGGTTGTGTAGCGGCTCTGCCCGGGCCTACGCCGGTCGAGCCAGTGCTGTAGCATTTCCGGCTCCAACCCCACGCCGGGCGGGCAGCCATCCACGACGGCGCCCAGGGCCGGCCCGTGGCTCTCGCCCCAGGTGGTGACGCGGAACAGATGTCCGAAGCTGTTGAGCGGCATGAACGGTCTCCGGGCGCGCGAGCGGCCTGGCCATGCGGATAGCTCATTTCCCGGAAAAGCAAAACCCCCGCCCGGTAATGGGCGGGGGCTTCATTCGGTCCGGCTGGAATCCAGTCACTCCTTGCGCTTTACCTTGGCCCACAGAGCCTTGTTGGTGAAGTAGAGCAGCACGGTCAGGCCCGCCAGCCAGACGATGTTGCGGAAGCCCGATTGCTTGCGCTCGGTCATCTTCGGCTCGGCAGCCCACATCAGGAAGGCCGAGACGTCCTCGGACATCTGCTCGACGCTTGCCTCGGGCGCCTTCGCCCCGCTTTGCCCCTCTTCGCCGCCATGCATGGCATACTCGACCAGACCCTCGTCCAACGGCGGTGCCATCGAAATCTTACCGCCTGCGAAAGCCGTGTTCTCATAGAGAATGGCGCCAGCCTCTTCGACCTCCTCGCCGGTGTAACCCGTCAGGAGCGAGTATATGTACTCCGCTCCTCCGATTCCGTTGATCAGCTGGTTGATCCCCAAACCGTAGGGCCCGTGGAACCCAGCCCGCGCCTTGGCCATCAGGCTGAGATCCGGTGCGCCCGCCCCGGTATTCGCCGGGAAATTGTCGAAGGGCTTGCCGGGCCGCGTGTCGCCTGGCTCGCCTTCCTCATCTGCCACTTCGTAGAGCGCGGCAATCGCCTTGACCTGCTCCTCCGGGAAGGCGGGTCCGGTTTCGGAGCCGAGTTCGCGGAACGACAGATACCTGAGGCCGTGGCAGGCCGAGCAAACCTCATGGAAGACCTGGAAGCCGCGTTGCAGCTGGAACCGGTCGAACTTTCCGAACGGGCCTTCATAGCTGAACGAAACGTCCTCGATGTGCTGCTCGGTCTCGGCCGCGGTCGCCATGCCCGAGAGCATGCCGCCCATAGCCGTCATTGCGGTCGCCGCAACCAGGGCGGGGATGATACGGGTCTTGATCATCGTCACTCTCCTCGCCTCTGCGGTCATTCGGCCGGGGTCGCGGCGGCGTTTGCCGCAACCGCTTCCTTCGGCGGGTAATGGGCATCGAAATCCGCCTCGATGGTCTCGGGCAGTGGCGCCGGCTTCTCGACCAGGCCCAGGATCGGCAGGATCACCACGAAGTAGGCAAGCCAGTAGATCGTGCCGACGAGCGAGATGATCGAGTAGGGCGGTTCGGCGGGCTGGGCGCCGCACCACGTCAGCACGAAGAAATCCAGCACCAAAAGCCAGAACCAGCCGCGGAACCACTTCGAGCGATAGCGGCCCGAGCGCACCCGGCTGGTATCGAGCCAGGGGACCAGCGCCAGGACCACGATCGAGCCGAACATGGCCAGGACGCCACCCAGCTTGGCGTCGAAGGGCAGGATCATCATCAGCCAGAGGTCATCGGTGATCGAGCGCAGGATCGCGTAGAACGGCAGGAAATACCATTCCGGCACGATATGCGCGGGCGTCACCAGAGGGTTCGCCTCTTTGTAGTTATCCGGGTGGCCCAGATAGTCGGGCATGAACCAGACAAAGGCGGCGAAGATCGTCAGGATCAGGCTCAGCGCATAGAGGTCCTTGACCACGTAGTAGGGCCAGAAGGGAACCGTGTCCTTCTTTACGACCTCTATCGAGTCGCGTCGCACCTCGACCCCAGTCGGGTTCGAGTTGCCGGTGGTATGGAAGGCCCAGATATGCACCGCCACGAGCGCAGCGATGACGAAGGGCAAGAGGTAGTGCAGCGAGAAGAAGCGCTGCAGGGTGGGGTTGTCCACCGCGAAGCCGCCCCACAGCCACTCGACGATCGGATCTCCGATCAGCGGAATGGCCGAGAAAAGGTTGGTGATCACCGTGGCGCCCCAGAACGACATCTGGCCCCAGGGCAGCACATAGCCCATGAACGCGGTCGCCATCATCGCCAGGTAGATCAGGATGCCGATGATCCAGGTGATCTCGCGCGGCGCTTTGTAGGAGCCATAGTACAGCCCACGGAAGATATGGGCATAGACCGCCACGAAGAACAGCGAGCCGCCATTTGCGTGCAGGTCGTGCAACAACCCGCCTCCCACTACATTGCGGTCGATATGTTGGATCGAGGCGAAGGCGTCGGCGACCGTCGGTGTGTAGTGCATGACCAGCACGATACCGGTGGCGATTTGCAGCACTAGGCAGAAGGTCAGGACGATGCCCCAGATCCACATCCAATTGAGGTTCTTGGGCGTCGGGATCATCAAGGTCGTATACATCATCCCCACGATCGGCAACCGGCTGTGCAGCCAGCGCTCGATGCCGGTCTTCGGGGTGTAATGCTCGTGCGGAATGCCGCTCATCTCTCTCTCCCTCAGCCCAGCTTGATGACAGTGTCAGAGACAAATTGAGCCTGCGGGATCAGCAGGTTCTCGGGCGCCGGCCCTTTTCGGATGCGCCCCGACGTGTCGTAGTGCGAGCCGTGGCATGGGCAGAACCAGCCGCCGAATTCGCCGGCGCCGTTGCCCAGCGGCACGCAGCCCAGGTGGGTGCAGACGCCGATCATCACCAGCCACTCACCGCTTTCGTCCATGGCTCGGTTTTCGTCGGCCGCGTCGGCCGCGTCCGGAATATTCGCGTTGCGGGCCAGTTCGTCCGGCAGCTCGGCCAGGTCGGTCGTGCGCGCGGCCGAAATCTCTTCCTCGGTCCGGCGGCGGATGAAGACCGGCTTGCCGCGCCACTTGACCGTGAGCTGCGTGCCCGGCGCGACACCGCCGATATCCACTTCGATCGCGGCCAAGGCCAGAACGTCCGCCGAGGGGTTCATCTGATCGATCAGCGGCCAGATCGCGGCACCCGCGGTCACAGCGCCCGCGGCGGCGGTCGCACAATAGAGGAAGTCGCGCCTGGTGACGCCCTCGTGTTCCCCGTTTTCGTTCACCTGAGACACGTCTGTCTCTCCCTTTCCCGAGCCCCCTCGAGGCCATCTCCGACGCGGGGGTCACGATCCCCGCATTTCGCAATGCTGCTATCTACCTATCCGCAGCTTGCGCTATGGTCCAGCGGACAACGCGCCGCAGATCACGGGCGTTCGGGACGTCCGCGTCGGCAATGGCAGCCGGAGGGCTTTTTGCAGAACCAGACGCCCGCGCGCAAGCACGATGATGCACCAATTGGGCTTGCCCTCTATCAGCCGGATATCGCGCTCAATGTGGGCGCCGTCCTGCGCCTTGGCGCCTGTCTGGGCGTGCCGGTCCATGTGATCGAGCCCTGTGGCTTTGCGTTCAGCCCCGCCGCCTGGCGGCGGAGCGCCATGGATTACGCGGATCTGGCGCAGATTTGCCGCCATGATTCGTGGGACGCCTTTCTGGCGGAGCGCCCCGATGGGCGGCTGGTGGCGCTGACAACCGAGGGCGCCGACAGTCTGTGGGACTTCGCCTTCGCCCCGGGCGACACGCTGCTGATCGGGCGCGAAAGCGCGGGCTTGCCCGACGCGGTGCACCGGGAAGCCGATGCCCGGGTCGTGATCCCCATGCAGCCAGGCGCCCGGTCGCTCAACATGGCCATGGCCGCCGCGATCGCTGTGGCCGAGGCTGGGCGGCAGATCGCCGCCTCAGCAGCGGCGGGCCAGGACGATGCGGTTGGTGTTCACCCCGGCGGCGTTGTTGGCGACGCCCCAACAGTTTGATGTCTTTGTGAAATCCTGGGCGTTGATCAGCACACCCAGAATCTCGAACGGCAACCCCGCGATTGCATCACGCACGGCTCTCTCGAGCATGATTTCGCCTTTTCGCACCTCACCGACCTCGAAGGCCACATGGCCGCCCGGCCGCACCACCCGCGCCAGTTCCGCGAAGACCCTGGCAGTGAACGACGTCCAGTCAGAGACAGAGCGATGGATCGCGATCGGCACGCGGCCTGGGTCGATCCCGGCGAACCAGCAGCGCAGCCAATTGTCCTGTGCGTAGTCGACGATATCCAGGAATGGCGGCGAGGTGACCACCAGGTCGACTGAGGCATCCGAGATGTGCGGCGTTGCCTCGGCAGGTGCAGTCCAAAGTTTGGCATCCGCCGCATCGGGTAGATGGCGCGCCAGCAGTCGTTTGCTCTTGCGCGCGATCAGGGCAAAAATGTCGCGCTCAGGCGGCGTTTGCTCTCGGCGCGCGTTGATCCGGTGCTGCGCTTTGGCCGAAACCGCCTGATTCGGCGGCATCGTGTAGACCGAGAAGAACCCCGGCGAATGCCCGGTCAGCCGGTTTAGCGCGATCATGCGGATCCAGTCATCGACAGAATCGAGCGGTTCGCCGAGGCCAAGGCAGGCCTGTAGCCCCTTGATCTCGGCCAAGGTCCTCGGGTGGAAGAAGGCGCGCAGATCGTCGTCCAAGGGATCGGGCGCGCCGACGGACCCGGTTGCAGCAATCTCATCCAAACGCGCGACAATTGAAGACATCCCGACCGGGCGGAGCCGGGGCCGGGCTAGCATCACGCTCAGCGGATTGACGTCGGTGCCGAGCGCCCGGCGGCCCATCATCGCGGCCTGAATCGGTGTCGTGCCGCGGCCCATGAAGGGGTCGTGAACCGTGTCGCCGGGCCGGGTCAGCCGGTCGATAAAGAAGGCTGGCAGCTCGGCCTTGAAGCAGGCCCGGTAGCTAATTTCGTGGATACGCCCGCCCTGGCGCTGTTTCGCGGTCCAGAACTCGTTGACGAAATAGGTAAGCCCATCTTCTTCGAAGATACGGGTTGGGGTGCCAAAGTTATCGAAGCCTGCCACCGAGGTCAGGAAGGCGTCTTCGGATCGGGTCTTCGCCGGGACATTCATTGCGGTGCCAGGATGCCCGTGGCGGGGACAAAGGCAAAGCCCATTGTCCCGGCGTTGAGCCGGGACCTCGATGAACAGTGCGCTACCAAGCGAGGCCCCGGGTCAAGCCCGGGGCACCGGGCCTCGCGCCCTCACTCCGCCGCTTCCGCCGCCAGGAACCCGCCGGATTGGCGCGCCCAGAGCTGGGCATAAAGCCCGCCCTTATCCAGCAGGGCCTGGTGGCTGCCCTCCTCGACGATCCGGCCCTCGTCCATCACCACGATCCGGTCCATCCGCTGGATCGTGCTCAGCCGGTGGGCGATCGCGATCACGGTCTTGCCGTGCATCAGGTTGCCGAGTGCTGCCTGCACCGCCGCCTCGGTCTCGGAGTCCAGGGCCGAGGTCGCCTCGTCCAGCACCAGAACCGGCGCGTCCTTAAGGATCACCCGCGCGAGCGCGATCCGCTGACGCTGTCCGCCCGACAGCTTGACGCCCCGCTCGCCCAGACGCGCTGCATATCCCGTCCGGCCGCGGAAATCCGCCAGCTCCTCGATGAACGCGTGCGCCGCAGCCTCTTGCGCAGCCTCGATCGCGTCTGCCTCGCCCGCCTCGGGCCGGCCATAGAGGATATTGTCGAGCGCCGAGCGGTTGAACATCGCCGCCTCTTGCGTGACCGTCGCGATATTCCGGCGCAGGCCGTCCTGTGTCAGCCGGCGGATATCATGCCCATCGACGGTGATCCGGCCCTCCTCGACATCGTAGAGCCGCAGCAGCAGCGCGACCGCCGTCGACTTGCCCGCGCCCGAGCGGCCGACCAGGCCCACCTTTTCGCCTGCCCGGACGGTCAGCGAGAACCGGTCCAGCCCACCCCCTTGGTCGCGCCCGAAATGGAACGAGACATTCTCGAACCGGATATCGCCGCGCAGCGGGGGCGGATCGATGGCATCGGGTGCGTCCGTGACCCGGTGTGGCGGCGTCAGGGTCCGGATCCCGTCCTCCAAAACGCCCAGATTGGCGAAGATCCCCAGCGCCGTGAAGCTGATCCATCCGGACATCTGTGCCAGCCGGGTCGCGATCAGCCCCGCCATTGCGATCAGTCCCGGCGTCGCTTGGCCGATCTGCCAGAGATAGAGCGCAGCACCGATCAGCGCGACGGGCAGGACGCCCGCGAGCAGCGACAGCCAGGTCCGGAACGCCCAGGTCATCCGCCCGAATGCAAAGGCGGTTCGGCGATAGTCCTTGAGCGTGGTCTCCGCTGCCGCCTCCTCGCGTTCGCCGTGGGCGAACAGCTTGACCGTCGCCATATGGCCCAGGCTGTCGACGAATTGCCCCGCGACCACCGATTTGGCATCGGCCCGGGCCCGGGCCCGGGCCCGAATCCGGGGCAAGAAATAACTCACCAGCCCCAGATAGAGCACGAACCAAACCGCCAGGATCAATCCCAGCCGCCAATCCGTGCCCTGCAGCAGGAAGAACGCCGCCGCCACGGTCGCGATCCCGAAGACGACCGCATGGACGGTTTCCTGCACGATCTCGACCAGGGCATAGGTCGATTGGATCTGCTTCTGGCTGAGGCGCCCCGCGAAGTCGTCCTCAAAGAACTTCAGCGATTGACCCAGGGTGTGGCGGTGGATGCGCAGCACCCCCATCGGATAGAGCGACGGCATCAACGCTCGGCTGTTCATTGCAGCGTTGAGCGAATAGAGCAGCGGCCGCAGCACGATGAAGAACGCGGCGATCGCCGCCAATGCCAGCGTATTCCCGGTGAAGAACTGTTCGGCGGATGTGAGGGCGACCTGGTCGACGACCCAGGCAACCAGCCAGACGCCCACAATCTCGGCGATGCCCGCCAGGACCGACAGAAAAACCAGAAGGCCGATCGCTCGCTCCGCGCCCCGGAACGCCCAACGGCCATAGGCCCAAAGGCTTTGCGGCGGCGCGCCCTCGGACCTGACGAACGGCTGGATCAGCGTCTCGACGAACCTCACGCGACCTCCTCCGGGGTCTCGGTGGCGTCGCCGCCGTGATCCGCCATCAGGAATCCACCCGATTGCCGTGCCCACAGCCGGGCATAGAGCCCGCCCCGGTCCAG
>JAOTXT010000051.1 GCA_029862205.1 Paracoccaceae bacterium
CCAGTGGTGGATCGACCCGGAGAAGCACGCCCGGCTGAAGGATCTGGTGGGCGGCTGATCCATGGGCGCCTATATCCTCCGCCGCCTGCTGCTGATCATCCCGACCCTGTTCGGGATCATGCTGCTGAACTTCATCATCATCCAGTTCGCCCCTGGTGGTCCGGTCGAACAAATCATCCAACAGCTCGAGAGTGCCGGGACTGGAGCGACCGACCGCTTCACCGGCGCGGGCGACGGGGTGCAAGCGCCGGCCACCCCGGGGGATAGCGGCGAATCCAGCAGTTATCGCGGCTCGCAGGGGCTGGAACAGGAGCTCAAAGACGAGCTGACCCGGCAATTCGGTCTCGACAAGCCGGCGCATGAACGTTTTCTCCTAATGCTTTGGAATTACGCAAGATTCGATTTTGGAGAGAGCTTTTTCCGCTCGGTCAGCGTGATCGACCTGATCATCGAGAAAATGGATGTCTCGATCTCGCTGGGTCTCTGGACCACGCTAATCGCCTACCTGGTGTCGATCCCGCTGGGTATCGCCAAGGCGGTACGCGACGGCACGCGCTTCGACGCGATCACGTCGGGCATCATCGTCGCGGCCTATGCTATCCCCAGCTTCCTTTTCGCCGTCGTCTTGCTAGTGGTTTTCGCGGGTGGCAGCTATTTGGATTGGTTCCCGTTGAGGGGCCTCACGTCCGAGAATTGGGAGGAGTTCTCGATTTTCGGCAAGATCGTCGATTATCTCTGGCATATCGCCCTGCCCGTCTCGGCGATGATGATCTCCGGCTTCGCCACACTGACGCTGCTGACGCGGAACTCGTTTCTCGACGAGATCCGCAAGCAATACGTGATGACTGCGCGCGCGAAGGGGCTAAGCGAGCGGGGTGTGCTATATGGCCATGTCTTCCGCAATGCGATGCTGATCGTGATCGCGGGATTTCCGGGGACCTTCCTGGCCGCCTTCTGCGCGGGCGCACTGATCGTGGAGACGGTCTTCTCGCTGGACGGGCTGGGGCTGTTGGGCTTCGAGTCGGTGGTGAACCGCGACTACCCGGTGGTGCTGGGCACGCTCTACATCTTCGGCCTGATGGGTCTGGTCGTGAAGCTGATCTCGGACTTGATGTATGTCTGGATCGATCCGCGGATCGACTTCGAACGGCGCGAGGGGTGAGGTGATTAAATTGCCTCGATCGCCCGTGCACGTCATCTCTGCGAAGGCGGGCATCCCTGATCTCGGTATTGCGATCCCCGCCTTCGCGGGGATGTGGGCGAGGATGACACTTTGATCCACCTCTCGCCCCTAAACCAGCGCCGGCTGCAGAACTTCCGCGCCAACCGCCGGGCGGTCTGGTCGCTGAGGATCTTCACGGTCCTCTTCCTGGTCTGCCTCTTCGCCGAGCTGGTCGCGAACGACAAACCGTTCCTGGTAAAGTTCCAGGGCAGCTATCTTTCGCCGCTGCTGAGCGACTATCCCGAGACACATTTTGGCGGCGATTTCCTGACGCCCGCAGACTACAAGGACCCCTTCGTCCAGGACCTGATCCGCAGCAACGGAGACGAGCAGTTTGATCCGGGCGAGAGCCCCGGCTGGATCCTGTGGCCGCTGATCCCATTCAAATACGACACGGTCGACTACGACGTTGCTACCGCGCCCTCGGCGCCCGACGGCACCCACCTGCTCGGCACCGACGACCAGGCGCGCGACGTGATGGCCCGGGTGATCTACGGGTTTCGGCTGAGTGTGCTCTTTGGCTTCGGCGTCACCATCTGCTCGGCGCTGATCGGTGTCACTGCGGGCGCCGCTCAGGGCTTCTTCGGCGGCTGGGTCGACCTCTTCTTCCAACGGATCGAAGAGGTCTGGTCCTCGATGAACCTGCTCTACGTGATCTTGATCATCTCAGCGGTTCTGACGCCGAATCTTTGGGTCATGTTCTTCATCTTCATCGCATTTTCCTGGACCGGGCTGATCGGCGTGGTACGTGCGGAGTTTTTGCGCGCGCGAAACTTCGAATACGTGCGCGCCGCACGCGCGCTGGGTGTAGGCGACTGGACCATCATGTTCCGTCATGTGCTGCCAAACGCCATGGTGGCGACGCTGACGTTCCTGCCCTTCCTTCTGACCGGCTCGATCAGCCTTCTGGCCGGGCTCGACTTCCTGGGCTTCGGGTTGGAGCAGGGCTATCCGTCGCTTGGTGAACTAGCGCTCCAAGGCAAGAAATACCTCCAAGACCCGCATCTGGCGATCACTGCCTTCTTCACCTTCGCCATCATGCTGTCGCTGATGGTCTTCGTCTTCGAGGGCGTGCGCGACGCCTTCGATCCCCGCAAGACGTTCCGTTGATGGGCAGGGGCCGTAAATGACCGATCCGCTGCTCCGCGTCGACAACCTCACGGTCCAGTTTCCGAGCGATGAACGCACCGTGACGGCGGTCGACGACGTCTCGTTCGAGGTCGGCCGCGGCGAGACCCTGGCGCTGGTGGGCGAGTCGGGGTCGGGAAAATCCGTCACCGCGCTCTCGACCGTGGGGCTCTTGCCCGACTCAGCTGCAGTCAACGGATCGGTCGACTATCACGGCACCCAGATGATCGGCGCCGATCCGCGTGAGTTGATGCATGTGCGCGGCAACGACATCAGCTTCATCTTCCAAGAACCGATGACTTCGCTGAACCCGCTCCACACGATCGAGCGTCAGATCGGCGAAAGCCTGGCGCTGCATCAGGGGGTCACCGGCCAGGCGGCGCGCGGGCGCATCATCGAGCTTTTGCAGCATGTGGGCCTGCGCGACCCGGAGGAGCGCCTGGGCGCCTGGCCGCACCAGCTCTCGGGCGGGCAGCGCCAGCGGGTGATGATCGCCATGGCGCTGGCCAACAAGCCCGAACTGCTGATTGCGGACGAGCCGACGACGGCGCTGGATGTGACGATCCAGGCTCAGATCCTGGAGCTCTTGGCTGAGTTGCAGAAGGCCGAGGGGCTCTCGATGCTCTTCATCACACATGACCTCGGCATCGTGCGCAAGGTTGCCCAACGAGTTGCGGTGATGAAGGAAGGCAAAATCGTCGAAACCGGGCCCACCGCCCGGGTATTCGACGCGCCCCAGCACGACTACACCAAGATGCTGCTGGCCGCCGAGCCGACCGGCCATGCCGAGCCGATACCATCCGGCTCGAAGCCCCTGCTAAACGGCGAGGACGTGCGGGTCTGGTTCCCGATCAAACGTGGCTTCTTCAAACAAACTGTCGGTCATATCAAGGCCTGCACGGATATCGACGTGGACCTGGCGAGCGGTGAGACGCTGGGCGTGGTTGGCGAGTCGGGTTCGGGCAAGACAACGCTTGCCCTGGCCCTGATGCGCCTGATCTCGTCCGAGGGGCGGATCACCTTCGAGGGCCGCGATATCCACGCACTGCCGAAACGTGAACTACGCGCGCTCAGGCGCCATATGCAGGTCGTCTTCCAGGACCCCTATGGCTCGCTGAGCCCGCGCATGTCGGTGGCGGAGATCGTCGCCGAGGGCCTGGGCGTGCACCCATTGGAGGAGCTGACGGGTTCGACCACGCTCTCGAAACGGGACGCGGTGGCCGAAGCCCTGACCGAGGTGGGCCTCGATCCGGATACCATGGACCGCTATCCGCACGAATTCTCGGGCGGTCAGCGCCAGCGGATCGCGATCGCACGGGCGATGATCCTGAAGCCGAAATTCGTGGTTCTGGACGAGCCGACCTCTGCCCTCGATATGACCGTGCAGACGCAGATCGTGGACTTGCTGCGCGATCTGCAGGCACGGCACGAACTGGCCTATCTCTTCATCAGTCACGACCTGCGCGTCGTGCGCGCCATGTCGCACAAGATCATCGTGATGCGGAACGGCGACGTGGTCGAGGCCGGCGACGCGGATCAGGTCTTCAACGCGCCGCGCACCGACTATGCCCGGGCACTGATTGCCGCTGCCTTCGACATGAAAGTCCTGACCGGTGTCGCTGACTGACGAGCAACCGGGGGTGATCCTGGCACGCGGCGTCTGCCGGATGCTTGCCCAGCGCGGCTTTGCCAGCCTGGCCGAGTTTTCCACCCGCGACGGCCTGCGCATGGACGTCTGTGCACTGGGGGCCAAGGGCGAGGTCTGGTGCATCGAGGTCAAGTCCTCGCGCCAGGATTTCATGACCGATCGGAAGTGGGAGGGCTATCTGGGCTGGTGCGACCGGTTCTTCTTCGCGGTGCCCGAAAGCTTCCCGGATGAAATCTTGCCGCCCGAGCAGGGGCTGATCCGCGCCGACGCCTATGGCGCCGACATCCTGCGCTGGGGGCCAGAGGAGAAACTCGTCGGCGCCCGCCGCAAAGCGATGACCCTGCAATTCGCGCGCAACGCCGCCCAAAGGGTTCTGGTTCTGACCGATCCCCGGCCCCGGGGGCCGATCAACGCCTAGCCGCGCAAGGCCGGGAACCGTCACCAATACGTTCCCTTAACCAATTTGCCGATACGCTTCCATGGTGCGAGTGCGCAGCAGGGGGCAGCACATGTCTTCCGAGAGAACTTCAAAGCAGGGTCTGTCGAACCTGCGTTTGTCTTACTATCTTTCGCTCTTCCTCTTTGGCGGTTTCATCCTGGTCGCCGTGGTCGTCGCGGCGACATCCTACATGATGGCGTCAGAGCAAAACCGCGTGGCGGCCGAGAAAACGAGGGAATTGATCGCGACCGCCATTGGCGGGGTGGAGAATCAGTTGCGTGTCCTGATCCGCGACTATTCGAACTGGACGGCGATCTACGATGCAGTGCGCGCCCGGGATTATGAATGGATCTATGAGAATTCGGGCAGTTCGGCGACCAACGAGGACTACCTGGACCTCAATCTCGTGGTCGAACCAGGCGGACAGGCAAATTACGGCTGGGTCTACAACGGCGACGAGAAACCGCAACCCGGTCTGCTGGAGGCTGAGATCATGGCGCAGATGGCGGCGCTGTTGGAACCGACTCCAGTCAACGGCGACAGCGTGACGCACGCATACGCGACCGCGCGCGGCGAGATCTGGCTCCTGGCGACCACGCGCATTGTGTTGACCGACGGCTCGGCGCCGGTTGCAGACGGGGAGCTCGCACGGCACGTCTTCGGCCTGCGCGTGTCCGACGAGTTGATCTCGGGCTTGGGCGATCAGTTCCTGATTGAAGGCGTCAGCCTGTCGCGCGAGCCGATCGAGGGCAGCGACAATCTGGCGCTCAACGCCCATGAGGGCGCACCAGTTGCATATGTGACCTGGCGGGCGCCGCGCCCGGGTACCGCGACGCTGGAAAAGATCTCGATACCCCTGATCACGGTGATGGCGCTGTTGGCGCTGGCGACCGCCATGACCGGGCGCATGATGGTCCGCTCCGCCACGCGGCTGGAGCGCGCCTTGGTGATGGCCCGGGCGGCGGACCAGGCAAAGACCGATTTTCTGGCCAATATCAGCCACGAGCTGCGTACGCCGATGAACGGCGTCATTGGCGTCATGGGGATCCTGAAAGCGACGGATCTCAGCGAGAAGCAACAGCAGATGGTTCAGCTGGTCACGAACTCCGCCGAGGCGCAGATGCGGATCATCGAGGATCTGGTCGATATTTCGCGCATCGAATCCGGCACCGCATCGCTGGATCTTGTACCGTTCCGCCCGGATGAAGAGCTTCGGAACGTGGTCGATCTGCTGCGCCTGGACGCGGACAAGAAAGATCTGAATTTCGCTTTCCAGACCGACATCGAGGCGATCGATATGGTTTTGGGCGATCCCAACGCATTCCGGCAGATCGCGACCAATCTGATCGGCAATGCGATCAAATTCACCGAGACCGGGCAGGTTTCGGTGCATCTCGACGGCACAACGCGCGGCGACGAAGCGCTGCTGAGCCTGTCGGTCAGCGACACCGGGCCAGGCATTGCGCCGGAGCACCAGCGTCTGATCTTCGAGCGGTTCGCGCAGGTCGATTCAAGCAAATCGCGGCAGAAGGGCGGCTCGGGCCTTGGCTTGTCGATCTCGAAGGCCCTGGTCGAAATGATCGGCGGCACGATCGAGGTGAAAAGCTCACCAGGTCAGGGCGCGACCTTCACGGTCCGCTTGGCACTCGAACTGCCACGCCAGAAAATGAACGAGGCCGCGTGACTCTCCTCATCGTCCCTTCTTTGCCCCGGAAGACCTGACATGACACCGACGCCGGATATCCTGGTGGCCGAAGACGACCCAACCAATCTGTTCGTGATCCAAACGCTGCTCGAGACCTATGGCTGCGTGATCGTCTCGGCCGGGGACGGCGAGCAAGCGGTTCAGATGGCGCTTGAGCAACCGCCAAAGCTTATCCTGATGGATATCAGCATGCCAAAGATGGACGGCGTCGAAGCGACGCGAAAAATCCGGACCGAAATGCCATCGCGGCGCGTCCCGATCGTGGCAGTCACCGCGAACGCAACCAGTCAGCAGCGGCGGGAATGCGAGGCGGCCGGGTTTGACGGCTTCTTGAGCAAGCCAGTCGATCTGGAACAATTGCGCGCGGTCGTTCGGGAATTTGTCGGCTGATCCGGGCGACAAACGCCGGTCCGATCCATTCGCTCTCACCCCCGCACGATACACAGACCCTGGAACCATTGTCTGAAATCGATCACCTCGCCGGCCGGGCCGTCCATGCTCCTTTGGGGGCTCATGGTCTTCAGATGCGCGCCCTCGGCCACGTCAAACGGATATCCGTCAGGCGTGACCGCCGCGATCCGCAGTGCCGATCGGGAGCGTGGATCACCGATCCGCAAATTGATCGATCGCTTGATCCGCTAGGGTAGGTTCAAAACCCGGCTACGTGGAAAGCAAAGCCGCGCCGTCACGCCATTGCCCGGATCCGACCGGACCTCGAGTTCCGCGCCATTGGCGCGCGCCATTTGCCGGCAAAAACCGAGGCCGCGGCCCGGCGCGTCGTCCTGAAGCGCCTGGGCCAACGCCTCCGGCGCCATCCCTGGCCCGGTATCTGTAACCTCGACGGCTAACACTTCATCTTCGTCGCGCAAAGTCAGGTGCACCTTCGCGCCGGAGCCAGCATGGCGTAGGGCCGTGTGCACCAGGGTATCGATTACGCTCCACAGCATTCCGTCGTCGCCCAGCACCGAGGCGTCCGTCGCTTCGCGATCATCCAATTCGACGGTCACCCCGGCGGCCCGCGCCACAGGCTCGGCCAGGCGCGCGACCCGGCCGAGCATACGGGCGAGCGGAATTTCGCCTAACCGAGGCGTGGGAGACCTCCCGCTGCTGCGGGCGGCGGCTTCCAAGTCGTCCGCGATCCCAGCAATGCGCCAAGCTGCGGCGATGACGCTCGCCGCATGCGAGGAAACGGTCCCGGGAGCGCAGTCCTCAGCACGATCACCGCCATTGCACGCACCGCGTATCAGTTCGGCAAACCCCATTGCGGCCGCCAAGGGCGAACGCAGGTCCTGGCTCAGCCGGGCAAGCGTCCGGTCGGCACCGGTCAGATCGATTCTGGATTGGATCGCGGCAAACGCGGCGGTCAGACGAATGCGCTCGCCACCGCGCTGGCGCCAGAGGCTGACTTGAAACTGCTGCTGACCGGACGGGGTGATCAGCCATGCGGTCGCGTCGGCACTTCCGTCGGTCGCTGCCCGGGCAAGCAGCTCTTGACCGATGAGCGGATCGATGAAGCGATCTGTGAGCCGCCCCGCCTCGGCGCCAAATATCGCGCTGTCTGCGGGGCTGCGCTCGCGGATCTGGCCAGCTACGTCAATTGCCAAAAGCGCCAACGGCAAAGCCGGCAGAGATTCGGAGCCCCGGTCCGATGTCATCAGATCGCTCGCCGTGAGCTCGGCCTGGGCGTCCCCCGGCTGGATCGCTGGTGGCGTGTCAGCCACTGCCTCCGCCACCTTTCTTGCGGTTCGTTTTCTTGGAGGTGCCGTTTGAGCCTTGGGTGAGGGCCTGTGCCCGTTCGGCCGCGGCCCTTAGCTCGCTGGCGATTTCCAGCGCCTCGCCGGGCTCGAAGTCCATCGGAATCTCTAGGCCGTCCGACTCGATGTAGATCCGCACCATGCCCAGCGAGGTTGGCCCGATCACCAAACTAGCTGCCCGATCGCTCTCGCTATCGATCCCCAATGCGTATCTCCCCCGAGGACGCGGCCGACGCGGTCTGGAACACAAGAAACGAGAATAAGCACATTGTCGGCCCGGATTGACCATGAAACACGACTGTCATCCGCGTCGTCAAGGAAGCGGCGGAACCCCTTGGCCGGATTTCTGGACACCTGATGCTTGAAAAACCCGGCAACCGCTTGTAGAGGAACAATCCACACCGTGGGCGGCGCATCCCCGCGCCGCATCCTGTGTCGTTTTCTGGGCCGCCTTAGCTCAGTAGGTTAGAGCGCTAGATTGTGGATCTAGAGGTCCCCCGTTCGAGCCGGGGAGGCGGTACCAAATCAAATCAGATTGCTGGGTTTCTTGCCTGACAAGCGTGGGATCAGTCACGTTTGCCGCACAGGCTTGTGTTCATGCTTGATGCGCGCGCATGGCGGCCCGGCAGCGCGTCCGTAGTATACTGGTTCTGTTGCACCCTCCGGGACTGCGGCCACCAGGGTGACATGCCACAGCGCACCGCCGTGGCGGCCGTTCAGCAAAGGTAATGGACGGCCAATGTTCAAACCATCATCCTTCGTCAGATGCCTCGCGCTGGGCGCGGCACTGGTGCCTCTTTCCAGCACGGCCCAGGAATGCAAGGCCACGAACGCCGCCTACGAGATCAGCCAGGACGAGGCCAACCAGCTTTACAATTGCCTGGCAGAAAGGCTTGCGGCCCTGCCGGAGAACGTCACGGGCATTCCAGGCGTGCCCGATTATCGGGATTGGGAGGTCGTCTCCACTGCGCCTCTGCCCTCGGCTACCCACGGCTCGATGCTGGTTAACCACATCGTCAGCCCTGAGGCGGCAGCGCTATACAAGCAGTGGGAGCAAATGAGCGGAAAGAAATTTCCGCCCGGCGCGATCCTGGCCAAGGAATCCCTGATGATCGATTCCGATGGCAACACGTCACCTGGTCCCTTGTTCCTAATGGAGAAAACCGCAGCTGGGACCGCGCCTGACACTGACGACTGGATCTATTCGCGGATCTTTACCGATGGGCGGATTCAGCGGACACTGGGTCCGGGCAGCGCGAATTTGGACTTCTGCCACGATTGCCACGCGGCGACGATTGATCAGTTCGACGCCATGTTCTTTCCGCCCGAGCGTTACCGCATCGAGACTTCGCAAGATTGAACCCGGAACCGAGGGACTGAAGCGAAAAAAAGGCGGGACCCGAGGGCCCCGCAGTTGGCTCCAGCTCTTGCATGTCGCTAAGGGACATACGGATTTGTGGCACCGAAACATGGCGCCAAACCGGTAAGGAATAAGGCATTTCAACCTAAAGTTGGGCGGAACCATGGTTTCCTGGCGCCCGGCCAGGCGCCAAAACCCGATCAGCGCGTCTGCGCTTCATCCTCGGCGCTTTCCTCGTTCTGCTCGTCGCGCAGGCGGTGCAGATGGGCGATGAAATAGCGAGTATGTGCGTCATCGACAGTGGCCTGCGCCTTACCCTTCCATGCCGCATAAGCACTTGCATAGTCAGGAAAAATTCCCACGATATCAATCTCGTCAACGTCCTTGAACTCGTTGCGCTGCGGGTCGACAAGCTCGCCACCGAAGACGAGATGCAAAAGCATGGCCATGGATGCCTCATAAAACTGCGGGTTGGGGGAAAATACCGAGCAGGTGTTGCCAGTCAATTGCTTCCAGCCGACGCGCGCAGCGCCATCAACGCCTTATGCAGCGGCTCCGGTGCCACGATCACGCCGGTGGCGCGATTCGGATGGCGATTGAACACCAGGGGCGCGCCGTCAGCGTCCGTCACCGCAGCGCCGGCCTCGGCGGCGATCAGGCTGCCCGCGGCGATGTCCCATTCATAGGCGGGCCTTAGCGTCACCATCAGATCGAAGCGCCCTTGCGCGACAAGGCATATGCGCCAGGCAAGCGAGGGGCGGTAATGGCGGTCAACTGGGGGCGCGCCACCCGGCCAAAGCTCGGGCTTGAGCTGCGCCGCGGCGGCAAGCGCCCTCGCGCCGGACAACTCGGTCCGCGTCGAAGACCGGATCGGCGCGCCGTTCAGCGACGCACCCCGGCCCAGAGCCGCAGCATAGGTCTCTCCCCGGGCCGGTAGATGCATCGCCGCCGCAACGATCCTCCCCTGCTCGGCGACGGCGAGCGCCGTGCCCCAACCCTCCTCGCCCGCCAGGAAGGCGCGTGTGCCGTCGATCGGGTCAACGATGAAGACCCGCTCGCGATCCGCGCGCCCGGCGGCGTCGGTGCTTTCCTCCGAAATCCAGCCATAGCCCGGCCGCGCGGCGCAGAGCTTTTGCCGCACCATGTCGTCGATGACCAGGTCGGCCTCGCTGACAGGGCCTTCGCCCGGCTTCTCCCAGATATCGACATCCGACTTGAAGCGCGCCATGGCAAGCGGGCCGGCCGCTTTGGCAACGTCGATCAGCAGCGCCAGGTCGTCGGCCGGATCAGGCGCCAACAGTCAGCCCCTCGACCAGCAACGAAGGGACCGAGACGGCACGGTGCGGGTCCGCGTCGTTGGCCGGGATCACGCTCACGATCATCTCGGAAAGACTGCCGGCGACAGTAATCTCGTTCACGGGATAGGCGATCTCGCCCCCTTCGACCCAAAAGCCCGACGCGCCGCGGCTATACGCGCCGGTCGTCGGGCTGATCGACGCACCGATCATCGAGGTGATCAGAAGGCCCGTATCCATTTGCCGGATCAGGTCGTTTCGCGTCGCAGCGCCCTCGGTCACCCTGATATTGGCGGTGCCTGGACTCGGCGGCGCAGCCACACCGCGGCGGGCATTGCCGGTGGTCTTCAGCCCTAATTGCCGGGCGGTGGCCAGATCAAGAACCCAGGACTGTAGAACGCCGTCCTGGACAAGCGCCTTTGCTCTGGCAGCGAACCCCTCGGCGTCGAAGGGGCGGCTCGCGGATCCACGCGGGATCAGCGAATCTTCGTTCACATCGAACCCTTTTGGAAAAATCTGCGCGTCCATGCGGTCGCGCAGCCAACTCGAACCGCGGGCGATTGCACTGCCGTTGATTGCGCTCAGCACATGGCCGATCAGGCTCGAGGCCACCCGCTCGTCGAAAAGCACCGGAACCTTGCCGCCCGGCGGTTTGCGCGGGCCCAATCGTTCGACCGCCCGGCGCGCGGCCCTGGCGCCAATCTCGGCCACGGGCGGCAAGTCGGACCAATAGGCCCGCGACTCGCCCGCATAGTCGCGCTCGCGGCCCAGCCCCTCGCCAGCGATCGCCGAAACCCAAACGCCGGAGCGCGTCCGTGCGTAGGAGCCGCTGAAACCGTTGCTGGCCGCGAGCGTGATCCGGTCCTGGCCCCAGCTTGCGCTCGCCTGTTCGACCTGAGTGACACCGTCGATCTCAAGTGCCGCCGCCTCTGCGTCAAGCGCCGTGGATTCGAGCGTGGAGGGAGCTGGCGGCTGAGCGGGGTCCGCCAAGTCCAGTGGGCCGGGATCGGGCGCGGCGTCTGGATCATCCGCCAGGCCGCACCAGGGATCCTCGGGCGCCGCATTCGCCATCGCGACCGCACGGACCGCCATTTCCTCGAGCGATGCAGGCCGCCGGTCCGAGGTTGAGACGCAGGCTTGCCGCTGGCCCATCAGAACCCGCAGCCCCAGATCTGTTCCCTCGGCGCGCTCGGCTTCTTCAAACTGGCCACCCGAGACTCCGACCACATTGCTGATCGCCGAGATTACCAGCGCGTCGGCAGCTTCGGCGCCGGCGCGTTTTGCTGCCGCAAGCAAGTCGTCGGCCAGGCTCAGATCATCTTCCATTCAAGCCATCCCCGCCAATCCGTGGAAGACGACGCCCAGCGCCAAGACGGCGATGACGGTGACAGTTAGCATCATGCCGATAACGCGCACGCGCAGGACGTGCGCACCGGTCAGAAAATACCAACCATGCATCAGCCGTCCTGCAACGAGGGCCAGGCCGAAGACCATCAACAGCCAAACGGGCATCCCTAGCCCCTCGGCCAGACCCATCAGGATCAGCGCGATCGGCAGGTATTCGCAAGCATTTCCGTGGGCACGGATCGCACATTCCAAGTCGCCTCGCCCGCCATCACCGGTCGAGACATCATAGCGCCGCCGAAGTCGGATCACGGCGAAGCCGAGAAACAGCACCCAAAGCGCCATAAGACCCGCGAATACCGCGGTGACCGGCAGGGACATCGATTTGCTCCCGAAAGGTTCCTTCCGCCGACATAGCGCCGAAGCCGGTCAATGGAAAGGGAGGCGCCGCCCCCGTCATTCGGCGGCACTGTCGCGGGCGTAGACGTCGTCGTAGCGAGTGATGTCGTCCTCGCCCAGATAGTCGCCGCTTTGAACCTCGATCAGATGCAGGTCGCTTTCGCCAGGGTTCTCCAAGCGGTGGCGTTCACCCAAAGGCACATAGCAGGACTGGTTGACCCCGAGCGCCCGCACCGTATCGCCGACCGTCACCTGCGCGGCGCCGCTGACCACGACCCAATGCTCTGCCCGGTGACGGTGCGATTGCAGGGACAGCTTGCCGCCCGGGTGCACCATGATCCGCTTGACCTGAAATCCCGGCGCCTTGGCGAGCGACTCGTACCAGCCCCAGGGGCGATGGAACCGTGGATGCTCGTCGGCCTGGGCGGCGCCCTTGTCGCGCAATAGCGCGACCGCTTGGCCAACCTCTTGCGCCCGGTCCATCGTGCTAACCAAAACCGCGTCGCGCATTGCCACGACGATCGCATCATTCAGACCCAGCCCGACAAGCTCGAGCCCCGGTTCGGCGGAAATCAGAAGACTGTCGGCGCAATCGATGCCTTGCGCCGCGCCCATGACCGCCAGACCGTCCTGGCCGCGCTCGGCCTCTTGCCAAACCGTGCGCCACGATCCCAGGTCGTTCCAGCCGCAATCGACAGGCACCACCACGCCACCGTCGAGCCGCTCCATCACCGCGTAGTCGAGCGATATGGTGGGGTTCGCCGCATAGGCCTCCTCGCCCGGGCGGAAGAAGCATAGATCCTCGCGACCGGTCACCAGCGCCTCGGCACAGGCGGCCTTAACCTCGGGCCCATGGGCCTCAAACGCGGCCAGGATGTCACTTGCGCGGAACAGGAAGATGCCCGAGTTCCACAGATACCGCCCGGACGCCAGCATCCGTTCGGCGGTCACGAGGTCGGGCTTTTCGACGAAGCGCTCAAACGCAACGGCGGCCGAGCCAGTCCGAGGCGGCGCGGAAAGCTCCAGATAGCCATAACCCGTCTCTGGCCGGGTCGGCGCCACGCCGAAAGTGACCACATGCCCGGTGCTCGCCGCCTTCGCCCCTTGCGCGACCGCGTCATGAAACGCCGCAACGCCGCGAATTATATGGTCCGATGGCAGGACCAGCATCAGGCCATTGGGATCGATCTCGGACACCATCATCGCTGCCAGACAAACCGCGGGCGCGGTGTTGCGCATCTCGGGCTCGATCACGATCCGGGTGGCTTCCATTCCGAGATCGGAAAGCTGCTCGGCGGCAAGGAACCGGAAATCACTGGTCGTCAGCAAGAGGGGCGGCGCGAATGGCGCTGCGTGAACGCGTTCGAGCGTACGCTGGAACAGGCTGCCCCCGGGTAAGAGCGGGCCGAACTGTTTCGGATAGGATTTGCGCGACAGTGGCCAAAGCCGCGTGCCGGCGCCCCCGCATAAAATAACGGGAAAGATTCGTGCGGTGTCAGTCAACTGGTCCGGCCCCGCGCGGCACCGTCACCTTGCCCATCAGTGCGTCCAGACGCCCCTTCGGTTATGGGCGAAATTGCCGCCATAGCCCATCGGCCGGATATTCGCACGGCGTTTCTTCGGCGTCTCGACCGTGTAGGCGAGGCCGTGATCGCGCGCGTAATCCTCGGCCGCTTCGCGTGTCCCGAACCGAAGGCGGACCTGTCGGTTCATGTCGCCCGATCCCGTCCAACCCATCAGCGGGTCGATCCGGCGCGCCTCGCTGGGTGCGAATTCCAGAACCCAATCCTTGGAATTCCCCATGCCCGAAGTCATTGCGCTTCTCGACGGCTGGTAGATTCGCGCCTGCATTGTTCCCTACTCCAACCTGCTCTCGGGGCTCGAACCCCCGATCTTATCTGAATCTTACCCCGGTCCCATATCGCTCAGCAATCCGCACCAAGGCAAGAGCACAGCGCGAGCGTTAAATTTCGTTTAAAATTGAGACTAACGGAGCAATAGGTAAAGTGCCACCGCGACGGCCAACCCAATGAACGGCGCAACCACCATTACCGCCGCAGGACGGTCATTCGTGCACCCAGCGGGTGCAGAAGGTTGACTCCGTTGACTCATGTTTATCCCGCAAGCCGAGTGCTTTAGCTGATTATATTCGGAAACCGCACAAAAGTCACGCCGCCAGCTCGGTGCAGGGAGCGAGGGTGGGGTGGATGTTGCACCAAGCTGACGGCGATCTGCTGCTTGCACCACAATTAATACACCCTTAAGGCGAGTCGGGTCAATCGAACTCTACTTTTCTCAGCGATTTTGACTCGTTAATGGTGAATGTTCACTTAATGTGCTTCTTTAAGTCGCGCCCATTGGGAACACGACTCATATATGAGACCGCTTCGACCGGAGTTCCAGATGAACGATTCCACCATGACCGCGATTCGGCCCGGCGCGCGCGCGGGCCACGAAAAACTCGAGGGCGGCCATCGGCTGGTCATGAAGACCGAGTTCGAGCCGGCCGGCGATCAGCCTCAGGCAATCGCGGAACTGACCGAAGGCGTGCTTTCGGGCGAGCGGGATCAAGTCCTTTTGGGCGCCACAGGCACCGGTAAGACCTTCACAATGGCGAAGGTCATCGAGGCGACCCAGCGCCCAGCCATCATCCTCGCGCCTAACAAAACGCTCGCCGCCCAGCTCTACGGCGAGTTCAAAAGCTTCTTCCCGGAGAACGCGGTCGAGTATTTCGTCTCCTACTACGACTACTACCAGCCCGAGGCCTATGTGCCTCGGTCGGACACCTATATCGAGAAGGAAGCTCAGATCAACGAACAGATCGACCGGATGCGCCACTCGGCGACCCGGGCGCTGCTGGAGCGCGACGATGTGGTGATCGTCGCCTCGGTCAGTTGCATCTACGGCATCGGCGCGGCCGAGACCTACTCGGCGATGACCCAGGACTTGATCGTGGGCCAGGACTACGACCAACAGGCGGTGATGCGGGAACTGGTCACCCAGCAGTATCGGCGGAACGACAGTGCCTTCATGCGTGGCTGCTTCAGGGTTCGGGGCGATAGCCTCGAGATCTGGCCCGCCCATTTGGAGGACCGCGCATGGCGCCTTTCTTTCTTCGGCGAGGAGATCGAGTCGATTCACGAATTCGATCCACTGACCGGCGAACGCTCGGGTACGCTGGAGCGGGTGCGCATCTACGCGAACTCGCACTATGTGACACCACGCCCGACGCTCAATCAGGCAATGAAGGGGATCAAGGACGAGCTGAAGCTGCGCCTGGATCAGCTTCTCAAGGAGGGCCGGCTGCTGGAAGCACAGCGGCTGGAACAGCGGACGAATTTCGATCTGGAAATGATCGAGGCCACGGGCTCGTGCAACGGGATCGAGAACTATTCCCGCTACTTGACGGGCCGCAAACCGGGCGAACCGCCGCCGACCTTATTCGAATACATTCCCGACAATGCCATGGTCTTTGCGGACGAGAGCCACGTGTCGGTGCCGCAGCTTGGCGGCATGTACCGGGGCGACTACCGGCGCAAGTTCACGCTCGCCGAGCACGGCTTCCGCCTGCCGTCCTGCATGGACAACCGGCCCCTGAAGTTCGAGGAATGGGACGCGATGCGCCCGCAATCCATCTTCGTCTCGGCGACGCCTGGGTCTTGGGAGCTCGAGCGCACCGGTGGCGTCTTCGTCGAACAGGTGATCCGCCCCACGGGCCTGATCGACCCGCCGATCGAGATCAGGCCGGTATCTAGCCAGGTCGATGACCTGATCGACGAATGCCGTCAGGTCGCGCAAGCAGGCAACCGGGCGCTGGTGACCACACTGACCAAGCGGATGGCCGAGGACCTGACCGAATACATGCACGAGCAGGGCATCCGCGTGCGCTATATGCATTCCGAAATCGACACGCTGGAGCGGATCGAGATCCTCCGTGATCTCAGGCTCGGCGCTTTCGACGTGCTGGTGGGGATTAACCTGCTGCGCGAAGGCCTGGACATCCCGGAATGTGCTTTGGTGGCGATTCTCGACGCGGACAAAGAAGGGTTCTTGCGCTCCGAGACGTCACTGATCCAGACCACTGGCCGTGCGGCTCGCAACGTGGACGGTCGCGTGATCATGTATGCGGATTCGATAACCGGGTCGATGGAGCGCGCCATCGGCGAGACCGACCGCCGCCGCGCCCGGCAGAGCGCCTATAACCAGGCCAACGGCATCACGCCCGCGACGATCCGCAAGAACGTGGCCGATATCCTGGAGGGGACCTACGCGGGTGACACCGACATGTCCCGGGTTACCGCCAAGGTCGACAAGGCCCAGATCGGCGCAAACCTGCAGGCCCATCTCGAGGGCCTGCGCAAGGACATGCTGAAGGCGGCCGAAAACCTGGAATTCGAGGAAGCGGCGTGGATCCGCGACGAGGTCAAGCGGCTGGAGGCGGTAGACTTGGCCGTCGCCGACGACCCGCTGGCACGTCAATCAGCGATCGAGGAACGATCCGCACCTGGAGCGCGATCGTCCTCGGGCAAGCCCGGGACGCGAACCTACCGGGGCAAGGGACAAAGACGGAAGGGCCCATAATTTCAATCTTACACTTCAGCCGCGAAGTACCGGCCGAAATAGATCGAGTACATATCGATGTGGAAAGGTTCTCTCCGCAGGGAGCCGGCGCCACCGCCGGTCAACTTGACAGCATTCTGGAAAGGCGGGATATTTCAATTATTAGCACGATTGTGCTGATATTCAGAACAATTTAAAAATACGGGGAGAGACAATGCGCACCTGGAAATCGGTACTCGTGGTCGCGGCATCGGCCGCCAGCATCGCCTTGGCACCCATGGCGGCCTCGGCCGAGAGCGCGACGCTCAAGACGGCCAAGGACCGGGGCACGTTACTCTGCAGCGGCCATAACGGCAGCTATTTCGGCTTTGTCGAGGTGAACGACAAGAACGAGTGGAAGGGGCTCGACATCGACCTCTGCCGCGCCTTGGCCATCGCCGTCCTTGGCTCGCAGGACAAGGTTCAGATCGTGCCGCTCAGCTGGGCTCAGCGCTTCCCGGCATTGCAGTCGGGCGACGTGGACGTGGTCATCAAGGCGACCGGCTGGACCATGGGCCGCGATACCGAGCTGGGTCTGCAATTCTCGCTACCCTACTTCTTCGGTGGCGCTCAGATCATGGTGCGCAAGGAGCTTGATATCACGACCGCTGAAGGGTTGGACGGAGGCACCGTCTGCGTAGCCGCGGGCACCACCATCGAGCGGATCGTCGCCGACCACCTGAAGACCATCGGAATCGAACACAAGATGGTCAGCTACGAGAAAACCGCCGAGGTGATCTCGGGCTACACCTCGGGCCGCTGCGACGCCTATGCCGCCTGGGGTCCGAACCTGGCGGTTCTGCGCGCGACCCAAATCGACGCTCCGGACGAGCATGTAATTCTCGAGGACAAGCTGAGTTCCGAGCCGATTGCCGCCGCCATGCGCCAGGGTGATGACGAGTGGGTCGATATCGTCAACTGGATGCTGGCCGCGCTGATCAAGGCCGAGGAACTGGGCGTAACCTCGGCGAATGTCGAAGAGATGACCGCCAACCCGCCCAACCCGACGGTTGCGCGCCATTTGGGCGTCGATGCGGGCATGGGCGAGCGCCTGGGCCTGCGTGACACCTGGGCACGCGAGATGATCACGGCGATGGGCAATTTCGGCGAGATCTACGAGCGCAACCTCGGCCAGGGTTCGCCCTACAAGCTGGACCGCGGCCTGAACAATCTCTGGAGCAATGGCGGGGTTCTATACGCGCCGATCCTCGACTAGGCTCTGGCGAAAGTCGAGGGCCGCCCCGGATAATGGGGCGGTCCGTCTTTTCGGGGGGCCAAGATGTTCGACAAGGAGCGCTGGCAGCGGCTGACCCTCTGGGATTGGATCGTTCAACTGGCTCTTGTCGCCCTGGTCGTCGTCATCGTTTGGGGCGCGATCGAAAGCGCCCGCGTCAACCTAGCGGCCCTAGGAGTGACCAGCGGGTTCTGGTTTCTCGACCGCTCGACCGGCTGGAGCTACTCCTTCGCCTTGATCGAGCAAAGCATCGACGACAGCTACGCCCGAACGCTTCTGATCGGGTTCCTGAACACTCTGCTTGTTGGTCTGATATCGATCGTGTTTGCGACGATCGTGGGCTTCATCATCGGGACAGCGCGTGACAGCCGGAATCTGGGCCTACAGACATTCGCGGGCACGTTTGTGCAGACCTTTCGCAATATCCCGCTGATCCTGCAGATCGTGTTTCTATACTCGATCCTGATCCATCTGCCGGGGCCGAAGCAGTCGCTGACCGTCCTTGACCTCGCCTTCATGTCGAACCGGGGACTGATGCTGCCCACACCGGACCTGCCGGGCTTCGCGATTGTGCTGGGGCTGGCCGCCGCGGTTGGGCTGGGGGTGGCGGTCAGGCGCCATGTTGATGGCGTCCTGCGCGGGCTGGCGCTTGGGTTCGGTGGGACCGTGCTGGCATTGGCCCTCGTCGCCTTGGCTTTCGGACCCGCGGGCGAACCGCTTCTGTCGGTACCGCAATTGAAAGGATTGCGCTTCCGGGGTGGCGTGACCCTGTCGGTCGAATTGGTGGCGATGATCCTCGGGATCGTGCTTTACGGCTCGGCCTATATCGCCGAGGTCGTGCGCGGTGGGCTGAACGAGGTGCCGAAAGGCCTGACCGAAGCCGGACAGGCGCTGGGCATGCATGCCTGGGCGGTGTGGTTCAAGATCAAGATGCCCATGGCCTTGCGCTCGATCATCCCGCCGCTGGGCAACCAGTGGATCTTCATCATGAAGGCCACGACGGTGGGCGTCGCCATCGGGTTCAGCGATCTCTTCTACATCGTCTCGACCTCGATCACGCAATCGGGCCAAACCTTGGAGCTGATCTTCATCCTGATGTCGGCTTTCCTATTAGTGAATTTCACCATCGCGCAATTGGTGAACCTGTTGAACGCTCATCTGGCGCTGAAGGGGCACTGAGGGCATGGCCGCGCCGCCCACAATGAGCCGGCTGGAATGGCTGCGCCACGAACTGACGCGACGCGCTTTTGCAACGCCCGCCGATACAGCCATCACATTGGCGGTCGCGGCCATTCTGGCATGGTTGATCTGGCTGGACCTGGATTGGGCGGTCGTCCGGGCGGTCTGGTCAGCGGAGGCAGTCGATACCTGCCGGGCCAAGGATGCCGGTGCATGCTGGTCGGTGATCGCCGCGCGCCACCGGCTGATCCTGTTCGGGCTCTACCCCTACGAGGAGCATTGGCGCTCGACGCTGGCTTGCGGCGCGATCATCGCCACCGTCGTTCTGTCCTGCATCCCTTGGTTTTGGGCCTTGCGGCGGCTGGCAACGCTGTGGGTCACAGGGTTTGCCGGTTACTTCCTGCTGATGGAGGGTAGCCCTATTGGACTGACCCAGGTCACCACGGATCAATGGGGCGGGCTGTCGCTGACGCTGTTCCTATTCGCTTCAGTGGTACTACTCGGGATGCCGATGGGGCTTGGCCTGGCCCTGATGCGCCGCTCAAGCCTGCCGCTGGTGCAGCTCGTGGCCTCGCTGGTAATCGACTTCATCCGCTCGCTGCCCCTGCTAACGACGCTCTTCACGGCGGCGGTGGTGGTGCCGATCCTGCTGCCCGACTGGCTGCAGGGTGACAAGATCTGGCGGGTCATCATCGCTTTCGCTCTGTTCTTCGCCTGCTATCAGGCCGAGGTTTTCCGGGGTGGCTTCCAGGCGATCCCAAAGGGACAATTCGAGGCCGGCCAGGCCATGGGGTTGGGATATTGGCGGGTGTTGGCGCTAATCGCCCTGCCCCAGGTCTTCCGTAATGCGCTGCCCTCGACGATCAACATGGTGGTGATCACGTTCAAAGAAACCGCGATCGTCGTCATCATCGGATTTTTCGATATCCTGGCCTCGGCCAACGCGGCGTTCGGAACCGGCGATTGGGCGCCCTATTACATGGAGGTCTACGTCTTCGTCGGCCTGATCTACTGGGGGTTCATCTTCTCGCTGGGGCAATACGGTGAGTATCTGAAGGACCGGATGGCGGTCGCGAGGCATTGACGTTGATGGATCTGATCGCGAGATCCGGCAGGCCCGGCAGCCGGGCCTGCAGATCATTGCGGCATTTCGGGATTCTCAGGCCGGGTCGCCGACCTTCGACAACTCGCCGCCATCGTCATGCCAGCCATCGCCGACGGCCATGACGCAGCTCAATCCGTCGGGAGTGGTCTTGAGGATGGTCCAGGTACCGGTCGCGTCCGAGGCCCAGACCTCGAAGATCGCGGTCGATCCGGTAAGCCCCCCACCGCGGCGCACCTCGCCGTATTTCTCGCCCAGCTTCGCGACCACCGCATCGCGCTGCCCACAGGCAACTTGGGCGTCGGCTCCAATGCTCGTGAGCGTGACGACACCCACTGCAAGCGCAGATATGCTAAGAAAACGTTTCAACATGACGGCCCCCACCGCTTTTCGCGTGGAACCGCCGGAGACGGAATTGTCAGGCAGTCCCAACGCGGGTCTGACACTCTACGCGTCTCATAACGTCCTCCCTTAAAAGAACGCGATTTCTGTTTGTTTAAGCTGGCATGTTACGGTTCGAATGTGGCGACAAAAGGTCCAGTTGAACCACGATTAGTTTCCCCCTGTGGCTGAACTCACGCACTTGCAATCGCCCTCGAACGGCGCCATCTTTGCCTCCGAGTTCAACCAGAGAAAGGAGGTGATCCAATGTCGAGTGAGACCTTGGAGATGGTGGTGATGGGTTTGCGGGGAATCTGCCGCTAGGGAGCAGCCTCCTTTCCGGCCGGACCGCATGAGGGGCGCATGCCTCACCGCCCGGCCATCTCAAGCTCACGGAAGGCCGCGTCCGCGCGGCCATCTTTGCATTTGGCGCTTGATTTCAGAGGCATGGTTGCCTGACAGGCCCACATGCAAGCATAATCGCGCAGCGGATGAAGGTGTATTTCAGGGAGAAGGTCATGCGCAACGATATCCAAATCGCACAGCGCGCCGCGCGTCAAACGGAGGCCGCGCGATGACCGATTGGAGCGCCGACCTGGCCAAGACCTTTGGACAGGGAGACCCAGAGGCGGATGCCGATGCAACCGCCGACAAAAAAGCCGACAAGAAGAAAGGCTACAAGCAGGAGCTGCTGGACTTACAGATCAAGCTGGTGATCCTGCAAAAGCACCTGATCGAGCACGATCTCCAGGTTTTGGTGATCTTCGAAGGCCGCGACGCCGCCGGCAAGGACGGGGTGATCAAGCGTATCACCCAGCACTTGAGTCCCCGCGAGACGCGGGTCGTGGCGCTGGGCAAGCCTTCGGACCGCGAACAGGCCTCGTGGTACTTCCAGCGCCATGTGGCGCATCTGCCGGCCGAGCAGGAAATGGTGCTGATGAACCGGTCCTGGTACAATCGCGCCGGGGTCGAACGGGTGATGGGGTTCTGCAACGAGCTTGAATATCAGGCGTTCCTGCGCGGTGTTGTGCCGTTCGAGCACAACCTGGTGCGCGCTGGGATCCAGGTTTTGAAATACTATCTCGACATTTCGCGTGATGAGCAGGCCGAACGATTGGAAGACCGGAGGGTGAATCCGCTGAAGCAGTGGAAGATCAGCCCGATCGACGCCGTGGCGCTGGAGAAGTTCGACGCCTATTCAGCCGCCCGCGACGCGATGTTCGTTGGCACCCACAACGAGCTGACCCCTTGGACAATCGTGCGCACAGACGACAAGAAGACCGCGCGGCTGAACATCATCCGCGACATGCTGGCACGGATCGAGTCGCCCGAGCGGCACGAATATGCCGAAGTCCCCGACCGAAGCGTGGTCTTCGAGTTCGCCGAGGAGTGTCTGACCGACGGGCGGCTGGCGCGCTAGGCTGGCGTTTAGAGCGACTTGAACGCCTTGGTGAAGCCTTTCAGCGAGATCTCGACGTTCAGCGCACCCTGCTGAAGGACGTTGAAAGACATCGTGGCCACGTTGCCGCCCTGCAACTGATGCAGAAATGGCTCTGAGATCGGCTCGCTGACGATGCAGCCGCTGGGGACGCAGACATTGAACAGTCCAGTCTGTTCTTTGCCGCTGTCGATCTTCAGGCGCAGGCCCTCTCGCAGCAAGGTGCCGAGCGGCGTCGTGATCCGGATCGCCGCCGGGATAGCTTGGCCATCCGAAGTCTTGGCGTCCTTCAGTTTGCCGACATGGACCACCAAGGCCCGCTTGCCATCGGCGGTTTTGCCGATCTGACGCATTCGGCATTGATCGGGTTTCTCAGCCAGGCAAACGACCTCCCAATCACCATGCGTCGCCTTGACGGATTCGGGCGGCGCTTCCTGGTCCTGTGCCAAAGCCGTGCCCGAGAATGCCGCCAAGGCCAGTGCGGTGCCCGCGGCGATGAAGCCTTGCCTAATGTTGCGATTCAACGTTTCGATCCTACTCTGATTCGCCTGTTTCTGGTCCGCCCATTTCTGGGTCTTCCGCGATCGTTGCGCGCAGTGATGCCAAGGGGAAGCTTTGGAATCAAGGCATACAGAAGTCACTAGCTAATCTAGCAGAATCCAGAGGGGGCGCCCATGGCGCCCCCTCGAAGATCGGTGATCCGATATATTGTCGTGTTCCCTGTCGAACCGGCCGTGCCGATTACGCGCGCCATCCTACTTCTGTCGAGTTGCGGGTCAACAGGCCTATCTCGCACTGCAACATCATGTAAGCACGTGCAAAAAAAGACCGCGCCCAGAGGGCACGGCCAGTTCAACAGGGAGGAAGTAAATCACGACAACCAGCATAGATTACCAATCGCCGCGCCGTTAAGGTAAGGGCAAAACGTAAACAACTCGATACCCGCGCCCGATAGGCAGCGGGATCAAAAAGGGGAACGGGGGACGACCGCGAGATGACGACGGAAGCGACTCAGTTATTTCTGGGCGGTGGCGGAGTCGACTATGCCGAACCGCAATTCTTGCAGCTTAAATACGCCAACCGCCACGGCCTGATTGCCGGCGCGACCGGCACCGGCAAGACCGTCAGCCTTCAGATCCTAGCCGAAAGTTTCTCGAACGCCGGCACGCCGGTTTTCCTGTCGGATGTGAAAGGCGATCTCTCCGGCCTGGCACAGCCCGGCTCACCCGAGCATAAGCTGCATGACAAGCTGATCGAGCGGGCGGAGAAGATCGGTTTCGCAGATTACGGCTACGACGACTTTCCCGTCGTCTTCTGGGATCTCTTCGGCGAAAAAGGCCATCCGATCCGCACGACCGTGACCGAGATGGGGCCACTGCTGCTGGCCCGGCTCCTCGAGCTCAATGACACCCAAGAGGGGGTCCTGAATATCGCCTTCCGGTTGGCCGAGGACGAGGGGCTGGCACTGCTCGATCTCAAGGACCTGCGCGCGCTTTTGGTGCATGTGGGCGAGCAGGCCAAGGAACTTTCGCTGACCTACGGCAATGTCTCGAAGGCAAGTATAGGGGCGATTCAGCGCCGGCTTCTGGTACTGGACAATCAAGGCGCCACCCGATTCTTTGGCGAACCGGCGCTGGAGCTTTCAGACATGATCGCCACGACGCCAGACGGGCGCGGGCGGGTCAATATTCTGGCCGCCGATCGGCTGATGCACAATCCGCGGCTTTATTCGACGTTTCTGCTATGGCTGCTGAGCGAGCTGTTCGAGACCCTGCCCGAGGTCGGTGATCCGGACCGCCCGAAATTCGTCTTCTTCTTCGACGAGGCGCACCTGCTGTTCGATGACGCGCCCAAGGCGCTGGTCGACAAGGTCGAGCAGGTTGCTCGGCTGATCCGCTCGAAGGGCGTCGGGGTCTTCTTCATCACCCAGCAGCCCGACGATGTGCCGCAAGACATCCTGGCTCAGCTCGGCAACCGGGTGCAGCATGCGTTGCGCGCCTTCACTCCGCGCGACCGCAAGGCACTGAAGCTGGCGGCAGAGACCTTCCGGCCGAACCCCCGCTTCAAGACCGACACCGCGATCACCGAGGTCGGCGTCGGCGAGGCCCTGGTCTCGACCCTTGTCAAGAAGGGCACGCCCTCGGTCGTCGAGCGTACCCTGATCCGCCCGCCTTCGTCACGTCTTGGCCCCTGCGATGAAGAGGTTCGGGACCGTGCCATGCGGCGCTCACCCGTTGGGGGGCTCTATGACAAGACGGTCGATCGCGAATCCGCGTTCGAGATGCTGCGCGAACGCGCCGAGCGGCGCGCCCGCGAGCATGAAGCCGCGGCCGAGCGTGAGGAGATGGAACGCGAGCGCGAGCGGAAGACCCGCGGCTCGGGCCGCCGGCGCTCATCGCGCTCTGACACGATGGGAGAGGCAGTGATGAAATCCGTCCTGCGATCCGCCGGGTCGCAACTTGGCCGCACCGTCGTGCGCAACCTGATCCGGGGGCTGTTCCGCTAGACATGATCGCTGCCCTGCCCGATCCGGCCGCCATGGCTTTTGTCCTGGCCGGGGCGTTGGTTGCTGGCTTCACGACCGGATTTGCCGGCTTCGGAACCGGGCTCGTCGCTTCCGGTCTTTGGTTCCACGCGCTGCCCGCGCCGATGGTGCCGCCCCTGGTGGCGCTTGCATCCGTGGCCGCGCAGCTTATGGGACTGGTCGCGATACGCCGCTCGTTCGAATGGCGCCGGGCCCGGCCCTTTCTGATCGGCGGCGTGATCGGGTTGCCGTTTGGCGTGCTGGTGCTCGGCCTTGCGAGCCCAGAGCTGCTAAAGCTCACGGTCGGCGCGTTTCTTGCGGTCTACGCGGCGGGGCACCTTTTGGGGCTCGCGCGGATGAATATCGGCAATTGGGGCGGTCAGCCTGCCGATGGCGCGATCGGGGTGGCGGGCGGCTGGCTGGGTGGCTTCGCGGGGCTATCCGGCGCCCTGCCCCTGGTCTGGCTGCAAATGCGAGGCGGCCCCTCTGCTCAACAGCGCGCGACTTATCAGCCCTTCAATCTGATCGTATTGTCGCTTGCGAGTCTCGGCATGGCGGCGACCGGCAGCCTCGACCAGGAGGTCGCCACCATCGCCCTGCTCTGTCTGCCGGCGACCCTTGGGGGTGCCTGGCTCGGGGTCCGGCTCTATTCCGCGGTCGACGACACACTTTTCCGGCGAGTGGTGCTTTTGCTGTTGCTCGTTTCGGGTGTTTTCCTGGTGCTTCAAAGCGCATTGTGAATTTGTCACAGCTTGCATTCGATCGACAGACCGCCCCAGACACACCTCGACGACCAAGGACAATTTTTCTATAGATTTCATGGGGATTCTAATGATTGAGCGGGGCAGAGCATGACACACTTGCACATCCTTAAATCGACGACGTTTTCGCTGATTTTAGCGGCGGTCATCGGCGCGGTCACGGCCACTGGCGCCAATGCGCAGAGCGCTCCGGCGGTATCGGCCATCAACGGCAAGGCCGCGATCGGCGGTGGCGGGTTCGACGACAATGCGTTCGGGTTCGCCGAGGGCTCGTTCACCACGCCTCTGTCACAGAGTTTCGGATTCCAGGCGGACGGCCTGGTCGGCGTGGCAGATGATGGAGAGTTCTACGGCGCTGCCGGGCACTTGTTCTGGCGCGACCCATCGGCGGGGCTCTTGGGGCTCTACGGCGGTGTGACCCATGTCGATATCTCGCGCGACTTCACGCAATACGTCCTGGCGGGCGAAGGCGAGCTCTATATGGACCAGGTCTCGATCGAGACGCTGATCGGCTATGGAACCGGCGAGCGGATCGACGACGATATCGTGGCGCTGGGCAATGTCGCCTTCTACGCAACCGACGATCTGCGCATCTTCGGGGGCGCACGCTATCTGGCCGAGGATTTGCATGGTGCCGCGGGGACCGAGATTCAGCTCTCCCAAGGATCGGGCGCGGCCTTCTTTGCCGAGGGGCGCTACCACGACAGTGACCGGTGGCAGGCCTTCGCCGGCATCCGGTTCTACTTCGGTGCACCGAAATCGCTGATCCGCCGGCATCGCGAGGATGACCCCGGCACCTACGGGACCGATTTCCTGGTGCAGCCCAAGACCGGGCGGCGTCGGATCGAGGAAGAGCGAGAGCGCGAGATTTTCTTCGATTGATTTTCTTCAGATCGCACCCTCGTCAGAAAGGGCGGCGATCTCGGCCTCGGTCAGTCCTAGCTTGGCCAGAACTTCGCTGGTGTGCTGACCGAGCGTGGGTGGCGGCGTCGCGACACGCGGCGACACGCCGTCCAGTTTGACGCCGGTGCGGACGATCTTCACCTCCTGATCGACGCGCGGCACTTCGCTGAATGTCTCCAGGAACCCGCGATCGGCGATCTGCTGATGCGCCAGAACCTCGGGGACCGTCAACACGGCACCGGCCGGCACGCCCAGCGCGCTCAGCTCATCCGCCCAGGCGGTAGCGGTCTTGGCCGCCAGGTGCCGCTCCAGGGCGGCCCGCAAGGCATACCGGTTGGCGATCCGGTCATCGCGGGTCACGAACTCGGACTGGTCGACCAATTCCGGGCACCCCAAATGGCCGCATAGAACCTCCCACTGCTCTTGCTTGTTGGCGGAGATATTGAGCAGGCCCTCGGCGGTCTTGAAGGTTGCCGAGGGCGAGGCGGTGACGTTCTCGTTGCCCTTGGGCTCGGGCGCGACGCCGGAGATCAGCCAATTCGAAACCGCCCAACCCATGGTCGCCAGCACCGCTTCCAGCATTGAGACGTCGATGAAAGTGCCGCCTTTCGTCTCGCGCGCGTTCAAGGCGGCCGCGACGGCAAACGCGGCGGTCAGCCCGCCGATCGTGTCCGCGATCGGATAGCCCACGCGCAAGGGCGCGCTCTTCGCATCGCCAGTGATCGACATGACCCCGGAGGCACCTTGGATGATTTGGTCGTAGGCTGGCCGGTCGCGCCATGGCCCGTCCTGGCCAAAGCCGGAGATCGCCGCGTAGACAAGCCGCGAGTTGACCTCGCGCAACACCTCCCAACCCAGGTCCAGCCGGTCCATGACCCCAGGCCGGAAATTCTCGATCAGCACATCTGCCTTGGCGGCCATCCGCTTTAGCAGATCCTTTCCCTGGGGGTGTTTCAGGTTGATCGTGACTGACTTCTTCCCCGCGTTCTGGGCCAGGAAGGACGTGCCCATACCACGTGCGTTCAGCTCGGGATCGGGGCCCAAATCGCGCGCCAGATCGCCGCGGCCCGGTGCCTCGACTTTGATCACCTCGGCGCCCATATGCACGAGTTGATGGCCGCAAAAAGGGCCTGCCAGCACGTTGGTTAGATCCAGGACCCTGATGCCTGACAGTGGGGCCATGCGCTACCTCGAATTTCTGCTGCCAGGCCGTTCTAGCGGCTGCGGCCCCGCGTGAGAACCGCTATTCGGCATGGTTCCGCGGCGCCCGATCCCCTAGGCTTGGGAGATGGACGGAGCCGAGCCTCAAACCACGACGATTCTGCGGAACCTCGCCCGTGAGATCGCGCGATTTGATCCGGGCCGGATCACGCATCGCGGCCTCGCGACCGCGAAGGCGGGGATCGCAGACACGGTCGGGGTGACGCTGGCCGGGATGAGCGAGCCCTCCGTCCAGATCCTGCTGGCGACGCCCGGCATCGGTGACGGGCCAGGGCCAGCGGCCATCCTGGGCACCGGCCGGTGCACCAGCCTGTTGGACGCGGCCTTGATCAACGGCACGGCCTCGCACGCACAGGATTTCGACGATTTCAGCGACGTGCTGGGTGGACACCAATCGGTGCCGCTGGTGGCACCTTTGTTGGCCCAGGCGAGCGAGCGGACATTTTCCGGGGCCGATCTGATCGCCGCTTATGCCGTCGGATTGGAGGTCGAGCACCGCTTCGCCCGCGCGGTCCACCCGACCCACTACGACAAGGGTTGGCATCCGACCGCGACGCTGGGGATTTTCGGCACCGTGGCGGCCGTGGCCCATGCCCGGCAGTTGGAGCCAGACCGGACGACGATCGCGCTCGCCCTGGCCGCCTCGATGGCCAGCGGCCTGAAGAGCAATTTCGGCACCATGACCAAGCCGTTGCATGTTGGCCATTCGGCGCGCAGCGGTCTGATGGCGGTGCTGCTGGCCGAGCAGGGCTTTACCGCCAATCCGGGCACGATCGAGCACGATCAAGGGTTCCTACGCGTCTTCAATGGGGCGGACGCGTTTGACAGCGGCCCTTTGACCGAAACGTGGCGCGACCCTTTGCACCTCGACCTGCCCAGCCTGGCGATCAAGCAGTTCCCCTGTTGCGGTAGCACCCATCACGCGATCGCCGCCGCGCTGAGCTTGCGCGACGGCGAGGCGGTCGATCCGGCGCGGATTCAGGCGATCGAGATTGCGGTCCACGCACGGCGATTGCGCCATACGGACACGCCATTGCCAGAGACGCCTCTGCAGGCCAAGTTCAGCGTTCAATATGCCGTGGCGCGCGCGTTGTTGGATGGGACGGTGCGGTTGCAGGATTTCAATGATGGCGCATACGCCGAACCGCCCATCCGGCGCTTGCTGGCATGCACCAAGGCAGTGGCGGCGCATTTGGGAACCTGGGACGCCGAGGTTTCCGTCGCTCTGACGGATGGGCGCCGCCTTACGCGCAGGATCGAGAACATAGTTGGGCGCAGCGGCGCGAATGCGATGAGCAAGACGGAACTCGGCGAAAAGTTTTTCGATTGCGCGGATCCGGTTCTGGGCCGCGCGCGCGCCGAACGGGCGTTCAGCGCCTTGATGGCGCTCGAGACGGTGCCTGACATGGCCGCGCTGGTCGACCGCGATCTGACCTTGACCGAGGACCCTTAACCGATGCCAACGATCACTCCTGAGGACGCCCGCACCCTGGCCCGCGCGGCACTGGTTGCCCATGGCTGCGATGCCGCCAACGCAGACGCGGTCGCCGACACCATCGCCCGTGCCGAGCGCGACGGAGCGGCCTCGCATGGCCTGTTTCGCTTGCCCGGTTATGTCGCCTCGCTCAAAAGCGGCAAGGTCAACGGCGCCAGCCGGCCCAAGATCACCAACCGGGCGCCGGCGGTTCTGCATGTGGACGGCGATGGCGGCTACGCGCCGGTTGCGCACCAAGCGCTCGCCGGGCCACTAGCGGCGGCGGCGAAGACGGAGGGGCTGGCGTTGGCGGCGGTGACCAATACCCATCACTTCAGCGCCCTTTGGGCCGAAGTCGAGCTTCTTTCCGAACGCGGCGTCGCCGCGATTGCCTGCGTGTCGTTCAAACCCGCCCTGCCCCCGGCCGGCGGCACCACGCCGCTTTATGGCACCAACCCGATAGCTTTCGCCTGGCCGCGGCCCGGCCGCGATCCCGTGGTCTTCGACCAGGCAAGTTCGGTGATGGCGCGCGGCGAGGTGATGATCGCCGCGCGCGATGGGCACGCACTGCCGCCAGGCGCCGGGATCGGCCCGGACGGCCAGCCCTCGACCGACCCGGCCGAGGTTTTGAGGGGCGCGCTTTTGCCGTTTGGCGGCTACAAAGGCGCCTCACTGGCGATGATGGTCGAGTTGCTCGCCGGACCGCTGATCGGCGAGAACCTCAGCCTCGAGGCTGCCGAGACCGACCCGGCGGATGGCGGCCCACCGCGCGGCGGCGAGTTCATCCTGACGATCGATCCGGATTCGGCGCGCGGCTCGACCGATTGGGCGCAGCACGCCGAGAAGCTCTTCGAAGCAATCGCCAGTCAGGAGGGCGCCCGCCTGCCGGGCCAGGGCCGCGCCGCCCGCCGCGCGCGGATTGCCGAACAGGGGATCGACATCGCCGAGGATCGGCTACAGGAACTGCGCGCCCTGGCAGAGGGCTAAGCCGCTAGCCGCGCAAGTCCAGCACCACCTTGCAGGCATGGCCCTCAGCCACCGCCTCGAAGGCCTTTGCATAATCCTCGAATGGCAATTGGTGGGAAATGACCGGGCTCACGTCGAGGCCCGATTCCAGCATCGCCAACATCTTGTGCCAAGTCTCGTACATCTTGCGCCCGTAGATGCCCTCGAAGGTGATGCCCTTGAAGATCGCGGTGTTGAGATCGACTTGTGGTTTCTTGCCGAAGAGGCCCAAGAGCGCGACCTTGGCGCCGCAGATCACCGCATGGATCATGGAATCCAGCGCGGCGCCGGCGCCAGACATCTCGAGCCCCACATCGAAGCCCTCTTTCATGCCGAGATCGCGCATCACCTCGTCGAGGCCAACACGATCGGCGCGCACGCCCCGGGTCGCGCCCATACGCTCGGCCAGCTCCAAGCGCTCGTCGTTGAGGTCGGTGACCACGATGTGGCGCGCGCCCGCATGACGACAGACCGCCGCCGCCATCAGGCCGATCGGCCCGGCGCCGGTGATCAGCACATCCTCGCCCACCAGATCGAAGGCGAGCGCCGTGTGGACGGCATTGCCGAGCGGATCGAGGATCGCGCCGATCTCGTCCGGGATCTGGTCCGGGACGGGTCGCACGTTCGCCTCGGGGATCACCACATATTCGGCGAAGGCGCCGGGGCGGTTCACGCCGACCCCCTTAGTGCGGGCGCAGATATGAGCGCGGCCGCTCAGGCAGTTGCGGCAATGGCCACAAGGCAGATGCCCCTCGCCCGAGACCCGCTCGCCGGGTTTGACCTCCTCGACGTCTTCGCCCACCGCTTCGACCACGCCGACATATTCGTGGCCGACCACCAGGGGCACGGGCACGGTCTTCTGCGCCCAGTCGTCCCATTTCCAGATGTGCATGTCGGTGCCGCAGATCGAGGCCATGCGCACCTTGATCAACACGTCCTCGGGCCCGATCTCGGGCTTCGGCACGTCCTGCATGACCAGGCCGGGAGCGGATTCGGCTTTGACCAGGGCTTTCATGGAGCGTCCTCCGTCCAGAGGTCAGTGCTGAGGTACTTCAGCCCCGAGTCGCAGATTATCACAGCCACGGTCCCGCCCCGATGCGGCCCCGCCAACAGCTGAAGCGCCGCGGCGAGATTGGCGCCAGCGGAATAGCCCGCAAAGATACCCTCTTCCCGGGCGAGGCGGCGGGCGGCGTCCCGCGCTTGCGCGCCACTGACCTTGAGATAGCCGTCAAGCGCCACGTCTTCCAGATGGTCGAGCTGTGCCATCGAGTAACCGCCGCCCTGGATCGGGTGATCGGGCCTTGTCATCTCGCATCCAGCCAGTGCCTCGGCGCCTTCAGGCTCGACAGCGTAACACTTCACCTGCGGGGCGCTGGTACGGAAGAACGCGGCGCAGCCGGCAAGTGTGCCCGCCGAACCCACAAAGTCGCAGAAAGCGTCGATCTGACCACCGGATTGCAGCCAGATCTCCGGGCCTGTGCCGTCGCGATGGGCCTCCGGGTTCCCAGGCCGTTGAAACTGGTCAGCCCGGAAGGCGCCCCGCTCGGCGGTGATCCGCTGCGCCGCTTCCTCGACCAGCGCCAGATCAGCGCCCGAGACCTCGCCCGGGCGCGAAACCGGGGCCTGATCGACCAGCACCACCTCGGCCCCTAGCGCCCGCATCATCCGCGCGCGCTCGGCCGAGTTGCCCCGCGACATGACCGCGACGAAGGGGTAACCTTTGACCCCGCAGACGATGGCGAGCCCGGTGCCCATATTTCCCGAGGTCAACTCGACGACCGTCTGGCCGGGCGCAAGCTCGCCCGCGCGTTCCGCATTCTCGATGATCCTCAACGCGGCCCGGTCCTTTTTCGAGAACCCGGGCAGCAGATAGTCGAGCTTGGCAAGAATCCGGCCATCGACCCCGGCCGTGAGGCGGTCCAGCGCCACCAGGGGGGTCGCGGCCATTGCCTCGGTGACCGAGGCCAGCACGCCCTCGCGGCGGCGGAAGCTTTCCAGGGCATTCACTTGATAACCTCCAGAACGCGGCCGACGGCGATGAAGGCCTCGATCGCCTGGTCGATATCCTGCGCACTGTGCGCCGCGGACATCTGGGTGCGGATGCGGGCCTGGCCGCGCGGCACGACCGGGAACGAGAAGGCGGTGACATAGACGTGGTGCTCCATCATCCGCGCCGCGATGTCCTGGGCCAGCACCGCGTCGCCCAGCATGACCGGGATGATCGGGTGGTCAGCGCCCGCCAGCGTGAACCCGGCGCCGGTCATCGCGGAGCGGAACCGCGCCGCATTTGCCTCGAGCCGCTCGCGCAGGTCGCCGCCCTCGCCGATCATGCGCAGCGCTTCGCGGGTCGCCTCGACGATGGCGGGCGCCAGCGCGTTCGAGAAAAGATAGGGCCGGGCCTTGTTCCTAAGCATCTCGATCAGCGGAGCCGGGCCGGCGACGCAGCCGCCCGAGGCGCCGCCCAGCGCCTTGCCGAAGGTGGTGGAGATCAGGTCCACCCGGTCGCGCAGGCCCCAGTGATCCGGGGTGCCGCCACCATGCGGCCCCATGAACCCGGTGGCATGGCTGTCATCGACCATGACCAGCGCATCGTATTTCTCGGCCAGGTCACAGATGCCTGGCAGGTCGGCAACGATCCCATCCATCGAGAAAACGCCGTCGGTCACGATCAGCCGGTGGCGGGCGTCCTGGGCCTCCCCGAGCCGCGCCTCCAGCTCGGCCATGTCGTTGTTGGCATAGCGCAGGCGGCGGGCCTTGCAGAGCCGGATGCCGTCGATGATCGAGGCGTGGTTGAGGGCGTCCGAGATCACCGCGTCCTCGGCGCCCAGCAGCGCCTCGAAGACCCCGCCATTGGCATCGAAGCACGAGGAGAAGAGGATCGACGCCTCCAGACCCAGGAAGTCCGCCAGTTCCCGCTCCAGCGCCCGGTGGATGTCCTGGGTGCCGCAGATGAAGCGGACCGAGGCCATGCCGAAACCGTGCTCGTCCATCGCCTTCTTTGCCGTGGCGATCAGGCGCGGAT
>JAOTXT010000156.1 GCA_029862205.1 Paracoccaceae bacterium
ATCGGACTTTGCCCTCTACTGGCGCATCTTCAAGACGCTCGGTGTCACCCCGACCAGGACGCCGGGCACGCTTCTGTCAACCCTTCGATAGGGCAAACCGCCATGCACAAGATCCTCGCTTTGTGGGCGACCCCGCGCTCGACCTCGACCGCGTTTGAATGGATGATGCGCATGCGCGGCGACATGCAATGCTTCCATGAACCGTTCGGCGAGTGGTGGTACCAGGGCGAAGGCGCCCCGTGGCCGCGCAAGAAGCCGGACGGCCCGCGCACCCCGGGCCTCACGTTTGAGAGCGCCTGGCAGGTCCTGAAAAGTGCCGCCGCCATGGGCCCGGTGTTCTCAAAGGACTTTCCACATTACATCGAGAACCATTGGACCGATGCCTTCCTGGCCCACTACAACCATAGCTTCCTGATCCGCGATCCAGCAAAGGTGGCTACCTCGATGTACAAGCACTGGCCCGATTTCGTCCTCAAGGAAATCGCCATCCTCGAACAGCGCCAGCTCTTCGACCGGCTCACCGATCAGATGGGCGCAGCCCCGCCGGTCATCGACAGCGACGACCTGCTGGAAGACCCGCACGGCATCGTCGAGGCCTATTGCACCGCGGTCGGCATCGAGTTCATGCCCGCCGCGCTCACCTGGGAGCCCGGCAACCGCGACGAGGTCAGCTGGTACGACGGCGGCTCCTGGCACGGCAACCTGCGCGACAGTGACGGCCTCAAACCCCAGCCGCGCAAATACATCGATATTGAAGAGGCCCCGGACCGGGTCAAGGAAATCTACGAAACCGTGCTGCCGCACTATGAGGCCATGCACAAACACCGGCTGGCGGCGGCGTCGGCATGAGGCCGACTAACAAGAAATCCCCTCTCCCCGCTTGTGGGGGGAGGGTTAGGGAGGGGGGTCTCACGGTGCAGATAGTAAAAGCAGCAAAGTTTTGCACGGCTGCTCCCCCTCCCCAACCCTCCCCCCGCAAGCGTGGAGAGGGAGCCTGCCACTCCTTGGAACAGCCCCATGCGCATAACCGCCATCACCGTCTGGCAGCTCGACCTGCCGCTGCACAAGCCCTACTACCTGTCCGGCGGGCGGCTGCGTTTCGATGAACTCGATTCCACGTTCGTGCGCATCGACACCGACGCCGGCGTCCATGGCTGGGGCGAGGGCTGCCCGTGGGGCGTCACCTATCTTCCCGCCCACGGCAGGGGCATCCGCGCCGGGCTGGAAGAGCTTGGGCCCCATCTCATCGGCAAGGACCCGCGCCAGCTCGATCATATCAACCGCACGCTTGATCTGGCCCTCCCCGGCCACCCGTACGTCAAGGCCGCCCTCGACATGGCCTGCTGGGACATCCTCGGCAAGTCGGCCAATATGCCGGTCTGCGAACTGCTCGGCGCCCGCGAGCCCGATCCCGTGCCGATCGCCTCGAGCGTCTCGACCGGGTCGCCTGAAGAAATGCTCGATGAGGTCGAGCGCTTCCGCGATCTCGGCTACAGGGTTCATTCCTGCAAGGTCGGCGCCGATGTTCATCTCGACATCAGGCGCATCAGTCACCTGGCCGCAAACGAGCTTGATGGCGAGGTCATGTTCTACGACGTCAACCGCGCCTGGCTGCCGAGGGAAGCGATCACCGTGATGAACGCCGTGCCCGGGCTCACCTCGTGGTTCGAGCAGCCGTGCGAGACCCTCGATGAGATCGCCCAGGTCCGCCGCCAGACCAGCCATCCGATCTGTGTCGATGAGGCGCTGCATACCTATAACGACCTTGTCCGCATTCATGGAGACGGCATCGCCGAGGTGGTCAACATCAAGCTCAACCGCGTCGGCGGCCTCACCAAGGCGCGCCGCCTGCGCGACTTCTGCCTGGCGACCGGCATCACCATGCTGATCATGGACACCGGCGGCTCGGTCCTGTCCGACACCGCGGTGGCGCATTTCGCGCAGGCCATTCCGCAGCCGTCGTGCCTTGGCGTGTGGTCGTGCCAGGACATGGTCTCGGTCGACCCGGCGCCGGGTGCGGGCGCCCGCAACATCGACGGCTGTTTCACCGCGCCTGACCAGCCCGGCCTAGGCGTTGAGCCCGACCTTGCCATCCTCGGCGCGCCGGTTGCAGAGTACACATCATGACCGCCGTGCCCGCCACCGTTGCAAAATTCCCTCTCCCCGTTGGGGGGAGGGCTAGGGAGGGGGGCCAGCGGCCCGGCACATTGAAGCGGTGCCGAATGGCACGCGCGGTCACCCCCCTCCCCAACCCTCCCCCCAAGGGGAGAGGGAGCCCGCCGGGCCACTCGGCACGGCCGTGCACGATTCACGCTCGACGCCCGCAATCCGCTTCGGAGGTCCCGTCATGACCACACTCCCCGACACCATGCGCGCCGTCGTCCTGACCGGCCACGGCGGCCTCGACAAGCTTGAAGTCCGCAACGACTGGCCGACGCC
>JAOTXT010000100.1 GCA_029862205.1 Paracoccaceae bacterium
TGATCCGGGAAGTCGAGGATGTTGCGGACCGTCGCCGCGCGGAACGCGTAGATCGATTGCGCGTCGTCGCCGACCACCGTCAAGCCGCGGCCGTCCGGTTTCAGCGACAGAAGGATTGCAGCCTGGAGCCGGTTGGTGTCCTGGTACTCATCGACCAGCACGTGGTCAAAGCGTCCGCGGATCTCCGCCGAGACGCCGGCATCCGCCATGATCCCCGCCCAATAGAGCAGCAGATCATCGTAGTCGAGTACGCTCTGGGCCTGCTTCGCCTCGACATAGGCAGCAAAGAGTGCCTTCAACTGCCGCTCATGACCGGCGCACCAGGGAAAGGCGGTCCCCAAAACCTCTTCCAGCGGCGCTTCGGAATTGACGGCTCTCGAGTAGATCGCGAGGCAGGTGCCTTTACCCGGGAATCGTGTCGCCGTCCGAGAAAATCCCAGCTCATGCCGCACGAGGTTCATTAGGTCACGGCTGTCCTCACGATCGTGGATCGAAAAGTCCGGGTCGAGCCCGATCCGGGGGGCGAGCTCACGCAGCAGACGCGCCCCAATTGCATGGAAGGTCCCAGCCCAAGGCAGCGCGCTGGCCATCGAGTCGTTTCCGGCCCCAAGCTTCTCGGCCGAGATCCGGGCCACCCGGCGCGACATCTCGGAAGCCGCGCGACGAGAGAAGGTCATCAGCAGGATCCGTCCCGGATCAGCGCCGTCGGCGATCAGGCGCGCGACCCGGTGCGCAAGCGTACTGGTCTTGCCCGAGCCGGCACCCGCGATGATCAGCAGAGGGCCACCCGGCGCTCCACTGCCTGACGCTATACCGAAATCAACCGCCTGACGCTGTTGCGAATTTAGCCGCTGCAAATTCGTTGCTTCCATCCATTGCCGTTAGCGGCTTCTGTCCCGGTTCCAAAAGTTTCCGTCCGGACCGTCAGCGAGTCAGCTCCTAACCTATCCGTGGCCAAGTGTGAACATATCGGGAATAAATTACTTGCGCCATGCCAAAAAAGAACCCACATCCGTGGGCGCGCCTGTTGGTCGGTTTCGTGCCAAACTGAGACGTTCCCGAACGGATCAAGTTGGTGCAGATTTGCAGATTGAGCTATCGAGTGAGGCCGTCGCGACGAATAAGACTCGCATGTTGAGGATGTTGGTCGGTTCGGGTGATGTTAACGGTCTGTTCTTTCATCTCCTCCACACGGGGAATCGAGGGCGGATATGAAACTTCTCTGGGTAGCGCTCGCGGGCTTGTCCGTGGCTCTCCTGGCGGGCGGATCGTGGGCGGCGCGATCGTACCGCCGCGAAATGCGCACCGCCCGCGATCGATTGGCGGCCGGCGGAACCGTCATAGACACAGCCTGTGGACCCATCGAGTACGCGGAACACGGTCGTGGCCCGCCAGTTCTTATGATCCACGGGGCTGGCGGCGGGTATGACCAAGGGCTCATGCTAGGCGAGACCCTTTTGGGCGAAGGCTATCGTATCATTGCACCATCGCGCTTCGGATACTTGAACGAGCTGCCTGCGGATCGCTCGCTGAACGCCCAAGCAGACGCATTCGTTTGCCTGCTCGACGCGCTGGCGATCGAGAGGGCCATCGTCGTCGGCTTCTCGGCCGGTGGCCCATCGGGATTGACGTTCGCGCATCGCCATCCTGAAAGAACTACGGTGCTCATCCTGGGCTGCGCGGTCAGCTTCACAGACGGTCGCGGACAAGTCGACGCGAGGCGTGTGCAACGCATCAATCGCATTATCGGCAACGACTTCGTCTACTGGGCGCTCAGCAGGTTCGCCTGGCGGCAGCTGGGCGCATTGTTCGGCGTGACGCGCAAGCTCCAAGAAAAGCTGACGCATGAAGAATTGGATACGCTGCGGACCATAATCGAGGTTATGTCGCCGCTGAGCCTCCGGCTGGATGGCATCTTTAATGATCAGGCTCAGCATATGCCCCGCAGCTATCCGCTTAACGAAATTTCTGTGCCAACGCTGGTGTTCCATGCTGAGGATGACACGCTTGTCCCCCCGGACCACGCGCGCCACAGCGCCGGCGGGATCCATGGCGCGGAATTGATCATGGTTCCCGACGGGGGCCACTTCCTGATGGTTCAGCACGCGATGATCCGCGCCGCAATCAGAGATTGGCTGAGCGACAGAGGACTTCCGCCAGAGTCCTGACCGCACAGCTGCGCGACGATGAATTCTTGAGCGAACAGCCTGCAGTTGGTCTCGCAGCTTGACCGGCGTCAACGCGCCGGAATCGGTCAACAAGTAATCTTATTGATGGGACGGCTTCGCGCAGAAACCGCAAGCGTATTTCAGAAAGCCGGTTCATCGGGGGCAATCTACATTTTGCCAGCACCGTTCTGCGATCGCTTGTGTCGGCAAATTGTTCTGCAACCGCCGTCCTCGCAGTCGAAGTTGGCGCGTACCCGCGAAGGTGGTTTCAGATGGCGGCCGAAGCGGATTCGTTGCGGGGTTAGCTTATGGCCGACAAATCCGTGCTCATCATCGGCGCAGGCATCGGCGGCCTGTCAGCGGGTTGCTACGCGCAGATTAACGGCTACCGCGTCCGCATTCTCGAAATGAACAGTGTTCCGGGCGGGGTCTGCACGGCATGGCGGCGCGACGGCTATACATTCGACGGCTGCGTTCACAATCTCGCCGGTTCATGCCCGAAGAGCGTCTTTCACAGCATGTGGCGCGAGCTCGGAGTCGTGCCCGCGATTGAGATGCACGCTTTTGACGAACTCGTGCGTGTGGAGCGGCCGGACGGCGCGCCTCTGGTTGTTCATTGTGACCTCGATCGGCTCGCCGCGCATATGAAGCAGCTTTCTCCTGACGACGCGGCCGTGATCGATGAACTCGTAATCGCGTCGCGGCGCTTCCGCGATTTCGAAATGATGGGCCTCGCCTTGGCGGGCCCGCTTGGACGGTTGGCGATTCTTCGAGTCATGCCCACGCTGATCAAATATAGCGGCGTGACGATGACGCGATTTGCCGGGCGCTTCACCGATCCTTTCCTTCGGCGCGCCTTTCCGACGCTGCTCTACGATGGTCCGGATGTGCCGGTGCTCCTTCTGCTCTCGTTCCTCGGGCGCATGGAGATCGGCGACCTTGGATGGCCCGTTGGTGGTTCAGCCAACTTCGCCAGAGCGATCGCGCAACGCTTCGCTCAATTGGGCGGAGAGATCACCTATGGGACACAGGTCGCCTCGATCCTCACGGAAGGCGATCGCGCGGTCGGGGTGCGCCTCGCTGATGGCAGTGCGCACCATGCGGATATTATTGTTTCGAATGCCTATGGACCCGCTACGATCTTCGAAATGCTGGGCGGGAGATACGTCAGCAACGCGATCAATGCCTATTACGATTCACCTGAGGACCGCGTCGAAATGGGTGTGCACGTATCGCTTGGGGTGGCGCGCCATCTTGCACCGGAGCCGCACGCGATCGTGCTCCCCCTCAACACGCCCGTCATCATCGCCGGCGAGGAGCGCGATCGTTTCTTTGTCGAGACGTTCGGCTTCGACGAGAGCCTTGCCCCGCCCGGCAAGTCGGTGCTCAAGGTCGTGTTTGCGACGAGCTGTAAGTATTGGGAGCGGGTTCACGCCGCGCCGGAGCGCTACGCGGCCGAGAAAGCCGCCATCGCCGACGCCGTGATTTCGCAACTCGAACACCGCTTCCCCGGATTTCGACAGGAGATCGAGGTGGTCGATGTCGCCACGCCAATCACGACAAAGCGCTTCACCGGAAATGGTCATGGCTTCAAGGTGTCTGGAACACGGATGATGCTGGCAATGCTCACAGGCAAGAAGCTGAGCCAAACCCTGGCCGGTTTGCGGAACTTCTACATGGTCGGACAATGGGCGGGGCTGCCTGGGCTCCCCCTCGTTGCCGCCATGGGCAAGGACCTGGCCTGCGCGATGTGTCGCAACGATGGCAAGCCTTTTGTCACCGCGTGAATTGTCAAGAACAACATCTCACGGAATCAATTGGCCCCATCAATGAAGAACGTCCACCTCGGGTCAGGACTGGGCCCGATTGCCAGTGTGCTCGCGCCCGCCTTGATCCCAGTCATTCAATCTCCGGCGAAATCGTCTAGTCTGGAAGCGGTACTGAGCAGACAGGCGCGGGACATGATCCGCAGGCTTCTCCAGATCGCAGTGCTCGTGGCGGCTGGCGCGGCAGCGTGGTGGTTCGCCAGCCGGCCGATCACTGTTACTATCGCCACGATCAGTCGCGGCGATGCGGCCCGGATTGTCTATGCGACTGGAGTCGTCGAGCCGAAGCTATGGTCGGAGGTCACACCGCTACGCCGCGGGCGGATCATCGAGACCTGCCGCTGCGAAGGCACAGATGTGGCTAGCGGTGCGCTTCTTTTCCGGCTCGATGACGCTGAAGTTAGTGCCCGCCTGACGGAGCTTGAGGCCCGCCTCGGCTTCGCCGAACAGGAGTTCATCCGCGCCGAGGACTTGCTCGACCGTCGGGTCGGGACGCGGGAGAAATACGAGGAGGCATTCGCCAACGTCTCCGGGCTGCGGGCCAGCGTGGCGTCGGTGAGAAGCCAGCTCGCCGATCTGGAGATCCGCGCACCGATGGCCGGGCAAGTGCTGCGCATCGACGGCGAGGTCGGCGAGGTGGCGGAGCCTGGGACAGCTCTGGCCTGGGTTGGCCAGCCGCAGCCGCTCCGCGTTGTCGCCGAGGTAAACGAGGAGGACATCCCCGTCGTGCACATCGGCCAGCGCGCGTTGCTCGCCGCCGACGCTTTCCCCGGCGAGAACCTGCCGGCGGAAGTCGCGGCGATCACGCCGAAAGGCGACCCTGTGCTGAAGACGTACCGGGTCTATCTTGCGCTGCCGGCGGACACGCCGCTGTTCATCGGTATGTCGATCGACGTAAACATTGTCATCGCCGTGCATGAGGACGTGATGTTGGCGCCGGCGGAGAGCGTGACCGGCGGCAGGCTGCAGATCGTCGATGCGGAGGGGGTGGTCGAGCTCAGGCCGGTCACGCTGGGCATCGTCGGGGCGGAGCGAGTCGAGATCCTGGACAGCGCCGCGGCGGGCGAGCAGGTAGTGAGCCCGGCCGTGGACGGCCTCGTTTCCGGCGACAGAGTCAGGGTGCGGTGAGATGCATCTGCTGGTGGATATCGCCTACACCCACATCCACGGGCGCGGGAGGCAAACCCTAGTCTCGATTGCGGGCGTCACGCTCGGCGTTGGCTTTGCCATCGGCATGGCGGCGCTGATGCAGGGTAGCCAGGACGAGTTCGTCGGCACCCTGATCGACGCCATGCCCCATGTTCAGGTGACCGACGAGCAGCGCACGCCCCCGGTTCAGCCGGCCGCGCGCGCCTTCGACGCGGTCGCCTTCCGCGGGCTGAGACCCGAGGACGACATCCGCGGCATCCTCAACCCGGTCGCCGCCGTCGCCCGACTGCGCGGCTGGGTGCCCGGTTCGCTGTCGATCGGCCTGTCGCTGCAGGGGGTCGCCCGCTACGGTGGCACCGAGCGGGCGGTTCAGATCATGGGAGTCGAGCCGCGCGATGCGCTTAAGGTCTCGGCGATCGGAGAAGACATGGTGGAGGGCCGATTCGAGGAGCTCGATGCCGCCGGTTTTCTGGCGATCATCGGCGACCGGCTGGCGAAGCGGCTCTCGGTCACGCTCGGCGACAGCCTGCGGCTGACCACGGCCACTGGTCTCGCGCGCCAGTTCAAGGTGGTGGGACTGTTCCATAGCGGCGTGGTGGCCACCGACGAGGGGCTGGTCTACGTGCGGCTGAAAGCGGCCCAGGTGCTGGCCGGTCGGCAGAACGCGATCAACGATATCCGCATTCGGCTTCGCGACCCGAACGCCGCCCGGCTGGTCGCCGCCCGGGCCGAAGAGATGCTGGGCTACAAGTCGGTCTCCTGGCAGGAGGCGAACGAGGACCTGCTGGAGGCGTTCCAGATCCGAAACACCATCATGTACACGGTGGTCGGCGCCATCCTGGTGGTCGCCGGTTTCGGCATCTTCAATATCGTTTCGATCATCACCCACGAGAAGGCTCGCGACATCGCGATCCTCAAGTCGCTCGGTTTCCGCGAGGCGGACATCCGCTCGATTTTCCTCGCCGAGGGGGCGCTGATGGGGCTGGCCGGCAGCCTGTTCGGGGCGGCGCTGGGCTACGGGCTGACCTCGATCATGGCCAGCATCGAGTTCGAGTTTGAGCAACAAACCGAGGTGACGCATCTGCCGGTCACCTACAACTGGGTCCATTACACCATCGCCTCGGGCCTCGCCGTGGCCGCGGCGACAATCGCCGGCTACCTGCCGGCGCGCAAAGCATCGGAGGGGAACCCGGTCGACATCATCCGAGGGGCGACATGACCGCCCTGGTCGAGGCGCGCGGGGTCACCCGGATCCTGCCCGAGACCGTGCCTGTGACGCTGGTCGAGGATATCGACCTTACCGTCGGTCACGGCGAGCTGGTCGCGATCACTGGGCCGTCGGGCTCGGGCAAATCCTCGCTGCTCTACCTGCTGGGGCTGCTCGACACCCCCACCGAGGGCGAGGTGCTGTTCGACGGCCAGCCGACTCACGAGCTCGAAAAGGATGCTAAGTCGGCGATCCGGCTCGCCGGCATCGGCTTCGTGTTCCAGTTCCACTTCCTGCTGCCCGAGTTCACCGTGCTCGGCAATGTGATGATCCCGATGCGCCGGCTTGGCCGCTGGCCGCGCACCGAAGCCGAACAGCGCGCAGCGGCAATCCTTGAGTCGCTTGGCCTCGGCGACCACATGCACAAGCGGCCGGACCAGATCTCCGGCGGCCAGCGCCAGCGGGTGGCGGTGGCCCGGGCGCTGGCCAACGACCCGCCGCTGATCTTGGCCGATGAGCCCACCGGCTCGCTCGACTCGCACGCCTCGGAGCAGGTCTTCCAGATCCTCAGGGAGGTCCCGGCGCGGGGCGACAAGAGCATCGTTGCGGTGACCCACGATCTCGACATCGCCAACCGGATGGACCGCCGGGTGCATCTGGTCGACGGCCGCATCGTCTTGGACGAACAAATGCATGCCAATGTATGAGCGGGCCGCCGCTGCCAGCCACGTGTCGCAGCTACCGTGGAGGTCATCTTGTGGCCAAAGAGCAGATATCTTGGTCGCGAATGATGGATGAAGGTCTTCATTGTGTCATGTGTGGATGCCCCCTGCCGACGGCATCGCAATGTGCCAAGGTGGTGATTGGTCAATCGCCACGAGAGGAGAGGGCATCCATGGATCAGGAACCGACATTCAGGTAACGCTACCTGAACGTCCGTTTCTTAGCCTATCGGTGACATAGGCCGAGTAATCTTGGCTGGCTTAAATCCGGACCCAGCAGAAGCGGAAAGCTGGAACTGAATCCTCGCTCCCCGGCGGCTGTTTTTTGGTTGCCTTGATTACTCTTAGCGAACCCGGCACTTCTCTGCCGATTGCCTGCAAATCTTGGATTCACTCTGCCAGAAGACCATGAAACAAAACGCGTTTTGAGATCTCCTCCTTAGCCTTCATAGCTTCGGTTGTAAGGGGGGTAAGCGGCGTAAGATCGCGCTCATTTCCGAGCGACTGCAGAGACTTGGTAGATCGCGCCAGAATTTATGCGACGCTACATCTGGCGTAAGACGTGTAAGGAAACACACCTACTAGTTGCACGACCTTGCACTCCGCCCCATGATTGGATCGCCGATGGCTAGGATTCGCCGCCCATTGCCCTGGGGGTCCGCGCCGGATCCGCCGCTCGTAGACGATGCTGGCAGTGACGCAAATGCAGGAACAAACGCTCTTTTATCCAGACGAGACGCCGTTCGATTGCCCCGAGTTCGATCCTGCCGGCGCTGGCCCCGCCCACTCACCAATTGTTCTTGCACGTGTCGGGCAATCCCTAATCAGCCCGACAGGACGGCGTCTCGAGTATCATCAATCTTCTGATGCGCTCATCCAATGGTTTGATCTTTGCCAGTTCCAGGCCGAAATCGAGCGCCGGCTCGTCGATGCAAGTGGACGGAGGTGTTCGGAGCACGTGGAAGAGATCCAGGCGCGCTTGGAGCGGATAAACCCGCAACTGTCAATTGGGCGCCGAAGGCGGGTGATCAGCGCGGGTTTATCGAAAACGAATGACGATTTTGAGCGGACTTTGAGACATCGGGCGCTCCGTCGTACGCTGCTCCCCGAAGAGCGCGGACGCCAGTGTGTCGATAAGCTTAAGGCCGCTCTAACGCGTGCCGAATACATGGTCTTGAAGGACGGCCGTGCTATCGCGTTTCGCGAGAGTGCCGCCGGCTACGAGAGAATTCCTCCGGAGGCATGGAGCGAGAGATCGGGCCATTCCTGGAAAGAGGCGCGCTTCTTCGTGATTGTCGGCGACCTCCCTGGATGTTTGCGGGGGGAAGATCAGACCAATCCCGACAAGGCCGGGGAAGCGGATCAGGTCGGTTACGATGATCTGGGCGTCGGCGAGCCAATTCCTCGAGCGGAGAAGAAGCGCGGTCGACCGCCAGGAGCCGGTTCTTATCAGGCGGCAGATGCGCCTTTGGTGGTCTACCGCGCGCCGAAGCGGACAGGCGCGCCGCGGCCGAATTTGGAATCGAACTGCCGGTCTCAGACAAGGACCACGGAAACTCAAATCGGACTGAACTTACGTTGTTGGATGAGAGAGGTAAGGAGGAACGTAAGAAAAATCATAAACGATTCTAGATAGATAAATACTCATCTTGCCCAATTACCCGTCTTGCCCGCGAACTATTGGAGAGCTTCTGTTGCGTCCGGTCGATGCACATGGGTTCTTCCACGGTGTCAATTACTTGCGGGTAATTCGCACCACGAGGGTTTTCCAGTGGCAGGCTTTAGATCGGAGTGTTGACAGAGGTGACAAGTCTCCGGTGCGCACGGGTCCTTCTGGGAAGGGCGTCGTAACGCGGGTAGTTCGCACCGCGTCAAAGGTGGCAATCTCACACATGTACGGACTCCGGGTTAGGGTTGGGGTTGTTGCTGATCGTAGCGATAGAGGGGGGTGGTCAAATCTTTGGGGAACAAAGCCAAG
>JAOTXT010000052.1 GCA_029862205.1 Paracoccaceae bacterium
CGATCTCGCAGGCATGGCATTTCACGCAGAGGTCGCTGTCGAAATAGAACCCGTGTTGCATCGTGACCTCCCTCAAGCCGCCCTGATCCGGACCTTGCATTCATTGTAATTGTTCGTTCCGGTGATCGGGTTGGTGTGGGTGTCCATCAGGTTGTTGGAATGTGCCCCCTTGCCCTTCGCGACCGACCCCATCGCCCAGTGGCCAAAGCCGTGGCCGTGGCGGATCGAGATGCAGCCGGGCACCAGGCCTTCCACGACCTTGGCCGTCATGGTGATGTTGTCCTTGGGCGACTCGATCACGCATTTGCCCCCATCAGCGATGCCGTATTTGGTCGCGTCGACCGAGTTGATCTCGACCCAGTTCTCCGGACAGATCTCCATCAGGAACGGATTGTTCTGGGTCACGATGTTGCAATGCATCGAGAGCTTCGAATGCGTGACCTGGAGCGGGAATTCGTCATCCGGGATCACCGAACGCTCGCGCCATTCCGGATAGGGGTTGTGGCCGGCGCCCTCATAGGCATTCGAGTAAATCTCGATCTTGCCCGACGGCGTGCCAAGGCCTGCCTCGACCCTGCCATAGCTCACATTGCCGGCCCAGAACCCTTTCTCCTTCAAATCATCGACGCTGACAGGCAGGTCCTTGGCCGAAACAGCCGCCCAGTCCTCCCATGTTTCATAGGAGAAATACTCGCCCCAGCCCATTTCCTGGGCCAGGCCCTTGGCAATCTCGTAGGCGGGCTTGGCCTCACCCACCGGCTCGACCACCGGCTGACACAGGATTGCCTCCGGCCCCAGCCACATGCCCTGCCGCAGCTCGGCCTGCTCGTAGAACGAGGTCTCGGGCAGGACGATGTCACATTCGAGCGCGGTCTCGCTCATGTAGAGCTCCTGAGCGACCGCGAGGTCTAGCTTGGCGAACATCGCCTGCACCCGGTCACGGTTCGGATCGCTCATCACCGGATTGGTTGCCTGGCAGAAGATGCCGCGGATCGGATAGGGGTCGTCCTCGATAACTGCTCCCGGAAGCCGCGAGCTTGGGATCTCCGGGACGACCGGATAGCCTGTCAGCGGCGCCAGGGCATAGCCCATTGCATGGGCGAGCGGCGCCTTCTCGGGCTTTCGCATCGCCTCTTCCGGAATCGCGACCGGATGGCCGATCGGAGCCCAATCATCGAGATGGAACGTCCCTGGCTTGTCGATCTGGCCGCAAATGGCCGCAAGTATGTAGCACACGCGGCCGCCATCATTGCCGTTCGTGTAGTAACCTGACCCTTTGAACTGGGCGGAGATACTGGGCTTGGTCGTGGCGAACTCGCGGGCCAGGCGGCGGATCGTGCCGGCATCGATGCCACAGATCTCCTCCGCCCATTCGGGCGTGTAGCCCTTCTCGGCCAAGTGATCGCGAAAACCGTCGAAGCCGTGGCAGTAGGTGTTGACATAGTCCTGATCATACAGGCCTTCGTCGATGATGTGCTTGCACATCGCCAAGCCCATCGCCGCATCGGTCCCCGGCTTGATCGGGATCCATTCATCCGCCTTCTGGGCGGTCTCGGTGAAGCTCGGGTCGACCACAACCAGTTTGCAGCCGTTCTTCTTGGCTTGAAGCAGGGCACGGCTCTCGAACAGGCCCTGGTTGGCCCCCAGCATGTTCATGCCCCAGAGGATCACGTATTTCGAGCCGGTGAAATCGTGCATCGGAAAGAGGCTGCCAAATGTGGTCAGGCAGGCCGAGCGGCGGTCGCCCTCGCACCCCATGGCATGACCGAGCGAAATGTTCGGCGTGCCATAGAGCTGTGCCAGAAGCTGCACCATGAAGATCGAATTCGGATCATGGTGTGACAGGTAGCAGACCGCCTCGGGTCCATGCTCCTTCTCGATCTGGCGCAGCTTGTCGGCGATGAACTTGAAGGCCTCGTCCCAGGATATGCGCTTGAACTCACCCTTCTGGCCCTTGGGATTGGTGCGCAGCATCGGGTATTTCAGCCGGTCCGGATCGCGGGTGACCCAGGCGCTGGCCATGCCCTTGGCGCAACGCGTGCCGATGTTGTTCGGCGCGTCCGGATTGCCCTTGTGGTAGACCACCTTGCCGTCGCGGACATAGACCTCGGTCGGGCATGTCCAGGGGCAGGTGTAGCAGAAGCTTTTTAGAACCTTCGCGCCCTTAATCTCAGCGATACGCTCGGTGAGCGATTGTGCCTGGATATTCAATCTTGCCTCCCCTTCTTGTCCCTCGTGGGACGATACTATTGATGACGTTGGCGTAGGATTGCGGCTGCCCGCAATGCCATGGCGTCCGGGATCGACACATTCGCGCCGTCGATCGGTCGACAGGGATGTGCCGCACCGCTTCCGGCCGCGAACGACTCGGCGTCGATCAAAAGGACCCACAGGTCCGGATCACGCTCGACCGCGGCGCGGATGGTGCGATCGCTCTCGTCCTTGCTCAGCCGGTCGGCATCGTGGATGGGCATCCACTGGCTGTCGCTGCTGGCCGCGCGCACATGCGCCAGGATACGGGAAGAGCCATCCGCGTCCGCCAGGATGATCAAAACGGTGCCGCGTTTCTCGTCGCCCTCGCGCAGGACCGAGGCGCTGATCCCCGCGTCGAGCAGCCGGAAAAGGTTGGCGCGAACCCAATCCCGGGTTGGGCGCCAGAATTCGAAGAGCAGAACGTCGTCCTTGGTCGGGTCAATGACGCTGTCATCTGAGCCCAAATTCATCTCATTGGCTCCGATTGTATTCCACGAGGCGGCGCAGATTCATCAGACGCGCCGATGCCAGCAATCCGATGACCGTGACCAGCATCAGTATCCCAGACGCGGCGGCCACAAGCGGCGTCAACCGGTATCGAAGTGTCGGGTAAATCACTCGGGGCATGGTTTCGGTCTCTGACGTGCCCAGGAACAGCGCCATGATGAATTCATTGATCGAGATGATGAACGCGAAGAGCGCGCCCACCAGGACCGACGGTCCGATGAGCGGCAGGATGATCAGGTAGAAGACCTGAAACGGCGAGGCTCCCATGCCCCGCGCGGCTTCCTCAATCGACCGGTCGAGCCCGTCGAGACTGACTCGAAGCACCATGATCACCAGCGGAAACGCCCAGAGAGAATGGGCGATCGCAATGATCAAATGGCCACCCCACATGCCCGTCTGATAGGCGACGCCCAGCATCGACATGCCGATGATCACCGCAGGCGTAAAGACCGGGGTCAGAGCCAGCGTGTAAATCGTTGTGCCCCATTTGAACTTGAACCGGCTGAAGGCCAAGGCGGCGGCCATGCCTACGATCAGCGAGATGACGATGGTCAAACCGGCAACAACCAGGCTGTTGGTGAGACTCTCCATCCACTTGGGGTCGTTAAAAAAGGCCTCGTACCAGCGTAGTGACCATTTGTCGGTCGGCAGGCGGAGGAACCTGGAAGGGGTGAACGACATCAAGACCGCGATCACCATCGGTGCCAGGAAATAGATGCACATCAGGATGGCGAAGGCGTGCCAGGCGTATTTCCGGAGCACCGCACCCATCTCAGCCCTGCCACTTCATGCGCGAGCCCACGGCCCAGTTATAAAGAAACACGATCAGCGTCATCATCGTCAGAATGATGAAGGCGATCGCTGCGCCCATTGCCCAGTTCACGTTCTCGAACGTCTGCTTCGGAACCTCGACCGCAAGGTTTGGGTCTCCGGGTTCCCGAGCAGCGAGGGAGAGACAAAGGCGCCAAGCGCCCAGACGATGGTGATTAGCAGGGCGATCAGCGTGCCCGGCACGCTGAGCGGGAAAGTCACCAGCCAGAATGTCTTGAAGGGGCTGGCACCGAGACCACGCGACGCCTCGCGGAGCGACGGGTCGAGGGTGTGTAGCGTCGCAGTGATGACCAGGATCGTATACGGGATCACCAGCAGCACCTTGCTGACTGTCGCAGAGAAGAGCGTATAAACGAGCTTGATCGGCTCGTCAGATACGCCGACCAGCATAATCAACTCGTTAACCAGCCCGTTATTGGCCAGCAGCATCTGTAATCCATAGACCAGCACAAGCATGTTCGAAAGTTTGGGCAAGATCACGATCAGGATCAGCGCAGTCTTAAGCTTCGGCGGTGCGCGGTAGATGTAATAGGCCATCGGGTAGGCCAGGATCATGGTCACCAGTGTCACCAGCAGCGCAAATCCGATCGTGAACATCATCACCGACATGAAGTAATCGTCGGTGAAGAATCTCACGTAGTTGTCCAGCGTCCATGTGCCTTCGACATAGAAACCGCCGCCCTCCTGGCCCGCGGCGCCTCCGATGCCAAAGCCCGAGGCGCCGCGACTCTCGTAGAAACTGATCCGCAGCAACCATAGCAGTGGAATAACGAAAAAGCCGAGCATCAAGAGGATCATCGGCGAGAGCAGGAGATACTTCGCATAGGGCGCAAGCCGATCGACGACGGTTTTCTGGTAGCCTCCCAAATCTGTCTCGACGACCGTCATCGGTGATTATTACCCCTTTAGATAAACTGTCTGGCCAGGCTCCCACGCGACATAGACACTCTCTCCCTCGCGATGGGAAGGTTGGCCGGCAGGCAACGCTTCGTGCGCTCTGATAGTTACGTCTGTTCCGTCGATCCGAATGATGTATTCGACGCCAGCCCCGAGGTACGAAAGGAAGTCGATTTGACCTCGGAAGACATTCTGGTCTTCCGGCGGCGAAGCTTTGAACAGAGCAACCCGTTCAGGACGGACGGAGACCAAACAGTTTTCACCGGGCTCCAAGTCCCCACCGTTGACGACGCGCACCGTGAGACCGCCATCGATCTCCAGATCGGTGAATGTCCCATCGACCGAAGAGACCGTCGCCTGATAGGATGAAGTGTTCCCGAGGAAAGTGGCCACGAAAGGCGATTTCGGACTGTTATAGACTTCGCTCGGTGTGCCGAGCTGCAGCAGGTGCCCCCCCTCCATCACCGCGATCCGGTCGGCCATGGAAAGGGCCTCTTCCTGATCGTGGGTGACGTAGACGGTGGTGATGCCGACCTTCTCCTGGAGCTTTTTGAGCTCGACCCGCATCGAATCACGCAGGCGTCGGTCCAGGTTCGCCAACGGCTCGTCGAGCAACAGGATGTCCGGCTCATAGACGACCACACGCGCGATCGCCACACGCTGACGCTGGCCGCCTGAAAGCTGCACCGGATACCGGTCAGCGAACTCGGAAAGCTCGACCAGGTCGAGCACATTGGCGATGCGCTCGGCTCGCTCGCGCTTGGGCACGCCGCGCATACGCAACCCGAAGGCGACGTTCTCGGCAACCGTCATATGGGGAAACAGAGCATAACTTTGGAAGACCATGCCGATATTGCGCTTCTCCAACGGCACGTCATTCATGCGCCGGCCGCGAATGTAAATGTCGCCGCGGGTTGGTTCGAGATACCCGCCGATCATCCGAAGCGTGGTCGTTTTCCCGCAACCGGAGGGTCCGATCAGGAAAAGGAACTCGCCGTCGGCGACATCGAAAGAGACACTCTCGACCGCGACCGCGTCGCCGAAGGTTTTCCATACGCCGCGAACTTCGAGCACCGGCGGCACATCTGCGCTTGGTGTCCGTTCAAACGAAGACGGGTTAGCAGCCTTCACGCTTTTTTGCCCCCGAATTGTTGGCCGATGCCCGAGAGTCGGCGCGGACATCCCATTACACCCGAGCCGACCGGGTCTCCGCAACGCTCTCGCGGAGACCTGGCCAACTATCGGGAGGACAGCCGCTCAACCTCAACTCTTACGCAGCACCTCTTTGTCCCAGAACTGAACGATATTATCCCAGTCTGCGAAGTAGGCATCGTAGGGATAGTAACCTACATTGTCGAAATGGGCGTCTGTGTAAGGGTTGATCGATGCCCAGAGCTCGTCGCCCGCAGCAACCTTCTTGGCGACGCTAGGTATGCCTGTCGGGAAGCCGCCGTCGCTGGCATAGATCTCCTGGAACGCCTCGGAACAGAATATGTCGATCGCGACCTCTGCGAGCTCCTTCTTCTGCGTGTCCTTGGAAGCCAGCCAAAGCGCCTGGAAAGACGCGCGATCGGTGTCGGGCACAAAGACGCCGATCGGCTCGCCCTCGCGCACGGGACCGAATGCGTCGACGCTGTGGATGTTGCCGACCGAAACATTCCGCTGCACAAGATTCAGCGCCATGTCCGAGGACGATGGCCACCAGTAGTTTACCCGGGCGCTCTGCTCCTTGGCATACTGCAGCACACCATCGATGTCCTCGGCACAGCGTTGGCGCGCGGTTCCCGCCTTGCCTTCCGCGTCGACCATGATGCTGGCGAAGGTAAACAGCGAGAAGTAGAATGAATTGTACATCCCCAGCTTGCCGGTGAACCGTTCGTCGAGCAGGTCAGCCCAGCGCGTTGGTGCCTCCTTGACGATCTCGGTATTGTAGACGCCGGTCTGCGCGGCATCCGGCCAGGTCACCCCCCAGGCATCCTTGACCACCCAGTTGTCCATCACGTTGGGCGAGAATTTCGATGCGTTGGGGATCTTGCCGAAATCCACGGTCTGGAACAAACCCTCGCGGATCGCCGGGTAGCCCTGGGTCGCATCGGTCATGATCAGATCGAATGCTGGTTTGCCCGGGGGCGATGCCTTCAGTTTCGGCACCGAGTCCCACCATCCCAGTTCGACGATCAGCTTCGCGCCCGTCAGCTCCTCGAAGAGCGGCGCAAAGTTCTTGGTGAACTGGTCACCCCATGCGCCGGCATAGGTGAAGATCCTCAGTTCCTCGCCCTTGAAATCCTGCGAATAGGCCGGCCGGACGAAACTGCCCGGACCCAGCGCAGCAAGGCCAACGCCGGTCGCAGCGGTATATTTCATGAATTCACGGCGGTTCTTCCATCCCAGCCTGTCGGACATTTTGATGATCCTCCCATTCATTGGCTGTGGGCCGGCAGCAAGCCCATCCGCGGGGGTGCCCAGCGCCACTCAGCGTGAGCATCGTCGGATTTGAATTGGATACGAGTCAAGCCATTTTGAGATCCTTGGTATACGTCAAGCGCATGCCGGCCACGAGTTCCGACCATCGGAGAAAACTCATCACACTGAGAACACATGATAAATTTTCTAAAGGACGCTGCGGCAACGAGTCAGATTCAACGAGCCAATATATCAGAGCAATATGATCGTATATTTTCCTTGCGCTATGCGCGATTTGATCCTTAGGGTTTCTCAGCGTCTAGATTGACGATTGCGGTGGTCAATCGGGTGATCACGCGACCGAATTCGGGAGGAACAAGATGGCGATGGACTTGAGGTGGGCAGGACTGGATCAGCAATTATCGCCCCGTCTGACGGTTCTCTCGAACGACCAAAAGAAGGTCATGATCAATGCCGCCTTCGAGGTTCTGACCCGCGCCGGAAACCGGGTCGGCTCGAAACCCGCCCTGGAGGTGCTCCGCAAGGCCGGGTGCCGGATCGAACCCTGCGACGAAGACGGCGAGAAGGTCTACTTTCCGCAGCGCCTGATCGAGGAGTGCATCCGCTCGGCCCCGAAACGGTTCGTGATGTATGACAGGAACGGCGAACCGAAGCTCTATTGCGAAGGCCGCAACAGCTACTTCTCGCCCACCTCCGCCTGCCCGAAAATGTGGGACCCCTATACCGGTGAGCGCCGGGCCTGGAAGAAAGAAGATATCGGGAATGCGGCGCGCATCACCGATTACCTTCCCAATCTCGATGCCATGTTCGCGCTCGGCTCACTCGCCGACGATTACGGGTTCGACTGCTTCGTGCACGAAGTGCACGCCATGATGATCAATACCGAGAAGCCGATCATCTATCTGTCAAACGATGTCCCGGACACCAAGGCGATCTGCGAGATGGCGGCATTGATTGCCGGCGGGTGGGACAGGCTGCGCGAACGACCGTTCCTTCTACAATACGACGAGGTGCTGTCGCCGCTGAAGCACAAGAACCATGCGTTCGACAAGTTCTGCTATCTGGCGGAAGAAGGGCTGCCGATCCGCTACGGTGCCTTCACCATGTCGGGCGCGTCGTCGCCGGTCACTATTCAGGGTGCCGTGGTCCAGTCGCTTGCCGAGGCCCTGGTCGGACTGATCGTCTCGCAGCTCGTGCGCCCGGGCGTTCCCTACGTGATGGCGATCCTGCCGGGAATCATGGACCTGAAGTTCGGAATTCTCTCGTCCGGGGCACCGGAATACCACCTGTTCCACTCTCTCTACACGGAACTTTGCCACGAATTGGAGTTGCCGGTTATGGCGACGGCCGGCATCACGGATTCGAAGATCGTCGATGCTCAGGCGGGTGCCGAGACCTTGTGGAGCTATCTCTGCGCCGCCCTGTCAGGCTGCCACATGAACATCGGTGCGGGAAGCCTTGAATCGCACTTGATCGGCTCGTTTGAGCATCTGGTCCTGTCGAACGAGTGCATCGGCGCGGTCCGACGCTTCATGAAGGGTGCCCCGGTGAATGACCACACACTGGCGCTCGACGTGATTCAGGCGGTTGGCGACGGTTTGCCGAACAAGATCTTCGTCGATCAGGAACACACGATGAACTGCTACCTCGAGGAACAGTGGCAACCCGAGGTCTTTAACCGCAATAACTTCCAGTCTTGGACGAACAAGGGCCAGAAGACGACGCACGACTGGTGCAATGACAAGGTGCGGTGGATTCTCGAGAACCACACGCCCAAGCAGCTTCCGGATGAGATACTGAAACAGCTCGAGGAGATCGCGCAGGGCGCGACGGATGAAGCGACACTTGCTGTCTCGAAGACCAAAAAAGCGAAGCGCCGCCGCAAGTTCCGGGCGGCCTGAGCGGCGGTGCCGATCAGCGATTCTTCGAACAACGAGGAAACCATAAATGACAATCGAGTTTGAAACCCTGGCTCAAGCCATCGTTGACGGCGATGCTGATACCGCACTGGCGCTGGTCCAGGACGGTCTGGGTGATCAGAAGAACCCCGACCTCGACGAGTTGGCGAATGCGAAGGAGATTCTCAACAAGGGCTTGATCGGCGGCATGGATATCATCTCCGAGCTTTGGATTCAGGAGAAGATCTTCATCCCGGAGGTCTTGATCTCGGCCAAGGTGATGCATGGCTGCATGGACCATCTTCGCCCGATCCTTGAAGCATCGAACGAACCTCCGCGCGGGATCTGCGTGATCGGTACAGTGAAGGGCGACCTACACGATATCGGCCAGAACATCGTCGGCATGATGCTCAAGGGGAACGGGTTTGAAGTTCACAATATCGGCCCCAATTCCTCGCCGGAGAAATTTGCCGACAAGGTGCGTGAGACAGGTGCCAACTTGATCGGGCTCTCGGCTCTGCTGACGACGACCATGCCTATGCAACGGGAGTCGATTAAGTATTTCGAGGAGGAGGGACTGCTCGAGACCGCGGCCGTGATGGTCGGAGGCGCCCCGGTCACTGCGGACTGGGCCGAGAAGATCGATTCCGATGGTTATGCACCCGATGCGGCGACGACGGTCGGCCTGGCAAAACAGCTTGTGGACGATCTGGCCGAGGAACTGGGTCAAGTTGCGGCCACCAATTGATCCGTTCATCGGCGCATCCGCTGCGTGAGCCGACTTGATGGCGGACCAGTTCGTCATAACATTTCAGGGAGAGGTAGTACCGGGCGGAGGCAAATCCGTCGCGGCGACCACCGGGAAGAGCGTCCTCGACGCGGCACGCGATGCCGGGCTCGAGGTGATCGCCACCTGCGGCGAGCGCGGGCGCTGCAGGAGCTGCCGCGTCAAGGTCCTGAAGGGTGATGCGCCGCCGGCGACGATCATGGACCAGGTGCAACTCGGCCATGAGGAGGTCCAGGAGCGCTTCCGCCTCTCGTGCCAGATGCCGGTGACCGGCGATGCGACGATCCTGATCGCCCCGCCGAAATCCGAGGCCGGACACAAGGTCCTGGCGATCGAGCGCCGCGAGGAGACGGGCGCGGTGAAGCTCGATTCCGGGGTCGTCAAGGAATGCGTTCAGGTCACCCTGCCGGACGATGAGAACCACCAAAGCTCGGACGTCGAGGAGCTCGTGCGCGCGCTTTCGGTCGAGGTCGAGGCGCCGGTCCCGGCAGACATCCTTCGCAAGATACCTGAGACGGTGCGTGCGCGGCGCAACCAGGTGACCGTAAGCCTGTTCCGCGGAGAGATCATCGACGTGCAGCCGGGCGACACGTCTGATCAGAAGCTGGGCATGGCATTCGACGTGGGAACGACCAGTATCGTCGGCTCGCTCCTGGACCTGAACACGGGCCAGGAACTGGCATCCGTGGGCGGCGTGAATCCGCAATCGCCGTTCGGCGGCGACCTGATGTCGAGGATCGCCTACATCCAGGAAGACCCCAAGCGGCTGCAGACGCTGCGCGCGAAAGTTCTGGGCGCCGTCAATGACTATGTAAAGGAGGCTTGCACGCTGGCCAAGGTCGACCCGCAGAACATCCACAAGATCGCCGTGGTCGGCAATACCTGTATGCATCACATCTTCCTCGGCATCAATCCGACCCATGTGGGGCTCGCGCCCTATGCACCGTCGATGCGCGATCCGATCGTCCTGAAGGGCAGCGACATTCCGCTCAAGACCGTTCCGAACGCCCGGGTCTGCATGCTGCCGATCATCGCCGGGTTCGTCGGTGCCGATACGGTCGCCGCCGCGCTCGCGACGCGGATCTACGAGAGCGACGATATGCGCTGCCTTGTCGATATTGGCACGAACGGCGAAGTGGTCATGGGCCAGAAGGGCAAGCTTCTGGCCTGCTCCGCCCCGGCCGGTCCGGCGCTGGAAGGCGGGCAGATTCGCCACGGGATGCGCGGCGCTCTGGGGGCGATCGAACGTGTCACGATAGCCAAGGAAGTCGAGCTTCAGGTCATCGGCGGGGTCGACCCGATTGGCATTTGCGGCTCGGGCCTGATCGATGCGGTCTCGGCCATGCTCGATGCCGGGATCCTGACCCAGCGCGGGCTGATCCGCTTCGACGACCGCGAGACGTTCTCGGACACGATACGCGATCGGCTGCGCCATGTGGGCGAACGTGACGAGTTTGTTCTCGGCTGGGCCGAGGCTGCCGGCGGCGAAGAGGACATCACCCTGAACCAGAGCGACGTTCGGCAGTTGCAGCTTGCGAAGGGTGCCATCTGCAGCGGCGTTTTATTGCTGGAACGGGTGCTCGACATTGCGAACGAGGAAATCCGAGAAATCTATTTGTGTGGCGGGTTTGGGAACTACATCAATACCGAGAGCGCGCTCCGCATCCGGCTGTTGCCGGATGTCGGCGTAGAGCGCGTGACGTATTTCGGCAATGCCGCCGGCATGGGGGCTCAGATGGCCTTACTCTCGGAAACCGAGCGCGCACGGGCGAACGACCTGGCACGCGAGATCGAGCATGTCGCAATGGCGACCCATCCCGAGTTTCAGGACGTTTTCCTCGACGCGTTGGAGTTTCCGGCGGCACCCAACGCCGATTCCGAGGCTACTGGGAGCAGAGTTGCGTAAAGCAGCCCCGGTCATGTATGAGCCAAGGCCGCTCGAAGGAGTTCGACCATATGATTGATGATGTTCTGACCGCCGTTGCGAAGCCCGAGCAAAGACCACTTCCCGAGGTGGCCTACGAAAACCTGCTCAGCAGGATCATCCGCCTCGAACTGCCGCCAGGCTCGGCATTGGTGGAAAAGGCATTGACGGACGAGTTGCAGCTAGGCCGGACCCCGATCCGCGAGGCGTTGCAGCGCCTGACGGTCGAAGGCCTTGTCTGCCGCGAACACTACCGGGGCGTCTATGTCTGCGAGGTGACCGCGGACAGCATCGAGCGGGTCGCAGAGTTTCGGAAGATGACCGACCCCCAAATCGCGCAGTTCGCCGCCGAGCGGGCGACCAGCGAAGAGTCCGACTTTCTTCTCACGCGTATCGAGCTCATGAACAGTGCTGTGAAGTCCTTGGAGTTCGACAGCTATGTGAACTCGAGCCGCGACTTCTATACCGGCCTGGCCCAGTGCACCCATAACCTGCATTTCGAGGAATCCGCGAAGCGGATCTTCAATTTCGACGCCCGACTCCTCTATCTGGCCGCCGGGTGCGACACTGGCTGGATCGACATGGCGAATGCGCGAATCGAGAACGCGCTGACGGTCGCCGATTGCGTCAAGCGCCATGCCAGCGAAGAAGCGTCGGCCTCGGTCCGGCTTTTCCTCACGCGGTATTTCACACGTGTGATTGACAAGCTGGACAACTACCTCGTATCCGGCGGTCTCGGCTCCAAGCCGAAGCGCCAGGCCTCTGGGTGAGAGGGCGGCTCGCTATCTAATCTAGGAGATCTGCCTATTTCTGAGAGCGTATGTATTTCAGGTATTTGAGGCCGTATTCATCCTCGGCCGTCATGACCGCGGCGGCCAGTCCGTATTCATCCTCATTGGCCGGCGGGGCCTGGATCTCGGGCAAGGGGTTCATGATCGGATCGATCATGACCGCATCGCAGCCCGCCTCGATCGAGAGCCGAATGAAAGCATCGTTCAGGAGCTTACGCCGGGGTAGCCCGAAGGACACGTTGGACAGCCCACCGAAGATGTGAACGTCCGGGTAGTTCGCGCGTAGGGTCTTCACGCTTTCCAGGAAGTGCTTTCCGTATTCCGGCCCAGCGCCGACGGGGAAGACGAGCGGATCCAGGAAGCGATCCTCCATCGGAACGTCCTTTTCGTCCATCATCGCCATCAGCCGGGTCAGGTTGTCCACCCGCTCGTGCTCGTCCTGGGGCATGCCGTCCTCGCCCGATCCGTTGGCGAAGATCATCGCTCCGGCCTCGCGGGCAATGTCGATCACCACGTCGCGCCCCGGCTCGAGGCTGACCGAATTGATTGCCGGACGCGACAGGGACATATCGTAGACCTCCAGGCCAGCGCGCAGCGTATCCGGATCGGAGCTGTCGATGGCGAAGGACACGTCCGGGCAGATGCCCTGCGCGGTCTTGACGATCCAGCGCATGAACTCATGGCGCTCCTCGGGGTAGACCGACAGTTCATCGACGCAGAGATCAATGATCCCGGCGCCTGCGTTCACTTGCGCAACGATCGCCCAGGTCAAGAAATCCAGGTCCTGGTCGCGCACGCCCTGGCCGATATGCCCGATCCGTCCCGTGGCGACCTTTTCTGGCTCCTCAGGCCACTGGTCGGTGACGTCCAGAAACCCCTCGACCCCATCGAGACCCGGGTATCGCCAGAACACGCGACCGTCCTTGTGGACAATGTTCTTCGAATTCGTCCGGATCCGGCGGGTCGTGTTTATATTCTCACCAATGACGATCAGAACGGTCATTTTGGCCTCCATCTGTCCCGATTTGGAGACTATCATTGAATCCGATTTGCCCATTAATTTCTTCATGTTATCGACGCAAAGGGGGCATGCGCTAACGGGGCATTCGGTATCGCCTTGTCCACCATTGCGCGCGTATCTTCAGTTCCGCGAGAACACAACGACCCCGATTGGGCCCGCGATTCTTTAGAAGAACGCATTGGGCATCAATCGCCTGAGTAGGCTACTCGACTATCCTGCGAATATGCCGGTCGTCTGTTTCGGTGCGAGCGTCCGAAATGCGGTGCCGATTCAACGGATCGCATGCTTTTGCTGCCGATTCAACGGATCGCCGCAACACACTCGTCGAACTTCTCAGCGGGTGAGATGTAGTTCAATGTCTTTCTCGGCCTGTCGTTGAGTTCCCGGGCGACGGCGTCGAGCTGGTCCTGGCTGTGTGAGGAGAGGTCGGTGCCTTTCGGGAAGTATTGGCGCAAGAGCCGATTGGTGTTCTCGTTGGTGCCGCGCTGCCATGGGCTGTGTGGATCGCAGAAGTAGATGTCCAGATCGGTGGCCAGCGTCAGCCGCTTGTGATCGGCCAGCTCCTTGCCACGGTCCCATGTGAGCGAACGGCGAAGCTCGCGCGGCAGGTGTTGAACTTGCTGGGCGAGAGCCGCCACGACATTCGCCGTGTCCTTGTTCCCAACCTTCGCGAGCATCACGTAGCGTGTGCGGCGTTCGACCAGCGTGGCGATGAAGCTGTTCTTTGAACCAGCGATCAGATCTCCCTCCCAGTGGCCTGGGATGGCCCGGTCTTCGACGGCGGCAGGCCGCTCACGGATCGAGATCGCGTCCTTGATCTGCCCGAGCCCATCTCGCTTCAGGCTCGCGTGCCGTGAGCGACGAATGGCGCGCGTCGCTCGCAGATGAGCCAGCAATTCCTTCTTGAGCACGCCTCGCGCCTGAATGAACAGGCTCCGGTAGATCGTCTCGTGGGACACGCGGGCGCCCTCATCATCAGGATGCTCGCGCTTCAGCCATCCGGCGATCTGCTGCGGCGACCACTTGCGTTCGAGCTTCCCCGATATCGTGTGGCAGAGTGTTGGCCGGTACGCCAGCTTGCAGGGCTTCGGCCGGCGGGCACGGTCCCAGGCCGCCTGGTCCGACTGTGCTGCCCGATAGCGTCGCCGCCCTCCGTTACGCCGCACCTCGCGACTGATCGTCGACGGCGCCCGCTTCAGCTGTCGGGCAATCGTGCGCAGCGACAACTCCGCCCTAAGGCCCCGCGAGACCTCCTCGCGTTCCGCCAGCGTCAGAGCCAACCGGGATCGCGTCCGGTCTGGCGGACGGATACCACCCGTGCGCGCCAGCAATGGGTAGATCGACGACGAGTTCCGGTCGAACAACCGACCAATCGAACTCATCGACTCCCCGCGCTGCCAACGGTCCCAAATCTCCGTCTTCTGCTTCTCCGTAAAATAGATCCGACGACGATAGCCCATCCCAACACTCCATCCTTGCTTCCAAGTTGAAGTGTTGCGGCGACCCGTTGAACCCACCGCACTTTCTCGATATTGCCCCAAAGGCAGCAATCGCGATCAAACCGGACCTTTGAAATATTGCGCCAACGGCAGGTTTGTCCGCAGAGCAGATATTCAGCCTACGCCGTTTTATGGGTTCCGACCCCAGCACCGTTTTCGATCAGCCGGAATCCAGGCCCCGCTCCCGCCAGACCAGGTAAGCCGGCCGGGGATGCGATCTGGTCAGATCTGAGGCCGTTCTAGGATGGCCAAGGTAGGGGGGTCGAGCCTGCCCACGTCCCGTTACGTGGAGCGATGCGGCAGCGCGCGCCATCCGCAAGTAGGGTGGGGTTTCACCCCACCGTCCATCCCGTCAGTTGGCACGATTGTGCGTCCCAGCGCGCAGTCGACAGGCCACGCCGCCACCTGCGATCCCGGCGCGGTCGCCGTAGGGTGGAACTTGTTCCACCGATTCCCCAGGGACCGGTTTGGTGGCACAAGTTCCACCCTACGGCCCGTTGCGCAAATTGGAGCTGGAGCGCGCTCCAACTGCAAACAAACGGTAAATGGTCTGAAAATAAATTTATAATTCAGCGCGTTGCGAAGAATCTCACATGTGAGACACTGCCTTCGCCCCACCGCAGCCTCCCGGGCCAGCGCCTCGATCCGTCCCCAATCCCCCGCCGCGATGGCCTCGCTGGGCACCACCCAGGACCCGCCGACACAGACCACGTTGGCGATCCTCCGATATGCCGATTGATTGGCCGCGTTCACGCCGCCGGTGGGACACCAGCCGAGCGCGGGCATCGGTGCGGCCAGCGCCGCCAGCGCGTGCCGCCCGCCACTTGCCTCGGCGGGAAAGAATTTCAGCATGGTCCAGCCTTCAGCGCCCAGGGCCATCGCCTCCGAGGCGGTTGCGGCCCCAGGCAGAAAGGGCAGATCCGCCGCCGCGCAGGCCTCGGCCAGCGCCGGCGTCGATCCGGGCGAGACGCTGAAGGCCGCCCCGGCGGCAACCGCCCGGTCCACGTCCTTGGGCCCCAGCAGGGTGCCTGCGCCGACCACTGCATCGGGCACCTCCGTTGCTACCGCCCTGATCGCCGCCTCGGCGGCATCGCTGCGGAACATGATCTCGATGACCGGCAGCCCGCCTGCCGCAAGCGCCCGGGCGATCGGCACCGCATCCTCGGCGCGCTCGACGGTGATCACGGGGACTACTGGCGCCCGTCCGCAGATCGCCCGCATCCGGGCCGACAGATCATTCGTGTGCATCGGCGAACTCCGCGATTAAATCCTCCATCGCCGCACGCGGGATGATCGCCCCGCGATGCGCCACCACCCGCGCGCCCAGCCGGCACCCCCAGCGCGCCGCGTCGACGGGCGGCAATCCGCGCAGCCGAGCCGCCTGATAGGCCGCGTCGAAGGCATCCCCAGCGCCCGTCGTGTCCACTGGAACCGCCACTGGTTCGCCCACAATTGCTTGGCCATTGATCTCGGCGCCGCGGTCGCCGGCTTTCAAGACCATCTCTGGGCAGGCCTGCCCCGGCGAAAGCGCCGCTTCCTCCTCGTCGCTCGTCAGCGCGATTGTAGCGGCGCCATAGGCCCGGCCCATCCATGCACCGGCCTCCTCAGCCGGCCAGAGCCTGGGCCGGAAGTTCGGGTCGACCGCCACGGCGCCGCCCCGCGCCTTGGCCGCGCCTGCGGCCTCGATCAGCCGCGCGCGGCCTTCGTCCGGCAGAACTGCGAGTGTGATACCCGAATAGTAGTTCATCTCGGCGGCTTCCACCGCACTGATCCGGGCCCGCCAATCCCCTTCGGTGAAAAGCTCCCGCGCCGGCGCCGCGCCGCGCCAATAGGTGAAGCTACGCTCGCCCGCATCATCGGTGTCGATCGCATAAAACCCGCATTCGCGGTCCTGCACGGTCTCGACCAGGGCGCAGTCGATCCCCTCGGCCGCCCAATCCGCAATCATCCGCGCTGAATAAGGATCGTCGCCCAGACGGGTCACATAGCCGACGACGCCGGGCCCGAGGAGCCGCGTCATGTAGAGCGCCGTGTTGAGTGTGTCACCCCCAAACCCCAGCCGATACCCGCCCGCGCCATCGGCCGACAGCTCGGCCATGCATTCCCCGATGCAGAGAACCCGTGGACTCACGTCAGTAGGTCGCCCGCCCGCCCGATAGGTCGAAGGCGGCGCCGGTGGTGAAGCTGTTCTCCTCGGAGGCGAGCCAAGCGACCATGGCGGCAATTTCCTCGACGGTGACGAAACGTCCGCGCGGGATCTTCGAGAGCATGTAGTCGATATGAAACTGCTCGACCTGGTCGAAGATCGCGGTCTTGGCCGCGGCCGGGGTGATGCAATTGACCGCGATGTCGTGCCCCGCCAATTCCTTTCCCAGCGACTTGGTCAGCGCGATGACGCCCGCCTTGGCGGCGGAGTAGTGAGCCGCGTTCGGATTGCCCTCCTTGCCGGCGATCGAGGCGGTGTTGACCATCCGGCCATAGCCGGCCTCGACCATATGCGGCGCGATCGCCTTGCAGCAGTAGAAGACACCGCTCAGGTCGATATCGACCACCCGGCGCCACTCGGCCGGGTCGGTATCTATCACCGTCGCGTTGGCCCCGGCGATGCCTGCATTGGCGCAGAGAATGTCGATGCCGCCCATCTCGGCCACGGTGCGGGCGGTGGCCGATGAAACCCGGTCCCAGTCGGCGACGTCCACGTCGACCATGCTGACCGGTCCCCGCACGGAAAGCTCATCAATGGTCTGTTCGCCCAGGCTGCGGTCCATGTCCCAGATCGTCACGGTGGCCCCCGAATCCAGGAACCGTTCGGTGATCGCACGCCCGATCCCCTGCGCGCCGCCGGTGACGACTGCCTTGCGGCCTTCAAGATCGATCCGGTTCATGTGCTCCTCCGTTAAATCACCTGGCTCAGCAATGGACGCCCGGCGAAATGGGCGGCCAGGTTGTCGACCACCATGTCTCCCATCGCCTTGCGGGTCTTGGTGGTGGCCGAGCCCTGGTGGGGCGAGAGGACCACGTTGTCCATGCCGAGCAGTGCCTCAGGCACGTTCGGCTCGTCCTCGAAGACATCCAGCGCCGCGCCGCCGAGCCCGCCCGATTGCAGAAGCTCGACCAGCGCCTTCTCGTCCACCAGCGACCCCCGGGCGATATTGACCAGGCAGCCTTTCGACCCAAGTGCGCCGAGCACTTGGCGCGAGACGATGCCGCGCGTCTCGGGCCCCCCGGGCGCGATGACGACCAGCCAATCGACCGCGCGGGCCATTTCGTTCAGACTGGAGAAATATTCATACGGCACATAGGCCTGCTCGCGCCTTCCGTGATAAGCGACCCGCATCTTAAAGGCCTGGCAGCGGGCAGCGATCTCCTTGCCGATCCGTCCCAGGCCCAGGATGCCGACGCGGGCGCCGGTCAACTCGCCGGTCAGCGTGTAGTTGCCGCCCAGCCATTTGCCGGTCCGCACATACTGATCGGTCTGGGAGATCCGGCGGCAAAGCGCCAGCATCAGCCCGACGGTCAGCTCGGCCACCGCGTCGTTCAGGCAGTCAGGCGTGTTGCAGAGGCGGACACCGTGCTCTCTGCACGCCTCCGCATCGACCGAGTCATAGCCGACCCCGAAGCTGGAGATGACCTGAAGATTTGGCAGCGCCTCGATGATCGCGCGCGAAGCGCCTGTCGCCGTCGCGATCGCCCGCACATTCGGCGCTGCCTCAGCCAGGGCCGCGTCCCTGTCCTCGGCTTCCCATAAACGGTGCACTATGTAGGCTTTGTCCAGCGCCGCCTCGATATGCGTCATCATCGGTCCGACTTGGACAATCTCGGGCTTCATGCGGCGCTCCCCACTCGTCAAACACTCTCCCCGATGGTTTACAAGATCGGCGCGGGCAAACAATAGCCCGCGCCGACAATAGGCTAAGGAGAGTGACGGATGCGGATTGCGTTCATCGGGCTGGGAGCCATGGGCCGGGGCATGGCGGCGACGCTGATCGGGGCGGGTCACAATGTCGTGGGCTTTGACCTCAGCGAAGCGGCGCTCGAGTGGCTGGTAGGCGCGGGCGGCCAGCGCGCAGGCAGCGCGGCGGAAGCGTGTGCGAACGCCGAGGCCGTCGTCTTGATGGTAGTGAATGCCAGCCAGGCCGAGGCGGCGATCTTCGGGTCGGGCGGTGTCGTTGAGGGCTTGGCGCCGGGGGTGTTGATCCTTTCTTCGGTGACGATGCCGGCGGAGGATGCCGAGCGCCTAGGCGCTCGCGCTGCCGAAGCCGGATTTCTTTATCTCGACGCCCCGGTCTCGGGCGGCACGGTCGGGGCCGAGAGCGGAAGCCTGACCTTCATGGCTGCTGGATCAGACGCGGCGTGGAAAGCCGCGCAGCCCTTGCTCGACGTGATGGGCCAGAACGTCTACCGCTTCGGTGACCGCCCTGGGCCAGGTTCGACCATGAAGATGGTCCATCAGCTTGCGGCCGGCTGCAATCTGGCCGTGGCGGCCGAGGTGATGAGTATTGGAGCGCATCTGGGGCTCGACCCAGTCCAGGTTCTGGAGGTGCTGAACGTCTCCGCTGGTGGCTCGTGGATGATCGCCAATCGTGGGCCGCGCATGCTGACCGAAGGCGAGGACGCGAAATCGGCGGTGGACATCTTCGTCAAGGATCTGGGCATCGTGCTGGACGCGGCGCGGGGCGCGCGTTTCCCTGTGCCTGTTTCTTCCGCCGCGCTGCAGGTTTTCCTGGGCGCGTCCGGGGCTGGGTTCGGCGGGCATGACGACAGCCAGGCAACCCGGTTCTATGAGCATTTGGGGGGCAAGCGCGTTCGCCGCTGAGCGCCTGAAATTTGTTGCGCGGTCGGATTGCCTGGCGTATTTTGGTTCAAATGAACCAATTTTAGATCAGATGGTTCGACATGCCCAATGCGCCGCGCTCCGCCGACGAGGTTCTGGACTGCCTGACGGAAGGCTTCGCCGGGTTTTCGCCCCAACTCCAGCGCGCCGCGCGGTTCGTGATCGACCAACCGCGCGAGGTGGGCGTTCAGTCGATGCGGGCGCTGGCCTCGAAGGCTGAGGTCCACCCCAACACACTCGTCCGCCTCGCTCAGCAGATCGGCTTCGACGGCTATGACGAGATGCGTGAACGCTTCCGGGACTTCATGGTTACGGGCGGACTCGGCGGCTTCGGTGATCGGGCGCGCTGGCTGCAGCAACTTGGCGCCGAGGGCGGCAGCTCGGCAGTGATTGCCGGAATGGCGGCGGCAACCTCGGCGAATATCGAAACGATGTGGCGCGGCCAGGAGGCCGAGGCGCTGGAACGCGCGGCGGATGCGATCCTGGGCGCGCGCCAGGTCTTTGTGCTGGGGCTCGGCGCGGCCGAGAGCTTGGCGCATCAGTTCTGGTACGTGACACGCATGGCGTTCGGCCACATCACACCGATACCGAGGCGTGGCGCATTGGCGATCGACGAGTTGGCGTGGGCAGAACCCGCGGACCTGTTGATGGCGTTAACCTTCCAGCCCTACCGGGCGGAGACGATGGCCGCCGTACGGTTGGCCAAACGGCGCGGCTCTCGCGTGTTGGGGATCACGGACAGTGTGACCTCTCCCTTGGCTCGCATGGCAGATCAGAGCCTGGTCTCGCCCACGCACACGCCGCACTTCTTCCAAAGCAACGCGGCGCTGACCGCGCTGCTGGAAGGGCTCGTGGCAATTCTGGTGGCGCGTGCGGGAGACAAGGCGCGGAACCGGATCGAAGCCTTTCACGCAGAGCGCCAGGCCGCCGGCATCTACGAAGAACCCGAGCCCCTATCCCGGCTTGGATGAGGTGATGGCATGAACGAGATCGGACCCATCCACGCGCTGACCGCGGACTACTACACCGATCCCGGCATCTACCGGCGCACGGTCGAACGGATTTTCGAGCGGTCGTGGCAATATGTCTGCCACGAAAGCCAGATCCCCGAAGCCGGTGACTTTCTGGCTTTCACCTTGTTGGATCAGGACCTCTTCGTGGTGCGCGGGCGCGATGGCGGGGTGCGCTGCTTTTACAATGTCTGCCGGCACCGGGGGCATCCGCTGGTCAGCGAGACCGGCCGCGCGCGGGTGCTGGTCTGTCCCTACCACGCTTGGTCCTACGAGCTTGATGGGCGGCTGCGCGCGGCGCCCGGATCAAAGGCGGTGCCGGGGTTCGATGCCTCAGCGATTTGCTTGACCGAACTTCGGGTCGATACATTTCTCGGCTTTGTCTTCATCTCGCTCGACCCGGAGATCCCTCCCATGGCCGATCTCTATCCAGGCGTGGCCAACGCGGTGCGCGCGCTCTGCCCGGACATCGGGGGCCGGCGTTTCGCCCACGAGCACACGGCCCACGAATTCTGCAACTGGCTGGTCGCAGTCGAGAACTACAACGAGTGCTACCATTGCGGCCATGTGCACAAGTCCTTCGCCGACGGAGTGATCGACGGGGCCACCTACGACATCCAGCCCTTTGGGGTAGGCCGGGTCCTGAACCATACCTCGAAAGCGGCGAGCGGGGAGGGGGCGTGGTACGACACCTCCGGGTCGGACTATGGTTCGTTCTATCTGTTCCCGGCCTTTAGCCTGCAAATCTACCCCGGCGGCGTGGTCAACACCTACTATTGGCGACCGGTTGCCCACGATGACACGATCGTCCATCGCGGCTGGTTCTCGCGCGATGGGGCGGTGGATGATGCATTGCAGAAGGTGATCGACCTCGATCGCGAGACGACATTTGCCGAGGACCTGGCGTTGGTCAAAGCGGTGCAGCGGGGGCTTGGCTCGCGCGGTTACCGGCCGGGACCGCTGGTGGTCTCGCCGTCCTGTGGGATCAATTCTGAACATTCCATCGCCGCGCTGCACCAATGGGTGCGCGAGACGATCAGCTGAGGGGGAATGGATGAAACCGGAACGCTGGAAGGACCCCGCCAATAAGCTTTTCCCCTATCAGGTCGGGTTCACCGCGCCGCCGCATGATTTCGATGCGGCGCCGACCGACTTCCTGAAGATCGCGCCAGAGGGCGTCGGCGTCCATGGCCGAATGCTGCATGTGCCGGGCTATGCGCATGAGCTCGACCAGCGGGTCGACAATCTTGACTTGCTGGCGGAGTTCGTCGAATGCATGGCCAACAATGGCGCCGATATCTGCGGACAGGTCGGCACTAACTGGGTCCATGCGGGCGGCAAGACGCCGGATGACATCAAGGCCTTTCTCGACCGCGTCAGCGACAAGTATGAGACGCCGCTTCACATGGCCGGCTATTGCCTGGTCGAGGCTTTGCGCGAGTTGGGTATCGAGAAGATCGCTCTGAACTCGGTCTATTACTGGCCAGACTGGCGCGACGGCATCGCACGGTTCCTGCGCGATGCGGGGTTCGACCTGGTCTATGCGGGTAACTTCGTCGATTTGGGGTTCTATGCAACCCAGGAGGAGGTGAACGCGCTCACCTGGATCTTCCCTGGCGAATTGGCTGAGGCATCCTGTTCGCGCGCTGCCGAGCTTGGCGCGGGCGCGCAAGCGATTGTGGTCAACGGGATGCCGAATTTCCGCCGTGCCGATGGGTTGCCGCAGCGGATCGTCTCGCTAGATGCGGGGATCGAGGCGAAGCTGGGGGTGCCGATCATCTCTTCCGATACAGCACTTTACTGGCGTATCTTCAAGACTTTGGGCGTGGCGCCGACGGGCCGGCATGGCCAACTCCTGAGCAGCTTGCAGGGGGCCTGAGATGCACCCGATTATCATCCTCTGGTCGACCCCGCGCACCACATCGACCGCGTTCGAATGGATGATGCGGATGCGCGGCGACATGGCCTGTTTCCACGAACCCTTCGGCGAGGCCTGGTATAAGGGCGACGATGCCATGTGGCCCAGGCTGACCTCGGACAGTCCGCGCGTGACCGGCCTGACGCGGGCTATGGTGGTCGATCGGATGGGCCGGGCGGCGCTCGAGCGGCCTGTCTTTTCGAAAGATATGCCGCACTACATCATGGACATTGGCGACGGCGCCTTCATCGAGCGCTATGTGCACTCATTCTTGATCCGCGATCCCATGAAGGCGATCCCCTCGATCGCCAAGCGGGCGCCGGAATGGGGCTTGGACGAATATGGGTTTGCCGAGCATCGGGAGTTCTTCGACCGGGTGGCTGACAATCTGGGCACACCGCCGCCAGTGATCGATTCCGATGACCTGCTCGAGGACCCGCATGGCATCGTCGCCGCCTGGTGCCGGGCCGTCGGCGTTCCGTTCCTGCCGGAGGCGCTGAGTTGGGAGCCCGGCGCCCGGCCCGATGTCGGGTGGTATGACGATGGCTCTTGGCACGACGTTCTGGCCCAGTCCGACGGGCTGAAGCCGCAACCGCGGCGCTACTCCACGATGGAGCGCGCCAGCGCCGAGGTGAGGGCGGTCGTCGAGATGGCGATGCCCCACTATCAGCATCTCTACCAGCACTGCCTGTCGCCCGAAGGAGTCCCTGCATGACCGAAACGATGCGTGCCGTTCTGCTGACCGATCATGGTGACCTGGACAAGCTGGTCTATCGCGAGGACGTGCCCGTTCCGGTGCCCGGCCCTGGCGAAGTGCTGATCCGGGTCGGCGCCTGCGGGCTGAACAACACCGACGTGAACACGCGCACCGCCTGGTATTCGAAGGGCGTTTCCGACGCGACGACCGGCGGCGGCTTCGACGGTGCTGAGGACGACGACGCATCGTGGGGCGGAGCGGCGATCACCTTCCCGCGCATCCAAGGGGCGGACGTGGCGGGCCGCGTCGAGGCGGTGAGCGACGGCGCCGATCCGGGTCTGATCGGCAAGCGGGTTCTGATCGACACCTGGCTGCGCGACTGGGACGATCCGATGAACCTCGACAAGACCGGCTACTTCGGCAGCGAATGCGATGGCGGCTATGCGGAATTCACCAAGGCGGACCACCGCAACGTCCACGTGGTCGAGTCCGATCTGAGCGACGCGGAACTGGCGACCTTTGCCACATCCTCGATCACCGCCGAGAACATGCTGAACCGGGCGAATGTGGGTGCCGGCGACGTGGTGCTGATCCCCGGCGCCTCGGGCGGGGTCGGCTCGGCCCTGATCCAGCTCGCCAATCGCCGGGGCGCGCGGACGGTGGCCATGTGCGGGGCCGATAAGGCGGATCAGGTACGTGCCATCGGGCCGGAGGCGGTATTGCCCCGCGCGCCGGAGGACCTGAAGGGCGCTCTGAGGAATGCGATCGGGCGCGACACGGTAACGGTGGTGGCGGACGTCGTGGGCGGCGCGCTCTGGCCGAGCCTGATCGATGCGATCGCCCGGGGCGGGCGCTATACCTGCGCCGGCGCTATTGCCGGGCCGATTGTCGAGTTCGACCTGCGCACGTTCTATCTGCGCGACCTGACTTTTACCGGGACCACGATCGCGCCGCCCGGCGTTTTCGCTGACCTGGCCGGTTATATCGAGCGTGGCGAGATCCGCCCGCTGCTGGCCGAGACCTTTCCGCTGGAGCGCCTGGTCGAGGCGCAGGAGGCATTCATCGCCAAGCGCCACGTGGGCAACATCGTGGTGGTCCCGTGAGGGTCGTGGAATGAAGATCGCCCGCATCACTGTCTGGCAGGCGGACTTGCCGCTGACCAAGGCCTACTGGCTGTCGGGCGGGCGGCTCAAGTTCGAGGTGCTGGACGCCACCTTTGTGCGGCTCGAAACCGATGCCGGGATCACCGGCTGGGGCGAGGGCACTCCTTGGGGCCATACCTATCTGCCGGCCCACGGGCCGGGCATTCGTGCTGGCATCGAGACCCTGGCGCCCGTGCTCATCGGTCTTGATCCGCGCAAGCTCAACCATGCAGAGCGGGCGATGGACCTCAGCCTGCCCGGCCACCTCTACGCCAAGGCGCCGGTCGACATGGCGTGCTGGGATATCCTGGGCCAGGCCTGTACGATGCCGATCGTCGACCTGCTGGGCGGACGCTATCCGGACGGTACCCCGATCGCCTCGTCGATCGCGACCGGGACGCCGGAACAGATGCTGGGGCTGGTCAATGAGTACCGGGCTCTCGGCTACCGGGTGCATTCGGTCAAGATCGGCGCGGATGTGAGCCTCGATATCGAGCGCATCCGGCATCTGGAGGCCAACCGCGAGCCCGGTGAGCGTATCCTCTATGACGTCAACCGCGCCTGGACACGTGCGGAGGCGTTGCAGGTGATGAATGCGGTTGCCGACCTGGGCATCACGGTCGAGCAGCCCTGCGAGACGCTGGACGACATCGCGGCGATCCGGCCGCTGACCCGCTGCCCGATCAGCATCGACGAACGGCTGGAGAGCTTAAGCGACATGGCTCGGATCGCACGCGAGGGCCTGGCCGAGGTGGTGAATATCAAGCTCAACCGCGTTGGAGGGCTGACCAAGGCTCGGCGCATCCGCGACCTGGCGCTCGCTCATGGCATCCAATGCTACGTCATGGCGACCGGCGGCTCGGTCCTGGCCGATACCGAGGCCGCGCATCTGGCCCAGTCGATCCCGACCGAGATGCGGCTCGGCACCTGGTCCTGCCAGGAGATGTTGGCCCGCGACGTTGCCCCCGGGGTGGGCGTGCGGAATATGGACGGCGAGCTTACCGTGCCGGAAACCCCGGGTCTGGGGGTGGCGCCGGATTTGAATGAATTGGGCGACCCGGTCGCCGTCTATTCCTAAGGAGAGAGATGATGGACGCTCCCACCAAACCCAGCATCGAGGAATTCGAGATCGCAGAAGCCTGTCTGCCGGGCGCGGGCCTTGGCGGATACGCGCTCGCCGACGAGATCCGTTTCGTCTTCAGCCATGGGCGTGGCCCCCGGTTCTGGGACACGGACGGCAAGGAATATATCGACTACACAGGCGGGGCAGGCGCCCTGATACTGGGCCATTCGCACCCAGCGGTGGTCGCCGCGGCCCAGGCGCAGACCGCACGTGGGATGCACATGTTCGGGGCGCTCAACGACCAGGCGATTCGGCTGGCCAAACGGCTGGTCGACGACATTCCCTGCGCCGAGAAGATCGCCTACGCGACGACCGGGTCCGAGGCCACGGCCTATGCCATGCGCCTGGCCCGCGCGTTCACAGGCAAAGACAAGGTGATGAAGTTCGAGGGCGCCTATCATGGCAACCACGACTATGCGCTGGTCTCGACCTTCCCGACGGCGCTGGGGAACTATCCCGTCGGCCAGGCCGATACCGGCGGCCAACCGGCAGCGACCCGGGGCACGATGATGATCGCGCCCTATAACGATCTGGAGGCGGCGATGCGCCTGGCCGAGGCGCATGCGGACGAGCTGGCCGCGCTCATTGTCGAGCCGGTGCAGCGGATCATCGAGGGTCAGCCGGAATTCTTGGCCGGCCTGCGCGCGCTTTGCGACCGGTTGGGCCTGGTGCTGATCTTCGACGAGGTCGTGACCGGGTACCGCATTGCCTATGGCGGCGCGCAAGCGGTACTGGGGATCACGCCCGATCTGGCGAGCTTCGGCAAGGTGATCGGCGGCTCCGGTGCCCTCTCGGCGGTGGCGGGTAAGGCCGAGATCATCGACTTGGCCGATCCGGCCAAGAAGGGGCAGCCGGAATACGCCTATCTGAACGGAACCCTGCACGGGAACCCGGTGGCCGCGGCGGCGACGCTGGCGACGCTGGACGAACTGGCCAGACCCGGGACCTATGACCGGCTGAACGCCGCCTGCACCGAGTTCTGCGGCGAGGCTCAGAAGGTGCTGGACCGGCACGGGCTTCCCGCGATCGCGGCCAATGTGGGTTCGCTATGGCAGTTCCTGTTCATGGAGCGGCCGCCTCGCAGCCAGGCGGATATGATGGCGGGCGACGGGGCGGCGATGAAGCGGCTCGACACCGAAATGATGAAGCGTGGGCAATATATGCTGCCGGGCGTCCGCCGCTTCTTCTCGTGCGTCCACGGGCAAGCCGAAGTGGACGAGACCTTGAGCGCGCTTGATGAAAGCTGCCGGGCGGTCGCGGCCTGAGGGATTCGCATCGCCCGCGGCTGGGCAGAAACTGAGACCGGGAAAGCGAGACCGTTGGTATCGGTTTCGGACGTAGGCCGATCCTGGGATGTGCCCGTTGACGTTGCGTCGGCAGGCGCATCGGCCCGGAATAGTGCCGAAGTTCCTGAAACTTGCCTCCGCGCTTGCATCGGGCCGATGCTGCGTCAATGATACGCGCACGAATTGCAGGATCTCCTGCGGTTCCCAAGAACTGGTTCAAGAAAACCTGTCAGGGAGAAATGCCAAGATGAAGATGAAACACATTGTAGCCGGCGGCCTGACCGCTTTTGCGCTGACCGCGACATCGGCGATTGCCCAGCAGCAATTCGTCTCGATCGGCACCGGTGGCGTGACCGGCGTCTACTACCCGACCGGCGGCGCGATCTGCCGTCTGGTGAACAAGGACCGTAAGGAGCACGGAATCCGCTGCTCGGCCGAATCGACTGGTGGCTCGATCTACAACATCAACACCATCCGCGCCGGCGAGCTGGAATTCGGCGTCGCCCAGTCGGACTGGCAATATCATGCCTATAACGGCACCTCGAAGTTCGAGGACCAGGGCAAGTTCGAGGACCTGCGGGCGGTTTTCTCGGTCCATCCGGAACCGGTGACGATCATCGCGCGCGGCGACGCGGGCATCTCGAACGTGACCGATCTGAAGGGCAAGCGGGTAAATATCGGTAACCCGGGCTCGGGCACCCGTGGCACGTGGGAAGTCATGGAAGCGGCGCTCGGCTGGACCCGAGACGACCTGAAACTGGCAGCCGAGATGAAGTCGGCCGAGACTGCTCAGGCGGTTTGCGACGGCAAGATCGACGCCTATTTCTGGCTGGTCGGCCACCCGTCCGCGCTGACCCAGGAATCGCTGGCGACTTGCGACGCCGTTCTAGTCAACGCCACGGGCGACGCCATCGACAAGCTGGTTGCCGACAACCCATACTACCGCACCGCGACCATCCCGGCGGGCATGTATGGCGACAACCCGGAGACCACGACGTTCGGCGTCGGCGCGACCTTTGTGTCGTCGGCCAATGTGCCGGACAATGTCGTCTACACCATCGTCAAGGCCGTCTTCGAGAACTTCGATCAGTTCAAGGCGCTGCACCCGGCGTTCGCGAACCTGAAGGAAGAAGAGATGATCAGCGACGGTCTCTCGGCGCCGCTGCATGACGGGGCGGTGAAATACTACAAAGAGCGCGGCTGGATGTAATTCAACGCGTGCGGGCGGGGCGCATGGCGCTCCGCCCGAAAATTTCACCTTTAGACCCTGGGATCATGGTTGCGGAATCGCAGATTTCCGATGCCGCGCAAGCGGGAGGACCGTTCGGCCGGCTGGATAACCTGCCCCGGGTACGGATGGCCGATGGGCCGACCCCGCTGGAGCGGCTGAGCAATCTGGAAGCCCAGATCGGCGGCCCCGCTCTCTATGCAAAACGCGACGACACCCAGCCGATCGCGTTTGGTGGCAACAAGGTCCGCCAACTGGAATTCTATTTCGGCGATGCCCTTTCGCAGGGCGCCGATACGGTGCTGATCACCGGCGCCGTCCAATCTAACTTTTGCCGCACCTGCGCGGCCTTCGCCGCCAAGCTGGGCATGGATTGCCGTATCCAGATGGAAGACCGGGTGCCGAAGAATGACCCGCTTTACCGGCAATCCGGCAATGTTCTGGTCAGCCGGCTGCTGGGTGCCGATCTGACGATCTTTCCGCGCGGCGAGGACGAAGAGGGCGCCGATGCCGAGCTTGAGGATCTGGCGCAAAGGCTGCGGGACGAGGGGCGCAAGCCCTATGTGATCCATCTCGCCCCGGGACATGCGCCGATTGGCGCGCTGGGCTATATCGAGGCGGCCCGTGAAATCGCTAGACAGATCGAGGCGCAAGGGGTCGATCCGACCGGCTATGTAGTGCCCTCGGGCAGTGGCGCCACGCATACGGGGCTACTTTTCGGCCTACGCGTGCTTGGGATCGAGACGCCGGTCCTGGGCATCTGTGTTCGCCGGGGCGCCGACCTGCAGCGCCTGCGGCTGATTAGGCGCTGCGCCGAGATCGCCGAGATACTGGGCATTTCGTCGCCCGTGACCGAGGACGACATCCAAATCACCGATGCCTTCCTGGCCCCGGGCTACGGGATGCTGAACGAGCCGACGCGCGAGGCGATCGTGACCGGCGCGAAGACCGAGGCGCTGATGCTGGATCCGGTCTATTCCGGCAAGGCGATGGCCGGATTCCTTGATTGGGCGCGCTCGGCGAGCGCGGACGACTGTCTGGTCTTCGTGCATACCGGCGGCACGCCTGGGATTTTCGCCTATGGGAATGCCTTGAACGAAGCTTGCGGATGGGACGACGGATAGACGGCCCGGCGGATCGAGGGGATAGCGCCGGATAACAGATAGGAACAGGGGATCGGGAGGGAAGAATGGCCGAGACAGAGAGCCATAGGACCACCACAAGCGCCGAGGACATTGCCGCCCAGGTCGATACCGGGGGGCGCAACCCTGACAATTGGCAGGGCAAGCTAATCCTCTCGCTCGCCTTCATTTGGGCGGTCTTCCAGCTTTACATCGCGTCGAACCTTCCCTTCTGGATGGCCGAGAACACCGGAATGAAGTGGTTCGTCGTCACCAATTCCGACGCAAGACGCATCCATTTCGCCTTCGCATTGGTTCTGGCCGCGATGGCCTATCCGATGTTCAAGTCCAGTTCGCGCGCGCGGATACCCTGGTACGACTGGGTGCTGATCGCGCTCAGTCTGGTGGTGGCGCTGCACGCGGTGGTGTTCCGCGAGGAAATCGCGGTCCGCGCGGGTCTGCCGACACCTGGCGACTTGGTCGTTTCTTCCGTCGGCATGCTGATCCTGGCGAGTGCGATCTACCGTTCGCTGGGCCTGCCGTTGATGATCGTCGGCATGGTCTTCGTTGCTTATGTGTTCTTCGGCGACTCGCGAAACTTGCCCGAAGTGATGCAGTGGAAAGGCGCCTCGTTCGGCAAGGCGATGTGGCACTTTTGGATGCAGGGCGAGGGCGTCTTCGGTGTCGCGCTTTCCGTCTCAACGTCGTTGATCTTCCTCTTCGTGCTGTTCGGCGCAATCCTCGAGAAGGCGGGGGCCGGCAATTACTTCATCAAGATCGCCTTCGCGCTTCTGGGCCATCTGCGGGGCGGCCCGGCCAAGGCGGCGGTTGTCGCCTCGGCGATGAGCGGCCTCTATTCCGGCTCGTCGATTGCCAACGTGGTGACCACCGGCACGTTCACGATCCCGTTGATGAAGCGCACGGGCTTCCCGCCCGAGAAAGCGGGCGCGGTCGAGGTGGCATCTTCGACGAATGGCCAGCTCACTCCACCAGTGATGGGCGCCGCGGCCTTCCTGATCGCCGAGTTCACCGGCATCGCCTATACGGACATCATCAAGCATGCCCTGGTGCCCGCCCTGATCAGCTATATCGCGCTGGTCTACATCGTGCATCTGGAAGCCCTGAAGATGGGCCTCAAGGGCCTGCCGAAGCATTCCTCGACCCTGACGCTGGCCAACAAGCTGATCGGCTTCTTGACCGGCTTTATCGGTATCGCGGCGCTGGGCGCGGCGGTATATTACGGGCTCGGCTGGATCAAGGTGGCGATGCCCGAAAGCGCGTTCCTGATCGTCACCATCGGCACGGCGGCGGCTTATCTGGCGCTGCTTTGGATCGCGTCTCAGCGGCCGGATCTGGAGATCGACGACCCAAATGCGCCGATCACCGAATTGCCCAAGGCGGGGGACGTGGCCAAGACCGGTTACTACTTCATCCTGCCGATCGTGATCCTGATCTGGTGCATCGTCGTCGAGCGCCTATCGCCCGCATTGTCGGCCTTCTGGGCGACGGTCGCGATGATCATCGTCGCGCTGACCCAGCATCCGATCAAGGCGGTCATGCGCGGGCAGGGCGGCGAGGTCGCGCATGCATTCAGCCGCGGCGTGTCCGAATGGATCGATGGCATGATCTCGGGATCGCGCAACATGATCGGGATCGGCGTCGCCACCGGTGCCGCCGGTATCGTGGTCGGCACGATCTCGCTGACCGGCGCGCATCAGGTTGTCGGCGAATTGGTCGAGTTCCTGTCTGGCGGCAGTCTGATCGTGATGCTGATCTTGGTTGCTGCGATGAGTCTGCTGCTGGGAATGGGTCTGCCAACGACCGCGAACTATATCGTGGTCTCGTCACTAATGGCGCCGGTGATCGTGATCGTCGGTGCCCAGAATGACCTCGTGGTTCCGCTGATCGCGGTGCATCTGTTCGTCTTCTATTTCGGCATCCTGGCGGATGATACGCCGCCTGTGGGGCTGGCGGCCTTCGCTGCGGCGGCGATCAGCCGAGGTGACCCGATCAAAACCGGTGTGCAGGGCTTCATGTATGACATCCGGACCGCGCTTTTGCCGTTCCTGTTCATCTTCAACACCGACCTTCTGTTGATCGATGTCGGCGTGGCGCAGGCGGTCGTCGTCTTTGTCGTTGGGGTGATCGCGATGATCTGCTTCGCGGCGGCGACGCAGGGGTATTTCTTTGCCCCGAACAAGATCTGGGAAGTGCCGATTCTGTTGCTGATCGCCTTCACCCTGTTCAGGCCGGGCTATTGGCTGGACCAGATCGAGGCGCCCTTCACCGCCTATGAAGGGACCGCGATCATCGAACAAGCGGGCGCCTTGCCCGAAGGGACCGAAATGCGGGTCGTTGTGGCGGGGCCTGACTTCGACACCGGGGAGATCACGAAGTCGACCTTCGTGCCGGAGATGCCGGCGCCAGGCGATGGGGCCGAACGTTTGAACGGCGTCGGCCTGACGACCCTGATCGAGGAAGGCGTGATCAAGCTCGAGGAGCCGCCCTTCGGTTCGCCCTATTTCGAGAAGCTCAGCCGGCAATACGACTTCTATGCGGATGAGCCGGTGCAAATCATCAAGGCCGAGGTCGCGGCTGACCGGATGCGAAAAGAGGTGTTCTTTATCCCGGCCCTTCTGCTCCTGGGTCTGTTGATCCTGGTCCAGCGCCGGCGTGCGACCCAACCGGCATTCTGAACAACAGAGATGCAAACCAACTGGGACCCTGCGGGGTCCCGGTTTCGTTTTCCAGCAGTTCTTATGTGATTGACTCGCGCTTTCGGTGGGACAATCCTCTCCCGGTCTTTGGGAGATGCGGATGACCCATTTGGTCGATGACCGCCGGAACGGACGCCGGGCGACGGGGACAGACCTCGTCACCTGACGGATGCGCGATCGCGGGGCAGGGGCCCCGACTCGACGTATCCATCGCGTTCCGGACCCAAGACCATGCCGACATTTGAGAATTTGCGACTCGCCATCGATATCGGTGGCACCTTCACCGATGTCGCGGTCGCCGGGCCTGGCGGCGCGGTTCTAGCGACCGCGAAGACACCGACAACGCCGCACGATCCCACGATGGGGCACTAGCTGGGGCCAGGCGG
>JAOTXT010000101.1 GCA_029862205.1 Paracoccaceae bacterium
CTTCGGCAGCCGTCGCCGATTTCGGCTTACGACCCACAATCCGCTCGTCAACCAAGTGGTATTCTGCGTTCGTCCCCGGACGCGTGATGTCGCCCGCATACCAAACGTAGTCACCAGGCTTGAAGGCACTCGCGCTGTTTCCGACAGCCACGACTTCGCCAACCGCGTCCCATCCGAGAATGTCGATGGCGCCCTCTGCGGGCTGGCGGCGCACGCGGACCTTTGTATCGACCGGGTTGACCGAAACGGCCTCGATGCGCACCAGCAGGTCGTGGCCCGAGGGCGAGGGCGTTTCGGTCTCGAATTCGATCAATGCTCCCGCACCGTCAATGGGGCCGGTAGCTCTATATCCAATGGCTTTCATAGTCGGGCTCCTTCCGGGCAAGCGGTTACGCGATGACGCACATTTCGTTCAAGACGAAGTTCGCCGCGGCACCATCAGTCGCCGCCATGTAGGCAGCCAGATGTGGGGCGTTCCTATGCTGTTGCCAGAGCTCACGGCTCTCCCAATTCTCATAGAAGGCAAAGAACCCTGGATTTTCGTTGTCGACATGCAGATCGTAGTTGAGACACCCGGCTTCCGCACGGGTGACCGGGACGAGCTTCTCCAGTTCACGCCGGACGAGGTCTTCCTTGCCGGGCATTGCGGTGATCTGCGCGAGGATGGTTAGAGACATTGGCAATCTCCTTTGACATCGGATCAGCTTGGCGGCATATGAGCCATCAAGTACGCACAAAATTGGCATATAGGCACAAGATGGATACTGTAAGTCGACGAGACCAACCGCCGGTCAAACGGTTCCAACGATATGATTGCAGCGACGGCTGTCCGGTCGAGGCGGCGTTGGAACAGATTGCGGGAAAGTGGAAGGGCCTGATCATCTATCACCTGATGGAGGGGACGCTGCGCTTCAACGAGCTGTCACGGCGCGTCGGGACGGTGACGCAGCGAAGCCTCACGAAGCAACTTCGCGAGCTTGAGATGGACGGGATCGTCCACCGCGAGGTATTCGCGATCGTGCCGCCCAGAGTCGAATACAGCTTGACCGAAAAAGGGGTGTTGCTCCGGCCAGTCATCGAAGCGCTCGGCAAGTGGGGGACCGAACACGCAAGGTGATGCTCAAGCGCAGTCTCATTTGCTGAACGCAAGAGCGGTCTGTTCTCCCTCGCGGATATCAATTTCGATGCTGCTCCCATCGTACGGGCTAGGTCGGCATAGGGTCAGGAATACGCATAGCTCACGCTGATAGAGGGTCCGGTTTCGCCTGATTGCCGCCGTTCGAACGGAGCGCAGCATTTGGAAGAAAGGGCTCAAAGCAGCCCTTCGCTGCGAGAGCGAAATCTTGTCCACGGTTAAACGTCGGCTTAGCGAGACAAAGCTGCCGTTCGAGCGAAGTCTCAAATGTCCGGTTCGATCCCGATTGCTGCCGTAGGGGCAATTTCTCGAATGTGCCAAATGGCGACATAGCCCTCCGTCAGCTCTTTTAAGTTGGCGGAATGCCTCTAAGCCCATTGCGGCTATCGATAAAAAGCCAAAAGTCCGGTGGATAGAAAGTGAAGAATGCGTAAGCGGCAAGCTGAATAACCAAGAGGCTCAGCCCGACCGCGAGCGGTGCAGGAGAGGGCATTCCATATATACTTAATGCCGCCGAAACAATCTGCCCGATCATGACAGCCAGAACGAATGTCCCAATGTCTAGCGGCAATAGGTTGTGCCCAAGGATGGCAGTGTAGCTCTTGAAGATCATGACAATCAGAACGGCCGTCAGAGTAAGCGCAATTCCTTTTCCGGCAAGCCGTCCTTGCAAGGGCAGCTCAAGACCCCTTCGAGGAAGAAGTGCCCAAAAGAGACCGGGCCAGAATGCAAGCTTCAGGTGCTCCCAGATGGATTCGTTGACAGCAGCAATCAGCGCGACGGGACGCCAACCGCCGGTCCAGCCGAATACGAAATGAAGTGCTGAGCCGACAAGGATTGTGAAGATTGCCCCGGTGATTTCCCAACGAAGGATAGCGCGCGACCGTGGTGTCATGTCGGCACTATCCTGTCATCTCCAGCTCGTTGAGGACCTACGCTTCGTCTAGTCCTTAGTAGAAGCTGACTTCACGCACGTCGATCTCGGCTTCATGGTCTCGGCCAAACGCAACGACCCCAACTGATTTCAAACTTTCAGGCCTTGGCACAGCCCGGAGGAGCCACCCAGAAGCCTTGAAGTCCTTCAATGGCAAACGCACTTCGGCCCAATCTTGAGTCACTTCAAAGCCCGCTTGGTAATATTGCCATGGCAATAGAGTCCCGCTGGTGCGCAGGTGCAGGAAGTAACGCTGATCATTTCCCCGAGCGACCAGACGCAAACCGACCGTTCCTTTGGGTGGCGGCGTTGAGAGCTCCATTCGGAATTGGATGAAGCCGCCGTTGTTTTCCGTGCTCACACTCCCTGTCATGTGCGCGTAGGTGTCTCCGTCTTCCCGGACGAACTCGACCTGCCCAGTGGAAACCCCGCCCATCACCGTATCAGCGATGAACCGCCACCGTGCCTCCGGTTGGATCTCAAAATCGTCGATCAAGATATCCTCGGCGGTCGCGGCCGGAGGGATGCAGAACACTAAGACGGCTATGACGGCCATGACGGTTGGCCTGATAATCGCTTGCATACCGTACTCCTAGGCCGTGTGGACGGAAATGATCAAGATGAGCGCGGCGTCGCAGGAGATCGAGAGCATGGCGAAGCTCCGATCCTTCCCAAGCTGGGCAAGTCGATGCGCGCGGCTGTTGGCGGCGGAAAGGCGCTTATCCCCTCGAACCCGATGGTCGGCTATCGACGTCTAAGCCTAGCGCCGCGGCATGGCGCAAACAGATCGAAAGCCGGTTCATTGCCTTTCGCGCGGTATCGGCTTTTTCATGCCAAATTGGCGCTAATGTATCGCGGATGTCCCGTTGATCGATCTCCGATACCGGCATTCGTCCGAGCTTCGGCAGGATGTGCAGCTCCAAGGGAGAAAACCAGCGCCCGGCTTTACCATCGCCCTTTAACTCCGCCTTGCGGCTCTCGAACGCGTCGACTGCAATACTCCGCAACTGGCTCGAATTTCGGGCCGCATCACGGCGCGCTCTCTCTCTGAGCTTGATCGGGTCGATGCATTCCCGAACCTTTGCCCGCCAGCTGTCGGCGGCCAAACGTGCCTCCTTAACCGATACGTCGGGGAACCGGCCCAGGCCCATCTCATGGCGCCGCCCATGTAGGGTGTAGCGAAGCACCCACTGCGCCCCTCCGTCCCTGCGCTTGTAGAGCCAAAGGCCACCACCATCTGAATACTTCCCAGGAGGTGCTGCCTTGGCCTTCGAAGCCGAGAGTTTGTGAAGGACGTGTTTCAATTCAATCCCCGTTTCGATCCCCTTACAAGGTATGAGGTGCCTTGGGTTAGAATGGAACGCCGCGAGACAGGAAAATCCTCGCAGACCGCGTGTTTCTTAGTCCATTGACTGTTTCGTGGTGCACCAAGATATTGATTGTGGATGCATATCACCGGCACCAGGCATCCGTGAAAGCGGCTGCCGCAGGGAGGAACGGATTCATGCACGATATCGCCGCCAATGGTGCTCGGATGCCGGCGATCGGGCTTGGCACATGGACGCTGAAGGGTGAGACCTGCGCCGAGCTCGTCGCGGGTGCGTTGCGCGCCGGCTACCGCCATCTGGACACGGCGGCGATGTATGAGAACGAGGCGGCGGTCGGCGAGGGGCTGCGGGCCAGCGGAATTGACCGCGACGAGGTTTTCGTCACCACAAAGATCTGGCTGACCGACCTAGCCGACGGTGACCTGCAACGCTCGGTCGAGGCGAGCCTTGGGCGGCTGGGGCTCGACCAGGTCGATCTGACGCTAATTCACTGGCCCTCCAAATCAGTGCCCATGGCGGAATCAATCGGCGCCTTAAACGATGTCGCCGAGCGCGGGCTCGCGCGCCATATCGGCATCTCGAATTTTCCCGTTGCGCTGATCGACGAGGCGGTGGCCCTGTCGGGCCGCCCGCTGGCATGCAACCAGGTCGAATATCATCCCTATTTGAGCCAGGACCGCGTGCTAGAGGCCTGCCGCCGTCATGGGATGGCGATGGTCTCCTACTGTCCGTTGGCGCGCGGATCGGAACTATTCAACGAACCGGCGGTCGCTGGACCGGCGGAGCGCCACGGACGCACCGGCGCACAAATCGTGCTGCGCTGGCATGTGCAGCAAGAGGGAGTGGTGGCGATCCCACGCTCGAGCAATCCGGGCCGGATCGCCCAGAATCTCGACGTCTTCGATTTCACGCTCGATGACGGCGAAATGGCCGCGATCAGCGCGCTAGGTTCGCGGCGTCACCGGATCTGCAATTTCGAGTTCTCGCCGGACTGGGATCCGGTCTGACTTGATCCGTGCCCCGGACTTGATCCGGCGCCTCACGATGCGGCGCTCCCGAGGTGACATCGCGGTCCCGGATCAAGCCCGAGACAAAGCGAGTCCTCACTCCGTGCCCGGCACCAGCGGATTTCGCCACCCCGGCCCATCCAGGCTGCCGGCCTCGTTCAGGCTCTCGATGGTCTTCTCGGAGAGATTCTTCATGTACCCAGCGCAAAGCGCCGCGAAGTGGCGCGCGGTCTCTGGGCTCGCGAAATCATAGTCGCCGTCCAGGCACCCGTTCTCATGGTTGTTCCGCGCGAGCAGGGTCGAGACCTCCAGCGGGTCGTCCTCGGGCACCGGGCCGTCGGCCGCCACCTTCGCCACAGCCACGACCAGGTTCCGGCGAACGGTCACGCGCCAGGCCGATCCGGCCATCAGAACAGATCCCATTTCGGATCGCCCGGCACATGGCCGCGGCAGGTGCCGAAGCAGTAGGGTTTGTTGTCGGACTGCTTGCACCCGCACATGTGGAACTCGCCCGAGATCGGGGCCTCGAACTCGATCGGCTCGAAGCCGGTACCCGCATGGCTGTCGTCGCACCAGGGTTGGTTCAGCGAGAGCCCGCACGAGCACCAGCGATAGGTCTTGCCCGCCTCGACTTGGACGATATAGGGCCCGCGTTGGGGCATGGCGGGTGCGCCATCGTCGACGGTCGGCAGCTTCCGGCTCATCGGCGCGCCAATCCTTCCGCTTCGAGCCACGCTTCCAATTGAGGGAATGGGTCCGAGGCGTGCGGCAGGCTCATGGCGGCGACGAAATATTCCTGGAAATCCTCGGCGATCGCGGTCTCGACCTTCTCGACTTGGCGGCAGACCCGGTCGATCTCGGCACGGGCCTTGGCCGAGAGGAGCGCGATCCGCGCACCGGTCCCTGCCGCGTTTCCGGCCGAGGCAACCTGCGCCAGATCACAATCCGGGATCAGCCCGATCGCCATCGCGTAGGCCACATCGATATAGCTGCCGAAGGCGCCCGCGAGGTAGATGCGGTCGACCTGCGCCGTGCCCATCCGGTCCATCAGCAGTCTGGTCCCGGAGTAACAGGCGGACTTGGCGAGCTGAATCGCCCGAACGTCCCCGGGCGCGACATAGATCGCCCGCTCGTCGTCCGTGTGTAGCACGTATTCGAAATTGCGCCCCTTGGCGCGGAAGTTCGGGTGATCGGCGATTTCCAATCCCTTTGCCTGCATCCTGCCCGAGGCATCGACAATGCCCGCAAGGTGCAGCTCCGCCACCGCCTCGATGATGCCTGAGCCGCAGATGCCGGTCACCCCGGCGCCCTCGATCGCCTCGGCGAAGCCCGGCTCGTCGGACCACAGATCGGAGCCGATCACCTTGAAGCGGGGCTTCAGGGTTTCGCGGTCGATCCGGACGCGCTCGATGGCGCCAGGGGCTGCGCGCTGGCCGCAAGTGATCTGAGCGCCCTCGAAGGCGGGGCCCGTGGGCGAGGAGCAAGCAATCAGCCGGTCTTTGTGGCCGAGCACGATCTCTGCGTTTGTGCCCACGTCGATCACAAGCGTCATCTCGCCCGTCAAGTGCGGCGCCTGGCTGAGGATCACGCCGGCCGTATCAGCACCCACATGGCCGGCGATGCAGGGCAGGAACCACGCATAGCCGCCGGGATTCACTGGCAGCCCCAAGTCACGCACCCGGATACTGGATCCCTGATCGAGGACCAGAGGGAAGGGCTCCATCCCCAATTGCGTCGGATCGATGCCCAGCACCAGATGATGCATGGTCGGGTTGCCGACGATGGTGAGTTCGACCACCTCTTGCGGATCGATGCCCGCTTCGCCCGCGAGCACGGTCACCAGATCAGCGAGCGCCGCCTGCACGGCCGAAGTCAGCTCCGGTGCCGAGCCCTCGTTTTGCTGAAGATACGAGATCCGGCTCATCAGGTCTTCGCCGAACCGGATTTGCGGGTTCATCATGCCCGACGAGGCCAGCACTTCGCCGGTATCGAGCGCACAGAGATGTCCGGCGACGGTGGTGGTGCCCACATCGACCGCGATCCCGTAGACCCGGTCCTTGAATCCGGGCCAGACGGCAATCGCCTCGCGGCCTCCACGCACCGCAACCGTCGCCTTAAACTCGCCCCCGTAGGCTTCGCCGGCCCTCAGCGCGGGCGATAGGCGCGCCAGGCACTGGATGTCCCAGGCAAGCCCGTCCAGCCCCCAATCCTGGGCCAGTTGCGCGACGATCCGCTCCAGATCGGCGCGCTGGTCCTCCATGCTGGGCTTGGGCAATTCGACGTAGTGCAGCGTCACGACCGGGTCGATCTCCAGATCCCGGATCTCGTCCGCACTCTTGCGCACGACCTGGCGGTGGATTTGGCTCTCCTCCGGGACATCGATTACCATGTCGCCCAGGATCTGCGACTGGCAGCCCAGGCGGCGACCATCCTTCAACCCCTTGATGCGTTTGTATTTCTCTTCCGTTGGCCCGGACTCGGACAGGTGATTGTGTTCCGAGACAATCTGCAGCTTGGCGAATTCCCCGTGCGACGGCACGATCTGGCAGCGCCCGCAGACGGCGCGCCCGCCGCAGACCGTGTCCAGGTCAACCCCCAGCGCACGGCTCGCTTCCAGAACCGTGGTGCCCAGCGGGAAGTCGCCCCGCCTGCCCGAGGGCATGAAGACGACCTTCGCCGTCCCGGTTATGTCGGTGTTGGACATGCGGATAAGTCTACCAATTTCCGGAACGCCCCCGTCATGCCCAAATCACATGCCCCTCGCGCGGCCCTGTCAGGCCAGATCGTACTCAGGCCAATTTCCGGCGTTTCAGATCGCCCCAGGTCGCATTGATCTCATCGACGATGAAATCGCGCAGAGCGGCGATACGCCGTGAGGGCCCCAACTCCTCCGGGTAGACGAAATAGACCGGAATCGGCGGGCCGGCGACGTCGGGCAGAACCTCAACCAGTTTGTCCGAGCGCTCGCTCATATAGAAGGGCAGTGCAGCAAGGCCCAACCCGCTCTCGACCGCACGGTAAATGCCATAGACATTGTTGATCCGAAGGTCCGCCCGGCGCGATTGGCCCTCGGGCACACCCTCGGTCAACAGCCAGTCTATCTTCTCGATCGGCGGTTGGCCGACGCCGTCGCCATAGACGATCAGGCTGTGTTCATCGAGGTCCGCGAGGGCGTGCGGAATGCCGCGCCGATCGAGATACTCCTGTGAGCCGTAGATGTGGTACGAGTAGTCGTCGATGAACCGGCGCACCAGGCGGGGCTCCGTTGGGTGCTGGAACCGGATCGCGCAATCCGCGTGTCGTTGGCGCAGGTCCAATTCTTCGTTGTCGATCAAGAGCAGTGTGACCGCGATCTCCGGATAGAGGCTGTGAAACTTGTGGAGCCTGGACGAGAGCCAGGCCGAACCGAACCCGGCAGTGGTGGTGAGCGTCAGCGGCCCCGCGGGGTCGTCCTTCATCTCGTTGAGGCGCGCGAGACCCAGTTCCAGGGACTCCCACATCCGTTCGATGGTCTCGAGGAAGTAGGCCCCCATCTCGGTCGGCACCAGGCCGTCATTGTTGCGCAGGAAGATGTCACTGCCCAGATCCACCTCGACCGCGGCGATCTGCCGGCTGACCGCGGATTGGGTGATTTCCAGGATCTGGCCCGCCCTTGTGAAGCTGCCCGCCTGATTGACGACCCGGCAAGTGCGGAGCCGGTTCCAATCCATGTGGTGAATCTTCTGGTAGGGATGGCGCGCGATCCCCTCGGGCGCCTCCGGCGTGCCGGTCAGGCCAACAGCCATGCCGTCATCCAGGACGAACCAGCGAAAGACGTTCTGCGCTCGGCCAGGCCAGTCACGGTAGAGAACGGAATGGGACGTGCAGGGGGCGCCGGTCGCCAGGAACATTTCGCTGACATGCGCCTGCAATTCGCGCGCGCGCAACGCCCCGGGCACAAGATCCGGGCATTCCTTCAGTAAGATGTCGCGCAGGGTCGGCACCGTTCTCTCACGTTAGGGAGGCGTTTCGCCATTAAATGGGGAACGGCAGGATGTGTCCAGTACGGGCTACGGCCAGAATCCCCGCGCCAGCCCCTGGATCACCCGTTGTTTCTTTGCCGCGAGCAACCCCTTTTGCGAATTGACCAAGCGCCCGATCGGGGTGGCGCAGGAATGGATCATCCGCTTCAAAGGCACGTAGGCGATGAACGCGCACGCTGCCAGCGCGTGGATGATCCACAGCGCCTCGTGCCCCGCCGCGCCACTGGGCGAGATGGGGGCGAAGGCCTGACCGACGAACGAGGCCCAAGCGCCTGGCGCGTCGCCTGCTGCCGCCAGCCGAGCCCCCTCGGCCATGAAACCGGTCACCGTCACCACCAGAAGGAAAACCGCCGTCGGCGTATCGGTGTATTTCTGAT
>JAOTXT010000157.1 GCA_029862205.1 Paracoccaceae bacterium
GGCCGTGTTCGTGCTGATAGCCGCAGCGGCCCCTCTGGTCGCGCCGCTCGACCCGAACAAACAGGACCTGTTCGCCCGCCTGAAACCGCCGGGAACCGAAATTCGCGGCGCATTCTACCTGCTCGGTTCCGACGAGCTTGGGCGCGACATCCTGAGCCGCATCATTCATGGTTCGCGCATTTCACTCATTGTCGCCTTTGTATCGGTCTGCGTGTCGCTGGTGCTCGGCACGACGCTTGGCGTCATGGCCGGCTATTTCCGCGGCTGGGTCGAGGCCGTCATCATGCGTGTCGTGGACGTCGTACTGTCGATCCCGGCGCTGCTGCTGGCCATCATTACCGTTATCGTGCTGGAGCCGGGGCTTCTCAGCCTCGTCGCTGTCCTCGGCTTTACACGTTGGCCGCGCTACACCCGCGTCGCCTACGGCCAGACGCTCAGCATCGCGACGCGGCCCTACGTCGTCGCGGCCCGATTTCATGGCGCCGGGGCTTTCTGGCTGATGCCGCGTCATATCCTGCCCAACATTCTCAATCCGCTGATTGTCGTGGCGACACTGGAATTCGGGCTGATGATCCTGTTTGAGGCGGGGCTGTCGTTCCTCGGCCTCGGTATCCAGCCGCCGACCGCGAGCTGGGGCGCGATGATGAGCGTCGGGCGCAATTATCTCAACACGGCCTGGTGGATCGCGACCTACCCGGGCCTTTGCCTGTTTGTGCTGGTCCTGTGCGTCAACCTGCTTGGCGACAATCTGCGCGACCGGCTTGATCCGAGGAGCGAACGCAAATGAGTGAATTCAGTGGCAAGAGGATAGTGATCACCGGCGCGTGCGGCGTCTTCGGGCAATGGATCAGCGCGGCCTTTGCTGCCGCCGGCGCGCGGATTTGCCTTTCCGACAACCGCGCCGACCGGCTGGAGGACACGCGAGCCGCGCTGCCCGGCCCCGGGCATCTGATCCATGCCACCGAACTGACCGACACGGCCTCCATCGACGCGTTGGTCGACCATGTGGCCGCCGAATGGGACGGTGCCGACATCGTGGTCAACAATGCCGGCGTTTATCCCTCCGGGCTGCTGATCGACCTGCCTGTTGAGGAATGGGACCGGATCTGGGCCGTCAACCTGCGTGCGCCGTTCCTTGTCGCTCGCGGTTTCGCGCGGCTGATGGCGGCCCGCGGGATCGCCGGGTCGATTGTCAATATCGGCTCCGGCGCGGCGCGCAACATGCGGGCGACAACGGTGCATTATTGTGCTTCCAAGACCGCGCTGGAGCGGGTGACCAAGGGCATGGCGCTGGAATTCGCGCCCTTCGGCATACGCGTGAACGTGGTCGAGCCCGGCTTCGCCCCCGGCTCAGAGGTCAGTCCCCTGAGCGATGAACATGTGGCCCGCGTCCTGGGCAATATTCCGCTCGGCCGCGCCTCCGGCCCACGCGACGCGCCGTCGGCGATCATGTATCTCTCGTCCGAAGCCGCCGGCTTCATCACCGGTGCGACACTCAGTGTCGACGGCGGCAATTCCATAGGCGCGGCGGCGACCTACCCCGCCGACATACGCGAAAGGCTCGACAGATGGCAGAAAGACTGATCCGGCTTCCCGATTATGAATGGCCCGAGGGGCGGCGCGCTGCGGTCGTCTTCTCGGCCGATGTGGATGTCGAGACGCCTTTCGTCTGGGCCAACCGCGGCAAGCCGGTCACGACACTGGGCGAGATCGAGCAACGCCGTTTCGGGCCGCGCCGGGGTCTGGTGCGGCTGGTCGATCTGCTGGCGGAGTTCGGGGCCAGGGGCAGTTTCTACGTGCCCGGCGGTGTCATGGAAGCCTATCCCTGGATTGTGCCGGGCCTCCTCGCCGCGGGCCATGAAGTGGGCCTGCACGGTTATCACCATGAACGTATGGAGACACTGGACGAACCGACCTTCCGGCATGTGATGGCCCGCAGCCTGGAGCTCTTCCGGGCCCAGGGCGGACAAGTTCCCGTCGGATTCCGTTCTCCTGCATGGGAGCTTGGGCCTGAGCAGGTGGCATTCCTGCGCGACCCCGCCATTGCCTACGACAGTTCGCTGATGGGGTTCGATCACCCCTACCAGATCGGCGGCGTCACCGAGGTTCCGGTGCACTGGTCGATCGACGACGCGATTTTCTTCCGCTATTTCGGTGGTGGCCGTGATACCGCGCCGCCGACGAATCCGGTGCAGCTCCTGGATGCCTGGCGCCACGAGTTCGACGCGGTTGCGGCGGTGGGCGGGCTTTTCATGATCACGGTCCATCCGTGGATGTCGGGACGGGCTGGCCGGGTGGAAATGTTGCGCCGCCTGTTCAGCCATATCCAGGCGCATGAGGATGTGTGGTGGACG
>JAOTXT010000053.1 GCA_029862205.1 Paracoccaceae bacterium
CCGAGAGGGCGATAGGCGTAATTCTCGGTGGGCACGCCTTCGAGCACGGCGGACCGAATGTCCCCGTCCGGCATGGCTGACACGCCGAATGCAGTTCCGAGCAATCCCGGACCATGGGATGTGCCCCTGGCCATTCTGCCGTGGCACGAAGCACAATGGCGGGCAAAGGCGGTCCGGCCCTGCCCCATCATCGCCGAGGAAGTGCGGGCCGCCGCCTGATCGTCGAAGGCGTCCATCCCCGAGGTTCCAAATACAGCGAAGATGACGGCAGGACCCGAAATCAAACCCAGCCAGATCAACAGTTCCTTCATCGGTCTTTTGCGAACCCGGGCCACGCACAGCCCCCAGCGCGCCTCTCCCAAGAATCCAGAAGGTCGACATTAAACGCGCAGGATTAACAGGAGCTTGCGGGTCAGAGCTGGCGGGCCGCCAGCGCGCCTTCGGCGATTGCTATATGGACCTGGCGCGGCGCCAGGCAATCGCCGATGACCTGATGGTCCAGGCCGCGGGCGGCGATCGCTCCGACCATGTCATCGACCGCCTGATTGCCGCGCCAGTCGATCACGCAGTCGACGTCCTCGATCCGGCCTTGCGCACCGGAATAGAGATTCCGGGTCACTAGGTTCCGATCCTCGATCCGGACAACCTGTTCGCCCGGGCGGAAGACCGCGCCCGCGCTCAGGAAACGTTTGTAGAGCGGCGTGCGGATGTTGAGATTGATCAGCTCGCCGATGGCCATGTCCTGGGTGATCACCGTGACCCGGTTCGCATCCAGCGCCGCGTCGATGGCGGCCAGGCCGGCCCTGCCTCCGCCCTCATCGATCAAGACCACATGGCTGTCGGAGGGCGGGGCCTCGAGCATTTCCCAAGGGGTGAGAAACCTGACAGGCGAGCCGGCCGCACCGTCGATTGGGTGAGATGGCGCCGGCCGGGCGCCGGTTGCCAGGATCACCGCGCTGGCATCCAACCCCTCGATATCCGCCTCCGTTACCGGACGGCCGAGCTCGACGCGGGCCTGAAGGCGCGTCAGTTGATCTTCATACCAGGAAAGGGTCTTGGCGAACTCGGCGCTCATCGGCGCCTTCGCCCACCGCGCGAGCTGCCCGCCCAGCGCGGGTGCCGCCTCGTAGAGCGTCACCTGGTGCCCGCGCAGTGCCGCGACCCGGGCGGCTTCGAGGCCAGCCGGACCGCCTCCGATCACCACAATGCGGCCCGGTTGCACGGCAGGTTCAGCGGCGCCCCAGGCATGCTCGCGTGCCGCCATCGGATTGACGAAGCACCGCAGCGGCTTTCCCTCGGTCGCGGTCGAAATGCAGAGATTGGCGCCGATGCACGGCCGGATCTGGTCGGCCCGGTTTGACCGGAGTTTCGCCACCAGGTTTGGGTCCGCGATCTGGGCTCGCGTCATGCCGACCATATCCGCGTCGCCGCGCGCGACGATATCCTCGGCCATCGCCGGATCGGTGATCCGGCCTGTGGTGAAGACTGGGATCGCGACCCGTGCCTTGATACCCGCCGCAAGCGGGACATAGAGGCCGTGCGGCGCGGGCGTCGGCGGCCAATGCTCCATGCGCTGGATGCGGTCGTAATTGGTTCCGGCGATGACATTGAGATAATCGAGCTTTCCCGTTCCCGCGAGATGCTCCGCGATCTCCTGCAACTCCGCCACGCCCAGCCCGCCGGGCACGCGCTCATCGCCGGGCATCCGGAACCCGACGATGAGGTCCGGCCCCGCCGCGTCGCGCACCGCCTCGATGACGCGCCGGGAGAAACGCAGCCGGTTCTCCAGACAGCCACCGTACTCGTCCTCGCGCTGGTTCGAGAGTGGCGACAGAAAGGCCGCAGGCAGGAACCCGAAAGCGCCCAGGATCTCAACCCCATCGAGCCCGCCCTGGCGCACCTTTCCGGCCGCCGCCGCGTAGGCCTCGACCATTTCGTCGATGTCGGAAAGTGTCATCGCCCGTGGAGTCTCGCGGATCAGACTGGATTGCACTCCCGAGGGGGCGAGCAGGGGCCGGCCCACATCCGTGTCGTTGACCGTGCCTGCCGCATGGCCGAGCTGGATCAGAAATGTGCCGCCTTCGTCGTGAATTACGTCCGCGAGCCGCGCGTAGCCCTCGACGATGCCGGGCGCGGTGTTGTCCAAGCTGCGCCCCTGCCCAACGCTGCCGGTCCGGTGGATGGCCGCACTGCCACTAATCTGGAGTCCAGCACCGCCCTTCGCCCGGGCCTGCTGATAGGCAATGTAATCCGGGCCCGGCAGACCGCCTTCCTCGATCCCCGGCACATGGGCCGTGCTGAGCACCCGGTTGCGGATCAGCCTTGGTCCGATGTTGACCGGCGACAGAAGGTGCGGGAAGTCGGCAGCCATGTCGCGTCAGACCTTCCAGAACACGAAGGCACCCCAGACGACCGCGAGCGCCAAAGGTCCCCAAAGCGGCGTGCCGATCAGCGCAAGCCAGCCAAGGAAGATAAAGGCCGAGCCCAGAAGCGTGATGAACAGCCGGTCGCCCCGGGTCGTGTCGAGCCCCAAGACGCCGTGCCGCGGCGCGGCGCCGGGCGCGCGCCATTCCAGCAGACCCATCGTGGCGATGGCGGCGAAGATGAAGGCGAAGAAGGCCAGCGTCGCCGGGGTCCAGGCCATCCAGAACCCGCCGAACAGCGGCTGGGTCCAGGAGAAACTCTCCTCCTTCGGCTGACCCACGCTGCCCCAGCCCGAGGTTTGAGCCAAGGCCCAGGACGGGGCGACGGTCAACGCGGTGGCAAATGCGGCACGGATCATCAGACCCTCCCCCTCATACCCGGCCCAGGGCGAAGCCCTTGGCGATGTAGTTTCGCACGAAGTAGATCACAAACGCGCCCGGGATGATGGTCAGGCAGCCGGCGGCCGCCAGCAGCCCTAGTTCGTATCCCGCGCTCGACGCCGTCTTGGTCATGGTCGCCGCGATCGGCTTGGCCTCGACCGCCGTCAGGGTCTTGGCCAGCAGCAGCTCGACCCAGGAGAACATGAAGCAGAAGAACGCCGCGACGCCGATCCCGGCCTTGATCGTCGGCATGAAGATGCGGAAGAAGAAGCGCGGAAACGAGTAGCCGTCCACATAGGCCGTCTCGTCCAGCTCCTTCGGCACGCCGGACATGAAGCCCTCCAGGATCCAGACCGCCAGCGGAATATTGAACAGCGCATGGGCCAGGGCGACCGCGATATGGGTATCGAACAGCTCGACCGCCGAATAGAGCTGGAAGAACGGCAGCGCGAAGACCGCCGGCGGCGCCATGCGGTTGGTCAGCAGCCAGAAGAACAGATGCTTGTCGCCCAGGAACCGGTAGCGCGAGAACGCATAGGCCGCGGGCAACGCCGCGGCGACGGAAATCGTTGTGTTGATAGAGACATAGATCAGCGAGTTCACATAACCCATATACCAAGTCGGGTCGGTGAAGATGGTCCGGTAATTGTCCAGCGTGAACTCGTTCGGCCAAAGGCTGAATCCGCCCAGAATCTCGTTCGTGGTCTTGAACGACATATTCAGCAGCCAATAGATCGGCAGCATCAGGAACAGGATATAAAGCGCGGGGGCGAAGGGGATGATCCGTCGCATCACTCGGCCTCGTCCTTGGTCATCAGGGTGTAAAAAACCCAACTGACCAGCAGCGTGATCAGGAAGTAGATCAGCGACATCGCCGCCGCGGGGCCAAGGTCGAACTGCCCCAGCGCGATCTTCACCAGATCGATTGAGAGGAACGTGGTCGAATTGCCGGGCCCGCCCCCGGTCAGCACCGAGGGCTCGGTATAGATCATGAAGCTGTCCATGAAGCGCAGCAGCACTGCGATGGTCAGCACCTTCTTCATCTTCGGCAGCTGGATGTGGCGGAACACCGCCCAGGGCCGCGCCCCGTCGATCCGAGCCGCCTGGTAATAGGCGTCGGGGATCGAGATCAGCCCGGCATAGGCCAGCAGCACCACCAACGAGGTCCAGTGCCAGACATCCATCAGGATCACCGTGAACCAGGCAGCGACCGGTTGTTGGGTGTAGTTGTAGTCGATCCCCAGCGCGTTGATCCCCTTGCCCAAGAGGCCGATATCGGGGAGCGCGAAGATATTCCACATCGAGCCCACCACGTTCCACGGGATCAGCAGCGGCAGGGCCATCAGCACCAGGCAAACCGGCACCCAGGGCCCCTTCCGGGGCATGGCCAGCGCGATGGCGACACCGAGCGGGATTTCGATCGCCAGGATGGTAGCGGTGAAGATCAGCTGCCGGGTTAGCGCCGCGTGGAACCGCTCCGAGGCCAGGATCTCCTCGAACCAGCGCACGCCGGACCAGAGGAAGATGTTGTTCCCGAACGTCTCCTGCACCGAGTAGTTGACGACCGTCATCAGCGGCACCAGCGCGTTGAAGGCGACCAGCGCGATAACCGGCAGAACCAGGAACCAGGCCTTTTGGTTTTCGGTCTTCATCGCCCGCTCGCCTCCGCCAGCCAGCCATCGGCGTAGACGCGGGTACGCTCGGGGTCGAACGCCAAGTGCGCCTCACCCTCCGGAATCGCCGCATCGACCGGGGCCAACAGGTGCACGCGGGCACCGCCCGCTTCGGCCTCGACGATCCGGTGCCGCCCGGTATCGGCGACCTTGACCACACGGGCCGGGATGCCGCTTTCGGCGAAACGCACAAATTCCGGCCGGACGCCAACTTCCAGGGTCTTGGCATCAGCGGTCTGGCCAATCCCCTCGGCCACCGGCACGTGGATGCCGTTGACGAAGGCGCCTCCATCGCGCACCTCGCAGGGCAGCACGTTCATTCCGGGCGAGCCGATGAAGTGACCAACGAAGGTGTGGGCCGGGCGCTCGAACAGGTCCACCGGCGTGCCGATCTGCACCACGTCGCCCTCCTGCATCACCACCACCTGATCGGCGAAGGTCAGGGCCTCGGTCTGGTCATGGGTGACGTAGATCATCGTCACCTTCACCCGCTGGTGCAGTTCTTTCAGCTTCGAGCGCAGCTTCCATTTCAGATGCGGGTCGATCACGGTCAGGGGCTCGTCGAACATGATGACGTTGACGTCCTCGCGCACCAGACCGCGGCCCATCGAGATCTTCTGCTTGCCGTCCGCCGACAGGTTCGCCGCGCGCTGGTCCAGCATGTCCGAAAGCTCCAGCATCTCGGCGATTTCGCGAACCCGCGCATCGACCCGGCCCTCATCGACGCCGCGATTGCGTAAGGGGAAGGCCAGATTGTTGTAAACCGTCATCGTGTCGTAGATGACCGGGAACTGGAACACCTGCGCGATGTTGCGCTGGTCCGGCGCCAGCGCGGTCACGTCGCGCCCATCGAACAGGACCTGGCCCTCTGTCGGGGTCACCAGCCCCGAGATGATATTCAGAAGCGTGGTCTTGCCGCAGCCCGAAGGGCCGAGCAGCGCATAGGCGCCCCCATCGGACCAATCGAGGTCGATCCGCCTGAGCGCCCAATCCTCCTCGGCCGATGGGTCCGGCAGGTAAGAGTGGCGCAGCGCCTTGAGCCCGATTTCAGCCATTGTCGCTCACCATCGCCCCGGGCTTGACCCGGGGCCTCGATGGAGTGCGCGCGGCGGCACGAAGCGCCGGTTCAAGCCCGGGGCATTGAAAAGCGTTGCCACCGCCGCGATCACGCTGCCACCAGCGCGCCGTCGGCGCCGAAATAGAGACAGCCGGAGGTATCGATGAAAAAGTCGTGGCCCGCGCCGACCTGATAGGGGTGGACCCCGTGGCTCTGCGCGACCCAGGTCCGGCCGCCCATGTCAAAATGGGCGACGCTTTCCGAGCCGGAGAGCTCGGTCACCAAAACCCTGCCCTTCAGGCGCACCGCGCCCTCGCCGCCATGGGGCGTGACGAAATGGGGCCGGACGCCAACCGTGTAGTCTCCATCCGGCGCCCCCGCGATCGCGCCCGTCGCGGACCAGTCGACGCCTTCGTCCAGATGGATGCGGCCGTCACGCTTGGCAACTGGCGCGGCGTTGATCGGCGGGTCCGAGAAGACCTCCGCCGTCTCCAGATTGCGCGGCTGGCGATAGGCGACAGGTGTCTCGCCGAACTGGGTGATCCGGCCCTTGCTCATTGTCGCCGTGTGCCCGCCCAAGAGCAGTGCCTCGGAAGGTTCCGAGGTTGCATAGACCACGACCGCGCCCCGGTCGGCGAACAGCTGCGGAAGCTGGTCGCGCAGTTCCTCGCGCAGCTTGTAGTCCAGATTGGCCAGCGGCTCGTCCAACAGCACCAGGCCGGAATCCTTGACGATGGCGCGCGCCAGCGCCGTGCGCTGCTGTTGCCCGCCCGAGAGCTCGGATGGCCGCCGGCCCAGCATCGGCGTCAGCTTCAGAAGGTCAGCGGTCTCGCCAACCCTGCGCCTGATCTCGGCCGCTGAAACCCGCGCAACCCGCAGGGGCGAGGCGATGTTCTCGAAGACCGTCATGTTCGGGTAGTTGATGAAGAACTGATGCACCAGCGAGACGTTGCGCCGCTGGGGCGACATGCCGGTCACGTCCTCGCCGTTGAACAGGATTTGTCCGGATGTCGGTTGCTCCAGCCCGGCCATCAGCTTGATGAGCGTCGTCTTGCCCGCCCCGGTGGCGCCAAGCAGCACGTTGAAGCCGGTCTCGGCCAGCCGCAAGCTGGTCTCGTGGATATGGGTCTCGGCGCCGACGCGCTTGACCACGTTCTTGAGCTCGAGCGTCATCCAGTGCTCCGGAACGGCCTGCGTTCAGGGGGCGTCGGCTTAAGTTCTGGCAGTGGCACCGCCGGGAGGCAAGTCTGCTTCCCGGCGGCACCGTTATTAGAGAGAGCGCGACCCTAGTTGGAGGCCCAGCGCTTGATCAGCTCGTCGTAGTTGACCGTCTCGCCCTGCGGCTTCTCGTTGTCGAGCTTGGCCTTCGGCCCATCGGGCTTGCCGAGCCATTCCGAGGGATCCTTCTCCTCATTGAGGCGCGGGCCGCAGCCACCGTAGACATTCGCCGCCTTGTCGGCCGCTTCCATGCGGCCCATGACGGTGTCCATCTCGGATGCCAGGCGGTCCATCGCTTCCTGAGGCGTGAAGGCGCCCGAGTTCACGTCACCGATCTGCTGCCACCAGATCTGCGCCAGTTTCGGATAATCCGGTACGTTGATGCCCGTGGGTGACCAGCGCACCCGGTCGGGGCTCCGGTAGAACTCGACCAAACCGCCCAGTTTGGGCGCACGTTCGGTGAAGCTCTCGTGGTTCACGCTCGAGTCGCGGATGAAGGTCAGACCCACATGGGACTTCTTCACGTCGACAGTCTTCGAGACCACGAACTGGGCATAGAGCCAGGCCGCCTTGGCACGGTCGGTCGGCGTCGATTTCAGGATCGTCCAGGACCCGGCATCCTGATAGCCAACCTTCTGGCCGTCCTGCCAATAGGGGCCATGCGGGCTCGGCGCCATCCGCCAGAGCGGGTTGCCCTGGTCATCGACCGTGTTGTTGCCCTCGGATTTCGGAGCCACCATCGAGGCCGTGAAGGCCGTGTACCAGAAGATCTGCTGGGCCACGTTGCCCTGGCTCAGCGCCGGCAGCGACTGGTAGAAGTCGTAGCTGGCGGCACCCGGAGGCGCATACTGGCGCAGCCACTCGTCCCACTTGCGGATCGCGTAGACGGATGCCGGGCCATTGGCCTCGCCGCCGCGGCTGACACTGGCACCGACCGGGTTGCAGGTGCCCGCTTCCATGCGGATGCCCCATTCGTCGATCGGCACGCCGTTCGGCTCGCCCTGGGTGCCTGCGCCCGCCATGGCCAGCCAGGCATCGGTCATGCGCCAGCCAAGATCGGGCGCGCGCTTGCCGTAATCCATGTGGCCATAGACGGTCACGCCGTCGATTTCCTTCACATGGACGCTGAAGAACTCAGCAATATCCTCATAGGCCGACCAGTTCACCGGCACGCCCAAGTCATAGCCGTAGATCTCCTTGAACTTCGCCTGCAGGTCCTCGCGGTCGAACCAGTCCTTGCGGAACCAGTAGAGGTTGGCGAATTGCTGGTCTGGAAGCTGGTAGAGCTTGCCGTCTGGACCGGTCGTGAACGACTTGCCGATGAAATCGTCGACATCCAGCTTCGGGTTGGTGACGTCCGCGCCCTCGCCCGCCATCCAATCGGTCAGGTTGACCGCGAGTTGAAGGCGCGAGTGCGTGCCGATCAGGTCCGAGTCGTTGATATAGGCGTCATAGATATTCTGGTTCGTCTGCATCTGGGTCTGAACCGCCTGGACGACCTCGCCCTCACCCAGAAGCTGGTGGTTCACCTTGATCCCGGTGATCTCCTCGAACGCCTTGGCCAGCACCTCGGATTCGTATGTGTGAGTCGGAATGGTCTCGCTGAGGACGTTGACCTCCATTCCGACGAACGGCTCGGCCGCCCTGATGAACCATTTCATCTCGGCCATTTGTTCGGCCTTTGAAATGGCCGAGGGCTGGAACTCCTCGTTCACCCATTTCCTGGCCGCCGCCTCGTCGGCAGATGCCGGGAATGCCGATACGGTCAGGGCTATTGCCGCGACCGCCGACAGAAGATGCTTACGCATTCTGTGCCTCCCTCTGAGTTTCGAATCGAAATCGTTCTGCGCCGGTGGATGTTCAAATGAAAGTCACTTGCGCGTCAAGTGAAGCCCCATAAGATAAGGCGTGGGCTCGGCCGCGGGGCGGCCCTGCATCGACGTCGAGTGCGGATCATGAACATCACTGACCGGCAGAACGATATCCTGGCCGCCGCGCGCCGCCAAGGCCGGGTCTCGGTCGACAGCCTGGCCGAGGTGTTTCAGGTCACGCCTCAAACGATCCGCCGCGATATCAACGATCTTTGCCAGCGGGGCCTGCTTACCCGAGTCCATGGCGGCGCGATGCCGGCGAATTCGATCTCGAATGTGGGTTACCAGGACCGCCGGGTTCTTTACGCGCAGGAAAAGGCGATGATCGGGGCCGCGGCAGCGGCGCAGATCCAGGAGAACACGTCGCTGACCCTGAATATCGGCACCACGACGGAACAAGTCGCCCGGGCGCTCTACAGCCACCGGGGGCTGGTGGTGATCACCAACAATCTAAACGTCATCAACATCCTCAACGGCTCGCCGGCCAAGGAGCTGATCCTCGCTGGCGGCGTGGTGCGCCAAAGCGATGGCGGCATTATCGGCGAGGTGGCGGTCGACTTCATGCGCCAGTTCCGGGTGGACAGCGCGGTGATCGGCGCCTCGGCGCTGGATGAGGACGGCTCGGTGCTGGACTACGACTACCGCGAGGTGCTGGTGGCGCGCGCGATCATCGAGAACGCGCGGCGCACGATCCTGGTCGCCGATCATCAGAAGTTCGAGCGCTCGGCGCCGGTCAGAATTTGCGATCTTTCCAGCATCGACATGTTCGTGACCGACCGCGCGCCGCCGAAGCGCTTTGCCGATTCCTGCCGCGAGCATCGGGTCGAGCTGATCGTCGCCGAACCGCTTGCCGCCAATTCGCCGGCCCTGGCCAATGGCTGAAAAAATCTACGACCTGGCGATCATCGGCGGCGGGGTAAACGGCTGCGGAGTTGCCCGCGACGCGGCCGGAAGGGGTTTGAGCGTTCTGCTTTGCGAGCAGGGCGATTTGGCGGAAGCGACCTCGTCCGCCTCGACCAAGCTTTTCCACGGCGGCCTTCGGTACCTCGAGTTCTACGAGTTCCGGCTGGTCCGCAAGGCATTGATCGAGCGCGAGGTTCTGCTTTCGGCGATGCCCCATATTTCGTGGCCGCTGCGCTTTGTCCTGCCGCATCACCGGGGGATGCGGCCGCGCTGGCTGCTGCGGCTGGGGTTGTTCATCTACGATCATCTGGGCGGGCGCAAGGTGCTGCCGCCCACCCGCGGCCTGGACTTGTCCCGCGACCCGGTAGGCGCGCCGCTTAAACCTGAATTCCGCTATGCCTTCGAGTATTCCGATTGCTGGGTCGAGGATTCCCGGCTGGTCGTGCTGAACGCCCGCGACGCCGCCGATCGCGGAGCCGATATCCGGACCCGCACACGCTGCGAGGCCGCCCGGCGCGAAGACGGACACTGGTCGCTTTCGCTGCGCGACGTCGAGACCGGCGCGGAAACCAAGGTCCGCTCGAAGGCCCTGGTGAATGCCGCTGGCCCGTGGGTCGAGGACGTGGTCCTGAACCGGATCGGCGAGAACAGCACGCACCGGATCCGGCTTGTCCGGGGCAGCCATATCGTGACCAAGCGGATTTTCGATCACGACAAGCCCTACATTTTCCAGCAATCGGACGGGCGCATCGTCTTCGCGATCCCCTACGAGACCGATTTCACGCTGATCGGCACGACCGATGCCGATCACGAGGGCGATCCGGGCGCCGCCGAATGCACCGCCGACGAGCGCGCCTATCTCTGCCGCGCGGTCAGCGAATACTTCCGCGCGCCCGTCACCGAGGACCAGATCGTCTGGACCTATTCGGGCGTGCGCCCGCTCTACGATGACGGCGTGTCATCGGCGACCCAGGCGACCCGCGACTACGTGCTGAAACTGTCCGACCATGATGGGCGCGTCCCATTGGTGAACGTATTCGGCGGCAAGATCACGACCTATCGCCGCCTTGCAAAGGCCGTGCTTGCCAAACTGGATCAGTATTTTCCCGGTATGGGTCCGGATTGGACGGCGAGTGCCCCCCTGCCGGGCGGAGACTTTCCGGTCGATGGCGCCGAAGCAATAGCCGACGCGCTCGTCGGCGATTATCCGTTCCTGGACCAAGCGTTCGCGCGGCGCCTGGTCCGTGCCTATGGAACCCAGGCGCCTGACGTGCTGGGAACCGCGCGGTCGATGGCCGATTTGGGACGCTGTTTCGGCTGGAACCTGACCGAGCGCGAGGTGGTCTGGCTGATTGAAAAGGAATGGGCGCGCAGCGCCGAGGACGTGGTTTGGCGCCGCTCGAAGATCGGGCTTCGGCTGACCAAGGACCAGATCAGCGCACTCGAGGACTGGATCGCAGCAAAGCGCAGTTCAGGGCGCGAGATCCGCGCGAGCGGTTAGCAGAGCGCCGGCCGGCGATGATTGCGCCGTGGGCATGAAAATGGGGCGGCGGGTCCTCGCAATCCCGTCGCCCCAGTCTCGGAGGGTCCGTTTCGGAGAGTTCCAGGCGACCCCAACGTTTTGAGCCTTGGAACGTTCTCTCTCTTATGTGTCCCCCTTCGGCATTCCTCTCGGCAACCAACTCGGCGGCAGCCGATCGCGCCGTGACTAAGGATGAGCCCTCAGGAACAGCGCTTTCCCCCTTGCCGTCGTGGTCTTCGGCTCGCGTGCCGCCGCATCCCTGGCTGCATCGCGCGCCGCCGCATCCCGGGTCGTGGCGCTTTCGCGCGCCGTGCTACCACGCAGCGAGGCGGCTTTCTCGTCTGCGCCTAGACGCTGTGCCAAAAGCGGACCCTCTGCCGCCGCGGCTGCCGGAGCTGCCGTCTGAGGCAGCACAAGTTCGTCGGTTTCGTCGTCGGCATCCTCGGCAACCTCGGCGCCGGACACGCTCGTCTCGGTCGCCACCAACCGGCCATCCTTGACGAGCATTTCCGCCATCCCGATGAAATCGCTCAGCCGGCGATTTTCGGAAGCCAGTTCGGCCTGACGACCCCTCGCGATTTTCACCGCATCGACCATGGAAATTTCCCCCATTCCAGACTTGGGCTTTACAACCTTAAGGCGAGTATCTTTGCCCTCTTCACAACCAAAACGTTACCAATCTGCGCGCCATTTGCCAAGTGGATAACTTTTTTAACGTCTTTAAAATAGGTATTTATATGAGATTCCTAAGTTTTTATCTCAAGTTAGAAGACCCGCACACGGCGCTCACGCACAAGAAGATGGCCCGCAGGGCTCGCGAATCTCGCGGCGTCAGGTGGGTGGCGAATCGCAACTTTTCGGAAAGGCCGTATTCGGCGGCTCACGCCACCCGGCAGTGGAGGTCGTGCAGCCCGTCCACATGCCCATGCAGCTCGTCGCCGCGCTTGACCGGGCCAACACCCGCTGGCGTGCCCGACAGGATCAGATCGCCAGGCGCAAGCTCGAATAGGCCGGAGAGATACGTGATCATCTCCGGCACTTTCCAGATCATATGGTTCAGATCGCCTTCCTGAAGGGTCTCGCCATTGACCTTTAGCCAGATCGCGCCGTCCGACGGATGGCCGATCTCGGCGGCGGGCACCAGATCCGAGCAGGGCGCCGATTGCTCGAACGCCTTGCCGATCTCCCACGGCCGGCCCGCCTTTTTGCACTGGGCCTGCAGGTCACGCCGGGTCATGTCCAGCGCGACCCCGTAGCCCCAGACACAGTCAAGTGCCTGGTCCACGGGGATGTCGCGCCCACCGCTTCCCAGCGCCACCGCCATCTCGATCTCGTGGTGCACATCCTCCGAGCGCGCCGGGTAGGGAAAATCGGCCCCTTTGGTCACCAGGTTGTCCGGGTTTTTCTGGAAGAAGAACGGCTCCTCGCGATCCGGGTCGCCGCCCATCTCGATCGTATGCGCCGCATAATTACGCCCGACGCAATAGATGCGGTGGATCGGAAAGATCGCGTCCGATCCGCGGATTGGAAGCCAGGGGCGGGTTGGGGGCTTGATCGCGTATTCCATAGGGCTCTCCTCGGGTAGGCCGGCATCGTCAATGGCCTGCGGCTTCGACCCTGTCAACGGGGCGGCATTTTCCGCTGGATCGGGGCACCGGTTTCTGTTGATGCTCGCGCTGAGGGGAGTTGGCCGGAGGGGTCATGGCAAACAGGATCGAGACCGGCGACGCGGCATGCCGGGCCCATCGCCTGGCACCGATGTTCGAGGCCCAGTCGGTTGCGGTGGTCGGCGTCTCGCCCCGGGCGGGTTCGATCGGTCATGCCACGATGCGCGCGGTGCTGGGCGCGGGCTTCGACGGCGAAATTCACCTGGTCAATCCGCGCCACGACCTGATCGAAGGTCGGACCTGCGCCGGCTCCATAGCCGATCTCGATCAGCCGCCGGATTTGGCGATCCTGAACCTCGGCGCGGCGCGGATCGAGGCGGGGCTCGCCGAGGTGATCTCGGCGCGCGCGCGGTCTGCGGTAATCTTCGACCCTTGCCATGGCGATGCGGCCGACGGCTCGCCGCTGACCGAACGGCTGCGCGCCATGGCGCGCGAGGCGGGCATCCCGGTCTGCGGCGGCAACGGGATGGGCTTCATCGACGTGACCCGCCGACTGAACGCCAGTTTCTATCCCTCGGATCACCTGAAACCCGGCGGGATCACCCTGATCGCCCATTCCGGTTCGGTCTTCACGGTCCTGGCGATGAACGACCCGCGCTACCGCTTCGATCTGTTGGTTTCGCCGGGAACCGAGATCGGAGCGGGCATCGACGAATACATCGGCTACGCTCTGACACGGCCAACGACCAAGGTCATCGCGGTTTTCATGGAGGGCGCGCGCAACCCGGGCGCGTTCCGCGCAGCGCTGGAGCGGGCGGAGGCCCAAGGCGTGCCCGTCGTCGTCTGCAAAGTGGGCCGGACCGAGCAAAGCGCGCGGGCGGCAACCACACATACCGGCGCGATGACCGGCAGTGACAGCGCCTATCGCGCGGTCATGGAGGCTGCCAACGCGATCCCGGTCGAGACCGTCGACCAGTTGATGAACACGGCAATGCTGCTCTCTCAGGATCGCGGGATCGGCCCGGGCGGGATCGGGCTGGTGACCGACTCGGGCGGCCTGCGCGAGGCGGCGATGGACCGGGCCGACCGGCTTGGCGTGCCCCTGGCTCAGTTCTCGCCCAGCCTGGCGGCGCGGCTGGCCGATCACCTGCCGCCGCCACTGACCCCCACCAACCCGCTCGACTGTGCGGGGCCGCTGGCGGACGGGTTCGAAGAAGTGTTCGAGGGGGCATTGCGCACTCTCGGCGCGGCACCCGAGATCGCGATGCTGGGCTACGAGTGCGACATGCGCGACGACCACCGCTATTCCGAGCGGCTGGCCGATCTGATGCGCACCCTGCCGCAGATCACGGATCAGCCTTGCTTCGGCTATTCGAGCTTCGCCCAGACCCATAACCGCGCGCTGGCCAGCGAGCTCGCAGATCGCGGCCTGCCGGTGATCAACGGTCTCGATGCAATGCTCGAGGCTGCCGGCGCGGCTTTGCGCTGGCGCGATGGCCGGGCTGTGCGTCGGGAATCCATGCCGATCGATCGAAGCCTGGCAACCCGAGTTCAATCGCGGCTGGCCGATGGTCCGTTGGGTGAGGCCGACGGACTGGCGATCTTCGCCGAGTTCGGCCTGCCGGTGATCCCAGCCACGGCCTGTGCGTCAGAGAATGAGGCGCTCGCGGCCGCCCAAGCCATCGGCTTTCCGGTCGTGCTGAAATCAGCCAAACCCGGCCTCGCGCACAAAAGTGATGCGGGTGGCGTGATCTTAGGCCTGGCAGACGAGGCAGCCCTGGCCGCAGCTTACCGAGCGATGGCGGCGCGGCTTGGACCGCGGGTACTGGTGCAAGCTATGGCGGGCCAAGGCGTGGAGCTTGCCTTCGGCTGTGTCCATGACCCTGATTTCGGGCCGATCGTCATGGCCTCGGCGGGCGGCACGCTGGTCGAATTCATGGCGGATCGACGCTACGCTCCCGCGCCTTTCGGCTCAATGTCGGCACGGCGGATGATCCAGGGGCTATCTGTAGCCCGGTTGCTCGCAGGCGTCCGGGGTGCCCCACCGGCGGATATCGAGGGCGCGGCGCAGGCTCTCAGCCACTTCTCGATGATGTGCGCGGCGCTGCGGGAAGCAGTTACCGAGATCGACGCCAATCCGGTGATCGTTGGGCCGGCTGGCGCGGCGATCGTCGATGCCCTTGTGGTTCCCGCTCAATAAGGCCCAGGCACGATTTCGCTGCCGTCGGTGAAACGGCTCGGCCGGAACCTGGTCAGGTCGTGACCCGGGTCGCGGCCAAGCAGAACGTCCGCCATCACCCGGCCAATTCCCGGTCCGATACCAAAGCCGTGGCCGCTGAGGCCGGTCGCGAGGAAGAGGCCAGGTAAATCGTGCGATTCGCCCAAAACCGGCACCGCGTCCGGCGTCACGTCGATCATTCCGGCCCAGGCCTCGGCCAGCTTCACGCCCATCAGTGCCGGATAGCGCTGACCCAGGCGTGCCTCGATCCGGCGTACGACAGCCGGCGAAGGATCGGGGTTCAGCACCCGCATCCGTTCGAACGGGCTGATCTGGTCACCGCTCCAGCGCCTAGGCGTGGCCCAGCTGCCGGGAAACCCCTTCGGCGCCGCCGGCTTCAGGCGCAGATCGCGGGCCGAGAGGCGCACCAGCTTCAGGAATTTCGTCAGATACCGGAACGAGTTCGGCGACAAATAATGTTCGTTCACGTCACCGGTTGCCAGCGTGTAGCCGCCATCGGCGCGGCGCCTGAGCGACAGGCCCGGCTGCGAGATATTCATGTCATAGGCATGGGGCGCGGGCTCGGTGCGCGCCGCGGTCGAGCGCACGGTCAGCTGCGGCAGGTCGAGCCCCGCGTTGGCGGCAAAGGCGTTCGACCACGCCCCGCCCGCCAGCAACACCCGCTCGGTCCTGACACGGCCTTTCTCGGTTACTATACCGGCGACCCGGCCCGTTTCGACATCCAACGCCCGTGCGGCACAGCTTTCAACAATGATCGCCCCGGATCGCTCGGCGGCGCGTGCCAGAGCCGGGACAGCGACGAAGGGCTCGCCGCGCCCGTCCGACGGGGTGATCATGCCGCCTGCATAGCCGTACGGCAGATCGGGGAGGCGCTCCCTCAGCTCAGCCACAGAAAGCAGTTTCGTGCCGAGCTGGTGCTGGCGCGCCAGGTCGTGCCAGGTCTCGTATTTCGCCATCGCCGCCGGGGACTCGGCTACATAGAGGCAGCCGCATTCGCTAAATGTCAGGTCCGCCTCGCCTGTGCGTTCCGCAAATCCGCGCCAGAGCCGGTTCGACTCGATCATGATCGGCAGTTCCGACCGGTCGCGGCCCTGCTGGCGGATCCAGCCCCAATTGCGGCTCGACTGTTCACCCGCGACCCGGCCCTTTTCGAGCAGCAGGACCTTTGCGCCTTGCTGGGCCAGAAAGAACGCAGTGGCGGTTCCCGCGATCCCCGCGCCGATGATCGCCACATCCACGGTTTCCGGCAGCTCGGCCGAGAAGGCAACCGGTGTCTGCTCGCTGATCATCGGCATGGGTCGTGCCCCGGGAATCAGGCCGGAGCCGGCGCCAGGCTGTCGGCCAGTTCCTTCCAGCGATGACAGGCGACATCGTGCTCGAGGCCCAGATGCTCGAGCTTCGGCTCCTCCTTGCGGCAGATGTCGATCGCATGGGGGCAGCGGGTCTGGAACTTGCAGCCGGGGGGCGGGTTGGTTGGGCTGGGGATCTCGCCTTCCAGCTTTTGCGCCTTGCCACGGTTGTCCGGATCGAGCGACGGAATCGCCGACATGAGCGCCTTGGTATAGGGGTGACGCGGCGCCGCGAACAAATCGCGGGTCGGCGCGGTCTCGACCAGACGGCCCAGATACATCACCGCCACGTGGTCGCAGATATGGGCGACGACGCTAAGGTCGTGGCTGATGAAAAGGAACGTCAGCCCCAGCTCTTTCTGCAGCGATTTCAGCAGGTTCAGCACATCCGCCTGGATCGAGACGTCGAGCGCCGCGACGCTTTCGTCCGCCACCACGAAGCGCGGGTTCGAGACCAGCGCCCGGGCGATCGAGATGCGCTGGCGCTGCCCGCCCGAGAAGGCGTGCGGAAAGCGGCGCAAATGCTCGAGGTTCAGCCGGCACTTGGCGGCGATCTCGCGCACACGCTGGTCGGTCTCCTGGCGGTTCTCGGTCAGGCCCATCACCTCCAACGGCTCGGCGATGATGTCGCGCACCGTCATTCGCGGGCTGAGCGCCGCGTAGGGGTCCTGGAAAATAAGCTGCGCGCGCTTGCGGTAGTCCTTCAGCTCGAGCTTGCCGATCTCGGCCAGGTCGTAGGAGACTTCCTCATCCGTGTAATTGATGTGGCCGCGCGTGATCGGCGTCGCCTTCAGCATGGCGCGCCCCAACGTCGTCTTTCCCGACCCCGACTCGCCGACCAGCCCGAAGAACGAGCCGCGCGGGATGTCCAGCGTGACCCCTTCGACCGCATGGACAAAGAGCTTAGGCGTCAAGAACCCGCCGCCGATTGGGAAATGGACGGCCAAATCCTTGACCGAGATCACATTGTCCCAGGCAAGCGCGCCACTCGGCTCGCTCGACATCACGCGACGGGCACTCATGACGCCATCCTCTGATCTTCGACCGCGAAGCACGCGGTCCAGTGATCCGGCCCGACATTCTGCATCTGCGGCACCTCAGCATCGCACCGCCCGGCCATGGCGACCGGGCACCGGGTATGAAAGACACAGCCACGAGGACGCTCCAACGGGCTCGGGATATCGCCCGGCACCGGCGTCAGCGGCGCATCCAGATCCTCGAGATTTGGCAAGGCATGCAGCAAGCCCTGGGTGTAGGGATGCGCGGGCGTCCGGATCACCTCGCGCACCAGGCCTTGTTCGATGATCCGGCCCAGATACATCACCGCCACCTTGTCGGCCGTCTGCGCGATCACGCCCAGATCGTGGGTGATGAAGATGATCCCCATGCCGAACTCGGCCACAAGGTCCTTCATCAGGTCGATCACCTGGGCCTGGATGGTCACATCCAGGGCCGTGGTCGGCTCGTCGGCGATCAAAAGCTTCGGGCTGGTCGACAGCGCCATGGCGATCATCGCCCGCTGGCGCATGCCGCCGGAAAGCTCGAACGCATATTGCTTGAAACGCTTTGGCGCGTCCGAGATGCCGACCCGCTCCAACATCTCGACCGACAGGTTCGACGCCTCCTTCTTGGTCATGTTCTTATGCAACAGAAGCTGCTCGACCATCTGGTCGCCGATGGTGATCGCTGGCGCGAAGCTTGCCATCGGCTCCTGAAAGATCATCGAGACCGCGCCGCCGCGCACCACCTTCATGTCGCGCGACGTCTTAAGAGACATGGCGTCGATCTGCTCGTTGCCGATGGCCAGCTCGATCTTGCTCCCGGGCGCATAAACCGCGTTTTCGGGGTTGAGCTTCATGATCGACTTGGCAGTCACCGACTTGCCCGAGCCGGATTCGCCCACCAGCCCCATCACCTCGCCCGGCTCCAGCGTGAACGAGACGTTGTCGACCGCGGTGATCCGACCCTCGTCGGTGTCGAACTCAAGCGTCAGGTTTTCGACGTTCAACAGGGTCATTTCTTCGACTTCGAATAAGGATCGGCCGCGTCGCGCAGCCCGTCGCCGACAAAGACGAAAGCCAGCACCAGGGCGACAAAGAAGATCACTGGGATCGCTTCCCATTGGTAGTTCTTCAAGACATCCGCCTTCGAGACGTTCTGCAACAACGCCCCCAGCGAGTTCACCGGATCCTTCAGGCCCAGCCCGATGAAGCTGAGCGCCGTCTCGGTGCGCACCATGTAGGGAAACGAGATCATCAGATCGACGATGATGTAGCTGGTGAACGAGGGCAGCAGGTGACGCCGGATCACATGGCTGGACGAGGCGCCACAAAGCTGGGCGGCCAGCACGTATTCCTGGCTCCGCTCGGTCAGCAGATGGGTGCGCACGCGCCGCGCCAGCGTCGGCCAGCCGACAAGTCCAAGGATGATCGAGATGAAAAAGAACCTCGTCTCGGAACTCCATTCATCGGGGATGAAGGCCGCCAGCGCCATGAAAAGCGGAATCTGCGGCACCGTCCGGACCGCGTCGGTAACCATTTGCAGGATCGAGTCGATCCAGCCGCCATAATATCCGGCGATGCCGCCGATGATCAGCGCCAGGACGAAGGCGATGAAGACGCCCAGCGTGCCGACCGCCAGCGAGGTCCAGATCGCATGCAGCGTCCGGCTGAACACGTCCTTGCCGGTCCCGTCGGTGCCGAAGATGTGGATGCCTCCCTCCTCGATCCCGAAGAGGTGGGTGTCGAAGGCGAGCCCGCGCGATGTGAAATCGAAGCTCCTGCCCGGCAGGTCGATGCCGAACGCACCCACACGGTATTCCCAGCCGGGCACGAAGAACTGCACATAGCGCCGCTTCTCAGTGTTGACCGTCGTCTCCCACCTCAGCGTCGTCAGCGAGCGCTTGCGCTCGAGCGTGTGCAGGAAAGGCCTCAGCGAACAGCCGTTTTGATCGCAGAACATCGGCATTTGCGGCGGGCCGTTCCGGTAGTCCTTGTCGATCCCGGCAATGGTCGGGTTATAAGGTGACAGGAAGGGCGCGAAGAGCCCCATCAAGATCATCAGCAGCAAAGCAAATCCGGCGATCATCGCTGCCCGGTTGCGCTTGAAACGGGCCCAGATGAGCTGTCCCTGAGAGGCGGTGAAATAGGCTTCCTTGGCCTTGTCGGCCACGCCCCCCTGCTTCATCTCGACCGTGTCTGTCATTGTCCTCCCCCCGGCACGGCGCTCAACCCAGCATGCCCTTGCGGACGCGTGGGTCGATCAGCGCCAGCGCGATGTCGGTGACGAAATTCAGGAAGACGATCGAGGCGGTCAGCAGGAAGATAATCGCGCCTGCCAGCTGCTGATCGTTCGAATATGCCAGCGCGTCGCTCAACAGCTTGCCCGCCTCGGTCATCACCATGATCAGCGCGACGATCGGCAGTTCGTTGAAGATGCGGTTCAGATCGAAGCCCAGCGAATTGATGATCGGCCCCATCGAGTGGCGCGCCGGGTAGCGCCACAAGAGCCGGCTGCCGGAAATGCCGCGCGCCGCCGCCGCGGTGACATAGAGCTTGCCGATCTCGTCCAGCATCAAGGCCCGCACGGTCTGCAGCGCGAATGCGGTGGCGGACCAGCCCAGAAGGAAGATCGGCAGCCAGGCGCGGCTGAGGAAATCCATGAACTTGTCCCAGGACCAAGGCGCGTCGCGGTATTCCTTCGAAAAGAGACCGGTGAGCGAATCCCCGAACAACTCGATCGAAACCAGGATCACCACCAGGGCCAGAAGGAAATTCGGGATCGCCAGACCCAGATAGCTGACTAGGCGCAGCGAGTGGTTGACCCAAGGGCTCTTCGACGTGGCCGAGATGATGCCAACCGGCACGGCGATCAGATAGGCGAAGAACAGCGCGGTCAGGCAGATCCCGAGGCTGATCCAGAACTTGTCACCCAGAAGCTGGCTGACATCCTGGCGGATGATGCAGCTGATCCCGAAATCGCCCTGAAAGGCGTTGACGATCCAGACGCCCCAGCGGGTGACGAACGGCTTGTCCAGGCCCAGCCGGACCCGCTCGGCCTCGATATCCTCGACCGAAATGCCCGATCCTTGGGTGTTCTTGAATGCCAGATAGCGCTCGGCGCAGTCACCGGGCACCGCCTCCATCAACGAGAACACGATGAACGAGACCATGACCAGCGTGAACACCGCCATGGCGGCGCGCATCAGCACGAACTGGGCGAACTGGAGCATCGGCTTTCACCAAAAGGTTCCGGGGGCGGAATCACCGCCCCCGGAGGACATTAGCGGCTTATTTGCCGTCCGCGAAGTACCACTGGGTCGCCCGGTAGGGATACGTCCGGTAGTACTCGTAGGAATGCGTCTGGAAGGTGGTGAAGTTCTTCAGCGCATTGCGGTGGAAGATCGGCGCCGGCGCGTTCACCGTGCCGATGAACAGCAAGTTCTCGGTCATGTTCTTGACCATCCGCTGGGCCAGCGCCTTGTAGTTGTCGCTGCCCGCCTCGGCCGACTGGAAGTCGTTGATGTCCGAGATCAGCTGCTTGGCGAAGTCCGGCGGCTCGACGCCCGACGCACCGTTCGAGTCGACCCACTCGGCCCACAGCACGGCGTTGCGGTTGCCGAAATAGTTCTCGTAGGGCGGCACCCAAAGCTCGTTATTGCCGAGCACGATCGCCACCGGCTGGCCCTTGCGCCACATCGAGACGTCCAGCTTGTTGGCCGACTGCGCCGAGCGGTACTCGTCCGGCGTAACCTCCTTGACCGCCGACTGGATGCCGACCTGTGCCCAGTATTGGCCCACAAGTTCGACAACCTGGCCCGCGATGCCTTGGGTCGAGAACTGCAGGTTCAGCACCAACTTCTCGCCATTGGGCAGTTCGCGGAACCCGTCGCCATCGGTGTCCTTCATGCCGATTTCGTCCAACAGGCCGTTCGCCATGGCAGGATCATACTGGGCCATGTGGCCTTTCGAACTCGCGTCGATGAACTCGGGCAGCGGCGAGAAGCCCACATATTGCTGCGGGGCGCCGAGGCCGAAGAAGGCAACCTCGTTCAGCTCGTCGCGGTTGATCGCAACCGACATGGCCTGACGGAACCTGAGATCGCTGAAGACCTCGCGGATTGCCTCGTTCTCGTGGGTCACGTTGAATCCGAAGGCACCGATTGTGACCTCGGGACGCAGGTCGATCGAGTAGTCGGCCGCTTCCTGGCCTTCCAGCAGGATCGGCGCCGAGGGCAGCTGCAGCGACTGCGACTTGTAGTCGACCTCGCCGTTGACCAGCTTCAGGATGCGGACCTCGTTGTCGTTGATATAGACCTCGTCCTGCTCCGAGATATACGGTAGCTGGTTGCCCGCCGTGTCGACCTGGTGAAAGTAAGGATTGGCGACCAGGTGCCGGCCTTCAGTCGTGTCGGTGGTGTAGATGTGGCTTTCCAGCGTCGGCACCACATCCGCCGGCAGGTTCGCGACCTTGTCTGGCGAATTCAGCAGCGGCGACGGCGTGTCGGTCCAGTCCGACGAGCCATAATACGCCTTGATCACCGCGTATCCATTCTCGAACCCAGCGGCCTGCGCCAGGCTGTCCGCATCCGCATTGATGTCCGGATGGAACTGGCCGAGGAAATGCTTGGGCTGGAAGCCCTGGGCATACGAGATGGCGAAGTGGTTCAGAAGCCCCGGCTTCGGCGCCGGCAGCTTGAACACCACGGTCTGCGGGTCAGGCGTCTCGACCGTCATCCGCTCGCCGGCGACCAGCGCGTAGTCCTTCGGCTTCTCGAAGACGTTGGGGTTCATCATCAGGTCGTTGTACCAGAAGGCTACATCGGCCGAGGTGAACGGGGCGCCGTCGGACCACTTGTGGCCTTTGCGCAAATTGAACGTCAGCTCGGTATTGTCGGCATTCCAGGACCAGCTCTTGGCGATGTTCGGGACGATCGTCTGAAGGTCGTCCGAATACCGCACCAGGTTGACGTGGCGCACCGACAGGAAGTCGGACGTGCCGGCCTCGGTCGCGTTCGACAGCACGTCCAGTGTGCCGCCGTAGATGCCGACCGACTCGTAGGGCACCACGACCAGCGGCTCTTCCGGCATACGGCTGGCCAGATCGCCCGCCGGGCCATTGCCGCGGATGCGGTCATTGAGCGCCGAGATGTCCGGGTTCTCCTGGAAGGTCATCGTGCAGTTCGCAGCCGCCTCGAACTCGGCAAGGTCGTATTGCTGCGGGAAGGCGCCCGCGGCGACCCCCATATTGTCGGCGACCGTGATCTGCGGGCATTCGGCGGCGAATGCAGGTGCGCCGAGCACGCAGATCGCGATACCGGAAAGGAACAGGCGTTTCATCGATATGACTCCCTCTTGGTCTTCGTTCATTCACGCTTTTCGCGCGCGTGCGCACACAGTTATCCCGGCGCGAATCACATTATAGGTGATCAGTGTGACAGAGCGTAATCCCAAGTAGGGACACGCAATTCGTCCTCCCTCGTGCCAAGTGTTCACACCCGGGCTTTGGTTATTGCGGCACGCCGTCGGGCATGGCACCAAGGCCGGCCCAAGCCGCCCCGCGCGGGCCATACTGAGCACGTGCGGCCGATCAGACCAATCAATTATATTTATGAAATTATCGATTTGACCGATTGGCGCGTCGGAAGCGGCGATTGCTATAGCAGGAAGCGAACTGCACAATGGAAGAGATTGAGGAGCATCACAAATGTCCCTGCCCTTGCCCGCCCCGAAACGCGATTTCATCGGACTTGCGGGCAAGGCACATCTGGCGACAGGAGGCGAGCCGCCCTTGCTGGTCGCGCACCGCGCCGCATTCGAGCGTTTCGCCGCCGACAAAGCGCGTGGCTTTGATGGGTATTCGCATCATTGGGAGGTTGCCAATGGGCTGCGCGGGCAAATCGCCCGGTGGCTGGGACTGGAGGCTTCGGGGATCGGGCTCCTCGGCAATGCGTCGGAAGCCATCATGCGGATCGCCAATTCGGTCGACTGGCGCGCCGACGACAACGCGGTCGTGTCCGAGCTCGATTACGCCTCGGGCCGCTATGCCCTGGCCAGCCTTAAGGAGCGCAGCGTGGATGTGCGTATGGTCGCGGCGGACGGTTGGACACTGTCTGACGACGCGCTTCTTCAGGCCTGCGACTCGCGAACCAGGCTCGTCTATATCAGCCAAGTAAACGCTTTGACCGGGCAGCACGTGGAGATCGAGAAGATCGGCGCCGCGCTTGCCGGCAGCGGCACGATCGTGGTCAATGACGCCAGCCACGGCTTTGGGGTCGTTCCAGTCTCGGGCGCACACGCCGATTTCACGGTCTTCTGCGGCTATAAGTTCTCGCTGGGCATCCACGAGGGCGTCCTGGCCTGGAACCGCCGGCGATGCCCGGACTTCACGCCCGATGGCGTCGGCTGGGCGGCAGCCGAACCGGGCAACGGCCCGGGCGACTTCCTTCGAAAGCCCGACGCGCGCCGGGTCGAATACGGCAATATCGGGCATCTGGGCGCTTATCTGATGTGCGACTCGCTCGACTATCTCGAAAGCTTCGGGATCGACGCGATCGCCGAGCATGTGCGTTGGCTCAGCGGACGCCTGGTCGACGGCTTCGTGGCCTTGGGCCTAGATGTGATGACCCCCGCCGTTCCCGCCCAGCGCGCCGGCAACGCAGCGTTCAAATGGGCCGATACCGGCGGCTTCCTGCAACGGGCCGCCCAGGACGACGTGCTGGTCTGGGGCGACAATGGCCGCATCCGCGCCTCGGTGCATCTATTCAATGACGACGACGATATCGACCGCTTGCTCGACGGATTGCCGCGTTACATTCGTTAGTTCACGCGGAACCGGTCGAGGATGCGCCGAATTGAAGAGAGCCGGCAGATTCTCTATAATTCGGGCAGTACCGAACAGGAGCAACAGCGTTGGTTTCGTGCCGTAAACTCCTTCAGCAGGCAGTGCTCGCCTGCGTTTTAGCAATCTTGCCGGTCGCTGGCGCTTCGGACACCAACCCGAAGGCCGTGACAGGGCTTTGGCTGTCGTCGAAGAAGAAAGTGCTGGTCGACATCTATCCCTGCGCGGCTGACGCGCTTTGCGGCAAGATCGTCTGGCTGGCCAAGCCCTACAAGAATGGCGAGCTGCGCCGGGACGACGACAACCCGGATCCGGCGCTGCGCGATCGTGGTTGGTGCGGGATCGAGATCATTCGCGGCCTCAAGCCCGACGGCGGCAAGAGCTGGCGCAATGGCAAGTTCTACTTCCCGAAATGGGGGCAGACATTCGACCTGGACATCGAGCACAAGACGGAGTCCTCTCTCGAGATGCGCGCCTATATTGGTGTGCCGGTCCTTGGCCGGTCCGAAACCTGGACCCGTCCCGCGCCCGACCACGTGACCGGCTGCGTGGCCGAACCCGAGGCCAAAGGCTGACCGTCAGTCGCGGGCGGCAAGGCGCGCTTCGGCGAAGGCCAGATCGGCGGGCTTGTCCACGTCGTGGGCGGCATCCGAAAAGGGCATTCTGACCATCGCGGCGTGGCAGCCTGCGGCACGGCCGAGGGCCTTGGTCGCGGCTTTCGTCGACAAAAGCCCCATGGCATAGCGCGTCAGCGTATAGGGACCAACCGCCCATGCCATGCGCAATGGCTGTTTGCGCTTGTTCTCGAGCTGGCGCCAATAGGTCAGCGCGGCTTCGGCCTCCGGCGTCATCAATGCGAAAAGATTGCAACCGCTAACCTCGGCATCGCGAAAATTCAGATAGGTGCGCGGGGCCGCCGGGCCCTCGGATTCGATGACCTCGCGGGTCGCCACCCCGGCCACCACATCGGCGCTGCTGGCGCTGGCTGCGGCAATGAAATGCTCGACCATCTCGACGGTCAGAAGCGGATGGTCGGCGGTCGTCACCAGAACCGGCGGCCCGGCGGCCGCAAAGGCTGCCAGCGCGCTCAGCGAGGGCGAGCGCAGCGCGTCGATGCGCCGGACACCGGGACGTGGCAACTCGGGCGCGGTGCGCTCGATCACCACCGCGGCGCCTTGGATCGACGGAGCGGCGGCCAGCGTGTCGAGCACGCGGGTCAGCATCGGCATTCCACCGACCTCGGCGAAGGCCTTGTGCGAAACACCGGCGGCCTGCGCCACGGGATCGGCCGCACCGCGCGAGCCGGCCAGGACGACGGCGGTCCAGCTCATAGCGCCTTCTCGTAGATCCGATAGGTCTTGACCTGCGCGCCGCCCATCATCTGCACCACCCGGCGCACAGCCATATTGTCTTCCAACAGCCAGCTCAATTCGAGCTCGTGAAAATCATGCACCAATCCCGTGGGTTGCAGAGCATAGATCAGCTTCAAAGGCAGGCTCTTTCCCAGCAGGTTCTGCGCGTAAGCTTTCTTCGTCCCCATCAGGGGAACCCGTCCGGTCCGGATGCGCTTTCCCTTGATCCTTGTCAGCAGCTTCAGCCAGCCAAACGGCAGCAGGCGCCCGCGCAAATCGGCGATCGCCTCGTTGATATTGGGCAGCAGCACGATAAAGGCCACCGGCTCACCATGCACCTCGGCGATCTGGACAAGACCTGGATCGATGATCGGCTTCATTTCGCTGGCCATCGCGTCGATCTCGGGCTCGGTCAGCGGTGTAAAACCCCAATTTTCGGACCAGGCGTCGTTGAAGATCTCGGCGATCAGTCCGATCTCCTCGCGGTAGCGGCGCATGTCGAGGGGGCGGATAACGCATCCCTCCGAACCGCGCTCTGCCAATTGCTGCAGCCGCTTGTTCAGGCCGCCCTTCACATTCATCCGATAGGCGACCAGGTCCATGGCCTTGGCATAGCCCTGTTCCTCGACCCTGCTGCCCAGCCAGCGCGGGTCGTGGTTCATCAGCAGCGACGGAGGTAAGTCGAAACCATCGACCAGAAGACCCGAGGTCTGGTTGATCGAAAAATCGAAGGGCCCGCGCGTAATCCCAGCTCCGCGGTCTCGCAGCCAGGCCTCGGCCGCCTCGAAGAGCGCGGCCAGCACAGCCGCGTCATCTTCGGCGGCCAGCATTCCGAAATAGCCGAGCTTGCGTCCCTCGGCGGGCGGCGCCAGATCGTCGATCTGGGCACTGATCCGGCCAACCGGACGGCCATCGCGCCAGGCCAGCCAAAGCTGCGCCTGACCGTGTTTGAAGAACGGATTGTGCTTGGGCGTCAGGAAACGGCGGCGCTCGAACCAGAGCGGTTCGATCCAATTCGGGTCGTCGGCCAAAATCTGCCCTGGCAACCGGATGAACGCCTCGCGCGCCCGGCGGTCCTGAACCGGCGTCACCTCGATCATCTGCGCTTAACCCCCAAAGTGGCCGTGATGCCCGTTCGGGGCGACAGGCACACTAGGCGCTTAACGGCCGCAATCCAACCGGCCTCATTCCTCGATCACGACGATCGACCATATGCCGGCGATCAGGAAAAGGGCCGGGGCCAGGAAGGCGGCAAGGATCACGTTCATCGCACCGGCCTCGCCAAGCGACGAAAAGACCCCGTCGACCAAAACAAACAAAGCTCCACCAAAGAGCCCGATGGCCACATAGCCGATCCCGCCGCCGCTGCGGCTGAGCCCAAAGCTGGCCATTGCGCCGAACAGGAACATGATCAGCGGGACCACGAAGGCCGAATATCCGCGCCATAGCTGGATCGAGTAGAAAGCGGTCGACCGCGCGCCCGGCACGGCGCCGGACAGCACGTCGCGCACCTCGGCCGCGTCGACCAATTCGGGCCGGCGCGCGGCGGCCAGGATACTGCCGGGATTGAGCCGGGTGCGCCAACGCATCTGCGTCACCTCGATCGGCGCCTGGTTTGGATGCTGGGTGGTCACGCCGGTCAGGTCCCAGCCGTCACCGGCATAACGCGCCACCGCCGCGTCGATCCTGCGCAGCAACGTCCCTTGGTCGGCCGTCTCGAAAATCGTGACGTCGCCCAGGACCGCGCCGTTCGCCTCGGCCCGGCCGACCCGGATCACCGCCTGCCAATCGCGCAGCCATAATTCGCGCTCGATCGCCTTGGTTTCGAACAGGCCCGGAAAGCGCTCGACCAGCATCCGTTCGGCGGCGGGTCCAACCCGCGCGGCAAGCTGGCTTTGCGCCAGGCCGATAATCACCGCCAACGGGACCAACAGCAGTACGACCCGTAGGGTATTGTATCCCGCCGCGCGCAGCATCACCATTTCGCTGCGCGCCGCCAACGCCAGGAACCCCAACGCCGCGCCCACCAGCACGCAAAGTGGCATGATGGTCAGCAGGATCAGGGGCGTGCGCAACGCGGCATATTCAAGAAGCCCTCGCACGCCGTGCTCGTCGATGATATCGGTCGCGTTCTCGAGCAGGTCGAAGCTGATCGCGAGGGCCAGGAGCCCCAGGAGGACCGCGACGATCCGTGCCCCCAACTGGCGCGAGAGGTATAGCGCCATCGTCACGACCGCACTCCGATCCAGGCACCGAGACGTTGGCCGAGCACCGCCAAATCCGATGACAGCGTGTCGAGCCAGCGCAGGAATACGCGCAAGGGCGATGGCGAACCCTGGCCCGGCGTGGTCGCGTAAAGCCAGCCGCAGCCCAGCGTGAACGCCGCGCACAGGCTCCACAGGCTGATCGCCGGGTCCACATGGCCCAATTCGGCAAGGGACTGCACCGCCTTGATGATCTTGTCGTAGCCCACCAGGATCGCCACGGCGAGCACCGCGCGTGGCCAGATCGGCGCGCGTTTGCGCGCCACGCCCAGGGGCACGGACAGCAGCGCGACGCCGATCAGCGAGACGATGCGCACCAAGCGTCCATGAAATTCGGCCAGATAGCGCGGCTCGGGCGGGAAGCCGTCCGCCCCATCGGCGCGGTCGAGAAGTTCACCAAAGGTCAATTCGCGCTCCTCGCCGCCGCGGGGCCTGAAGGGATTGCGGTCAATGGCAAATTCCCGCGACAGTTTCAGATCCTCGAAATCGACCCAGCCGCCGCCGGCAAGACCCCGGCCGTTCTTGAGCAACAGCCGCACGACGCGGGCCTCCTGGTCCGGAAGGATAAGCCCGCGCTCGGCGGTGAAGACCGATTCCTCGCCCTCCTCGCGCTGGATCACGAAGACCCGCGACAGGACGCGGCCGGTGGGGTCGACCTCGCCGGCCGAGATCAGTAGGCCATTGCCCGCATCGACGAAGACGCTCTCCTCCAGCCGGCCCGACCAGCCGGCATTGTAGGCGGCGTGCTTGATCGCCCGGTAGCCATATCTGGTGTAGGGCTGCAGCACCCCAAAGAGCGGAATCGAAATCAGCGCCAGCACGACCGCGGTGAGGACAAAGGGCACGCCGATACGCCGAAGCGACCAGCCCGCATTCTCCAGCGCATCGATCTCGTTGTCGCGCGAAAGCGCCGCCAGCGCCGTCAGGATCGCAAGGCAGAAGGTCGCGGGCAGCGCCAGGCCCAGATAGTGGGGCACAAGGTTCAGCGCCATCCCGATCACCAGATCCAGCGGCGCGCCCTGGGTGGTGACCAGGTCGAGCAGCCTCAGGATCCGCTCCATCAGCAGGATGATCACCGTGACCAACAGCGCGACCCCCATGCGCGGGAACATCCGCCCCAGCAGGTAGCGGTCGGTCTTGGTGAAGATCATCGAACGGGGTCTCATCGCGTTATCCCGGCCAGTGCGCGCGCAGGCAGGCGATCAGGGCCTCCGCCTCCACCGCATTGGGCTCGACGAAGGCGTCGAGCCGCGGCGGCCCGGGCCATCCAGCGTCCGGGATTCGCAGATCGCCGAACGCCTTTTCGCCCTCGTAGCGCGGCAGAACGTGAAAATGCACATCCGGGTCAACCATCATCAGCATCAGGTAGTTGATCTTCTGGTAGCCAATCGCGGCTTTCAGCATCGCCTCGACGGCGCTGATCGCCCGGCCGAGGTCTTCATGACCGGCCGCGTCCACATGGCCGAATTCCGACACCGGCTGCCTGCACGCCAAGATCAACGAGCCCAGCGTACATTGCTGCATCCGCAGCATCACCGCCCAATGGTCCAACTCGGCGATCCGGGTGTCGGGCCAGCCGAATTTCGTCATCGTGGCATTCGCCTGGGCGGTCATTCTTGGCCTCCGGACCTGGCTCGGTGTTCGACCCTAGGGGGACGCCGCCGAGGGGGCAAGCGCCGCCCCAGCGTCCATTCCGCCGGGCAGGGCGAAGTGCAAGGCGGCTCCGTTTTCCAACGTGCCCACGCGCGTGACCCGGCGCTCGGTCAGCGTCAGATGCCAGCCGTTCGACGCGCGCTCGATGGCGAGCCTGCGCCAAGCACCCTGATCATGACCTGGCAACGGAGTCATGCTGGCCGAGGGCGCGCCGATGACCGGCACGCGGCCGGACCGGGTGTCGATCCACGACAGATCGGCACGATGGGTGTGCCCATGCAGGATCAGTTCGGCCCCCCGCGCTTGGATAACATCGACCAGCGCCGCGCGGTCGCGCAGCGCCTTGCGCCATATGCTCATCTCGGTCGGCGCGTGATGGACCAGGATCACGCGGCAAAGTCCCTCGCGCCCGGTGGTCTCGAGAATGCGGTCCAGGGCCGCGCATTGCTCGGCGCCGACCCGCCCGCTGGCCATGAGGGGGGGCGTCGCCACGGCACTCGAAAGCCCGATCAGCGCGACCGGCCCGCGCCGGCGCAACCACGGAAAGCCGGGGCGTCCATCGTCGCCGCTCAGATACGGCGCCCAATGACGCATCATGCGCTGCGTGAAACCGCGCGTCAGGCCCTCATGATTGCCTGGGATGACCCCAACAAGCTCCGGCGGTCCCAAATCTCGCAGCCACGCGGCTCCCGCCTGAAACTCGCTCTCCAGCGAGAAGTTCACCAGATCGCCCGTCATGGCGATGGCGTCGGGCTCGGCGGCCTTGAGGTCGGCGACGATCGCAGCGGCGATTTCCGGCCTGTGAAGCCTGCGCCGCCGCCGCAGCCAATTCGCATATGAAAGCGCGCGCTTGCCCATCAGATCACCGATCCGCGGCGTCCCTAACGGCAGATGCGGATCGGTCAGATGGGCAATGACCAGGGGATCGGGCAAATTTTCGTCCAATTGAGGCGCCGGGCGCTTTTCAGAGGTGGCCGATAGGGTTACCAACAGTCAGAACAGAAAAGAAGGCATCGAGCATGACTGCGCGCAAGGTTTTGGTTGTCCGGCCGGGAGGCCCGGAGGCTTTCGGCATGACTCCGTCCCAGCGTCTGGCACGGCAAGCAGAGCGCCATGAAATGAGTTTGGCGACCTCGGCTGAAGAGGCGGACCTGATCATCCGCGGCGACCATATCTACGGAACCGCACTCTTTGCTGCGCTGTCCGAGGCGGCGCCAGGCACGGTGCTGACCGACGATCTTGGCCGGGCAATGGCGGCCCGCTGTGACGATCTCAGCCGCGACTGGGCGCTGGCGCTGCTGGACCACGACATGCCGAGCGCCGCGCTGCCGGCCCAGGCGACCGGGCAGAACCCGATGGACCTGGCGGGCCAGCACAATGCGCGCCAGCGCAAAAAGGCGCCACCCCTGCTCCGCCGGGCTGCCAACCGGAAGGATGTGGAACAGGCGCTCTTCGATGACAGCTACAAAGGCGTCACCGATCTGGTCACCAAGCATCTCTGGCCGCCGCTTGCGCTTCCCGCGACGCGCTGGTGCGCATTGAACGGAATTACGCCGAACCAGGTCACATATGTTGGCGCGGCACTCGTGGTGGCGGCTTTCGTGCTGTTCTGGCATGGGCTTTTCGCGCTTGGCCTGATCGCCGCCTGGGTGATGACCTTCCTGGATACGGTCGACGGCAAGCTGGCGCGGGTGACCCTGCAATCCTCGCGCATCGGCGATGTGATGGATCACGGGATCGACCTGATCCATCCCCCGTTCTGGTATTGGGCCTGGGCGGTCGGGTGTGCCGCGATTGGCGATCCCATGGGCGATGGCGGATGGACGCTGGGGATCATCGTCGTCGGCTATATCCTGCAGCGTATCGAGGAAGGGGTGTTCCTTTCGCTCTTCGGTATGGAAATTCACGTCTGGCGCCGGTTCGACAGCCTGTTCCGCCAGGTGACCGCCAGGCGCAACCCTAACATGCTGATCCTGACCCTGGCCGCCATGCTGGGTGCCCCGCGCGAGGGGCTGATCGTGGTTGCGGCCTGGACAGCGCTCTGCTTCCTGGTGCATCTCGCCCGGATCGGCCAGGCGTTTGCCGCGCGGCGCAACGGCCCGCTGATCTCGTGGCTGGCCGAGGCGTAATCCGACCGGCGCTGGTCCGGAACCCCGCCAGCACCGAAAACCTCAGGGGGGCGCCAGCCGAGCTGCCGAACGGCGCGCATCTGATCAGCGTCGAGGCGCTCGACGCGCTCGGCCCAGCCCTGTCGGAGGCTAAGAACAATCAGATCGATCTGCTAATGATCGATGGCGGCGATGGTACCGTACGCGAGGTACTCAGCCGGTTGCCCGAAATATGGGGCACCGCCCTCCCCCGCATCGCGCTCCTGCCGCGCGGCAATACAAACCTGATCGCCCGCGAGGTCGGCGGGCTGGCACCCGGCATGGTGGGCGAGCTGTTGGAGCGCCTGGCGCGCGGCCAGGCAGTCCGCACCTGCCGAAGATACCTGCTTCGCGCCGATCGCGCAGGCGCCGCGCCGCTCCGGGGTTTCATCCTGGGATGGGGCGCCTATGCCGAGAGATCGGAAGAGCG
>JAOTXT010000054.1 GCA_029862205.1 Paracoccaceae bacterium
TTCATCGCCGCCTTCAAGACATCGTCCGGATCGACCAAGGCCTTGTCGGTCGAGGGCAGCCGGCCGACGCCCCCGCTCAAACCGCCACTCAAACCGGCGCCCAGCCCTGCATCCAGGCCCGGTGATTGCGGCATCGCAGGTGGTATCGCGGGCGGCACGTGCTGCTGCGGCCTTTCCGGGGGCGCTTGCGGGGGTATTTGCACTTGCGCGGGGGTTTGCGGCATCTCCGGCTGCAGTGTCAGCGGCTCTTCCATGGCCGTGCGTGCCGGCTTTGGCTTCGCCGCCGGCTTGTTCACGGCCTCCAGCTCCCAATACGGCCGCTCGGAATGCTCTCCCGGCTTGCGCAACACCAGACGCATCTGGTTCTTGCCCTTCCCAAGCAGCGCACCGTCCTTCAGATTGGCGTTCTCGTCGATCACCGCGCTGGCCAGCGCGAACAGATAGTCGAGTACCACGTCCCGGTCGCAATGCGAGGGCGGCGCCACGATCTCGGAGCCCATGAATGCCGTCAGACCCATCGTGGCGACACCAGGTTCGAACACATCACCGCTTAGCTCGCCCAACTGGCGCTCGGCCTGCACCGGTGCCGGGATTGTCTGCGCCCGGATCCAGAACATCAGCGGCGCCTGCCCGTCGAGGAAGCGCTCCATCTCGGACCCGAATACGCTGATCGGAAGCGCGTTGCGGGCCGGCAGCCAGATCACGCCCTCGGCGCCCGGCAGATCCGCCAGGGCGGCAGTGGCCAGGGTCACGGCGGTCGCCCGGTCGAACATGGCATCGCGCGAGGTCTCGCCGGCGGTCTTCTCTTCCTCCGAGACCATCATGTAGCCCTTGTGGCCCGTGATCCCGGATGTCCCAGACTTCCACAGGGTCGGATTGATGAAGCTGTGCATGGCCTTGGGATTGCAAAGAGGCTTCGACTCGCCTCGGATATGCAGGTCGATCCCGGACATCTCGATCCGGATCCCGGTCGATCCGCCGCGCAACGAAGACAGCAGGCCGCGCTTGCCCGACGACGCTTCACCATGAACCCAAATATGGGCGCCTGCCGCATCGGCCACCGCTTGGAGTTGTCCGACCAGTAATTCTCTGTTCAGGCTGATCGGCTTGGCAAGCGGAACCACAGCGCCGTAAAGCCGCTGTTGCGCCGTGTTCTCCCTTGATGTTGACATCGCAAGCCCTCCTATTGGGACTTACCCCGAAGCGGGATTTGATCCGCCCTCGGGGTCAACATTGCTCTCTCAAACCAAACGTCACTCATGCCCCACGCGCCTAATTCTTTTCGCCGCTAAAGTCGGTCACTGGCGTCAGACGTGCGACCGGCGTTCCGGTCACACGGCCGTGCTTTTGATGCACGACATGATACCAGGTCTTGTCCCTGGTCCCCACCTGCGATCCATGTGGCGGCGCCTTACCCAGCCGCACCTGGACCGCGGCGATGTGGAACAGATCGCCGACGGTTTTCTCAAGTGAGAAGTCGTTCGACGTGATTTCCAACTCCAGCCCCAGCAGCGCCTCAAGTCCGCGCGACGCGGCGCCGGGATTGCGGCCCTTCTCGGGAGGCACCAGCAGCCAGCGCAGCCAGAGCGGCAGCGGCGCCAGCCCATCGGCCAGCGACTGGATGAAATCCGGGATAACATCCGGCGGCGTCGCATTTCCGGCCGGGTGCCAGATGATGCCAACTGGATCGGTCAGAAGCGAGACCGCCGCCGCAGTCACCGTGACCGCGACCGCGCGGTCATAGTTCAGATCGGCGTCATCGGGATCGGCGGGATGGGCGTCGGCAATCATCACATGGCCACGGCTCTGGCTAAGCCGTTGGACGCCCTCGCTCCAAAGTGCCGGATTGACCCGCTCCTTGAGCGCCTTGCCGACAAAGGCCGGATTGTCGCCACCACCGACCAGAGTGAAAAGCCCGTTCACCCGCAGCATCGCGCTGGGCGGTCCCTTGAGGCGGCGCTTGAGAAGGCTGAAGCGTTGTTGGCCCTCACTCGACATCTTCTCGTCGAACACGGCAACCGCGCCGGTGCCCTCGAGAAGCTCGTTCACCGTGTCCAGCAATTCCTGCGGCGTAAAGCGCGGCGGTTGCCATAGCGCCATGGTGGCGCCGAAGACCAGGTTCGGATTGACCTTGGGCAGCGCCGGGTGGATCTCGACCATCCCCTTGTCGGGATCGGACTCGTCCGGCTGACGTCCCTCTTTGAGCGACGCTCCAAGCGCCTTGGCCGCAGCCTTGTTTGCGGCGCTGCGCTGCGCGATCTCCTCGGCGCTCAGGACCTCGTCCGCGTCCGGTTCCTGATTCTCACGCCGCGAACGCGGGACAATCTGCATCGAACGCTGCTCCTATACCGTGGGCCGCGACCCACGCCGCCCAAGCCACCCCGCGCGCCGAACTCAACCGATCAGCGCGGGCGGGCGGTCAATCACCCATCGCTCCCCGCCCCCCCAACGATCGAGCGATATCACGCACATCTTTCCCGCTCGTTTCCGAGCGAGCCTCTATTGATGCCAATTTTTCGCAGTTTTTGCAAGTACCTTGGGGCTTTTGTGAAACCTATACAGCCCCTGCCGCAGCCACAGAACCCGGTCCGTCGCGCCTATTTTCTTCGTCGGAAACAGCGGTTTCTTCGCCCTCGCCACTGTCGGTTGCGCCGGCGGCCTTCGGCTCGCCCTGTTCGGGCGCCGGCTCCGCAGTCTCGGGAATCGCTTCCTCGGCATCCGCGGCGGCGGCATCCGCGGCAGCGGCACCCGTCGTCTCGGCCTCCGGTTCGCCGGCCTGCGGATTCTCGGCTTCCGGCTCATCGACATCCGGATCAGTAACCTGGGTCAGAACGACAATCGGCACTCCACCATCGACGCCGATTGCCCGATGCTCGACCTTGAAGCGCATTCCTTCGCCATAATGCAGGCGCTCGCCATGCGCTGGCGCCTCTCCGCCGCGAAGAATTTCAGCCGCAAGCTCGAGCGCAACATCGCTGGCCAGGTCCGAGGCCATGTCGGGCGACAGGATCGCAAGCTCGGCACCCAATAGCCCGTAGAAGCCGCGGGTCGCCGAGCCCTGAGAGCCTTTGGGCAGCGCAAGGCTTGAAACCCAGAGGCCGACCGGCGCCGAGCCCGCCATCAGCCCTTTGAACATCCCAGCAATCTCGTCAGAGGCGACGACTTTCGAGGACGTATGCCAGACAAGGCCAACCGTGCCGATGAGCCGATCGACGGCCGAGGCCGCAACGCTCATCGCCGCGGCGCGGTCGTAGTTGTAGTCGAGATCGCTGGTCGGACCAGAGTTATACTCGATGATCGTCACATGAGCCCGCGCACGAAGAAGCCGGTCTTTCCCGCTGACCCATTTGCCAAAATCCAATTGGTCAAGATCCCCGGAGGTGAAGGCGGGCTTGTCGTGGCCTTCAATGAGCAGCGTGATCCCATTGATGGTCAGACCCACGCGCGGCGGCGTTTCCGGGCGGCTCCAGAACCGGCTACCCTCGGTCTCGGGCTCCATGATCGACAAGTCGGGCTCGACCTGCGCGGAGACGCCGGTCCCTTCGAGCATGTCGCAGACCATCATCAATAATTCCATGGAGGTGAAGCGCGGCGGCACGCGCAGCGGCAGGGTCGCCGTGAACGACGCCCGCGGATCGGTTTTGACCGTTTGACCCTGCGCCATCGTGGAATCCGTGCCTCCCATAACGCGGCGAAGAGACCGCGCATCCAAACCAATAACAACAATCAACCTTCCAGGGAAATTGCAACCCTGGCGCGGCTTACCCGTTCGCGGCCGAGACCCCCCGTTACCCGGACGCCGTAACAGCCCACATTTTTGCCATTTTTTTCTCCGGAAGCAAGAACTGAGATCAAGTCAGTTGCTATTTAATATGATAAATCAGCGACATCGCAGATGGATGCCCAGCATCAAGCACTTGGGGATTCGGACATATTCCCGCCCTATCGGAAATTGAGGGCCACGATCACCGCCGCAGAGCTATCGACGCTTCTGCCGCGCGAAAACCTCCTCCCATTCCGGATCCCAGCGCGAAAGCGGTGGCCGGCTCTCGGTAATATCCTCGGCGCCCCAAAGGATTCGGGCCCGGTCTTCGGCCTCGTCGGTCTCGCCATCGGGGCAAATAATGTAGAAGCGGTCGTCGGCCAACGCATCTATCATGTAATCGACCACCTGCCCGGGCAGCCAGGCGCCGGACTTGTGCTCGTTGAGACCCGTCGTGGTCCAGCCGGGAACCAGCAGATGGGCGCTGACCTTGCGGTCCGGGTTCTGACGCAGATGGTGCTCCAGTCCTTCGGTGTATGATTTCACCGCTGCCTTGGCCATGTTGTAAACCGGGTGGCCGGGCGGGTTGGTGATGCCCTGTTTCGAGCCGGTGTTTATGATCAGCCCAGGTTGGTCCGCCGCCTGCATCGCGGGCAGGAAGGCACGCACGCCGTTGATGACGCCGAAGAGGTTGATTTCGATTGCCCGGTGCCAGTCTTCCAGCGACGCATCGAAGCCGCGCCCGATCCGGGTCACGGCGTTGTTGACCAGGACCGAGGGCGCGCCTGACGATTGCGGGCCCCAGGCCTCGCCAATGCGGTCGCGGGCGTGTTCCAGCGCTTCGATCTCGCCCACGTCGCAGAGGATCGCCAAGGTCTCGCCGGCGATCTCGTCGCGCGCGGCGTTCATGTGCTCGACATCGACGTCCAGCAGCGCGACCCGCATCCCCTCGGCGGCAAAGCGTTGGGCAAGCGCGCGCCCGATGCCAAGCGCGGCGCCGGTGATGACGGCGATGTTTCCGGGGGCGATGGCTGGGTGGGTCATGGGTGATCTCCCTGTCAAGCAGCGGAGAGATCATACCCTGTTATCCGATTCATGACGATGACACGCGTGTCCAAGCCCGGATCGGCCGGGTGGACAAAGAATTGCTGAAGCGGGGTAAGATGCCCCGGCCGAGCCGGGGCACGACGCAATGGGCCACGCGGGCTAGTTATCCAGGAAGCTCCGCAGCTTCCTCGACCGGCTTGGATGCTTCAGCTTCCTCAACGCCTTGGCCTCGATCTGGCGGATGCGTTCTCGGGTAACGCTGAACTGCTGGCCGACTTCTTCCAGCGTGTGGTCGGTGTTCATACCGATGCCGAAACGCATCCGCAGCACGCGTTCCTCGCGCGGGGTCAGGCTGGCCAGCACCCGGGTCGTCGTGTCCTTGAGGTTCGCCTGGATCGCCGAGTCGAGCGGCAGGACCGCGTTCTTGTCCTCGATGAAATCGCCGAGCTGGCTGTCCTCCTCGTCGCCGATCGGCGTCTCGAGGCTGATCGGCTCCTTGGCGATCTTCATCACCTTGCGCACCTTCTCCAGAGGCATCTGCAGCTTGGCCGCCAATTCCTCGTGCGTCGGCTCGCGGCCGATTTCGTGCAGCATCTGGCGCCCTGTGCGGGTGATCTTGTTGATGGTTTCGATCATGTGGACCGGAATGCGGATGGTGCGCGCCTGATCGGCGATCGAGCGGGTGATCGCCTGGCGGATCCACCAGGTCGCGTAGGTCGAGAACTTGTAGCCCCGGCGGTATTCGAACTTATCGACCGCCTTCATCAGGCCGATATTGCCCTCCTGGATCAGGTCCAGGAACTGCAGGCCACGATTGGTGTATTTCTTGGCGATCGAGATCACCAGGCGCAGGTTCGCCTCGACCATCTCGGTCTTGGCGATCCGGGCTTCTTTTTCGCCCTTCTGCACCGTGTGGACGATGCGCCGGTATTCTGGGATATCGACGCCCACATAGTGGCCAATCTCGCCGATCTCGGCGCGAATCGACTCGATCCGATCGCGCTCGCGTTCGACCATGCGCGACCAGCCTTTGCCCGACAGCTTCTCGACCCGGTCGATCCAGATCGGATCGAGTTCGAAGCCGCGGTATTCCTCGATGAATTCCCTGCGATTGACCCGATGATGGTCGGCCATCTTCATCAGCTGGCCTTCCAGGGTCATCAAACGCCGGTTAATGCCGTAGATCTGGTCGACCAGCGCCTCGATGCGGTTGTTGTGCAGGTGCAGCGAGTTCACCATCTCGACAATCTCGTTGCGCGCGCGCTGGTAGTCACGCTCCTGCCCGGTCGAGAACTTGGCCTTCTCGCTCAGCGCCGCGTTGATCCGGCGCTTCTGCATGTCGCGCAGCTTTTCGTAGGTGTGGGCGATGGCATCGAGGGTCTCGAGCACGGCCGGCTTGAGCGCCGCTTCCATCGCGGCGAGCGAAAGGTTGGCCTGCGCCTCCTCCTCGTCCTGATCTTCCTCGTCACCGGTCGTCTCGCCGTCTTCGCCGGGCTCTTCGCCGTCCTTGGGGCCGTCCTTGGCGTCGTCCTTGGCGGGTTTCGCTTCGGCCTTGGTCTTCGCGGGCTCGGCCGGCGCCGCCTCGGCTTCCTCCTTGGCGGCCTCGCCGGGCGTCTCGCCGAGGGTCTCTCCGGGGGTTTCTCCGGGGGTCACCGCGGCCATTTCGTCGTCTTCGGTCGACTCGCCGAACGTCGTTTCGAGGTCGATCACGTCGCGCAGCAGGATCTTCTCTTCCAGCAACTCCTCGCGCCAAATGGTGATCGCCTGGAAGGTCAGCGGGCTTTCGCAGAGCCCGCCGATCATGGTGGCACGGCCCGCCTCGATGCGCTTGGCGATGGCGATCTCACCCTCGCGGCTGAGCAGTTCCACCGTCCCCATCTCGCGCAGATACATGCGCACCGGGTCGTCGGTGCGGTCCACCTCGGTCGTGGTCGACGTGGTGGTCGTTACCTCACGGCTTTCCGACTGCTCGGTCTTGTTCGCGTCGTCGTCACCCTCGGCCTCGCCGTCGCCCTCAACGACATTGACGCCCATTTCCGAGAGGAGCGACATCACATCCTCGATCTGCTCGGACGAGAATTGATCCGAGGGCAGGACGCGGTTCAGCTCATCGTAGGTGATGTATCCCTTGGCCTTTGCCTTCGCGACCATCTTCTTGACGGTGGCCTGGCTCATATCGAGCACGGCGCCCTGGCTTTCGGTCTGCTCGCTTTCCGTCTGATCTTCGTCTTTCGGAGACATCAGGTGCCTTTCGTTATGGAACCGGCGATTCTGCGCTGATTCGTGCCTGTAGGGCCGTAGATAGGAGCGATTCCGCGGATCGTCAGCCGGCCAAAACCGTTTAGGAACAAGGCATAGCCGGCGTTCGAGAAACCGGTCAGTCGGTGATTCGTTGCCTGCATGTAGTGTTAAATAGAAAACGAATCACTGATTCGGAAGGAAATATCAGGTCTTTTTCGCCCGATAGACCTGATTGTCGAGCAAGCGTTGAATTTCGCTCACAGTTTCGCCGGTTTCGGCCTGGGTATCCTTCAACGCGCTGCGTTCGGCCTCGTAAAGCTGATGGCCCGCTTGGCGGATGCGCCAGGTCCAATCCTCGCCTTCCGCCTCGGGCAGGTCGCGCGCAGCCTCCGAAAGCTCGGCCTCGAAGGCCAGCGCTGCCTGGTGCCGGGCAATCGCCTCGTCCAGAACTTCGGCCACGCGCTCGGGCGGGCGGTCCGGGCGGGCCATCGGCAAGGCCCTGGCCTGGGGAATGCGGCCCAGAACCTCGAAGGGATCCGAACCGGTGCGTGCCCGCACGGTCTCGGCGACATCCGAGCCCTCGGCGATGGCCGAGAGCAGCCCATCGCGGATCGCCGCAAGGTCTGGGCTGCGCAGGGTCATCTCTTCGAGCTGATGTTCCAGCGGCCCCAGCGCGGCCGGGTTGTGGCAAGCGATCAGCAGGATACCGGCCTCGCGGATGCGCGCCTCGGCCTGCTGGCCGGTTGCACCCGAACGGGCCAACTCGGACTTGCGGGTCTCGGCCCTGGGCCGTGCCGGAGCGCGACTGGACGCCTGACCCGGACCGCGCCGCTCGGGCGGCCGCCAGGCTGGTCTTGCCTCGGCCTGCGCCGGGCGGAACAGATCGGCGCGGCGGTGCTTGATCTCGGCGGCATAATGGTTGCGCACCGACTGATCGGCGATCCGCCCCAATGCCGCGCGCAAACGCTGATCCAGGGCCGCGCGGCGCTCGGGCGTATCCAGCGGCGTCGCCTCGGCCTCGCGCTGCCACAGCATGTCGATCAGCGGGCGAGCCGCGTCGATGGCCGCCTGCATGGCGCCGGGACCCTCATCGCGGATCAGGTCGTCCGGGTCGCGCCCCTCCGGCATCAGGCAGAACCGCAGCGACTTGCCCGGCGCCAGCATCGGCAGCGCGAGATCGACTAGACGATTGGCGGCGCGAAGCCCCGCCTCGTCGCCATCGAGCGCGATCACCGGCTCGTCGGCGATGCGCCACATCAAGCCAAGCTGCTCCTCGGTGACCGCCGTGCCCAAGGGTGCGACGGCATGGCCGAACCCGGCCGCGGCCAACGCGATCACATCCATATAGCCCTCGGACACGATCAGGGTTCCGGACTTACCGGCGGCCTCGCGCGCGGGCCCGTGATTGTAGAGGGTGCGACCCTTGTGGAAGAGCTCGGTCTCGGGTGAGTTCAGGTATTTCGCCTGGGCGTCCGCGCTCAGCGCACGGCCGCCGAAGGCGATGCAGCGCCCGCGCGGGTCGCGGATCGGAAACATCAGGCGGCCGCGGAACCGGTCATAGGGGGCGCCGCCGTCGTCGGGCTTGATGATCAGGCCGGCAGCGATGGCCTCGTCCAGTACGCCCTTCTCGTTGAAGTGCTGGGTCTGGTGGTGGCGGGCATCGGGCGCATAGCCGATCTCGAAGCGCTTCAGCGTCTCGTCCGACAGGCCGCGCGAGCGCGTGTAGTCGCGCGCGCCCCGCCCGGCGCCCGAGCGGAAGCCGAGCCCGTAGAGCTGCACCGCCTGCTCCATCACCTCGGCCAACCGGGTCAGCCGGTCCTTGCGCTCGGCGGCCTTTGGGTCGTGGACCCGCTCGGGCATGGGTATCCCGGCCTCGCGCGCCAGGATCTCGACCGCCTCGATGAACGAGACGTTGTCGCTCTCCTTGACGAAGGTGATGGCATCACCCTTCGCCTGGCAGCCGAAGCAGTAGTAGAAGCCCTTCCGGTCATCGACGTGGAACGAGGGCGTCTTCTCCTGATGGAAAGGGCACGGCGCCCAGAAGTCGCCCTTGGCCGCGTTCGACTTGCGCTTGTCCCACATGACCTTGCGCCCGACCACGTCGGAGAGCGCGATCCGTGTGCGCAACTCGTCGAGAAATCCGGGAGGCAGGGACATGCGGAGACTATCGCGACCGCCGCCTGAGTCGGCAAGCGCCACCTGGCGCCGACTCATATCGCGCTCACATCGGAATCTTCATCGCTTCCCCGGGGGGCCCAGGGAAGCAGGTCGCGGTTCGGTCGGTCTACCGCTCGAGCAGGGCGCGGCGCTCCTCGAATTCCGCCTTGTCGATTTCGCCCTTGGCGAACCGTTCCCTCAGAATGTCGAGGGCATCAGTGCCGGACGCTTTATGGCGCGGCCCGGCCTGTCCGGTTATGCCCAGCCAGCGCAGGATCAACACCACGGCGCCGACCATGACGGCGAGCCAAAAGATCATCATGAGCGGCCCAAGGAACCATCCATGCCAGGCGCCGCCCCACATATGGCCGTCATAGTAACCAGGACCGGCTTGCGCCGAGGCGAGGGCGGGGAGCGCCGCGAGCGCGATACCCGCCAAGACGGCGCGCATGGCAGCAACAAGGTTCATCTTATTGCTCCATATCCTCGGGCCGCATCATGCCGGTGTGGCGATCGACCATGAAGCGCCGCACCAACGAGCCGTCCTTGGTCACGATATCGGCGGTAATCGTGTCGTCGTCCTTTTCCACGATCTCGCCCACCATCAGGTTCGGATTGCCCGACCGCTCGACCCGGTGCTCCATCATGTGGCGGACGCCTTCGGCCGAAAGATCGTCGGCCAGCGGCGCGCCGGATCCGTATCCGCGCGGGCAGGAGCCCATGAGGCTTCCGAAGCCTTGACCCGCGTCACCACCATAGCCGGGACCCATGCCGTGGCCATAGCCCCGCCCCATCCCACCGCGATACCCGTAGCGCTTCTTCGGCCCATGGTCCCGGCCCATCATCGGGCCATGGCCCTGGCCATAACCCTGGCCCATCATCGGGCCATAGCCCTGCTGCCCCGATCCACCAAAGCCGCCCTGCGGGCCATGCGCCAGCGCGGCCGACGAAGCCACCGCGATCGCTGCGGAGAGTGCGATTGCGCTTACCGTCTGCATTCTCATCTGGGAGACTCCTTCAATGGCATTTCCATGAACCGCTGCGAAGCCGCAACGGTTCGGTGTATGTAGGTAGTTCCAGCGACTGGAAGGTAAGGGGCGTGCGCAACATTTTCTTGGGGCGACGTGCCGATTGAGGAGCATTTGCCGCCATTGAATTCGCAAAATTTTCAATACCCGTCTTTCAAACCCCCGTAGAAAAGGAAAAATTTCAACCGCACGAGAACGAGCCGTTGAGGCGGCAGAATTGTGCACTGCGACAAATTGGCCGCCGTCACGCCGCCGTCATGCCCGTGTGGCACGCGTTAATATCGAGCTCACCAACACCTCGCACGCCTCCCAGCCCTCCACCCGGTGATGCACCGCCGGGCTTTCGGGCAGGATGCGGCTCAGGAGACTAGCACCGACGAAGTGGATGCGCGTGACCTCGGGCGCGCGGCGCGCGGCGCTTTCGTGCTGCTTAAGTGAATCGTCTATGAAGACGGCGGGCGCCTGGGCTTTCGCCGCGAGCCAGGCGAGCGCCCTGCCCTTGCCACCGGAATTGACCACCATGGGATAACCCATGCCCAGTCCCGCCAGGTTCTGGCGGCGCAGCTCGCCGCCATGATCCGGCACATTGGTGAGCACAACCACCTGGAAGTCGTTCGAGAGACGGCCCAGCGCCTCAGGCGCACCCGGCAATGACCGCTGGTGCAGAACCTCGCTATCGAAGAACCGGTCGATGAGCACCAGGCAATCGTCGAACGGCAGCGGCACATCCGAGCCCTCCGGGAAGATCGAGCCCTCGAGCTGATAGCGGGTCAGTTCCAGCCGGTAGCCGATGGCCGGCAGCCAGCGCCTCAGATGCGCCGACAGCTCGACAAGCACCTCGTCCGCATCGACCGCGATCAGCGGTTGACCCGGCGTCACCGCCACCGCGCGCAGTCGCGCCATCAAGTCCGGGTCTAGACCCGCCTCGATCGCCTGCAATCCGGTTGCGCCAGCATCCATGCGTTCATGTCCAATTCGGCAGGTCACCGCCAGGCAGCGCGGCACGGGCGCGCATCGGCGCATCGGGCGGGAGGTGAGCGCTGGCGGTGAAGGCGACCAGCGATTGCTCGTCGGCCAGCAGGAAATCCAATACGAAGCCCAGGAATTCCGGATCGCCGGCGCGGGCGCGCAAGTCACCGGGTGCTGCGCCGGCCGAGGCCAGGAAACGGCCAGCCATTTCATCATCGGCCGCGATCCAGCCGAGCGCTTGCAGCGCCAGGGTCTCGGCAGAGTCGCGGGCCATCGGCTGTCGGTTCATCGGTAACGTGTCCCGTTGACGAATTCTTCACAAAGCACGTGGCCTGGAAAGGAAGTGTTAACGCTTTTGAGCGCAGATTGCAGGCATGGAATCCTGGCCGGCGGGCAATTGACCGTCCGCGCATCCAGGGCTGCAGTGCAAGCAAGGACGCATCCGATGCCGGGTAGAATCTTGGTGGTCGATGACGTGGCGACGAACCGCACAATCGCCAGGGCCAAGCTGACCGCCAACTACTTCGATGTCATCGAGGCCGATTGCGGCGAAAAGGCAATCGGACTTGCCGAACAGGAACAACCGGACCTGATCCTGCTGGACGTGCTGATGCCGGGCATCGACGGGTTCGAGACCTGCCGCCAGCTCAAGAAATCACGCAGGACCGGACACATCCCGGTGGTGATGCTGACCGCCTTGGACGACAAGGCGGACCGCTTGCGCGGACTCGAGGCCGGTGCCGACGATTTCCTGTCCAAACCCTATCCGGACATGGCCTTGTTCACTCGGGTCTCGAGCCTGGTGCGCATGAAGCAGATGGTCGATGAACTGCGGCTGCGGCTCGAGACCTCGCGTGATCTGGGGTTGGAGGGCGATGACGATCTGCGCGCCGATGCCGGGCTGAATTTTGCGGATTCGGCCGTTCTCCTGGTTTGCGATCCAACGGACATGATGCACCACACGGTCGGCAGGATCCGGGATCATCTGGGATGCGCGATCGAGACCGCCGAGGGCGAGACGGCGGCCCGCGCGTTGATCGAGTCAAACCATTACGACGCCTGCGTTATCGGCCCCAACCTGACGGATGGCGAGGCCATGCGCGTGGCCTCGCAGCTGCGTTCGCGCCCGCAAAGCCGGCACACCTCGGTGATGATGATCTTCCAGGAAGAGGATCTCAGCCGCGCGCATCTGGCGATGGAGATGGGTGTCTCGGACTACCTGACCTACCCGCCGGACTTCGCCGAACTGGCGGCCCGGCTGAAGATCCAGCTCAGACGCAAACATTATTCCGACCGGCTGCGCAGTTCGGTGCATGACAGCCTGGTGATGGCAGTGACCGATCCGCTGACCGGGCTCTATAACCGGCGCTATGCCAACAACCATCTAGACTCGATGATCAGAAAGAATCGCACATCCGAGACCGGCCTCGCGGCGATGGTCTTGGATTTGGATCGATTCAAGGCGATCAACGATACTCACGGTCATGGCGCCGGCGACGACGTTCTGCGCGAGTTCGCGCGGCGGCTTCGCGAGGCAGTGCGCGGGGTCGATCTGGTCAGCCGGATTGGTGGTGAGGAATTTCTGGTGGTCATGCCAGACATAAAGCAGCCGGACGCCGAACGGGTGGCCGAGCGGGTGCGCGAAGCCGTCGAGCGCGACCTGTTCGAGTTGGCCGGATCCGCAGAGCGGCCGAAAGTTACCGTTTCGATCGGCCCGGCGATTCATCGGCCCGAGGAAAGTGGGAGCGACCTGGTGACGCGGGCTGACGCGGCGCTCTACGCCTCGAAAGCACGCGGGCGCAACATGGTGACCCTGGCCCGGGCGGCGTAACCGGCCGTCAGCGCGGTTTCGCTTCCTGGCGCTCCAACCAGCGCTTTGTGCGCTCCTCCAGACGGGCCGCCAATTCGCTGCGCTCGACCGGGTCGAGCGCATCCGCGATCTCGGCAAGCTGCTCGTATCCGATTCCCCAGACCGTACCGCTGGCCTCGCGGCGGGCCGAGAGTGCCGCGCGCACGCGTTCTGGCTGGTACGGCTCGGACCGGATCGCCTCGACCAGATCCATCTGGGCCTGGCGCAACGCCGAGCGTGCGGCGTCGTATTCCTCGGTCCGCGACAGGATCACATTGCGCGCCGCCTCACGCCGAACCTCGGGCACCATCCGCAGTATCCGCGACTGCCGCCGATCGAGCCCAGGCTCGTTCTCGGGCTTGCCGCTATAAGGGTTCTCCTTCTCGCCGCGCATCGCGGTGCCGCCGACCAAGCCGACAACGCCCACGTTCAGCGCAAGCGAGGCTATTAGCAGTGCCTTCACCCAGCCAGGCGTCAGCGCCCAACCCGGTCTATCCCCCGATCCGCTCATTTCCCCATTCTCCTCACAAGACGTCCTCGGGTATGAACAGCCCGTCCCCATCACGGGCCACCGAGGCAATCGTTGTCTCGCCAAAACCGGCTTCCGCCATGATCATATCACCAGCCTGGTAGCCAAGACCGATCCCGGCAACCAGGAACAGCACGACCACGGCCGCCGCCGCGCCAATCCAGGCATCCATGAATCCGAACCAAGCGCCGCGCCGGGCGCGTGGCATTCGTGCGGGCGCTGCGGGACGCGCCGCCTGGCGCGCCGCCGCAACCTCGCCCGCATCCGCCAAAACCCGCATTCGGAGCCGGTCGCTGACCTGGGGCGCCTGCGCACGCAGGTGCTGGCCCAGCTCGGTCATCCCGGCCTCAAAATCGAATGGAGATTTATCAGTCATCGCCGATTACCTCTCTTTGCCTTGTCACCTCTGCCGCCAGTTGCCGCCTGGCCCTGGCCAACAAGCTCTCCACCGCCTCAACAGAACAGTCCAAGTGTTCCCCGATATCGGGGTTCGACAAACCTTCGAAATGGCGCAAAACCAGCGCCTGACGCTGGCGCTCTGGCAGCGCCATGATCGCGCCGGCGAGCATCCGGCTTTCCTCGCTCAAGGACAGCCGCTCGAGCACACTGAGCGCCGGGTCCGGTGGCTCGGCCACGTCCTCGATCGCGGCGGATGGCCGGCGTTTGCGGATGCGGTCGATGCACAGATTCCGGATCACCCGGTAGAGCCAGGTCGAGACCCGCGCTTCGCCAGCCCGCCAATCCGAGGCCTGTTTCCAAAGCCGCAGCATCGCTTCTTGCGCCACGTCCTCGGCCTCGGCCTCGTCTCCAAGTATCCGCCAGGCCTGACGCAGCGCACCCGGCAGCAGCCGGTCGCTCAGCTCGCGCGCGGCCTGCTGGTCGCCCTCGGCAAAACGGGCCAGAAGCTGGGCATCCTCGTCGCGCCCCGCCTGATCCCCGCGAGGGCCCTCGGAAGACGCCGCGTCCGGTCCCGAAGCATCGGGCGCGGACGGCTCCTCGGCACTGTCCACCATGGCCGGCATAGGTCCTGCCTAGCCCCTCCCCCGGGCGCTCTGCTGGGCGCCGGCCGTTAGTTCTCCGGTCGCCTATCATGGTCTCTACCCCACCCCTGGCCGCGCGGCCGCAGGCGGAACTCGTCCCGCGACACGCCGCCGTCACCATCCTGATCAAGCCGGGCGAATCGCCGCGCGCGAAGCCGCTCAAACTCGGCGCGCTCAACCCGACCATCGCCGTTCGCGTCCATCCTGGCAAATCTTTTGGCAAGCCGGCGCTCGATGCGCCCCGAATCCACAGCCTGTCCCGAACGCTTTTGGGCCCGCTCCCGAACCCGCCACTCGGCCGCCGCCCGCATCTCCGCCTCGGTTACCGCTCCATCGCCGTCGCCGTCCCATCGCAGGAAGCGGATCGCCGCCGCGGCCCTTGCCTCGGCCTGGCTGATCACCCCATCGCGGTTCAGATCCAACCGCTGCAGCATGCGCACTTGACGATCGCCCGCCCGGTCTCCCGTTTGCGCCAAAGGCGCAACGGGGGGCACGCCGACCAAGGTGCATCCCAGGATGACTGCCAACGAACGTTTCACCATACGCCTCATCGCCTTACCCACGTTAATCTCACAAACGCCGCAGTGATGCGTTTCCGTCGCGCCCGGCTGATAAAAATGCAACGGGCCCGGGTGAGCCCTCCGTCCGGTTTATGCTGCAGCGCATCAAGCGACATGGTGCCGCAAGACATTCTGCGCAGGTGCGCCAAGACCGCCACCGCCATATCTTCGCGAAATGAGCGAGAATGTGATTCCGGACGCGATGGCCCGCGACTTCTCAGAACCTGTAGCAGCGCCCGAAAGGCCCCTTGGGCCGGCACTGTTGCGCGGCTGGCGGGAACGCTGCCCCAATTGCGGCGGCGGGCCGATGATGTCGAGCTATCTGAAGGTGCGCCACGCCTGCGCTGCATGCGGCGAGGAACTGCACCACCACCGGGCCGACGACATGCCGGCCTGGGCGACGATCCTGATTGTCGGACATTTCCTGATCAGCGGCCTGTTGACCGTCGAGACCATCTTCCATCCGCCGCTTTGGGTCCATTGGGCGGTCTGGCCGGTCATGACACTGGGGGCGACCCTGTGGCTGTTGCCCCATATCAAGGGGATGGTGGTGGCCTTCCAATGGGCCAAGCGAATGCACGGTTTCGAAGACAGGCGCTAGACAAGTCCGATCGCGGCGGACCATAGTCGCCGGGCCTTCTCGCCGACGGACCCGCCATGACCGACAGCCAGCCAGCCAAGGACGCGATCCGCAATGCCGCGACCGTGGTCTTGCTGCGCCATGACGGCCCCGATCAGGCGCCGCGCGTGCTAATGGGCCAGCGCGGCAAGGGCGCCGCCTTCATGCCGTCCAAGTTCGTCTTTCCGGGCGGTGCGCTTGACGCGGAAGATGCGCAAATCCCAACTGCCCGGCCCCTGAACGCGGACAGTCTCGAGCGCCTCCGCAAGCGGGCCCGGCCCGAACTCGCGGAAGCCCTCGCCATTGCCGCGATCCGCGAGCTTTGGGAGGAGACCGGCCTCGCACTCGCGGTGCCGGACGGTCCATCGCCGGAAATGGTTCCCGAGGATTGGCATGCCTTCTTCGAGGCCGGCCACAGACCCGCGGCGGGCGCGCTGGAGTTCATTTTCCGCGCCATCACCCCACCCGGCCGGCCGCGCCGCTTCGATGCGCGGTTCTTTCTGGCGGATGCGGAGCGTATCGCCGGCGATCTGGATGACTTTTCGCGCGCGGGCACCGAGCTATCCTATCTCAGCTGGTTGACCCTGCCAGAGGCGCGCGCACTCGATCTGCCCTTCATCACCGGCGTCGTTCTGGCCGAGGTCGAGGCGCGGTTGGCCGAGCCCAGCCGACCGGCCCGCCCGGCGCCCTTCTTCCACCACGCAGGCGGGCAATCGTTCATCGATCCGCTCTGACGTGGAGCCGGAATGATGGCCGTGACTGACCGGACCATTGGCCTCAGAGGCCTTGCCGCGCCGATCGCGGCGATCACGCTTTTCGGCGTCTCGCTGTCGATGAGTTATCCGATCTTTGGCCTGCTGCTGGAACGGATGGGGGCGAGCGGGGCGGAGATCGGGGCCAACACGACCGCCGCCGCGGTCGCGATGGTGATCGGGGCGCCGCTCCTGCCCGCGGTTCTGCGCCGGGTAGGGATCGGGCCGCTGATGGTCTGGTCGGCGCTGGGGTTGATCGCACTATTGCTGATCGCGCCGCTGCATCAGGGGTTCTGGTATTGGACGGTGATCCGCCTCTTCTATGGGCTGGCGGGCACCGCCCTGTTCTTCGCGTCGGAATACTGGATCGTGGCGGTCGCACCCGAGATGCGGCGTGGGCGGATCATCGCGATCTACGCGCTTTGCGTCTCGGCGGGATTTGCGCTCGGTCCCGCGCTGCTCAGCCAGATCGGGCTCGAGGGGATGCGCCCGTTCCTGGCGGCAGCAAGCGTGGTAGCGCTGGGGCTAAGCGCAATTCTTTGGGGTATCGCGGAGGCGCCGCCGGCGAACCAGGACCGCCCGCCATCGCCCAGGGCGGCCTTGCGGATCTTCGTCACCGATCCGGGCGTGGTCTTCGCGGTGGTGCTTTTCGGCATTATCGAGTTCGGCGCGATGGCGCTGATCCCGGTCTGGGGCGTGCGCAGCGGCCTGGGCGAGACCGACGCTGCACTGCTGCTAACCGTCTTCGCCCTTGGCGCCATGGTGCTGCAAATGCCGCTTGGGTGGGCCGCGGACCGGTTCGACCGGCGCTGGGTGCTGGCGGTCTCGGCGGCGGGCTCGGTGGCTGCACCGATTGGCATGGCAATGGCGGGGCCATCCTATCTGGGAATGCTTCTCTGGGCCGGCTTATGGGGCGCGACATCGGTTGGGCTATATTCCGTCGCGCTGACCGAGATCGGAGCGCGCTATCAGGGCACCGCGCTCAGCGTCGCCAACGCGGCTGTAATCCTGGGCTACGGGGTCGGCGCGCTGGCCTCGCCGGTTGCCTTCGGATCCGCCATGGACCTGGTCCCGCCGAACGGGCTGATGTATTTGGCGGCGGTGCTCGCCACGGCCTATCTGACCCTCATCTCGCTGCGCATATGGCGCGGCCGGTCCTCTTGACAGAAGCCATCAGATCAGTAGGTAACAGGCCTCAGATTTCTTCGGGGATTTCTTCGGGCGGGCCTAGGCCAGCCCATCGGAGGACAGCAAGATGGCGAAACCGACCACGGTGAAGATCCGCCTCAACTCGACCGCGGGAACGGGCTTCTTCTATGTGACCAAGAAGAACTCGCGCACCATGACCGAGAAGATGAGCGTGCGCAAATACGACCCGGTCGCGCGCAAGCATGTGCAATTCAAGGAAGGCAAGATCAAATAAGCCTTCCTAAATGCACCTGAGAGGTACGTAAGGGCGGTGCGAGCCGCCCTTTTCAACGAGAAAGGGCCGGAGTGTCGCTCCGGCCCTTCGTTTGTTCAGGTATCCCTGTGCCTATTCGCGATTGCCCAGGAACTGCAGCAGGAACATGAACATGTTGATGAAGTCCAGATAGAGGCGCAGCGCACCCATCACCGCACCCTTCTCCAGCCAAGCCTCGCCACCCGGCGTGGTCCGATAGGCCAGATATTCGTTCTTGATGGTCTGGGTGTCATAGGCGGTCAGACCGGCAAAGATCAGCACGCCGATCGCCGAAATGGCGAAGTGCAGCGCCGTGCTGGCCAGGAAAATGTTCACGATCATCGCCACGATCAGGCCGATCACACCCATGATCAGGAAGGTGCCCCAGCCCGATATGTCCTTCTTGGTCGTGTAGCCCCAGAGGCTGAGACCACCGAACGCGATCGCGGTGATGAAGAAGGTCCGCGCGATCGACATGCCGGTGAAAACCGCGAAGATCCAGGCGATCGAAACGCCCATCACCGCACCGAAGGCCCAGAAGACCATCTGCGCCGTCGAGGCTGACATCCGGTTGATGGTCGCCGCAAACAGGAAGACGAAGGCCAATGGGGCGAACATGACGATGTAGCGGACCGGCGACGAGAACATCGTCTCGATCATCGCCGGGCTCAGAAGTGTCGTCGGCTCGCCTTGGACAACGGCACGGAAATCCATACCCACCACGTAGGCGACAACGCCCGTGATGATCATGGCGCCGGCCATCAGCGCATAGACTTTGTTCATATAGGCGCGCAGGCCCGCATCGATCTCCGCGGTGCGGGTGATCGTCCGGGTTTGCGCATAGGTTGGATTCACCATTTTTCCCTCTGCTTAGCTTTTGAGGTCGCACGTCAGGCGCGTCCGCCGGGAATGGCGACCGCTCACCGGCTAATATCGGGGAACAAAGGGCGATTATCAAGGTATTCCGGCTGCAGTGCGGCAATCAGCAGACCATCACCCTGCGGCCCGGCGCAGCACCCTGGCGGGCCGCAAGCGCAGCGGATAGAGCGAAAACGCCAGTCCCGCGGCCAAATTGAGCAACGCGCCGCCCAGGACCACCGCCAACGCCGTGCCCGGCTGGAATACGAAAGGACCGTCCAGCACGAACCGGGTCGCGCCCCAGGCGGCGGCCCAGCCCCAGGCCAGTGCGACCAGCCCGGCCAAAGCCCCCAAGATCAGTGCGCGCAGGGCGAAGCTGGCCAGGATTCGCGCGCGGTCGGCGCCCAGCACCTTCAGGATCGCCGCCTCACCGGTCTGCCGCTCGGCCGCGGTGCCGGCGGCACCGATCAGGACCACGAGGCCTGTCATCAACAGCGCCGCCGCCGCCCAGCGGGTCGCGGCGCCCAGATCCTGCAGCCCCTCGGAAACCCTCGTCACCTGATCGCGCACCCGGATGGTAGTCACATTGGGCAGCGCGCGGCCCACTGCGCGCATGATCGGGGCCTCGGCACCGGGCGAGGCGTGAACCGTGGCGATGTGGCTGTGCGGCGCGCCGGCCAGGGCGGCCGGGTTCAGGATCATCAGGAAGTTGATGCCCAAGCCTTGCCATTCGATCTGGCGCAGATTGGCGACCCGGGCGGTGACCGGGCGGCCGAGCACGTTCACCGTGATCGTCGAGCCAAGCGTAAGCCCCAGTTTTGCCCCTTCATGGGCGGAGAAGCTGACTAAGGGCTCGCTGGCATTGCCCGCCTCCCACCACGTGCCTTCGGTGATGACGGCGCCGGGTGGCGGGGCGGCCGCGTAGCTGACACCCCGGTCGCCGCGCAGCACCCAGGCGCCGTCCGGATCGATCTGGGCCTCGGCGGCGGGCACGCCGTTCAAATGCGTCACCACGCCCCGCAGCATCGGCGCGCTCTCGATGCGGCCAGCACCTTCGACATCCGTGATCAGGCTCCGGAACCGCTCGAGCTGATCCGTCTGGATGTCGACGAAGAAGAAGGCGGGGCTGCCTTCGGGCAGTTGCGCGCGGATCAGACGTTGCATGTTGGCGTCGGTCTGGCCGATCGCGGCGAGCACGCCCAGCCCCAACCCGAGCGCCAGGACCACATCCCCTGTCTGCCCGCCCGGCGCGCCTATGGCACCAAGCGCGAGCCGGAGTCCCGGCCGGTGGCGCAGCCAGCACGCATGGGCCAGATGGCGCGCGGCGACCCGCGCAAGCCAGGCCATCACTCGCAGGGTAATGAACGCACCGGCGACCGCGCCGACGACCCAAAGCGCCAGGTCCGGCGCGCCGGAGAGGCCGATCACCGCCCAGCCAAGGGTCGCCGCCAAGAGCGCGAGTAAGGCGAGCATCCCGCCCCGCGGGCGGACAGTGCCCCCCTCGTTCAGGTCCCGGAACAGAAGCGCCGGGCGCATCTCGCGCAGCTGCGCCAACGGCCAGAGTGCGAAAAGCGCGGCGGTGAGCGCCCCGAACAGGCCGGCGATCGCGAGCGGGCGCGGATAGACCGCGAACTCCGCCGGCACCGGCAGGCGCTCGGCCAGGAACGGCCCGGCCAGCGCCACCAGTCCTGCCCCAAGCGCCAGTCCCGCGGCGATCCCAGCCACGCCGATGAGCGCGATCTGCAGGGCATAGGCCGCAAACAGTTCTCCCGCGGAGGCGCCGATCGCACGCAGCGCCGCGATGGTCTTGGTCTTGCGTCCCAGATAGCCGCGCACCGCCGCGCCGACGCCGACGCCGCCGATCGCGAGTGCCGCAAGCCCGGTCAGCGTGAGGAATGCGCCGAGCCGGTCGACGAAGCGTTGAAGGCCCGGCGCCGCGTTGTTCCGGTCACGCCAGCGGGCACCGGCCTCCGGGAATGCATCGGTGAACCCGTCGCGGATCTTCTCCAGCTTCGCGCCGGGCTCGACCCGCATCCGGTAGAGCGCGGTGAAAAGCGTGCCCGGCCCCAGGAGGCCGCCAGCGCGCAGGCCCTCGGTCAGGGCGATCACGCGCGGGCCCAGCGCGAACCCGCCGGAGATCCGGTCCGGCTCGACCGCGATGGTGCCGCGGAAATCGAACGGCACGCCCGCCAGCTCCACCCGGTCACCCGGCGAAAGCCCCAGGCGCTCGGCCAGCACCGGCTCGGTCACCAAGCCGTAGACGCCACTTGTAGGCGCCAGCGCCGGCGCCAAGTCGCCCCCATTTGACAAGCTCAAGGCCCCGTAGAGCGGATAGACCCCATCCACGCCTTTCACCTGTGCCAGCGCGCGGTCGTCGCCCCGCGCCAGCATCGAGCGCAGGTCCGCCACTTCAGAGATCTGGCCCTGGCTCTCGATCCATGCCCGTTCGTTGTCGTTTGCAAAACGGTAGGTGAATGAGAGCGAGGCATCGCCACCCAGGATCTGGCGCCCCTCGGCAGCCAACCCGCGCTCGATCGCGGCGGTCATAGAACCGACGACCGCGATGCCGCCGACGCCTAGGATCAGGCAGGCCAGGAATACACGGAAGCCGGCCAAGCCGCCGCGCAATTCGCGCAGTGCCAGCGAAACCCAAAACGGCATCACGAGGAAGGGCATTATTGCGCGGCCCCCGCTATGGGCGCGCGGTCTTCGGAGATCCGCCCGTCAGCCATGGTCAGAATCCGCGAGCAGCGCCGGGCGATGTCGGGCGCGTGGGTCACCAGGACCATGGTCGCGCCCTGCTCGTCCGCCAGGCGGAACATCAGATCGGCGACCGCCTCGCCGGTGCGGCCGTCCAGATTGCCGGTCGGCTCGTCCGCCAGCAACAGCGCCGGGCCGGGCGCCAGGGCGCGGGCCAGCGCCACCCGCTGCTGCTCGCCACCCGAAAGCTGTGCCGGGTAGTGGGCGCCGCGATGGCCAAGGCCGACCGCGTCCAGCATCATGGCGGCGCGGTCGAAGGCGTCGCGCCGCCCGGCCAATTCCAGCGGCGTCGCCACGTTTTCCAATGCCGTCATGGTCGGGATCAGGTGGAAGGTCTGGAACACGACCCCCATATTGTCGCGGCGAAGGCGTGCCAGCCGGTCCTCGCCCAAGACGCCGAGGTCCGCGCCCACGACCCGCACCACCCCGGCACTGGCCCGTTCCATGCCGCCGATGATCATCAGGAGAGACGACTTGCCAGACCCCGACGGCCCGACGATCCCCACCCGCTCGCCCCGGGCGACAATGAGGTCGATCCCGCGCAAAATCTCGACATCACCGGCCTGGCTTGGCAAGGTCAGGCCGATGCCCTCCAGTTCGATCAGCGCCTGATCCATGCTCTCCGCCCTGCTCCGTTCCTGCCACCAATATGGCCCGGTGAAGGCTGCCCGCAAGGCATTGGCGGCATTGGCACTGGGCATTGCGCTGGCAGCACCCGCCGCATCGGCAGAGCCGGTGACGGTGGTGGCGCTGGGCGACAGCCTGACCGCCGGGTTCGGACTGCCCCAGGGCGAGGGACTGGTGCCGCAGCTCCAGCGCTGGCTCGACGCACAGGGCGCCGGGCCGGTCGAGGTGATCAACATGGGGGTGTCGGGGGATACCTCCGCCGGCGGCCGGGCACGGTTGGACTGGGCATTGGGCCGGAGCGCGGACGCCGTCATTCTCGAGCTCGGCGCCAACGACATGCTGCGCGGAGTCGATCCGAGCGAGACCCGTGCCAATCTGGGCGCGATCCTTTCGGTCTTGGCCGAACGCAGCCTACCAGTGCTGGTCACGGGCATGAAGTCCTCGGCAAATTTCGGCGCCGACTACAAGGCCCAGTTCGACGCCATCTATCCAGATCTCGCCGCTGAACACGGTGCGCTGTTGGATCCGTTCTTCTTCGAGGGCCTGCTCAACCGGCCCGGCATGCTCCAGGCCGACGGACTCCACCCCAGTGCCGAAGGGGTTGCGGTGGTGGTCCAGCGGATCGGGCCGCTGGTCATCGAACTGATCGAACGGGCGCGGCGATGATCCGCACCTTTGTCGGCATTCCGTTGCCCGGCGCGGTGGTCAGGGACCTGACCGCCGCTCAAGCCGGGTTGCCCGCGGGGCGGGCGGTGGCGCCCGAGAACTTTCACCTGACGCTCGCGTTCATCGGCGAGCATCCGGAACCCGTGATCGAGGACCTGCACCTGGCGCTTGACCGGATCACTGGCGCCGGATTCCAAGTCAGCCTCGCGGGAGCCGGTCTTTTCGGGAACAAGCGGCCGCGTGTTCTCTATGCGGGGGTTCGATCCGGGCCTGAACTTGGACGCTTGCGCGAGAAAGTGGTGCAGGCCGCCCGCGGCGCCGAAATTCCGCTCGCGCGCGAGCGCTACACCCCCCATGTGACCCTCGCCCGCCTGAACTCCGGCCTGTCGCCCGAGGATGCGGCGGAGTTGCGCGACTTCGCGGCGCGGCGCGCCGGGTTTTCGACCGCCCCATTTCGGATCGAGGGTTTCGCCCTTTTTCGCTCGACGCTTGGGCGGAACGGGGCGATCTACGAAGCCCTGGCGAAGTATCCACTGGACAAATGAAAAGATCGCCGCGCCCGGGGGGAAAGCGCGGCGATCAAGAGAGGGACTTGAACGACAGAGATCAGCGACCGGCAGGCAGATCCCAGAACGGGCGCGCGGCTTCGTGCCCGGCCGCCTTTGGGTCGATCCCCATATCGCGGAGCTGCGCGTCAGTGAGGCGGCCCAGACGGCTGCGCTCACGCGCGACCGCGATCCACTTACCGAACGGCGGAACCTTGAACTTCAGGCCCATGAAGGCCGGGCCTTTGGCGGTGTGCTCCGGCAGGGGCATGATGTGGCTGGTCATGGCGATCTCCATTCACTTCGGTGATGCTTCGGGGGCTTCCGATCATTTCTGTTGATCTATATGGAGCCACCTGCTACATAATGAAAATGAATTGTTTTGACAGATCTCATCACAACCCGTGATGCAAATGCTGGGAGGCAATCGATGGCCCGAAATCTGGACCTGACCGCGCTACGCAGCTTCGTCACCGTCGCCGAGACCGGCGGCGTGACCAAGGCGGCGCACCAGTTGCATCTGACGCAATCCGCCGTCTCGATGCAGTTGAAACGGTTGGAAGAATCCCTCGACCAACCCCTCCTCGACCGCTCTGGCCGGGGGGTCACCCTGACCAACCAGGGCGAGCAGTTGCTGAGCTATGGCCGGCGGATGCTGGCGCTCAACGACGAGGTGATGGCACGGATGACCGACGATGCCTATGAAGGCGAAATCCGGTTCGGCGTGCCGGCGGATATCGTCTATCCGAACATCCCCCAGGTTCTGCAGCGCTTCGACCGGGCCTATCCACGGGTCCGGGTCAACCTCTACTCCTCCTATACCCGCAAGCTGAAGGCGATGATCGATTCCGGCGATCTGGACCTTATCCTGACCACCGAGGACGAGTGTGACGTGGGCGGCGAGACCATCTCGACCCAGCGCCTGATTTGGGTTGGCGCGCCCGGCGGCACCGCCTTCCGCGCCCGGCCACTGCGCCTGGCCTTCGAGCGGGCCTGTCTCTTCCGCCCCTGGGTGCAGCGCGCGCTCGACGAAGCGGGAATCGCCTGGGAGATGGCGGTCGATACCGGCGCGACCCGCACGGTCGAGGCCTCGGTCTCGGCCGACCTGGCGGTGCACGCCATGCTCGAATGCGCGGTCAGCCCGCATCTGAAGCCGATCGCCCACGGCGACAGCCTGCCCGATCTGCCCTCGACCCGGATCAACATGTACCGCAGGTCGGCCGCCACCGGCCCGTTGATCGACGCGCTGGAGGAGATGGTCCGCAACGCCTTCGGCCGGATCGCCGCGGCGGCGGCAGCCTGAACCATCCTCCACCGGATCATTGAGGCCGTCCCCTAGGCAGGCCCAGCGCCAGCGCTAGACTGACAGCATGGCAAATACCGGGGCAAATACCGGGCAAGAACGGCGGTCCGCGCTCTCGGTGCCCGGGTTCCGGCGCTACTATTTCGGCTTTTGGATCGCGATCACCGGATTCTGGATCCTGAAGATCGCCATCGGCTGGTCCGCCTGGGACCTGTCACGGTCACCGTGGCTGACCGGATTGGTCGCCGCATTGGCGCTGCTGCCCACCATGGTTCTGTCGCCGATCTTCGGGGTCTATGCGGACCGGATCAGGCTGAAGATCGGGATGCCGGTGGTGATCGCGGGCCAGGTGGCGATCGGCCTCGCGCTGGCGCTTCTTGCGGCCGTCGACCAACTGACGATCCCGGCGCTGATCGCGTTCTCGACACTTTGGGGCATCTTCTCAGCGGCCTACCAGCCGATGCGTCTGTCGATGACAGCGCGCATGGTTTCGCGCGGCCAATTCACCAGCGCTTTGGGCCTGACCTCGGTCGCCTTCAACACGGCGCGCATTCTGGGCCCGGCGGTCGGCGGTGTAATCATCGCGGGCTGGGGCGTCGCCGCCGCCTTCCTGATCGGCGCGCTCGGCTATCTGCCGCTGCTGCTGTTGTTCCGGACCATCACGCTGCGAGAACGCAAGCGCCCAAGCGGAGCGCGGCCCAGTGTCTTGCAGGAATTGGGCGAAGGAGCCCGCTATGCCTTCGCCCTGCCGCTTGCGGTGCCGGTGCTGCTTATGACCGCGGTCAACGGCTTCGTCGGAAGGGGCTTTTTCGAGATCCTGCCTGTGATCGCCGGACGAGTCCTCGAGGCAGGCGCGACCGGCCTGGCGGCGCTGACCTCCGCCGGCGGCGGCGGGGCGATCGTGGCCGGTCTGACGATCTCGCGGCTTGTCCTCGACGAGGGGCGGCTGATGCGGGTGCTGCTTGGGATCCTGGTCCTGACCTCGGTGGTTGTCGGGGTCGCTGGGTATGTGCCCTCGATGGTGCCTGCCTGCGCGCTGGCGGCAATTGCCGGGTTCACGGCCTCCTTCGCCGGGATCACCACCCAGATCCTGATGCAGTTAGCGACCGATGACGACCATCGCGGCCGGGTGATGAGCTTCTGGACGGTCGTCAGCTTCGGCGCGCCCAGCCTGGGCGCATTGGCGATTGGAGCCTTGGGCGATGCGTTCGGCGTCGCCCCGGGCCTGGCGGCGACCGGGATCGCGGGGCTGGTCGCGGTCGCTTTGGTCACCACATTGCCGCGCGGGCGGCGGTTCGGAAAAACCTCTTGAGGGCCCCGGCTCGAACTCTGCTAGTCTGAGAATGTTTTGAGGGCATTTTCGACGGAGTGATAGCGATGAGCGACAATTCAAATGTTCAAACACTGAAGCGCTGCTATGATGAATGGCACGAAACCCGGGGCGGCAGCGTCGATGCCTGGCTCGACATCGTGGCCGACGATTTCAATCTGCGCTCCATGGCCGAGGGCCGTCCCGGCGCGGAGTTCACCGCGCCGCGCGAAACCAAAGAGCAACTCGCCGAATATCTGTCCGGCCTCACTGGTGGTTGGAACATGGAGTATTACCGGGTCGACCGCTACATCGAGGACGGCGACATGGTGGTCGCACTCGGCTCCACCGCCTGGACCAACAAAGCGACCGGCAAACGCGTCGATACATTGAAGGCGGATTTCTGGACCTTCAAGGACGGCAAGGCGACCTCATTCCTGGAATTCTACGACAGTTGCGCGCTGCTCGAGGCGAGCGCCTAGGCCCCGCCCTTGCGCGAGGCCAACAGGATGCTGGTCTCCGTAACCGTGATGCCCTCGACCTCGCGGATGCGGCGCAGGGTCTCGTCGAAGGCAGGCAGGCTGGGGACCTCCAGTTCGGCCACCACGTCCCAGCGGCCATTGGTCGAGAAGAGCGCGCGGACCTCCGGGAACCCGCGCAAGCGCCGGATCACCGCCTCGGCGGTGCGGCCCTCGACCTCGATCAGCGTGATCGCGCGCACGCCCTCGGCGCCCGGGTCGTTCAGAACCACGGTGAAGCCCTGGATCACACCGTCGGCGATCAGCCGGTCGAGCCGAGATTTGACCGTGGCGCGGCTGACGCCAAGGGCGGCGGCGAGGCTGGCGACCGGCGCGCGACCGTCTGTGCGAAGATGGGCGATCAGGTCGCGGTCAAGGGCGTCCATCTAACACTCTGGCATTTAATAATCGACATTTTGATCAATCCTATACGCATTATGCACAATTTTCCATCTTTATGATGGCATGACCTTCGCCCATCTTTGCGCGCATAAGATCATCGACCTGTGAACCGATAACCCCGTGAACTGAAAACCATGACACAGCAACGCGATATCGAACTGATCGGAATTCCGCTCGAGGCCGGCGCCGGCCGGCGCGGCTGCGTGATGGGCCCCGACGCCTATCGCACCGCGGGCTTGGCGGCGGCGCTGAGCGAGCTTGGCCATATCGTCACCGACAAGGGCAACATCGCCGCGGACAAGCTGCGCAAGGCGGACGTCAAGGGCAATGCCCGCAACGCCGCGACCGTCGCCGCCTGGACCCGATCGATCGATAAGGCGGGCGCTCAGGCCGGAGACTCGGTGCCGATCTTCATGGGGGGCGACCATTCGCTTTCGGCCGGCTCGATCAACGCCATGGCGCGCCGGGCCCAGGCGGCGGGGCGCCCGCTTCTCGCGCTCTGGCTCGATGCCCATGCGGATTTCAACACTCCGGCCACTTCTCCCTCGGGCAATATCCACGGCATGCCGGTTTCGGCACTGACCGGAGCGCCGGGGCTCGATTTTCTGTTCGACGGGCTCGAACGCGCGTTTCTGCCTACCGAGGCTTTCCACATGTTCGGCATCCGCTCGGTCGATGGCGAGGAACGCCGGGCCTTGCGCGCGAAGGGGCTCAATATAGTCGACATGCGCCAGATCGACGAGCACGGATCCGCGCGCCTGATGGCCGAGATCATCGATCGCGCGATCGAGGTGAACGCGATGATCCATGTGAGCCTGGACGTGGATTTCCTGGACCCGGAGATCGCGCCCGCGGTTGGCACCACCGTGCCCGGTGGCGCCACCTATCGCGAGGCCCATCTTGTCATGGAGATGCTGGCCGATTGCGGGCTGGTGAGCTCGCTCGACCTGGTGGAGCTGAACATGTTCATGGACCATGGCGGCAAGTCCGCGCGGCTGATGGTCGACCTGGTGGCGAGCCTCTTCGGCCGGAGTATCATCGATTGAGCGCCGCCCCCGGCCCGACAAAAATGGAGTCAGCAATGACCGACACCACGCAGGAGCTGATCCAGACCGAGCTCAGCCTCGGCGCGCATAACTACAAGCCGCTGGACGTGATGCTGACCCGCGGCGAGGGCGTCTATTTGTGGGATACGGACGGCAACCAGTATCTGGACTGCCTTTCCGCCTATTCCGCGGTCAATCAGGGGCATTGCCATCCGAAAATACTGAAGGCGATGGTCGAGCAGGCGGGCAAGCTGACGCTGACCAGCCGCGCCTTCCGCAACGATCAGCTTGCGCTTTTCTATGAGGAAATCGCCGCGCTCACCGGCAGCCACAAGGTGCTGCCGATGAACTCGGGCGCCGAGGCGGTGGAAAGCGCGATCAAGGCGGTCCGCAAATGGGGCTACGAGGTCAAGGGCGTGCCCGCGAACCAGGCCGAGGTGATCGTGGCGCGCAACAATTTCCACGGGCGCACCCTGATGATCGTCGGCTTCTCGACCGACCCGGTGGCGCGCGGCGGCTTCGGCCCATTCGCGCCCGGCTTCAAGGTGGTCGAGCATGGCGACATCGGCGCCTTCGAGGCCGCGGTCACGCCCAACACCGTTGGGTTTCTGATCGAGCCGATCCAGGGCGAGGCCGGGGTGATCATCCCGCCAGAGGGCTATTTCAAACGAGTCCGGGAGCTGTGCACCGAGCACAACATCACCCTGATCCTGGACGAGATTCAGACCGGACTTGGGCGCACCGGAAAGTTGCTGGCCGAGGAGCACGAGGGCATCGAGGCGGATGTCACGCTGGTCGGCAAGGCCCTCTCCGGCGGCTTCTACCCGGTTTCGGCGGTGCTTTCGAACACCGAGGTTCTGGGCGTGTTGCGCCCCGGCGAGCATGGCAGCACCTTCGGCGGCAACCCACTGGCCTGCGCGGTGGCGCGCGTGGCGTTGAAGGTGCTGGTCGAGGAGGGAATGGTCGAAAACGCCGCCGAACAGGGTGGCTATTTCATGGCGGGCCTCAGCGATATCCGCTCGAACGCCGTCAAGGAGATCCGCGGCCGTGGCCTGATGCTGGCGGTGGAATTGCACCCCGGGGCCGGCGGCGCCAGGCGCTACTGCCAGGCGCTGAAGGAGCGAGGGATTCTCTGCAAGGACACCCACGAACACTCGATCCGCATCGCGCCGCCCCTGGTGATCACGCGGACCCAGGTCGACTGGGCGCTGGAGCGGTTCGGGACGGTGCTTACCGAGATGGGGTGATGACTGCTTGACCCAATTCAGAGCCGGTGCAAGCCTCAGGCGATGATGCACGGATCGGAAAGCATCGAGCGGGCGGAATTGGAAGCGCTTCACGCCCTGGTGGACGAGGCTCTGGCTGACCGGTTGAAGCTCGCGATCCATCCCATTGGCGATGGGATCGCATCTGTCGCGGGCGCCCTCCCCGCCTCGACCATTGTGATCAACCGGGTGCTGGGCTGCGGTCTTGACCGGCCCTTCGACGCAACGTGGATTACCGAGGCTTCCGAGACCTTTCGCAGTGCGGGCGCAGCCCGGTTCTTCTTTCAGCTCCACCCGAATGCGCGCATTGACGGCATCGAGGACGCATTCGCCGCTGCGGGGTTCGAACGCGCCCGCGGCTGGCAAAAGTTCTCACGTGGCGCCGCTGATCCGATCGACGAACGGCGGACCGAGCTGATGACCCGGCGCATTGGGCCCGAACACGGTGCCGATTTCGCCCGCATTGTCTGCGCCGCATTTGATCTCGGCGACAACGCCATCCCCTGGATCGCGGGGGTTCCGGGCGCGCCGGGTTTCCACGCCTTTATGTCCTTCGACGGCAATACGCCGGCGGGCTGTGGCGCGATCTTCATTCGGGACAACGAAGCCTGGACCGATTTCGGCGCCACGGCGCCCGAGATGCGCGGGCGCGGAGCCCAAAGCGCCAATCTGGCGGCGCGCGTCCGCTTCGCCCTGGCAGAGGGCTGCACCGCGATCCATACGTGTACCGGCGAGGATGTGCCGGGCGACCCGCAGCACTCCTACAACAACATCAAGCGCTGCGGCTTCCGCGAGACCTATCTGCGGGAGAACTGGGCGCCGCCGAAACGGTGACGGGGCTCAACCCGGTTGTTCTATCCCGTCCGGCTGGCGCCCGATCCACCATTTGCGGCCGCGGGATGTCTCGACATATTCCGGCCAGCGATAGTGGATCGGCGGGGGTGTTGCCGGGTCGAGTTGCGGCGGCAGCCATTGCGTGCCGCTAACGCCGCCGCCGGTCCGGTCATCGAACTCGGCCTTGATCGCGGAAAGCGCCGCCGGATCGGTGAGAAGGTCGATGGCGGTCTGCGCGATAACCCGGCCGGCAATTGCCGTCATCGGGTCGATGGCGGGCGCGAAGCCGCCGAGCGCGTTCATCGCCCAGTCCGGGTATCGGTAGCCTGCCCCAGATTCCAATTTGGGCGGCGCCAGCATGGGGCGGCCGATGAAGAACCGCACGGTCGGCGCGTGCCAGGTGTATTCCACGTAATCGTCGTTGGTGAAGTGGTCGACATCCGCCTGCATCATCGCGCGCAGGCCACGCTCAGCCTCCTGCGGGTCGGTAAGGTCGGTCACTTCGGGCAAGAAGGGTTCGTCCATGGCCGCGAGCCCCAGCGAGGATTGGATCTCGCGCGCGAAGTCCTTGGCCGCCTCGGGCATCACCGGCCCGCCGATTTGGGCCATGTTCTCCCAGGTCAGGCGCGCGAAGGCGTGGTTCGGCAGGCCGGGCCGGGTGCGCGAGACCCAGCCCTCCTCGACCCGGCAATGGGTCACCTCGGCAGCGGCCTTCGCGTTCCGGTCGAGCACGCCGAAAATGCTCTCCAGCATCTGCGATTTCGGCGCCCGCGCCGCATAGGCGATCTGCGAGATGTGAGGCGCCAGGTTGTCTGCCGTCGCTTGGCCGCCGATCAGCACCGCCTCGTTCAAGGACCACGCTCCGGCATGCGCCCACATGGAATCCCGCGTGATCTTGCTGGTGGCATACATCTGCACCAGGGCATCGGTTGCGCCGGGCGCCCGGGCGGTGGTGTGGGCCAGAGGGATCGGCGCGTTCGGGTTCACGCCCCAACCCTCGGGCCGGTCGCAGAGGAACGTATAGACCTTCCCCCAATTGGCCCCGCAATGGACCGTCCAGGCCACCGTGTTCGACAAGGGCAGCATGTAAGCGGGGTGGAACGAGAAGGCCGCGTCCAGCCCGTCGTAATACCCCTTGGCCGCATGGAAGGGTTTCGAACCGCACACCTTCTCGGCGGGCTCGCCGAAGAAGACCAGGGTGCCGGTCAGCCCCTCCGCCTCCATCACGTGCTTCAGCGCCAGGAAACCGATCAGCGAGCCCACGCCGAGGGCCGAATGGGGGTCGGTGTGCCCAGCGGCGAAGCGCGAGAGACCAGCGCGCGGTTGCTGACGTGCCACCGGCGCCTGGCAGTTGCCCGGGATCGCATCGTATTCCGCATAGCCGCCCAGCACCGGCCCCTGCCCATTCGACCAGCGGGCACAAAACGCGGTCGGCATGCCGCCCGAGCCTTCCTCGACCTCGAAGCCTTCCGCGCGCAGCAGGTCCACATAGAAGGCCGCCGAGCGGTATTCGCGCCAGGCGGTCTCGGCATGGTCCCAGATGGTCGCGCACCAATCCGACCAGCGCGGCTGGTTCTCGGCGATCCAGGCATCGGCGCGGGATTTCGCGGCGTCTCGCGGCATCACGCTCAACCCGAACAGCTCGCGCCGCCCAGCACGCAGAATTTGGCGCAATGGGGGTGGTTCAACGAGACGGCACGCCGAGCCTCCGCCAGCGTCTCGCCCAGTTCGAAGCCGGAATCGTAGGCCAAGAGCGTGCACG
>JAOTXT010000102.1 GCA_029862205.1 Paracoccaceae bacterium
TTCAGGTCGGTGATTATGCAGGTATTTAGGTGATTTCGTTACCCGTGGCAGCTGATATCTTGGCAGACGCTTGATCTCGCAGCAAGGCCGCGTCCAACTCGTTCGAATCGATTGTCAACGCCTGTCTGCGGCCGGGATTACCGGGCTTCGCGTGCAGGTAGATCAGGGTCGATATTCGCCGGTAGGCGGGAAACGAGATGCCCTGCAGAAGCTCCTCATCGGTCTCGACGACATAGGCGCCAGCTGGCAGCTCCTCGTCGAAGCCACCCAGAACGAAGGGCCTGGTGAAGTTCACGGTCTTTTTGCTTGTGCGTGTCGTCATGGGATGACACCGGGCTGATGGCCCCACTGGTGCCGCCTCCGCAATCTTCGCCACGCCATGCGCGCGATTTCGGCCGGCGTGTTCTCAGGCTGGGCCGTCGGTTGATCGACTGCTGGCGCGTCCTTGGATTTGACGGCGGGATTGTCGTTGGCTGGAGTGCCGTGTTTAGGGGAGAGCTCCTTAAAGGTCATGTGATATTCGTTTCATTGTTGTGGAAATTATCTTCCGATCATAAATATATGGTGCTCATATAAATATTTTACAATGGCCAACATGATGTATTTTTGATAATATTTGCTATAATTTTAAAGATTATAATATTTTATTTTTCATTTATTTGGCAGTAAAGAATTTTTTGAGTGCAGCATAAGAATTTGTATGATTCTGTGCTCTTATACAGAGCCAAGAACATGAGTGCCTAGACTCAGAAACCAAGTGCGACACCGGCTATGTCCGGGGTCGCCATACCCCGAGGATTTGAAACCGAGATCGGGGAAGGGGGATCTCCGCGTGGTTTTGAACAAGATGCTTGTCTCGGGTTCTTGCCGTTCCACGGAAGAAAGAGTAGGTTCCTTCCGCAAGGGGCATCTTGATTCCCCCTTGTCGCAACGGTTCTCAAGCACCAACAGACCGAGCGGGCGTCAAGTTTTGGCGCGAATTGGTCAAGTCGGGCCCCTCTGCAGGTTCCGGTCGCTTAAAGAATCGCCGGGAAAGGCAATCCAAAGATTGCCCCCCGCGTCTGAGCAATACCCGTTGTGTTTTCGAGAAACCTACAGTCACGCGTTTCGGCGAGCTGTGGCAAGTGTGCCGCTGCGTATCCGTACCGACGCCTCGACGGGAGGTTGTTGAGTTTTTTGGCAACAATATCAGGAGAGTCTTTTATGAAAAAGATCAGAGTGGCTATCGCCGGTGTCGGCAATTGCGCGAGTTCCCTTGTCCAGGGTCTGGAGTACTACAAGGGACGGAACGACGGAGCGTTTGCCGGCCTCATGCATGCCCGGATCGGTGATTGGGGGCCGAGCGACATCGAGGTCGTGGCCGCCTTTGATATCGACCGCCGCAAGGTGGGCAAGCGGGTGCAGGAAGCGATTTTCGCCAAACCCAACTGCACCACGGTCTTCCAGAGGGCTCTGCCCGTATCCGAGATCATCGTGCAGATGGGGCCAGTTCTCGACGGTGTGACGCCGCACATGGCCGACTATCCCGATGACGAGGCCTTCCGCCCCTCTGACGAGGCGCCGGTCGATGTCGTCCAGGTCCTCAAGGACGCCAAGGCCGAGGTTCTGGTCTGCTACATACCAGTGGGCTCGGAAGAGGCGGGTCGGCACTATGCCCGGGCTTGCCTGGAGGCCGGAGTGGCCATGGTCAACTGCGTTCCGGTGTTTATCGCCTCCGATCCCGAATGGGCTGAGAATTTCCGTCACGCCGGCCTACCCATCGTCGGCGACGACATCAAAAGCCAGGTCGGCGCCACCATCGTGCACCGAACCCTGACACGCCTGTTTGGGGACAGGGGCGTGCCGCTTGACCGGACCTACCAGCTGAACACGGGCGGCAACACGGACTTTCTCAACATGAAGGCCCTCGACCGCCTGAAGTCCAAGAAGGTCTCCAAGACGGAATCCGTGCAGTCGCAGTTGGACGAACGACTGGATTCTCGGAACATCCATATCGGACCATCCGATTACGTGCCGTGGCAGGACGACAACAAGGTTGCCTTCATCCGAATGGAAGGCCGCGGCTTCGGGGGCGTGCCGTTGGAACTCGAACTCAGGTTGTCGGTCCAGGATTCCCCCAACAGCGCCGGCGTGGTCATCGATGCGATCCGTTGCGCCAAGCTGGGGTTGGAGCGCGGCATCGGCGGTCCTTTGGAGGCGGCCTCCGCCTATTATATGAAGAGTCCCCCCAAGCAGATGCGTGATTCGCTGGCTTGTGAATTGACCAAGGTATTTATTCAAAGCAGTGATGCTGGCGCCGATTCCAGTATGGAGGCCGCTCGAACAACCGCCGGTGAATAGCTCCGACAATCAGGCTGCCATTAATGGTCCGGGCAGTGTTCCCACCGCCCGGACCGTGGACTTGGCCTGGGTGGAGCGGTTGCTCATACTCCACCGCCAAGTGTGGAGTGAGGTCGCAAGAACCGACCGTGCTGGAACCGGGTCCAAGAACGCGAAGGGCGACGATGTCAAACGCTTCGACCTAGTCGCCAACGACGCGGCTTTGGCTGTCCTCCGGGAACTCCAATTGCCGGTCGTCGTCGATTGCGAGGAGAGCGGGCGCCAGGAAATCGGTTCCGGTACACCCCGGCATCGCCTCGTCCTCGATCCGGTGGACGGGTCCGACAACTGGGCGCGGGGGCTGCCGCTGTCGGCCTTGTCCTGCGCCGTGCTGCCGGTCGACGCCCCCCTCCATCCCGATCAGGTCGAGGCGGCTCTGGTCGGGCCGCTTGAGCAGGAGATCCCCCTGATCGCGCTCAAGGGCTCCGGCGCCTGGCGTGGGAACGACCGGCTTGAAACCTCGAAGCTGCGCAACATTACCGAGGCGATGATCTCGGTCGAACTCAACCATCATTCTCCCTCGCCGGGCCTTGCCCGCCTGATGGCCGCCGCCAGGGGGGTGCGAAGCTACGGTTGCGCATCGCGCGCCATCTCCCTGGTCGCCGAGGGCGCTACGGACGCCCATGTGGACGTGCGTGGCCGTCTGACGGCGGAAAGCTACCTCGCCGCAGCACGGTTGGTGATCGAGGCGGGGGGCTGGGTGGTCGGCCTCGATGGCGCGCCCCTGGCGGCGCCGGAAAGCTTGACCGACCGCCTCGGCCTGGTCGCGGCGTCGAGCCGGGAACTATGCGATGAAATTGCAGAAGTCCTGGACGATGGAAGACACTGATTTGGCAAAAATGGCGCCGGAGGTGGCGCTGATCCTGGCCGCCGGATTGGGATCGCGGCTTCGACCGCAAACCAAGACACCGAAACCCCTGATCAGGGTGCTCGGACTGACCCTCGCGGAACGGGTCGTCTGCACATTGCTGGACACCGGCATCCGGCGGTTCCTCGTCACCCTAGGTCATGAGGCCGAAACGGTCAGGGCCCATTTTTCCGATATCGCCCGACGTCGCGGCGTCACAATCGACTTCATCGAAGCCCGTGGCTGGGAGCAGGGCAACGGCGCCAGTGCCCTTGCGGCCAAGAAGCACACCGGCGAGGCGCCCTTCTTCCTGGTCATGATCGATCACCTTTTCGACCCTAGGATCGCGCGGGCGCTGGCCGACGACCCGCCCGCACCAGGAGAAATGCGCCTCGCCGTGGACCGCGGCAAGGATAGCATCTTCGATCTCGACGATGTCACCCGCGTCAAGATCGACGACGGACGCATTCAGGACATCGGGAAGACGCTCGACGATTGGGACGCCGGCGACACCGGCGTCATGCTATGCACCGCTGGCCTGTTCGAGGGACTCGAACAGGCGGCGGCAAGGAACAAGCATGGTCTTTCCGACGGGCTCAGGGAACTGGCGTGTGAAGACCGGGCGAAAACCGTCGATGTGACGGGACTGCCGTGGCTCGACGTGGACACGCCCGAGGCCTTGCGTGAGGCCGAGCGGCGGCTGATGCACGACCAGGGCCGCAAAACCCGGGACGGGCCGGTGGCGCGCCATCTCAACCGGCCGGTTTCCCGATGGCTCAGCCGCTACCTGGTTCGCACAGCCGTGACGCCCAACCAAATTTCCCTGGCCTCCTGGTTGCTGTCATGTATTGCGGCGGGATTGATGGTATTGGGCGGCTATCCGGCCTTGGCCGCCGGTGGCGTGCTGGCGCAACTGGCCTCGGTCATCGACGGTTGCGATGGCGAGATCGCCCGGCTGAAACATTCGCAGAGCGAGTTTGGCGGCTGGCTCGACGCGGTCCTCGACCGGTATGCCGACGCCATCCTGTTGTTCGGCCTGATGTGGCACGAATTCGCTTCGACCGGCACGCACTTGTCTCTCGTGCTGGGGTTCGCGGCGATTGTGGGGTCGTTCCTGAACAGTTACACGGCGGATAAGTATGACGGGTTGATGGTGCAAAGACTGCAAGGCGCCTCATACTTTCGGCTGGGTCGGGACGTGCGGGTGTTCGTCGTCTTCCTCGGCGCCGTCTTGAATCAGCCCCTGTTCACCCTGGGTGTTGTCGCAGTGGTGATGAATGTGGAGGTGGTACGGCGAATTGTCGTTTGTGCCAGCGCGGACACCAAGTGAACAAACAGATTTGAAACAGGTGGGTTAAAAGGAGGAATGATTCCGCCGTTGACATTATTGAGAGCGGAACCTCGATTTCGCGCCAGAGCGCAGGGTCGAGATCGAGCAGCGTGATGCGAAGCCGGGCGGCGTTGGTCATGGGGGGTGCATTGATCGTCCGAGCTCCAACCGATTGCCGCCCTTCGGGCTATGTCTGGAACGCCGCCAAGGACGACATTCAGCAGATCAAAGGAGCGCGTGCTTTTGGCACATTCGAGAAATTGCCTCTACGGCAGCATTCGGGATCAAACCGGACATTCGAAATTTCGCTCGAACGGCAGCTTTGTCCGCCCACCCGACGTTGGTGGGTTGCTTGATCTCGCACTTGCGGCGAATGGCAGCAAACGGGAACGCCACCGCAGCATCCAGGCACCCTGGTCAAGGTCCGGATTGGGCCGAATGCAGCGAATTCTCACTTCGAGCCCTAACTGACAGATGCTGCACCGCACCCTAACGATTTCGGTAGTGAGTAAGAACGCTGACGAAGAGTATGTTGCTCATTGAAAAAATCGCGCGTTGAGAATTTGGCTTTCTTATTCAAGGAATGCATTGCGCTTACAGGATTGTGTTATGAAAATGCGCTTTATGAGTATGTTTTCGTCTATTCGGTCTCATTTGTCCGAGACGGCTCTCCATCTTCACGCCAGAAATCTTCTGGGTGCGCGCGGTGGTGGTTATCCGTTCATGAAATACAAGCTGCTGATCGAACAGGATGCCTTCACGCCACTCGGGAAGGACGAAATCGCGGAGATCAAGGACGTCTGTCGGCGCCGTTTTGGGTCAGCCGCCTACTATCCCTACATGGCGCTCTACAAAACATTCAACCAAATCCGGCCTGACGGTGGCAGGTTGAAGGATTGGATGCCCACTGATTTCTTCAATCGCCGGGTCCTACCCAAGATTAATCACGACTATCGGAGTATCTCGCGGATCAAGACACTCTCCAAGCGCATGTTTGGCAGCAGTAGCCTGCCGGATATCGGCTATATTCTCGGTGGCAGGCTGTTCGATGCCGAGATGGAGCTGGTGAGCCCCACTCAATTCATCTCGGCCAACAGGGATAACTGCGGCATCGTCTACATTAAGGCCGACAATACAAACTCCGGGCACGGAGTGCTGCGGACCGAACTCGCTGCGCTCGACGAGGCGCTGATCCGCAAGTTGAATGCGGATTGCGTGATCCAATCGGAGATCGATCAGCACGCTTGGTTCGAGGACTTTTCACTTGGCGCATCCGCTACAATCCGGATCAACACCCTTTTCTATAAGTCGATCCGGGCGCGAAATGTTGGTGCGGCATTGCGGTTACCAGCCGGTGACGACAAATTTGCCAGCGCAGACGCACAACGCGTCGGCATTGGGGTGTGCGACGACGCGGGCAGTCTCGACGAGTTCGCGCTTGATCAGGATTGGAGGTTGACGACCTTTCATCCTGGGAGCGGGCTGCAATTCGCGGGTCGCGCGATTCCGCATTATCGCGACGCGGTCGAGTTGTGCGAGACCTTGCACAGCCGTTTGCCGAATATTGGAGTGATCGGCTGGGATGTCGGGATCGATAAGACCGGCGCTCCGAAAGTCATGGAATGGAATGCCCATAGCCCGGGCCTTGAAAGAGCCGAGATGACCGTGGGCCCGATGTTCGCCGGGTGCGGCTTCGAGGATACGTTTCGGTGAGGTGCCCAATCGGGCGCTAGAATGCCTTCGGCGTCACGCATCGGCCGACCGGCGGCTGATGGTTTTGTTGCAGAGACCAGTGGGCCAGAGTTTGGCTCGACAAAGGACCATCCACCCCCAGGAAAAAGCCCAGGCAGTGCCCGCATTGGCTTGCGCGATCGGTCCAAGTGCTGTGCCAAGCCTAGCGATCGCCCATCCACTCAACGGGGAGTTCGGTGGAATCGGGCCTGGAGGTTAATGTCTGGCGATGATAGATTGGTCTAGGAGTATGGGTTCGAGTTTTTGAGTATGGGTTCGAGTTTTCATGAAGACAGTTGAAAATACGCTCGATTGTTTCGCCAATTCGGTTGTTGCGGTTCCTCCGCTCGCCCGCCGCGAGGATCTATCGGTCAATCCGGTAGAAAATCGCAAGCTCATCCGTCATATCGAGCAGGGCGGCGTCACCACACTGATGTATGGCGGCAATGCGAATTTCTACGGAATTCCGCTGTCAGAATACCGGCAGGTCCTGGATCATATCGCAGCGGCTGCGAGCGACGATACCTGGGTCATTCCCTCCGCGGGGCCGGATTACGGCCGGCTCATCGATCAGTCGAAAATCTTGCGGGAGATGGAGTTTCCGACTGCCATGGTTCTCCCGCTTCGGTTTCCGGCCACGCGGCAGGGCATCGAGACGGGAATACGCCGGTTCGCCGACTCCTTCGGACGACCAGTGATACTCTACGTTACGAGTGAGCGGTATCTTGAGGTCGCGCAAATCGCGGCTCTGATCGACGATGGCGTCGCATCATCCATAAAATATGCGGTTCCACGCGAGCGTGCGTCGGACGATAGTTTCATGTCGGACCTCCTCAGCGCCGTTGAACGGAAACGCGTTCTGAGCGGGCTCGGCGAGTATCCAGCATTCGATCATTTGCGAGAATTTGATCTTCCGGGGTTCACCTCTGGCCTGGTCTGCGTCGCTCCCAGCGCCTCGACGGCGCTCCTCCATGCTCTGAAGTCGCGCTCGTGGAAAGTCGCGGAAAGGGTCGTCAACCGCTTTGCGCAGATGGATCGTCTCCGCAAAGAAATCCATCCGATCCGCGTGCTCCACGATGCGGTCACTCTTGCCGGGATCGCTGATATGGGACCAATCCTGCCTTCGCTGAGCAATCTGGACGCGAAGGAGCAAGCAGTGGTGCGAGAGGCTGCGAAGGCGCTTCTCGCTATGGATGCAATACCCAACTCTACAAAGACCGGAGGGCAGGCCGCTTCTTGAAGCCGGCCAGGTCAACGCGCTTCAAACCCATAGTCGCCAGATTTGGCGAGTTTCAACCGATCGTACCAGACGTGGAGCTATGCAGACCTTGGCCGGCTGATTGGTCTCGCACGCGCAGCGAACGGCGACTAGCGTGAACGCGACCGCAGCATTCTGGCACTCGGGTCGATGTCCGGAAAGGGCCGCAAGTTGCTTGGTAAACGCCGCACGGACAGGTGGCAGAAGTTGGGTGAATCAGACGTAGTCAGTCACGGGGCAACTCCGGTGCGCGACCAAACCGCTCGGCCAATCGGGTCACGGTCAACCCCTGAACGATGATCGAGAAAATCACAACGATATAGGTGGATGTTAGGATCAGTGGTTTCCATTCACCCTCTGGAAGCGACAGCGCTAAAGCGACGGAAATGCCACCCTTCAGCCCGCCCCATGTCATGATCGGGATCACGCCCTGGCTGAATGCCCGAAAGGGTTTCAACAGAAGCACCGGGACTGAGACGGCAGCGAGACGTGCAAGCAGGGCAAGGCCAATGGCCATGAGGCCCGAAATCAGGAAGTCAATCTCGAACGCAACAGCAAAGACCTCAAATCCAATCATCAGGAACAGCACTGCATTCAGAATTTCGTCCGCCAACTTCCAGAATGCATCGACGTACTGGCGTGTTTCCTCGGACATACCGTGTTTGGCACCGATATCGCCGATCAAAAGGCCTGCACAGACCGCCATGATTGGCGCTGAGACATGCAGCCATACGGCTAGCTCATAGCCGCCGAAGGCAAGGCCGAGAGTGATGAGTACCTCCAGCGAATAATCGTCGATCTGGCGCATGACCCGGAAGGTCAGCCAGCCGAGGGCAAGGCCCAAGATCGCCCCGCCCAGCGCCTCTTTCACAAACAGTAGCGCGGCGCCACCGAGACCCGTGGCGGCGTGATCTTCGGAGGGAAAGGCAAGACCAACAAGGACGAGGAACACCACGTAGCCGACGCCATCGTTGAAGAGACTTTCCCCGGCGATTTTGGTTTCCAGCGATTTCTGCAGCTCCGCCTCGCGCAGCACACCCAGCACCGCCACCGGGTCGGTGGGTGAAATCAGCGCACCAAAGACGAGTGCGATCATCAAGGGCATGCCGGTGATCCAACTGAAACCAAAGCCGACGATGGCCGTCGAAAGACCAACACCAATAGTCGCCATCAGAAAAATCACGAGCCAGGCTCGA
>JAOTXT010000002.1 GCA_029862205.1 Paracoccaceae bacterium
ATCCTGATTGCGCCCACCGACACCCAACAGCGCATCGGCCTCGTCGGCGATGCGCGACACGACACCGGGTGAGAAATACCTGCTGATCTGAGCATTGGCGACCTCCAACGCGACGCCCTGGGCAACCGTCCGGCGCGCGATCAGCGTCAAATAGCCCAGCGCACCGCCGGCGGCGGCAATGATGATCATGCTGACCAGCACCAATTCCAGACTGAGCGCACTGCCCATCGCCGAGTCGACGAAATCCGAGGACAGGACCGTGCGCGGATCGCGCAAGACAAATGCAAGCAGGGCGAGATGCACGAAGATGCCCCCGGCGGCGGTGAGGATGGGGTAGAGCGGCCGAAACGCCAGGGCGTTGAGCACGACGATCCCCAGTGCGACGACCGTAATCTGGGTCTTCAGCATGTATGCTGGCTCGACCGCGGTGCCTCCGACAGAGACGTACCAAATGACGGGCAGCGTGGCTAAGACCGCGATATCGATCGCACAACCCGCCAACCCAACCTGGCCCACTGCTATGCGGCGCGTCAGCAGAAAAAGCGAAACCCCGATTGCAAGCAGCACAACGGTCACGATCGCGGTGGTGGCAATCTTCTCGAACGGGCTGACACCGATGATCCAAACGGTCGCAGCCACGATCGCGACAAAGATCCCGCGCACTATGGTGAGCGTGACGACACCTTGACGCTCCCGCTCGAAAAGCAGCTCGTCGGATCGGCGTCCTAGGCTTTTCCCGGCCATTCAAGAACGATAGACCAGCGCTGTCTGAACCACCATGCCCTGGAACCCGCGCGCCAACCAGGTTTGGCAAACAGCCGGGGCTGTGGATCGGCGTGCTAGGCGCCTATCGGGCGCATTCCAGGGCGGGCCAATTCGTTTCTTAGGTCAAATCAGCCGGACCGCCGCCGCGTCTGCGGCGTAGGGCGCCTCAAGCGTCCGCCAGCATTTCCGCGCGTTTCTCGATCATCTTGTCGGCGTCCTTGCCGTAGACCTCGTTGTAATGGCTGAACTCGGCCTCGTAACGGCCGACGCCCTGGGTGATCGAGCGCAAATCCGCGATGAGGCCGTCCAGTGCCGTGCCCGGCAATTGCGCCCGGAACACGTCCCAGCCCTCGCAACTTTCCTCGCGGTCGAACCCCATCACCTGGCCCCGGCGCGACGAGACCAGGGGGTTCAGCGACCCGGTATAGACCGAGGGGACCGAGAACTTCACATCGTAGACCGGCTCGAGCAGCACCGGCGAGGCGCTCTCCAACGCTTCCTTCACGCCGCCGCGCCCGGCGATCCGGAAGGCCATGTCCGAGCTGTCCACCGCATGGTGTTGGCCATCATAGAGATTGACGGAGATATCGACGACGGGGAAACCCAGCGGCCCGCGCTCAGTCGCATCCTTGGCGCCGTTCTCGACCGCCGGGATGTAGTTCCGTGGAACCGAGCCGCCGTGGATTGTCTGCTCGAACGAGAACCCCTCGCCGCGCGCGGCGGGTGCTACCTTCAGCTTCACATCGGCGAACTGGCCGGAACCGCCGGACTGTTTCCGGTGACGGAAATGCACATCCGCCTTCTTCGTGATCGTCTCGCGCAAGGGTGGGGCCAGAGCCGCCTCGGCGGTCTCGACGCCGAAATCGCCGGACAGGGTCTCGCGTGCCCGGCGCAGGTGCAGGACGCCCTGGCCGGCCAGCACATGAGCGCCGGTTTCCTGGTCGGTCGAGATCGTCAGCGACAGATCTTCGGAGGCCAGCTTATGCAGCGCCTCGGACATCTTGGCGTCGTCCCGGTCGCTGACTGCCTTGATCCCCACCGTAAAGACCGGGGTCAGCGCCCCATGCCAATCCGGCGTCGCGACTTCGCCCGTGCCGTAAAGCTGGCCCGAACCCAGATGGTCCGACTTGATCGCGCCGACCACATCGCCCGCCCTCGCTTCGGTAAGCTGTGCGGGTTTGGGATCGCCTACGGTTGAGATCGGCCCCAGCGCGTGGCCGCCCAGCTCGTCGCCCGGCTTGATGTCCTTCAGCGCGCGCAGATACGCGGTCTTGCCCACATGCTTGCGGTGGCGGGCCAGAAACACGCCAGCGCTCGCCTGGCCGCCCAATCGCTCGGCCAATGCCGCAACTCCAGGCGTCTCATGACGCAGTGCCTTCATCAGACGGAACATGCCGTTGCCATTGAGCGCCGAGCCGATGAAGGCCGGCGTCACCGCGCCGTCCTTCAGGACGCGGGCGCAGATCGCATAGACCTGATCCGAGGCCGGCTCGCGGTCCTCGATGATCTCCTCCATCAGCCAATCGTCATAGTCGGAAAGGCTCTCCAGGAACTCGCCACGGGCTTCCTGCTCGTGCTCGATCAGATCGTCGGGGATTTCGATCAGGTCCGAGGGCTCGCCGGGCCTGTAGCGCCAGGCGCGCTCGGAGACGAGATCGACCGAGCCGACGATCTTGCCACCATCGCGCATCGGGATCTGGCGCAGCACCACAGGGTGGGTCGAGTAGGATTGCAGGGCTTCGATGATATCGCGCGCACTGGCCTGGGCCTCGTCAATCCGGTTGATCAGGATGAAGGCCGGCACGCCGGCGCGTTCGGCCAGGCGGATGTACGGAGCGGCCAGCACCGCCTGCTCGGGCTGGGGCGAGACGCAGATCACCGCGGCATCGGCGACCAGCATCGCGTCGCGCGCCTGCTGCATGAATTCCAGCGATCCGGGGCAGTCGAACGCCACCCAATCGTCCCCAATGAACGTGAATCGGGCGGTCCGGGTGTCGTAGTGCGTCGCCTCGGTGGTCTCGTTGTTCTCCAGAGCGCAGAGCGCATCCACCAATGTCGATTTGCCGGTGCCTGCGGCCCCCAATACAGCGATGCAGCGTGTCATCCTATTCCTCCCCGGGCATTGTGCTGGCCATTCGATGACGGCCATTTTGTTTGTGCGGCGCCCGCGAGCAGGGCTCCGTGAATCGGAAGCTTACAAAATTCTGTCGCGGTGCCATACCCGCAGAGCAATTCCCTCGGACAAATCCCGCCACTTCGGCGAATTTAACTGCGGGTTAAGCATGCTGCTGGTCTGTTCCACTGGTCTGTTTCGGGGTGCCCCGTTATGGTGCGCCGAACTGAGAGGATTCGCGGGCAGGAGGTCTGAAGGAATGGCAGGCAGCGTCAACAAGGTTATGCTGATCGGCAATCTGGGTGCCGACCCGGAAGTGCGGTCTTTCCAGGACGGCGGGAAGCTGTGCAATCTGCGGATCGCCACCTCCGAGACCTGGCGGGACCGCGATTCGGGCGAGCGGCGCGAGCGCACGGAATGGCACAATGTGGTGATCCGGTCCGAGCCGCTGATCCGGGTCGCCGAGCAGTATCTGCGCAAGGGCTCGAAGATATATGTCGAGGGTCAGCTCGAGACCCGAAAGTGGCAGGACCAGTCGGGCCAGGACCGCTATTCAACCGAGGTGGTGCTCAGACCCTACCGGTCGGAACTGACCATGCTCGACGGCCGCCAGAACGGCGGGGGCGGAGGCGGCCATGGCGGCGGTGGTCCAAGCGGTTCCGGCGGCGGTTCCGGCGGTGGCGGGTTCGAAGACCGCAATTCCGGCGGCGGGGCGCAGGACGACGAAATCCCATTCTGAGCCCCGCGCAAACGGGCATTTGCATGACAAGGCGGACAAGATTGTCCACCCTGCCTTTTTCGCGCACGCCGGCGTCGTCGCGATATTGCGGGCGCAGGGTGCATGTGGCGACGTTTGCTGAAGCGGCAATTTTTTTTGATTCCCCTATTTCCTGCGGTTTGAAGGGGTCCGACCCCCTACAAATTGTGGATTCCCGCCCTTTGGCGATTGCTCCGTCAGGGCCGCTCGCTTATATTTCATCTAGATAAAAGCCCCAGGAATACAGGCCCCCGGAGCGGGGTGTCGGGCAGGAGAATTCTGTGAGCGACGACGACGACCTGAACGGTGGTCCGAACGGCGAGGACGACGAGCCGCAAAGCCCCGATCGCGTGCCCTATGACGGCCCGACCATCGCGGTCGAGGACGAGATGCGGCGCAGCTATCTGGATTACGCGATGAGCGTGATCGTCAGCCGTGCCATCCCCGATTTGCGCGACGGCCTGAAGCCGGTGCACCGGCGCATCCTCTACTCGATGCACTCCAACAACCAGACCCATGACCGGGCCTACAACAAATCCGCGCGTGTGGTCGGCGCGGTGATCGGCGCGCTGCACCCACATGGCGAGCAGGCGGTCTATGACGCGCTTGTCCGCATGGCCCAAGATTTTTCGATGCGGGTGCCGCTGTTGGATCCGCAAGGCAATTTCGGCTCGATGGACGGCGACCCACCCGCAGCCCAGCGCTACACCGAAGTACGCATGGCCAAGGTGGCGCAGTCCATCCTGGCCGATATCGACCAGGAGACGGTCGATTTCATTCCGAACTACGACAACCGCGAGACCGAACCGGTGGTCCTGCCGGCGCGCTTCCCGAACATGCTGGTCAACGGCGCGGGCGGCATCGCGGTCGGCATGGCGACCAACATCCCGCCGCATAACCTGGGCGAGGTGATCGACGCGACTCTGGCGCTGATCGAGAATCCAGAACTGGAAGTCGCGGACCTGATGGAATACGTGCCGGCGCCGGATTTCCCGACCGGCGCCCAGATCCTGGGCCAGTCAGGCGCGCGCAAGGCCTATTTGACCGGCCGTGGCTCGGTGATCATCCGATCCAAGACCCGGGTCGAGGAGATCCGCAAGGACCGCTGGGCAATCGTCGTCGACGAGGTTCCCTACCAGGTCAACAAATCGACCATGATCGAGAAGATCGCCGAATTGGCCCGCGAGAAGAAGATCGAGGGCATCGCCCATGTGCAGGACGAATCCGACCGGCACGGGGTCCGGGTGGTGATCGAGCTGAAGCGCGACGCGACCGCTGATGTGGTGCTGAACCAGCTCTACCGGTTTACACCTTTGCAGACCCATTTCGGCTGCAACATGCTGGCGTTGAACAACGGCCGGCCCGAGCAGCTTGACCTCAAGACTTTCCTCACGGCGTTCATCGCGTTCCGCGAGGAGGTGGTGGCGCGGCGCACCGCCTACCTGCTGATGAAGGCGCGGGAACGCGCCCATGTGCTCTGCGGCCTGGCCGTCGCGGTCGAGAACGTGGACGAGGTGGTGGCGACCATCCGCTCGTCTCCCGACCCCGCGACTGCCCGCGAGCGCCTAAAGGCGCGCGCTTGGCCGTCGGGCGAGATCGCCCCCTATCTCGCGTTGATCGACGACCCGAACCACAAGGTCAACGAGGACGGAACCTACAACCTTTCCGATATCCAGGCCCGGGCGATCCTGGACCTGCGCCTCCAGCGCCTGACCGCGCTGGGCGTCGCCGAGGTGGGTGATGAGCTGGAAGGGCTGGCCGAGAAGATAACCGACTACCTGGACATCCTGCGTTCGCGCGAGCGGATCATGGCGATCATCTCGCGAGAACTGACCGAGGTGAAGGAGGCGTTCGCCACCCCGCGCCGCTCCGAGATCGTCGATTGGGAGGGCGATCTCGAGGACGAGGATCTGATCGAGCGCGAGGACATGGTGGTGACCGTCACCCATGGCGGCTACATCAAACGCACGCCCTTGGCCGAATTCCGCACTCAAGGCCGTGGCGGCAAGGGCCTGCAAGGCATGGCCACCAAGGACGAGGATTTTGTCACCAGGCTGTTCGTCGCCAATACCCACACCCCGATCCTGTTCTTCACCACCGACGGGATCGTCTACAAGCTGAAGACCTGGCGGCTGCCCTTGGGCGGACGCAATGCGCGCGGCAAGGCGATCGTCAATGTGCTGCCCGTGGGGCCGGGTGTCTCGATCGCCGCGATGATGCCGGTCGACGTACCCGAGGAGGAATGGGAGAACCTGCAGATCGTCTTCGCCACCTCCACCGGCGATGTCCGGCGCAACAAGCTGTCGGACTTCACCAACGTCATGCGCAACGGCAAGATCGCGATGAAGTTCGAGGAGGGCTCGGACACCCGGCTGATCGGCGCGCGCATCTGCGACGAGGGCGACGACGTGATGCTTGTGACCGCGCTCGGCAAGGCGATCCGGTTCGCGACCACCGCCGTCAGGGTCTTCGCGGGCCGAGGCTCGACCGGCGTCCGGGGCATCAAGCTCGCCAAAAGCGACGAGGTGGTCTCGATGGCGGTGATCCGCGATTTCGAGGCGACGCCCGAAGAACGCGCCGGCTATCTGAAGATGCGCCGGGCGGTGGCGGGCATGACCGACGAGCCGGAGGAGATCGCCGAGGAGGAAGCGGTCGCCGACGCGGCGATCTCGCCCGAGCGTTATGCGGAGATGTCAGCAGCCGAGCATCTGATCCTGACCATCACCGAGACCGGTTCGGGCAAGCTGTCGTCCAGCCACGACTATCCAGTGCGCGGGCGTGGCGGGCAGGGGGTCTGGGCGATGGACTCGAAGATGCGCGGCGGGCGCCTTGTGGTCTCGTTCCCGGTCGAGATCGACGACCAGATCATGCTTGTCACCGATACGGGTCAATCAATCCGCTGCCCGGTCTCAGGGATCTCGTTCCGCTCGCGCGGGGCGGGCGGGGTCAGGGTCTTCAACACCGCCGAGGACGAGAAGGTCGTCTCAGTCGCCTGGATCGCCGAGCAGGGTGAGGACGAGGCGGACGCGGAGGAGTAGGGGCTCTCACATGTGAGAGCCTATCCATCGCACTGATTTATAATGGTTTTCCTCAAAATTAACGTAATCTACACGGTTGGCGCGCGCTGGTGCCTTGCTTCGCGCAACGGGTTTCGCGCGACCGGTCTCGGGGCAGTGCCGCGCGAGGGCGTTTGGCCGAGGAGTGTTCTTACCGGATAGCGCGCATAAATACGCACCTTACGGTGCGGGGCGTGACCGGCGCAAAACCACAGATAGTGCGCCAATCATGAATGCCAGCTCTGCTCAGACAAACCTGCCGTTTGAGCAAAATCTCGAATTTCCGAGTTGATCCTGATTGCTGCCGTCCGGGCTGCTTCACGAATGTGCCAAAAGAACGCGCTCCTGAACCGTTTCACGCTCAGATGAAGTGGAGGATCAAATGGAACAAAGAATAATTCATTTGACACACATAGTCGTGTAAAGAATATTTTCCTTTTACAGATAGGGGCTCCTAAATCAACTTTCGCCAAAACCGCAGCGGCCTCTGCGGAAATAATTTCAAGCGCCAACTGATTATCGTGTTTATAAAACTTTCATCCAATTACTACATGATCCTGCGGGCTGTTCACAGGCTTTAGATCAATAAACTGATTATACAGCCGTGGCGACGTTTTATTCAGTTCTGGTTTGTAGATTGGTTCCGCCTCCTCTTCGCCGTTAAGGCTCTTGCACCACAGTTTGAGTGCAAGGTTATTGTCATGTTTGTATAGACTAATGCCCACAACTGCACGTCCGGGTGGGCAAATAACTGTGTCAAAGTCTGCATATTGATCGCTGAGATTGTGAGAAGAGGTAGCGCCGTGAGAATCGTCTCTTACTAATATTGCTTCTCCGACAAGTCTTTCGCTATTTCTATCAAACGATCGACTAATCAATTCGCTAGCAACATTATTATGGTGTTTGTACAACTGCATGCCGGTAACAAAATCGCCATCACCACGCATTACTTGCTTTGTATCTGCATACTGATCGGCCAAAGGACCGGACGACGAACTTAAATCCTTCCGATTAGTGATGGTTGCGAGGTGAACCTGGTAGGTATTCGCAAGATCCACGAGCGGTTTGAGGTATTTGTCAACAAGCTCTTCGCGCAATTCCTTCTCAATTTTATCCATATACTCATGTCTAGATCCTTCGGCTACCTTTTCCTTATTTGGATCGACATCGCTATAGTTTCCATCGTGTCGGCTGATCTCGACATTGCCATCGTACAGCACCCAATAACTGTAAAAACGCTCGGTTTCACGTCGGAGTTGAATCGTACTGAGCCGTCTTTCGACAGCCTTTTGTACAAGATGCACAATAAGCGGGAAGGCGCGGATTACAAAATCTTGCACTTGTATTTCAATTTTGACGTCGTTTCTAACGTCTTTGTTGGCCTCAATTCGCTGCCATACAGCCGCGCGAAGGAACGTAAACCCAAGCGTCAAGGGTAGCCACTTAAGAGGCGCCACATTTGCAGTTCCGAAAAATGAAGCCTCCTCACCCTCGAGAGCCTCATTAAGGCGTTTTAGCTCGTCGGGTAGTTCACCATTATCTTTGTACGATTTTAGGCGATCACGAAGTCCCATAAGGTCGTCAGCGAGAACATCGCCTGCATAGGATTCTATTGCTGCGTTGATCTCATTTCCCAAATCCTCGCGCAGCTTATCTACTTCGCTCTCAAATTGACTTAGTATTGTGTTGAAAACAGCATTGAGAAAAATACCTGCAATCGGAATTCCGTAGAGTGCGTTTCCAGTCAAGTTTTTTGCAAGTTCTACGACAATCCCTTCGACCTTTTCTTCAATTTGTTCTGTCATGTTCTATCCTTCTCATAGCTATCTATTAACTTGGTTCCGATGGTTGGCCTGATCTGACTGGTTCAGTTTGATCGTAAGAACACCATCGGCCGGGTTCCCACTGTGACAATGGTTTTCAGTACCGGCGGAGGATAGCCTCGGGCATTATGAGTCACGATCCGCCATTTAGGTTCCATCGAATTACGGCGCCATCGTCCAGGGCGGCAATCAAGCCGAAGAACGTCCCGGGTGAGACGTAAAATCCTCGCTTCACCGTGGCTAAGCTGTTTTCACTGCGAGACTATCACGCTCCACGATAGCCGGAAACCGCTATCCATATGTGAAATTTGGGATCAAGATTTAACGCCACCGCCGCCACGACTACGGTTGCGCTCGCAGTCCGATGACGGTTCAGGCGGCAGCCAACTGCATCGTAGTGCCCGCCTCGACCTTCGGCAAAGGGTCAGGAGTACGCATAGCGCACGCAGACAGAGCGTCCGGTTTTCGCCTGATTGCTGCCGTTCGAACACGGCGCAGCATCGGGCAGTCAGGGCTCAAACCGGTCGTCTGACCCTTTCGCTCGTGTATCACCGTTGGCTTGGAACGACCTAGTGTCTGCTCAGCGGGACATTGCCGCCATTGAGGCAAAGGCAACAAAGTCCCGGCTACCGACACTCGAGCTCAGAGATTCTTCGCCCTTGCGTCATCTCCCGACCATACTCGCCCGTCAGGTTCATCGCCGCAGTGTGGGGCGAGAGCGACATGCGCGCCCACGCTTCGCCGAGGCGGCTGCGCACTGGGAACGTGCCATAGGCTAGGTGCGCCCGGATCGTATCAAGAGCGCTGGCGTTCGTCCCGGTCTCAAATGCACGGCACCTGGTTCCGACCAGACAAACTATGGCCGGCGAAAGGCGTATAGAACGAGGTAGCAGACGATGTAGTCATCCACTAACATTCGCTCTGGGTCCGTCATTGCGGGCAGTCATGATCGCGAGGGCGAGGGTGACGAATGATGTGAAGTCTCTTGTGGTCTTCTCGCAGCGTTGGGCGATGCGCGTGCAAGACAGCGCGGTTCAAGATCTCGCGTTCGAACCCGGCGCACATTCGTGCCCTCAGCAAGTTTCAGCCTCGAATCCTAGGGAAGGAGTACGCCTAGACAATGTCCGAAAAGGCGCGCCGGCTGATACAGGTCAAGGACCTCATCGAGCTCATAGGAATTCCGATCCTAGCGATCATATCTTGGACGATTCCGGAACGGCATTGGGATTCCATCGCACGCGGCTTCGCCACTCTGTTCGCATCTTTGCGGGTCGGGCGAACGAGTTTGCGGGTCGGACGAACGAGGGCGCGCCAAAAACGCCATTGGCGCAGGTTCGGCGACCGCATTGATCCCTCCAAAGCAAAGAGCATAGAAACCACGGTATACGCCCATTTCTACGTGGCCCGTATGCAGGCTTACCGTGATTACCGGCCTGGCGGATGGCATCCGGAAATCCAGGTAATCGGCACCGAACACATTGAAGCGGCACGCGAAAAGGGACATGGTGTGTTGCTTTGGGTCGCTCCGTTCATCTACAGCGATTTGGTGGCAAAGAAGGGACTGCATGACGTCGGGTACCGGGTCAGTCACCTCAGCCGACCAAGCCATGGCTTCACACCCTCTCAGTTTGGCGTTCATATCCTGAACCCGATCTGGACTCGGATAGAAGACAGGTATTTGGCGGAACGCGTGCGCATCGCCGACAGCAGAGGGTCGGGATCGGCAATCAAGACCCTGCGCAACAGGCTGGAGGATAATCAGGTCGTCTCCATTACGTTCGGTCGTGAGGCCCGCAAGACTGCGCAGGTAACCTTTATGGGTTCCAGGTTGCGCATCGCGACTGGGCCCGTGCACCTCGCCCGCACTTCGAAGGCGGTCCTGCTACCAGTATTCACCATGAGAAAAGACACAGGTATTTTAACAGTTAACATTGAGAGTCCTCTCATCCAGCCGACAGAGGACAATAGCGATGAGCCGTACGAGGCGATCATCCAGAAATATGTCCAGAAGCTCGAACAGTATGTACTTAATTACCCGGGTCAGTGGAAAAGGTCGTGGGTCTGTGACCAGTGACCTGCTCCTGACCTGTGACCGGTCCCCGGTGGCGCAGACACGAAGTGAGGACAGTTTTTAAAGTTCTTCCTTGAGAGTGCCACGACCCGTGTTTCCGACTTGGGTCAGGAATACACGTAGCGCACACTTACTGAGCGTCCGGTTTGCCCCACATTGCTGCCGTTCGAACGCCGCGCAGCATCCGACACATTGGGCTCCAAGCGGAAATCTGCCGCGCTGCAGCTTCGGCTGGAACTCGTAGGCTTCTATCCCCGGCGATAACGACCACCATCGACGCTAACCTGAATGCGGCATCCGCCGGGCATCCAGGATCGACCCGCGACCGGTCCTGCCGCGCTGGTAGCCCAGCGTGATCCGGCCCGGCGCCGCGGTCCAGTGCTCGGGCGGCTGACGTTCGGCCACGTCGTCGGGCAACAGCACCTCGTCGAAACCGCAGGCGAGCAGATAGTCGAACTGGTCCGAGATCACCGGGCCGCTGGCGCGCAGCCGCCCCTCGAAGCCGAGCGCGCGCAGGCGCTGTCCGACCGAGAAGCCGCGCCCGTCGGCGAAGCTGGGGAAATCGACCGAGATCAGCGACAGCCGTTCGAACCAGGGCGCGGCCGCCTCCGGCTCGACGTCGTTTGGAAGGTGCACGCCGAGCTCCAACCCGGTCGCCGAGGCCTCTTCGATCCGGTCCAACGGAACGATTGCAGAGCCGGTTCCGGGCAGGGGCGCATCCTCGGCGAGGCGGGTCCAGATGTCTCGTGCCGCGCCGAGGTGGTCAATGAGCTGGGGCATAGAGCGCCTCCTTGAATGGTTCCATTCCAATCCGGCGATAGGTCTGGAGGAAGGTCTCGCGTGGCCCGTCGCGAACCGCCAGATAGGTCTCGACGATCTTCTCGACCACGTCCGGCACTTCGTCATAGCCGAAGCCCGGGCCGGTGCGATCGCCGAGCGCCGCCTCCTCGGTCGACTCGCCGCCCAGCGTGATCTGGTAGCTCTCGACGCCGGCCTTATCGAGACCGAGGATGCCGATGTGGCCGATATGGTGATGCCCGCAGGCATTGATGCAGCCGGATATCTTGATCGATAGCGGCCCGATCTCCCGCTGGCGCGCGTTGCTTGCGAACCGCTTCGAGACCGCCTGGGCGACCGGGATTGAGCGCGCGGTGGCAAGCGCGCAATAGTCGAGCCCCGGGCAGGCGATGATGTCGGTCACCAGCCCTTTGTTGGGCGCGTCGAGGCCGATCGCCGCCAAGCCCCGGTAGACCTTGTAGAGATCGCCGATCGCCACATGGGGCAGGACCACGTTCTGCTCGTGGGTGATGCGCAGCTCGTCGGCCGAGAACCGCTCGGCCAGGTCCGCCATCGCCCGCATCTGCTCGGCGGTGGCATCGCCCGGCGCGCCGCCGATCGGTTTCAGCGAGATCGTCGCCGCCACATGGCCCGGCACTCGGTGGGGATAGGTGTTGCGTGTCACCCATTGGGCGAAGTCCGGGTCCAGCTTCTTCATGCGCTCGACCTCGACCGGGGCGTCCGGCTTTTCGGCTAAGTCCGGCAGCGCGAAATAGGCGGCGATGCGCGCCATCTCGTCATCCGGCGCGGCGACGGAATCACGGTCCATGGAGGTGAATTCGGCCTCGACCTGAGCGCGGAATTCGTCGATGCCGGTCTCGTGGACCAGGATCTTGATGCGCGCTTTGTATTTGTTGTCGCGCCGTCCATGCAGGTTATAGACCCGCAGGACCGCCTCGACATAAGGCAACAAATCCGCTTTCGGCAGGAAATCGCGGATCACCTTGCCGATCATCGGCGTGCGGCCCAAGCCGCCGCCGACCAGCACGCGGTAACCCGTTTCGCCGGAATCGTCTTTCACGATCTGAAGCCCGATATCGTGGACCTTGATCGCCGCGCGGTCGTGTTCGGACCCCGTCACCGCGATCTTGAACTTGCGCCCGAGGAATGTGAACTCGGGATGCAGGCTCGACCACTGGCGCAGGATCTCGGCGGTGATGCGCGGGTCCTCGATCTCCTCGGGCGCGAGGCCGGCATACGGGTCCGAGGTCACATTCCGGATGCAATTGCCCGAGGTCTGGATCGCGTGCATCTCGACCGAGGCGAGCGCATCCAGGATATCGGGCACGTCCTTCAGCTTCGGCCAGTTGAACTGGATGTTCTGCCGCGTGGTGAAATGGCCATAGCCCTTGTCCCAGGTCTCGGCGATATGGGCCAGCATCCGCATCTGGCGGGCATCCAGCGACCCATACGGGATCGCGACCCGCAGCATGTAGGCGTGGAGCTGCAGGTAGAGCCCGTTCATCAGGCGCAGGGGCTTGAACTCGGCCTCGTTCAGCGCGCCGGTCAGGCGGCGGCTCACCTGGTCGCGGAACTCCGCGACGCGTTCAGTGACGAAGCGGTGGTCGAATTCGTCGTAGCGATACATTCGGCGCCTCCCGATGTGTGCATGTAGGGTGCGCGTTCACGCGCACCGTCCTTCGCGATCAATGGTGCGCATGAATGCGCACCCTACGTTACGCCGCTGCGCGCTCCACAGGCTGGGCATCCAACCCCACCGGGATCGTCGGCACGCCGTCGGCCCGGATCTGCTCGCGGCGCAGCACCGGGACCGGGTGGCCGGTCGCCAGCAAGACCTCGACAAGATAGGGACCGATGACGATGTTCGCGGTCTCGCCCGCCAAGCCATCTGCTTCCAGGGCTTGGGCTGCGTCCGCGTCATAGGCGACGTGCGCGCGGGCAATGTCACGCACCCAGCCCTGGGCGCTCAGGAACACCGAGTCGCCTTCGATCAGGTCGTTCGCAGTCACCACCACAGGCTTGAATTCCTTTGCCATGGTTCGGCTCCTTCAGTCGGGTGCTACGGTCAGGGTGAGGCCGTCGAGCTCCTCGCCCCAGATGATTTGGCAGGAAAGGCGCGAGGTCTCGGTCACGCTCGGCAATTCGTCGAGCTTGTCTTCCTCTTCCTCACGCGGCTCGGGCAGGCGGCCGGCCCAGGCAGGGTCCACATGGATGTGGCAACTGGCGCAGTCGGCCTGGCCGCCGCAAATGCCCTCGATGCCCATCTTGTGATCGCGCAGAAGCTCCATCAGGCGCCATCCGTCGACCCCTTCCAGGGTCTGGGCCTCGCCCGCGCGGCTGGTGACGTGGAAATGGGCCATCACGCCACTTTCAACCGCTTCTGCAGTTCGGATGACGAGGTCGTGTACTGGAAACGCAGCTTCTCGTCCGGCCGCGCGATGCGGAAGGCTTCCTGCGCAGCCAGCGCGCCTTCGTGGAAGCCCGATAGGATCAGCTTCAGCTTGCCCGGATACCAGTTGATGTCGCCGATGGCGAAGATACCCGGGGTCGAGGTCTGGAACTTCTCGGTGTCGACCCTGATCTGCTTGCCGTCCTCCAGATCCAGCGACCATTCGGCGATGGGGCCAAGCTCGATGTTGAGGCCGAAGAACGTCAACAGCCGGTCGGCGGGTATGGCTGTCGTCTCGTCCTTGTTGCGGATGGTCACGGCCGTCAGTTCGCCGTTCTCACCGGTCAGGCTGTCGAGCTCGCCAAGGACGAAGTTCATCCGGCCGTCGGCGACCACCTGCTCCATGGCGGCGACCGAATGGGGTGCTGCGCGGAACTTGTCGCGGCGATGCACGAGGGTCAGCGAGTTCACGTCCGGCAACAGATCGAGCGTCCAGTCGAGCGCGGAATCGCCACCACCGGTGATCACCAGATCGCGGCCCTCGAAATCGGCGCGGCTTCGCACTGCGTAGAAGAGCGACTTCCCTTCGTAGGGCGCCAGACCGTCGATCTTCGGCTTGCGCGGCGTGAAGCTGCCGGCGCCGGCGGCGATGAAGACGACCGGGGCCACATGCACTTCGCCCGCATCAGTGACGATCTGGAACCGGCCGTCCGGGCGCTTCGAAAGGTGCTCAACCCGCTGGCTGAAGCGGAAGTCCGGCTCGAAGGGCGCGGCCTGCTGCATCAGCCGGTCGGTCAATTCCTGACCCGAGACCGAGGGCAGGCCGGGTATGTCGTAGATCGGCTTTTCCGGATAGAGTTCGGCGCATTGCCCGCCGGGGCGGTCCAGCGTGTCGATCAGGCGCGCTTTCAGGCCCAAAAGGCCCAACTCGAAAACAGCGAACAGACCCACCGGCCCCGCGCCGATGATCAGCACGTCGGTCTCCTGCGTCGCCAGCGGCGAGACGAATTCGGCAGGGCTCATCGCATTTACTCCGTTCGAGCGTGGTATGGTGGATTTAGCGCACCTAAGATGGTTAATCAATAAATCACACACAAAAGATTCTTAATTGAGAATAGAACATCTTTTTAGCGTAAAAATGCCCGGTTGCGGCAAAGAAGGCCCTGCGCTATGCCGCGCCCATGACAAACGACATCCGGCGCATCTATCCGCGGCCCGTGCCTTGCCCGATCGGGCACCCGGGTGCGCGGCCGCTGGCCGGCGGATTGTTTGGCTTCGCGATGGTCGAGCTTCTGCGACGGGGCGCGGCGCCCGAGGTGCTGCCGATCGACGCGGCGGTAGCGCTTTACCCGGATGAAATCGACACGTTTCGGCGCCTCTCGCAGCCTTGCGCGCCGCTGGCCGGGCTCGACCTCTCCAGTCCCAAGGTCATGGGCGTCGTTAACGTGACACCGGACAGCTTCTCCGATGGGGGGCTGCTCGAGGATGCAAGAGCCGCTGTCGCTCATGGCCTAGGTCTGGCCGAAGCGGGCGCCGACATCCTGGATATCGGCGGTGAATCTACCCGGCCCGGCGCCCAGCCGGTGCCCATCGAGGAGGAACTGACCCGGGTCATGCCGGTCATCGAGGGCCTGATCGATGCGGGATGCGAGGTGCCGATCTCGATCGATACCCGCAAGGCCAAGGTCGCCGAGGCGGCCATCGCCGCGGGCGCGGTGCTGTTCAACGACGTCTCTGCGCTGACCTATGACCGTGCCAGTGCCGAGGCTGCCGCACGCGCGCCGGCGCTTTGCCTGATGCATGCCCAGGGCGACCCGCGCACGATGCAGGAAAACCCGCAATACGGCGACGTGCTGCTGGACGTCTACGACTTTCTCGAGCTGCGGATTGCCGCGGCCGAGGCTGAAGGTGTTGCGCCGGGCCGGATCGTGATCGACCCGGGGATCGGTTTCGGCAAGACACTCGACCATAATCTTGCCCTGATCCGGCGGTTATCCCTCTTCCATGGCCTCGGCTGCCCGATCCTGCTCGGCGTCTCGCGCAAGCGCTTCATCGGCACGCTGTCGGGAGCCGATCAGGCGCGCGAACGGGTTCACGGTTCCATCGCGGCGGGGCTGGCCGGGCTGGACCAGGGTGCGCAGATCCTGCGCGTCCATGATGTGGCCGAGACGCGGCAGGCGATTGATGTATGGCGGGCAATCGTCCGTGAAGGAAAGATGGACCGGGTACGTGAGTTGAATGAGGCCACACAATGAGCCGCAAATTATTCGGCACCGATGGGATCCGCGGGCGGGCCAACGATTGGCCGATGACCGCCGAGATTGCCATGCGCCTCGGCATGGCGGCCGGGCGGTACTTTACCCGAGGGCCGCACCGCCACTCGGCGGTGATCGGCAAGGACACGCGCCGCTCGGGCTATATGATCGAAACCGCGCTCACCGCCGGTTTCACCTCGGTCGGCATGGATGTTGTGCAACTGGGGCCGATGCCAACCCCGGCGGTGGGTATGCTCACCCGGTCGGTGCGCGCGGATATGGGAGTGATGATCTCCGCCTCGCATAACCCGTTTGAGGACAATGGGATCAAGCTCTTCGGCCCGGATGGCTTCAAATTGTCCGACGAGGTCGAGGCCGAGATCGAGGCGCTGATGGAGGCCGAACCGGAACTCGCCCCGCCGGCGCAGGTCGGCATGGCGCGGCGGCTGGATGACGGGCGGGGCCGCTATATCGAATTCTGCAAAGCGAGTTTCCCGCGAGGTCTGGGCCTCGGTGGGTTGAAGATCGTGATCGACTGCGCCCACGGCGCGGCTTACGCCACCGCGCCCGAGGTTCTGTGGGAACTGGGCGCGGACGTGATCAAGCTCGGGGTCCAGCCGAACGGCACCAATATCAACAAAGGCTGCGGCTCCACCGACCCCGAGGCCTGCCGCAAGGCGGTGCTCGAGGCGCGGGCTGATCTGGGCATCGCGCTCGATGGCGACGCAGACCGTGTGCACATCATCGACGAGAAGGGCGAGGTGGTCGACGGCGATCAGATCATGGGGCTCATCGCCACCCGTTGGGCGGCGCAGGGGCGGCTGGCGCACAAGACGCTGGTAACCACCGTCATGTCCAATCTGGGGCTCGAGAACATGTTGACAGATCAGGGCGTTGCGTTGGTTCGCACCCAGGTCGGTGACCGTTACGTCGTCGAGGAGATGCGGGCGAAAGGGTACAATTTGGGCGGCGAGCAGTCCGGCCACCTCATCCTCTCTGATTTTGTCACCACGGGCGACGGTCTGCTGGCCGCGCTCCAGGTTCTGGCGGTTCTTGTCGAGGAGGGGCGTCCGGCCTCCGAGCTTTGCCGTTTGTTCCAGCCATTGCCGCAACGGCTTTTCTCGATAGGTTTCGATCGCGCGGCGGCGCCGCTGGAAGACGACGCGGTGCGCGCGGCGATCACTGCCGGCGAGGCGCGGCTCAAGGGCTCGGGCCGCCTGGTGATCCGCAAATCGGGCACCGAGCCGGTGATCCGCGTGATGGGCGAGGCGGAGAACCCCGACCTGCTGGAAGAAGTGGTCAGCGAGATATGCACCGCGGTCGAACGGGCGGCCGAACGGATTGTCGGGTGATCCGGACCGATATCCTGATAATCGGCGGCGGCTTTTCCGGCGTCATAATGGCGCTAGAGGCGCGGCGGCACGGATTCGAGGACATCGTGATCCTGGAAAAGGCGTCCGACCTGGGCGGCACCTGGCGCGAGAATGCCTATCCGGGCGTGGCCTGCGATATTCCCTGCCATCTCTACACGCTGGCGGACCATCCAAAGCCGAACTGGCGGCGGCGCTATGCTGCCGGCGTGGACATCTGGGACTATCTGCGCGAGGTGGCGCGCAGCGAGCACCTCTATCCCGTAGCCCGTTTCGAGCGCAAGTTCACCGGAGCCGCATGGGACGCCGAGACCCGGCTTTGGCGGGTCGAGACCGCCGAGGGCAAGGTGTTCCAATCCCGCGTCCTGGTCTCGGCGATGGGACCGCTGCACCAGCCGCGCATCCCCGACCTGCCGGGGCTCGATACCTTCAAAGGCACGTGCTTCCACTCGGCCGAGTGGGATCCGGAGACCCAGATTTCGTCTCGCGATGTGGCAGTGATCGGAACTGGGGCGAGCGCCGCGCAACTGGTGCCCCACGTGGCGCGTGACGCCGCCCGGCTGACCGTCTACCAGCGCACTGCCCCTTGGGTCCTGCCGCTTTTTAACGGCGCGATCCCGCGCTGGCTCCGGCGCCTTTATGGCCGTTGGCCTTGGCTGATGCGCCTGGACCGGGCCCTGACCTTCTGGCTGCAAGAAATGACGCATCGGGTCTTCCGCGGCGATCCCACCGCGGTTTCGCTGGCGCGCCGGATTGCCCGGCGGCACATGCGGTGCGGGCTGCGCGACCCGGCGCTGCAAAAGCGTCTGACGCCGGACTACCAGATCGGCTGCAAGCGCATCCTGTTGTCAAACGATTGGTATCCGGCCCTGAAACGGTCCAATGTCGAGGTCGTCACCGGCCCGATCAAATCCGTCGAGGCCGACAAGATCATCGGCACGGATGGCATCGCGCGGCCCGTGGAGGTTCTGATCCTGGCGACGGGTTTCGATGCTACCGGCGCTTTGGCGCACCTGCCATTCCAGGGGCGCGACGGGCTCAAGCTGTCCGACCACTGGTCCGAGAGGCCCTCGGCCTATCTCGGCGCTGCGGCCGCCGGGTTCCCAAATCTCTTCTTCGTGCTGGGCCCCAACACTGCGTTGGGGCACAATTCGATCCTGCTGATGGCCGAGGCGCAGGCCGAGCATGTTGTCCGCGTGCTGGCGACCATGCGCGATCGCCAGATCGATGTGGTCGAACCGAAGCCCGAGCGTCAGAAAGCCCATGACGATATGGTTCAAGGGCGCCTGGCGAAGACCGTTTGGCAAACCGGCGGCTGTACCTCGTGGTACAAGGACGCCGATGGCCGCAACCCGATCATCTGGCCCGGCACCGTGCGCGAGTTCCGCCGCCTGACCGAGCAGAGCGGGCTCCAGGATTACCGCACCGTACCGCGACTGGGGCCGCGACCCGGCGCGGATGCCGCCTAAATCTTAACCCGGCGCAGGCGCAGCGCGTTCCCGATCACCGAGACCGACGACAAGCTCATCGCCGCCGCAGCGAAGATCGGCGAGATCAAGATGCCGAAGAACGGGAAAAGAATGCCCGCCGCGACCGGCACGCCGGAGGTGTTGTAGACCAGCGCGAAGAACAGGTTCTGCCGGATGTTGCGCATGGTCGCTCGCGCCAGGCGCCGGGCGCGGACGATTCCGTTCAGATCGCCCTTGACCAGCGTGAAGCCCGCGCTCTCGATCGCGACGTCGGCGCCGGTGCCCATGGCGATCCCCACATCCGCCTGGGCCAGTGCGGGAGCGTCGTTCACGCCGTCACCCGCCATGGCGACCTTGCGGCCTTGGCCCTGCAAGTCGAGGATGATCCGGGCCTTGTCCTCGGGCAGCACCTCGGCGCGAATTTCGTCGATGCCCAAGCGGCCCGCGACTGCCTTTGCAGTGCGTTCGTTGTCGCCCGTGGCCATGATGATCCGGAAGCCGAGATCGTGCAGTTCCCTGAGCGCGGCCGGTGTGGTCTCCTTGACCGGGTCCGCGACGCTGACCAGACCGGCGATCCGGCCGTCGAGCACGACGAACATCACCGTTTCGCCATCGTCGCGGCGCGCGTTGGCCGTGTCGTCGAGCGGTCCGCCGTCCAGGCCCAAATCGGCCATCAGCTTGGCATTGCCGAGGGCAACCGCCTTGCCGTCGACCACGCCCTTGACGCCCTTGCCGGTGACCGCTTCGAAATCCTCCGCCCCGGTCATCGCGACCCCGCGTTCCTCGGCGCCGGCGACGATTGCTTCGGCCAGGGGATGCTCGGAGCCGCGCTCGAGTGAGGCGGCAAGGCGCAGGACCTCCGCTTCGTCATGGCCTTCCTCGGGCAGCACCGCGACCAGCTTGGGTTTGCCCTCGGTCAGCGTGCCGGTCTTGTCGACCAGCAGCGTGTCGATCTTCTCGAACCGTTCAAGTGCCTCGGCGTTCTTGATCAGCACGCCAGCTTGGGCGCCGCGTCCCGTTGCCGTCATGATCGACATCGGTGTCGCCAGCCCAAGTGCGCAGGGGCAGGCGATGATCAGCACCGCGACCGCCGAGACCAGGCCGTAGGCGAGCGGCGGCACCGGCCCCCAGATCGCCCAGGCAATGAAGGAAAGGATCGCGATCGCGATTACCGCCGGAACGAATTTGCCCGCGACCGCGTCTGCCAGCTTCTGGATCGGTGCGCGCGAGCGCTGTGCGTTCGCGACCATCTCGACGATCTGGCTCAGCATGGTGTCGGCGCCGACGCGCTTGGCCTCGATAATCAGGCTGCCGGTGCCGTTGATCGTCGCCCCGGTCACAGGGTCACCTGTGACCTTCTCGACCGGGACCGGCTCGCCCGAGATCATCGATTCGTCGACCGACGAGCGCCCGTCCACGACCTCGCCATCCACTGGAACCTTGTCGCCGGGGCGCACCCGCAGCCTGTCGCCGACCTTCACGTCCTCCAGCGCAATCTCCTCCTCGCTGCCATCCTCGCGGATCACTCGCGCCGTCTTGGCCGCCATGTCGAGCAGCGCCTTGATCGCCGCGCCGGTGCGCTCGCGCGCGCCCAGTTCCATGATCTGGCCCAGCAGCACCAGCACCACGATCACCGCGCCTGCCTCGAAATAGACGCCGACATTGCCCTCGGCATCGCGGAATCCGCTGGGAAATATCTGCGGCAAGAGCACAGCGATCACGCTGAACACATAGGCGGCGCCGACGCCCATGCCGATCAGGCTGAACATGTTCAGGTTCATGGTCCGGAACGATTTCGCCCCGCGCACGAGGAATGGCCAGCCCGACCACAGGATCACTGGCGTGCCCAGCAACAACTCGATCCACAGCGTCGTCCGCTCGCCGATCCACTCGCGCACTGGAAGGCCTAGAAACGGCCCCATCGTCAACACCAGCAGCGGAATTGTCAGAGCCGCTCCGATCCAGAACCGGCGTTTGAAATCCACCAGCTCCGGGTTCGGCTCGGTATCTGCGCTGGGCATCATCGGTTCCAGCGCCATGCCGCAGATCGGGCAGTCGCCGGGGCCTTCTTGGATGATCTCCGGGTCCATCGGGCAGGTGTAGAGCGTGCCTTCGGGCATCGGCTCCGGCGCTGGGCGGTCGCCGAGATATTTTTCCGGCGCCGCCTCGAATTTCTCGTGACAACCAGTCGAGCAGAAATAGAACCGCTCGCCCGCGTGTTTCGCCATGTGCCGCGATGTGGCGCGATCGACCGACATGCCGCAGACCGGGTCGGTGGCGGTGATGTAGTTCTCAGGCGCGGCGACGAACTTCTCGCGGCAGCCCGGATTGCAGAAATGGAAGACATGGCCCTCGTGTTCGTGACACGGTTTGCCCGCCTCGGGGTCCACGGTCATCCCGCAAACGGGATCGCGGGTGATCGCGATTGTATTTGTGTCGGCCATTATCTGTCCCTTTTTGTCTGTCCCAGCTCTAAATGATGATTCCAGTAACTGGAAGGTCAAGGGTCTGTGCTTGACGTCGGGGACGGGCCTAGACCAACTGACCACAGAACCGCCGAGGTATCCGATGGCCAAGACCGATCTGCCGATCCTCGAGCAGCGCCGCATCGAGGCGAACATCATCAAGCCGATCTTCGAAGAGATGATGGCGCGGCTGGGCAAGCAAAAGGCCGCCGAGATCCTGCGCGCTGCGATCGTGAAGAATGCCATTGCGCAAGGCGCCGCCTATGCCGAGGCGCATGACGGCGAGCCGACGCTGGAAAGCTTCCACGCCCTGCTGCCGCAGTGGAAGGCCGACGGTGCCTTGGAGGTGGAGATGCTGAAGGAGACCGGCCGCGAGGTCCACTACAATGTCACCCGCTGCCGCTATGCCGAGATGTAACGCGAGATGGGCCTGGCCGAGATCGGCCACATCCTGAGTTGCGGGCGCGACGGCACATTTTGCACCGGCTACAATCCGAAGATTTCGCTCGAACGGACACAGACCATCATGCAGGGCGCCAGCCACTGCGATTTCCGGTACAGGTCGGAAGAAGAGACGTAGGGTGCGCATTCATGCGCACCTATTCTCGTGGCCAAAGGTGCGCTTGAAAGCGCACCCTACGGCCCGCCACAAAGAAGGGCCTACACTGGCTCGAGTGTTTTCCGCGCCAGCCTATCCGCCGCCGCGCCAGGCGCGACTCCGTCCGTCTCGGCCAGCGCGAAGACCTGCGTCAGCGTATCCGGGATCGCCTCCAGCTTTGTCCGCGCCTCGGCGTCGCTGAGGCCGGTCGAGGGCCGCGCGACCGAGATCAGCCCACCCGCATTCACCAGATAATCCGGTGCATAAAGAATGCCGCGCGCGGCCAGGCGGTCGTCGTCCTCGGCCACGGCAAGCTGGTTGTTCGCCGCACCACAGACCACCTTGGCGTTGATCTGGGGAATCGTTTTTTCATTCAACCCGGCGCCCAGCGCGCAGGGGGCAAAGACATCCACCTCGGCCGCGTGGGCGTCATCAACCCCGATCGGGCTTGCGCCGTGGGCCTCGGCCATCGCCTTGACGGCCTCCTCGCGGATATCCGAAACCACCAGCTTGGCGCCCGCCCCGGCCAGCAATCCACACAGGTTCGAGCCCACATGGCCCAGCCCTTTAACCGATACGCCGATCCCGTCGAGGCCGCGCCCCAGACGATGCTTCACTGCGGCTTGCAGCGACAGAAACACGCCTTCGGCGGTCCAGGGCGAGGGGTCGCCGACACCGCCCGAGATGCCGGAAACATGGCGGGTTTCCTTGGCGACCTCGTCCATGTCGGCCACCTCGACGCCGACATCCTCGGCGATGATGTAACGCCCGCCCAGGCGCTCGACCGCGCGGCCCATGGCGCGCATCATCTCGGGCGTCTTCTCGGACCGGTCTGCCAGGATCACCGACTTGCCGCCGCCCAAGGGCAGGCCGGCCAGCGCCGCCTTGTAGCTCATGCCCCTTGAGAGGCGCAGCACGTCGGTCAGCGCCTCGGCCTCGGTGGCATAGTCCCAGACCCGGCAGCCGCCGAGCGCGGGGCCGAGCCGCGAACTGTGAATTGCGATGATCGATTTCAATCCGTCACGCTCGTTCTGGGAAAACACCACCTGTTCGTGGCCGTCGAAATCCAGGTGGGTGAAGAGTTCCATGGGAGCCTGCCTGAACGTTTGAAATTGCACCTAGAATGCCGCTTGTCGGCAGTGCGATGCAAATCACGACGCTTTCTTGCGCGTGTGTAATGATTGCCGCGCCAATGTCGGTCGGTGGAGGGGGAAGGCGCAAGAAAGTTCCTTAGGACCTTGAGCCCAGCGCACAGCACGATTCGCGGCGTTTGGCTATGTGTCACCGGGACCGGTACTCGCGTCGCCATCAAATGCGGGACGTCGGGCTGTCGTTCCATGCGACACTTTCTGCGTTGACCCGCAGGGCTGCCCGGCCTATCTGAAGCGCGGGTTTGTCGCCGGGTAAGGGCGAACGGCGGCCGGCTCAGAAATTTCGCCCTGACGATGGAGCGCGTCCCATGACGTTCCCGCCAAAGCCGCAGGCAAGCCCTGCGGAGGCAGGCAAACCGTCCGTCAAGCCTGCCCGCCCCGAATTCTCCTCTGGTCCTTGCGCGAAGCACCCCGGCTGGTCGGCCGAAGCGGTGGCCAAGCGCGCTTTTCTTGGCCGCTCGCACCGGGCCTCCGCGCCGAAGGCGCAGATCAAGGAGGCGATCGACCGCACCGCCGCGCTTCTGGGCGTGCCGGACGGCTACCGGGTGGGCATCGTGCCCGGCTCGGATACCGGTGCGGTCGAGCTGGCCATGTGGTCGCTGCTGGGGAAACGCCCAGTCGACATGCTGGTCTGGGAGAGCTTTGGCAAAACCTGGGCGACGGATGCAATCAAGCAACTGAAGCTGGACGATTGCCGGGTGCTCGAGGCCGAATACGGCGCGCTGCCGGATCTGACCGCAGTGCGCCCGGAAGCCGATATCGTCTTCACTTGGAATGGCACTACGTCGGGCGCGCGGGTGCCGCACGCAGATTGGATCGCGGCGGACCGGTCGGGGCTCACGATCTGTGACGCGACCTCCGCCGCCTTCGCTCAAGCCCTCGACTGGACGAAGCTGGATGTGGTCACCTTCTCTTGGCAGAAGGTGCTGGGAGGCGAGGCGGCCCACGGGATGATCGTGCTGAGCCCGCGCGCGGTCAAGCGGCTCGAGAGCCACGCCCCCGGCCGGCCCCTGCCCAAGATTTTCCGGCTGACCAAAGACGCGAAGCTGATTGACGGCGTCTTCGAGGGCGCGACCATCAACACGCCCTCGATGCTCTGCGTCGCCGATTTTCTCACGGCGATCGATTGGGCGGAAGGGATTGGGGGGTTGCCGGCGCTGATCGCCCGGGCAGACGCCAATTCCGCTGCGCTTCAACAGTGGATTGACCGCACGGCCTGGGTCGAAAACCTGGTCGCTGACCCGGCGGCCCGCTCGAACACCTCGGTCTGCTTGATGATCGTCGATCCGGCGGTCACCGCGCTCGACGAGGTGGCGCAGCGCGCTTTCGTCAATGCGATGACAGGCATTCTGGAAGCGGAAGGCGCGGCCTTCGATATCGGCGCCCACCGGGACGCGCCCCCGGGCCTGCGCATCTGGTGTGGGGCCACGGTCGGAACTGCGGATATCGCGGCGCTGACCCCCTGGCTCGATTGGGCCTTCGCGGCGGCGAAGGCCGACCGGATAGCGGCGTGAGGGGAGTGAAGAGAGATGGCTAAGGTTCTGATTTCCGACAAACTATCCGACCAGGCGGTCGATATATTCAAGCGCCGCGGGGTCGAGGTGGATTTCCAGCCTGACCTGGGCAAGGACCCGGAAAAGCTCGCCTCGGTGATCGGCCAGTATGATGGCCTGGCGGTGCGCTCGGCGACCAAGGCAACGCCCCAGATCATCGCCAAGGCAGATAACCTGAAGGTGATCGGCCGCGCCGGGATCGGCGTCGACAACATCGACCTGCCCGCCGCCTCGGCGCGCGGAATCGTGGTGATGAACACGCCCTTCGGCAACTCGATCACCACTGCCGAGCATGCCATCGCGATGATGTTCGCGGTCGCCCGGATGATCCCCCAAGCCAATGCCTCGACCCATGAAGGCAAGTGGGAGAAATCCAAATTCATGGGGGTCGAGATCACCGGCAAGACCCTGGGCCTGATCGGCTGCGGCAATATCGGCTCGGTGGTCGCAGCGCGCGCGATCGGGCTGAGGATGCGGGTGATCGCCTTCGATCCGTTCCTCTCGGAGCAGCGAGCGCGGGAACTTGGCGTCGAGAAGATCGAGGAAATCGAGGGCCTTCTGGCCCGCGCTGATTTCGTCAGCCTGCACCTGCCAAAGACCGACACGACTGCCGATATTCTGTCGGCCGAACGGATCGCGGCGATGAAGCCCGGTGCGCGCCTGATAAACTGTGCCCGCGGCGGGCTGGTGGACGAGGCCGCCGTGGCCGATGCGCTGAGATCCGGCCATCTCGCCGCCGCCGGCTTCGATGTCTTCGCCACCGAGCCAGCGCATGAGAACCCGCTCTTCGGCCTGCCGAACGTCGTCGTCACCCCTCACTTAGGCGCGGCGACCAACGAGGCGCAGGAGAACGTCGCGCTGCAAGTGGCCGAGCAGATGGCGGACTACCTGATCGACGGCGCCATCGCCAACGCGATCAACGCCCCCTCGATCACCGCCGAGGAGGCGCCGCTGCTGCGCCCTTGGTGCCGGGTCGCCGAGGTCTTGGGCGCCTTCGCCGGGCAACTGACCCACGAGGCCATCGAGGAGATCGCCATCGAATATGTGGGCCGGGTGGCGGACCTGAACCTGAAGCCGCTGACCGCCGCGCTGACCGCCGCGCTGCTGACCCCGGCGATGGGCGAGGGGACGGTCAACATGGTTTCGGCCCCGATCATGGCGCGCGAGCGGGGCATCCAGATTTCCGAGACCCGGCGCGACGCCCAAGGGGCCTATGGCTCCTATATGCGCCTTTCGGTCAAGTCGGTGGTGAAGACCCGATCGGTGGCCGGCACGGTCTTCTCGGACGGCAAGCCGCGCTTCATCCAGATCCGGGGGATCGATCTGGAGGCCGAACCGCAGCCCTTCATGCTCTATACCCGCAACGAGGACATGCCTGGCTATATCGGCGCGCTCGGCACCAAGCTCGGTGATCTGGGTATCAACATCGCCACCTTTGCGCTGGGCCGGGCCGAGCGCGGGGGCGATGCGATCGCGCTGGTCGGTGTAGACGAGCGTTTGGAGCCAGAAACCGTAGCCCAGATCCGGGCGCTGCCCCAGGTACGCGAGGCGCGGGCGCTGGTGTTCTGAACGCCTAAGACGCCTTTACGACGCTTTCCGGGCGCGCTGGCCGAACAGGATCGCCTGGGCCTCCTTGTCGGTGGCCAGGTCCCGGCGCTTCTCCTGGCCCAACTCCCGGCCTTTGCGGACCGCCGGGCGCTCCCACAGCCGGTCGAGCCAGGCCTTCATGTTGGGGAATTCGGCGATATCCTGGTTCTGCCGCTCCCACCCCCAGGCCCAGGGCCAGATCGCCATGTCGGCGATCGAGTAGGGGCCGGCCACATAGTCGCGCGTGGCCAGCCGCTCGTTCAGGATGCCGTAGAGCCGGTTGACCTCGTTCGTGTAGCGCTGCTTCGCATAGTCGAGGCTTTCTTGCGCATAGTTCAGGAAGTGATGCGCCTGGCCCGCCATCGGCCCCACATTCGCCATCTGCCAGAACAGCCACTGATCGATCTCGATCTTTTCGCGCGCGGTCGCCCCATAGAACTTGCCGGTCTTGTTGGCCAGATATTGCAGGATGGCGCCTGACTCGAAGATCGAGATCGGCTGGCCATCGGGCCCCTCCGGATCGACGATCGCGGGCATCCGGTTGTTTGGGCTGATCGCCAGGAATTCCGGTGTGAATTGCTCGCCCCGCCCAATATCGACGTATTTGAGGTTATAGGGCAGCCCCATCTCCTCGAGCGCGATCGAGATCTTGTAGCCGTTCGGCGTGGGCCAGTAGTAGAGGTCGATCGGTGCGGGCATGGCAGAGGCTCCTCAAAATCACGGGGCACGCGGCGGCGAGAAGTCCTGAATGTAGCGGTTTTGCCGGGATGGCAAGGGTAGCGCGTCGGCGCCGATCCTGTTGTACGGCGGCAGTGGATTTCTTTACCGACACGGCGCCGAGAGCCGGCTTCGTGCCATTTGCCGTCACTCCACCATTCATATGAACGGAATTGTACGGAAGACGACGGTCGTAGCGTTCCGCTTCAGCGTTCCTGGATCGACTGGATAAAATACACCAACTCCAGCACCCGCGCCCGCACTCGCAATTCGTTCACTTCGTCGGGCCCGTATTCCGACATAGACTCCCACATGTAGCGGTCGCCCCAGACCGGCATTTTCCGCTCACCGTGCGCGGCCACCTCGGCGCGCCCGTCGATAACTTGAAACACCCGGTCGGACGGAAATTCGCCCTCGTTGTTCTTAGCGAGTTGGGTCAGATCGCCAGGATCAATGCCAACGAAGAGCCTGACGAGAAAACCGGCGCCCTTCCCGTCCACGCCGTGGCAGGACGCGCAGGAGTTCCTGAACTCGTGTGCGCTAGCTTCGAAACCTTTCTGCGTTTCCTGTGCGCTCGCCCAGGCTGTCTGGAACAGCGTCAACGCGGCCGCCGCCGCAAAAGTGCGAAGTAATGGGGTCATCATATCTGACCTCCTCATGAAGTGTTCATCATCGCTTTGTATAAGCTTCCTCGGGATCGCGAGATGTGTCATTGATGTTGGTCAACCCCAGGCAGTTCACCCGCGATGTTGCGCTCCATTGGGGTAGCTGAGCGGTTCTTCTGCCCTTTGGGAAACGGCGGCTTCGGCACGCGATAAAGTTCGGCCGTCAGTCAGCTTATGCGGCATCGCGAAAATCAGCCGCTCACCTTTTGGCGCGGGGAGGGCGTCAGGCCAGAATGGTTGACTAGGATCAAGGCCGTCTGCCCGGCTTGGAACGATATTCGCTTGGCTCATCGATCAAGGTCATATGTCTTTATTGGGTCAAAAGCCGCAATTCAGCGCCCGATATGGCAGCGCTCTGAATGGCAAAATAGCGCCTGTTCATCGCCTATCCGAATTGCCAACATATGGATCCCGGGAATTGACGGGCCGCCGCAAAAAGCGTATTGGCCCATTTCACGTGGCGATTTGTCGGGCCGGCTTGCGGGCCACGTAAAGCACTCCGCTAAAGAGGTCGTGGCAGGCGAATAGCCGCCCTTCCGTTCCGGTCCACGAGGTTGAGGGACCGGGCATTTCTCGGACAGACGCATGAGCGACAACGCTTACCGTCCACGCACGCGGCTTGTGCATGAGGGCCATCGCCGCAGCGATTTTGGCGAGACCTCCGAGGCGATCTACCTGACGCAAGGCTTCGTCTACCCGGATGCCGAGGCCGCTGAGGCCCGGTTCAAGGGCGAGGTGCCGGAGGGCGGGGAGGGTTTCATCTATGCCCGCTACGGCAACCCGACCGTGGCGATGTTCGAGAACCGGATCGCGGCGCTGGAGGGCGCCGAGGATGCCTTCGCCACCGCCAGCGGCATGGCTGCGGTCAACGCGGCGCTGATGTGCCAGCTTCGGGCGGGCGATCACCTGGTGGCTTCGCGCGCGCTCTTCGGCTCGTGCCTCTATATCGTCGAGACCCTTTGTCCCCGCTTCGGGATCGACATCACGCTGGTCGACGGCACCGATCTGGACCAGTGGCGCGATGCCATGCGGCCCGAGACAAAGGCTTGTTTCCTGGAAACGCCTTCGAACCCGACGCTCGAGATCATCGATATCCGGGCGGTGGCCGAGATCGCGCATGAAGCAGGCGCGCGTCTGGTGGTCGACAACGTCTTCGCAACGCCCATGTTCCAGCATCCCCTGGAACTCGGCGCCGACATCGTCGTCTATTCCGCGACGAAGCATATCGACGGGCAGGGGCGGTGCCTTGGCGGCGTGATACTGGGCAGCGAGCGGTTCATTCGCGAGGAGGTCGAGCCCTTCGTCAAGCATACCGGCCCCGCGCTCAGCCCCTTCAATGCCTGGGTCATGCTGAAGGGGCTGGAGACCCTCGCCCTGCGCGTGAACGCCCAGACTGACAGCGCCGAGGCACTGGCCGGCGCCATTTCGGGCGCGCGCAACCTGGAGCGCGTGCTCTATCCGGGCCTGCCCTGCCATCCGCAGCACAACCTGGCCCTGGCGCAGATGGAACGGCCCGGCACGATCCTGTCGCTGGAAGTGACGGGCGGGCAGCCGGGTGCATTCCGCTTCCTGAACGCGCTCAAACTGATCCGCATCTCGAACAATCTGGGCGACGCAAAAAGCCTGGTGACCCATCCCACGACCACCACCCATCAGCGTCTCGCGGAGGAAGCGCGGCTGGACCTGGGAATCACCCCGGGTTTGGTGCGGCTTTCGGTCGGGCTGGAGGACCCGCTAGACCTGCGTGAGGACCTTGAATCAGCGCTCGCAGTTGTCTGATTTACCAATGGTTTATGATTTGGTAATCCTTCTTAACCTGTCATTAACCTCGGTTGACGCTAGATGTCTCGATCAACCCCTAGAAGCGGCCTCGGCAAGACGCGGAGGGAGGCGGCGGAGCAAATTGGTGAGAGAGACGCTATGAACAAGATCGACACGACTTCGCTGATGACATTGGACGCCAAGCCGATCGAGCGTCCGACCAAGGATGACGCCGAGGAGGCGGTGCGCACGCTGCTGCGCTGGGCCGGCGAGGACCCGAGCCGCGAGGGCCTGCTCGACACGCCCGGCCGGGTGACGCGGGCCTACCGCCAGTGGTTCCGTGGCTACGAGGAAGACCCGATCGCCATGCTGCAGCGTACCTTCGAGGAGGTCGAGGGCTATGACGAGATGGTGGTGCTGCGCGACATCCGCTTCGAGAGCTATTGCGAGCATCACCTGGCCCCGATCATCGGCAAGGCGCATGTGGGCTATATCCCGACCGACCGCGTTGTCGGCATCTCGAAGCTGGCGCGCCTGGTCGATGCCTATGCCAAGCGGATGCAGGTGCAGGAGAAGCTGACCGCCCAGGTCGCCAACACGCTGATGGAGGTCTTGAAGCCCCAGGGCGTGGCGGTGGTGATGGAGGGCGAGCATCACTGCATGTCGACCCGCGGCGTGCACAAACCGGGTGTCTCGATGGTCACCTCGACCATGGTCGGCGCCTTCCGCGACGATCCGCGCACCCGCAAGGAGTTCATGGACATCATCGGCAATCCGACCAACCGGATGGCCTGACCCCGCCCCACGGTGAGGCTTGAGGGCCCGGCCTTGGCGGGGCTCTTTTGCATTGAACCCTTATTTCGATGCGTTCTTCTTCGGCGGACGCAGCCGCTTGGTGCCGCCCGGCGCGGCGCTTCCGCCCAGCAGCCTGCCGGTCTCGGGTGCAGCCTTGAACCTGCCCTCGCTGCGCGTGCCGAGGCCAACCTTCACCGGCGTGATTTCGGGCCGTGCCTCGGGGATCTCCTCGAACCAGTCGATGACGGCCCGGAACCATTCGACCGGCATCGTGTGCCCGCCGTCGTGCAAAAGCAGGTCCAGCGAACTGCCGGTCAGGCAGCCTGTCCATTGGGTGCGCACCAAGCCCAGCATCGGTTCGGCTTCGACCGGCCCGCCGGCGCAATCATTGGTCCGCGCCATTGTCGCCATGCTGGACTCGATCCGCGCCATCGCGACCCCGCCCGACACCAGTGGAGCGCCGGAATACGGCACGACGTCATCCTCGAGCCCGTGGCTGTGCAGGATCCGCACGGGTTCGGCACAGGTCCGGGGCATCGGCCCAAGATAGCCGCCCGCATGGATTGCGTATCCGGCCGCGATCCGCGGCCCGTGGCACGCGATCTCCCAGACCAGGAAGCCGCCCCGGGATTGGCCGGCCAGCAGGATCCGGTCGCGGTCCAACCGGAAGCGCCTGCTGGCATCGTCGATCACCCGCGCGACGAAGCCGGGGTCGTCGCGCTTGCCATCGGGTTCGTGGCGCAGGTTCCAACCGGTCATGACAGTGCCTGGCCGGTATTCCATTTTGCGCGCCGCCGGGACGATCAGAGCATATCCGCGTTCGACAATCGAGGCGGCGAAGACCGGGTGGTTGGCGATTGTCGCGCTGTGCCCGCCCGAGCCGTAGAGATAGACCATCGCGGGGAAAGGCCCATCTCCCTCGGGCACGATCGCGCGGTATACGCCGCCTTGAACCGCGCAGGGTTTATCGAAGCCTGAGAAATCGCAGGTGGCGACGCGGCCCTGAGCCCATGCATGGTTCGCCGCCAATCCCAGCCCAAGCGCTGCAACAAGAAACAGACGTAAGACTAGTCCGCGCATCGTCTTTATTCCCCTGAACGGCGGCATGACTTGCACGCCCACCCGGAGGACAGTGTAGCCGTTTTTTGCTTGGAAGCGAAGCCGTGCAGCTCAGCGTTCGTCGAAGCGGGCCTTCACGTAAGATCCTGGCGCGTCCTCGATCTGTCCCAGCACCGCACCTGGGTTGCGCGCCGGGACTTTCTTGCGCATCGAGTGCTTGGCAAGCCATTTGTCCCAATCGGGCCACCACGAGCCCGGGGTCTCGGTCGTGCCCGCGCGCCATTCGTCGAGTGTCTTTCCAGCCAGGCCCGTCTTGGTCCAATACTGGTATTTGCCGGCCTCGGGTGGGTTGATCACCCCTGCGATATGGCCCGAGCCAGTGAGCACGAAGCGCTGGCTGCGCGAGCCGAGAAGCTTGGCAGCGCGATAGGCGCTGGGCGCGGGCGCGATATGATCCTCGATCGTCGCCACGTGATAGACCGGCAGCTTGACCGATTTCAGGTCCAGCTTGACCCCGTCCACTTCCATCTCGCCCTTTGCCAGCGTGTTCCGGTTGTAGAACTGATCCAGATAAAAGATATGCACGCCGCCCGGCATGCAGGTCGAATCCGAGTTCCAATACAGCAGGTCGAAGGGGAAGTTTTCCTTACCCAACAGATAGTTGTTGACGACAAATCCCCAAATCAGATCGGTCGAGCGCAGAGAGTTGAAGGCGTTCGCCATGTTCTCGGCTTCCAGGTAGCCCTGGTCCTCGACCTTGGCGCGGATGGTCTCGATCATGGCGTCATCGACGAAGGTCTGCAATTCGCCGGCATCGGTAAAGTCTAGCTGCGCTGTGAAGAACGTCGCACTGGCGACGCGGTCGTTGCCCTTGGCCGCCATATAGGCCAGGGTCGTCCCGGTCATGGTGCCGCCGATGCAGTATCCCACCAGGTTCAGCTTGTCGGCGCCGGTCTCTTCCAGCACCTTGCCGATTGCTGTCATCGGGCCTTTCTGCATGTAGCTGGCCCAGGTCTCGTCGCGCTGGCGTTCGTCCGGGTTGACCCACGAGATGACGAAGACCGTGTGACCCTGGGCGACCAGCCAGCGGATCATCGACTTCTTCTCGTTGAGGTCCATGATGTAGAACTTGTTGATCCAGGGCGGCACGATCAGCAACGGCAGGGCATGTACCTTCTCTGTCGTGGGCGTGTATTGGACGAGTTGCATTACCTCGTTCTGGTAGATCACCTTGCCCGGCGTCACAGCCATGTTACGGCCGACCTCGAAGGCGTCCATGTCGGTTTGCCGGATCAGCAAGTTGCCTTTGCCACGCTCGAGATCGCGGAGCATATTTTCAAGTCCGCGCAGAAGGTTATGGCCTTTTTCCTCGACTGTCGCCTTAAGTACTTCAGGGTTGGTGACGGCATAGTTTGCCGGAGACAGCGCCTCGATATAGTTCCGGGTCAGAAACTCCAGCTTGCGCCGCTCCTTCGGGTCCAATCCCTCGACGTCGTCAAGCCGTTCCTTCAGCCATTTCCCCGTCATCAGATAGGACTGCTTCAGATACTTGAAGATCGGGATCTCCCAGGTCTCATCCCGAAAGCGCTTCTCGGATGGACCCGGCGTGCCCGGTTCCGCGCCGCCCAGTGTATTCTGCACCACGTTGGTCCAGATTTCCGCCTGCTGGGTCCAGTAGTCGACGGTCGCCTCGAGCAGTTTCTGCGGATGGTCCAGGTATTCCTTCGCCAGATGGGTGATGGCCGGCAGTGTGTTGAGCGGATCTGCGCTGCTGGTCGCAGCATCCTCGACCGAGCGGTCGAGCGACTCGGCCCACACCTTCTGGCTGCGCTCGACCAGGTCGGCGATGCGATCGGTCATCTCGTCGACCTCGTGCGGGTTCGGGAACGGACTCTCTTTGCTCATGGTCCACCTAGATATATCTGTTGCCGCTGGTCACGATAAGGCCCGGCGGCTATGGTGCACGATTAGACGGTGCATTAGGCCTCAGTCTAACACGGCGCAACAGGACGTTTGGTCGCGAATGACAGGCTTTTCGAAAGTTCTGACTGGATTGACCGTTGCGGCGCTGCTGACCGGCTGTGGCAGCGCCAGGCTTTTCGACGCTCATCCTCTGGCCGAGTCCGATACGGCATCCGGCAAAGCCTGGCCGCGGCTGGTCGATACGCCCGATGCGCCGGCGAAGGGCGGGTATTCAGCGAGCGTGCCCGACCCGGCGCACGGCGAAGAGTTGACGGCCGAACTCAGCCAAGCGGCCCAGGACGCGGCAGTGCGTGCCGAGCCCCTCCAGGCGCCAGTGCTGACCGAGGCCGAGCGCCGCCGCCTGACCGGCAAGCCCTAACACGGCCTGTTGCCCGAACTCCCCGCCGCCGCTATTCCTGCGCCCATGCTTGCGGCGCGCATTGGAATCATCGGGTAGGGGCGCATGTCCACATCTCCCATACGAGGAGCAGGCGAATGAACGCGCCATTCCGCCTGGGCATCGCCGGGCTCGGGACGGTCGGCACGGGCGTCGTGAAGATTGTTCAAACCCATGGCGCCGCCCTTGCGGCAAAGGCTGGGCGCCCCGTCGAGATCGCTGCCGTTTCGGCCAGGAACCGCTCGCTGGACCGCGGGGTCGACCTTTCAGCCTATGCCTGGGAGGACGATGCGACCCGGCTTGCCTCCCGCGAGGACGTGGATTGCGTGATCGAGGTGATCGGCGGCTCGAACGGCCCGGCCAAGGCGCTGGCGGAACAGGCGTTGGCGGCGGGAAAGCATGTGGTGACCGCGAACAAGGCCCTGATCGCGCATCACGGCCAGGAACTCGCCGAAGCCGCCGAGGCGGCAGGTGCGGCGCTGCGCTTCGAGGCCGGCGTCGCAGGCGGCATACCGGTGCTAAAGGCGATCGGCGAAGGCCTGGCGGCGAACCAGTTGACCCGGGTTTTCGGCGTGCTCAACGGCACCTGCAACTACATCCTCTCCGAGATGGAGACCTCCGAGGCGGACTACGCCGACGTGCTCGCCGAGGCTCAGCGGCTCGGCTATGCCGAGGCCGATCCCAGCTTCGACGTGGGCGGGATCGACGCGGCCCACAAGCTGGCGATCCTGGCTGCGCTCGCCTTTGGCACGCGCATAGATTTCGAGGGCGTGGTGACCGAGGGGATCGAGCGGATCACCTTGGCCGATATCAAGACCGCCCGCGACATGGGCTACGCGATCAAGCTTCTGGGCCTCGCCCGGATGCACGAGACCGGGCTCGAGCAGCGGGTGCGCCCGTGCATGGTCGCCGAGACGACGCCCATCGGCGCACTGACAGGCGTCACCAACGCGGTGGTGGCCGAGGGCGATTTCGTGGGCTCGTGCGTTTTCACCGGCCCCGGCGCAGGCGAAGGGCCGACCGCCTCGGCGATCGTGGCGGACGTGCTGGATGCGGCGCGCGGGATTGTCACGCCCGCGTTTGGGCGCCCCGCCGCCAATCTGAAACCCGCGCCACGGCTGCAGCACGGGGAAGAGCACTCGCCCTATTATCTGCGCTTCATGTTGGCCGACCGGCCGGGCGCACTCGCCGCCATCGCCTCGGCGCTGGGAGAGAAGGGCGTCTCGATCCACCGGATGCGGCAATATGGGCAGGGCGACCCGGTGCCCGTCGTGATCGAGACCCACGACGCGCACCGCGACGCGATCGACGCCGCGGTTGCGTCGATCTCGAACCTGCCGGTCAGCCAGGCGCCGCCGGTCGCGATCCGGATCGAGGAAGCGTAGCATTCCGGTCTCGCGCACGATTGTTGCGCGATTTGCGACATATCCGTAGAAGGCACCGAAAGGACCGCGGCCGTCCACGCCGCGCGCATTTGATCGAGGGAGCACCGCCCATGACCGCCGATAACCAAGTCACCTTCCAGGACCGCATGCTCAGCCTGGGGCTGGCGCGCGTCTCGGAAGCGGCGGCCATCGCCTCGTCCCGGCTGATCGGGCGCGGCGACGAAAAGGCGGCGGACGCGGCGGCGACCGAGGCCATGCGCACCCAGCTCAACATGCTGGATATCAAGGGCACCGTGGTGATCGGTGAGGGCGAGCGCGACGAGGCGCCGATGCTTTATATCGGCGAGGAAGTCGGCACCGGAAAGGGCGAGGAGGTGGATATCGCCCTCGATCCGCTGGAAGGCACCACGCTGACCGCCAAGGCGATGCCGAACGCGCTGACCGTCGTCGCCATGGGTCCCCGCTACTCGATGCTGCATGCCCCGGACGTCTATATGGACAAGCTCGCGATCGGGCCGGGTTATCCGGACGGACTGGTCGATCTGGACATGGCGCCCGCCGAGCGTATCCGGGTCTTCGCCGAGGCCAAGGGCTGCAAATCCGAGGACGTCACGGTCTGTATCCTCGAGCGCCCGCGCCACCAGGACATGATCGCGGAAGTCCGCGAGACCGGCGCCTCGATCCGCCTGATCACCGATGGCGACGTGGCCGGCGTGATGCACTGCGCCCAGCCGGACGAGACCGGGATCGACATGTATATGGGCTCGGGCGGCGCGCCCGAGGGTGTGCTCGCGGCGGCCGCGCTGAAATGCATGGGCGGGCAGATCCAGGGAAAGCTCTTGTTCCGGAATGACGACGAGGTCAGCCGGGCCCGCAGCGCCGGGATCGAAGATCTGGATGCGAAATACACCCGCGACGACATGATCAAGGCGGACGTGCTGTTCTCGGCCACCGGGGTGACGAATGGCTCGATCCTGCGCGGTGCCCACCGGGTGGGCAAGTATCTCGAGACCGAAACCCTGCTCATGCGCTCGCGCACCGGATCGGTCAGGCGGCTGTGCTACAAGACCCAGAATTTCTGAGCATGGTCCGCCGGGTCGGGTTCAACGACGACCAGGCCGGCGACCCGGCACCGCCCCAGGCCGAGCCCGCGCCTGATTTGCCGGATCACGCGCGGCGCCGTGGTCTCCGGTTCGCGGTGCCCGTGCCCAAAGCCTATTATGCGGGGCAGCGCCGCCCGATCATCTGGGTCGTCATCAGCTTCCTGGGTTTTTGGCTGGTGGGATGGACCGCTGGCATTGCATTTGCGGTCTCGACGCTTTTTGAGCAATCGCATCCGCCGCTATTCCTGTTTCTTTGGCTGACATTCGCTGTGCTGGGCTGGCTTTTCGGCGTTTGGATTCTGCTAATCCTGGTCCGCGCGGTCCGCGCCGCGCCGAAGGCGCCGCCGGAATGACTGCGGCCGCCTTCCTCGGCGTTGAACGCTCGGCGACCGGGCGGCGCTGGGTGGGCCCGGGCGCCGAGGTCGAGCGGCTGGGGCTGGCCATCGCACAGGCGCACGGCTTGCCCGAGATCGTCGGGCGCGTCCTCGCGGCGCGCGGTGTGACGCCCGAGGGTGCGCCGGACTTCCTGGACCCGACCCTGAAGGCCCTGATGCCCGACCCGAGCGCCCTGGCCGATATGGATGTGGCGGCCGAGCGCCTGGCCAGGGCCGTCACCGAGGGCGAGCGCATTGCCATCTTCGGCGATTACGACGTGGATGGCGGCGCCTCGGTCGCGCTGATCCTGGATTGGCTGGGCCAGATGGACCTCGGCGCCACGCCTTATATCCCCGACCGGATCGACGAGGGATACGGGCCGAACGTGCCGGCCATGGAGGCGCTGGCCGCCGCCCATGACCTGATCCTCTGCGTCGATTGCGGGACGCTGAGCTTCGAGCCGGTCGCGGCGGCGCGGGCGATGGGGGCGGACGTGATCATCGCCGATCACCATCTGGCTGACGAGACTCTGCCCGAGGCACTCGCCGTGGTGAACCCGAACCGCCAGGACGACACGTCGGGCATGGGTTATCTTTGCGCCGCCGGCGTGGTGCTGCTGATGCTGGTTGCCGCCAACAGGGTGCTGCGCGGACACGGGGCCTTCGGCGCGCGGGCCGAGCCCGACCTGATGGACGCGCTCGACCTGGTTGCGGTTGCCACGGTCGCCGATGTGGCGCCACTGGTCGGGCTGAACCGTGCGCTGGTGCGCCGGGGCCTGGGCGTGATGGCCCAGCGCCGGCGTCCGTGTCTGGTTGCGCTTGCCGATGTGGCCGGGCTGACCGCGCCGCCGAGCGCGCGCGATCTGGGCTTTGCAATCGGTCCTCGGATTAACGCGGGCGGCCGGGTCGGCGCCGCGGATCTGGGCCAGCGGCTACTGACGACGGCCGATCCCCACGAAGCCGCCGCCCTGGCCGAGAAGCTGAACGCGCTGAACCGCGAGCGCCAGGAGCTGGAGCAAGTCGTGCTGGAGGCCGCCACCGCCCAGATCGAGGCGGGCGACCCCACGGCACCGCTGGTCTGGGCGGCGGGCGAGGGCTGGCATCCAGGCGTCGTCGGTATCGTCGCCAGCCGCCTGAAGGACCGGTTCAACCGCCCCGCCGTGGTCATCGGCCTCGCCGATAGCGAGGGCAAGGGCTCGGGCCGCTCGGTGCCCGGCATCGATCTGGGCTCTGCCGTGGTGGCGCTTGCGCGCGAGGGTCTATTGCTCAAAGGCGGCGGGCACATGATGGCCGCGGGACTGACCGTGGCCGAGGACGCGCTGCCCCGGGCGATGGCTGCGCTGGGCGAAAAGCTGGCCGCCCAGGGCGCGGGCCTGGAAGGCCCAGCCGATTTGCACCTCGACGGCGCATTGGCGCCGGGCGGCGCGACGATCGATCTGATCGACCGGCTCGAAGCGGCCGGCCCGTTCGGCCAGGCCAATCCGGCCCCGCGCATGGCCTTTTCCGGGGTCATCGTCCAAGGGGTCAGGATCGTCGGTAACGGCCATTGCCAGCTGCGCCTCGCTGGGCGCGAGGGGCCTCACCTCGCGGCGATCGCCTTTCGCGCCGCCGAGTCCGGACTGGCAGAACTCTTCCAGGCGGCAGCGGCGTCACGCACGCCGCTGCACATCGCCGGACGGCTGGAAATCGACGATTGGGGCGGCCGCAGGAAGCCCAAGCTACGCGTCGCGGACGCGGCCCCTCTATCGTAGAATGGGTCATGGAAACCGGCTGCAACGAAACCGGTTGCAACGCGTAGGGCGAGTCGCTATCTACTCCGCCACTCCGACTGATACGGCGCGCCCTTCGTCTAGCGGTCCAGGACATCGCCCTCTCACGGCGAAAACACGGGTTCGAGTCCCGTAGGGCGTACCAAAACCATCGGCACCGCGCGCCCTTCGTCTAGCGGTCTAGGACGCCGCCCTTTCACGGCGGAAACACGGGTTCGAGTCCCGTAGGGCGTACCATTTACCCGAAGCCCAGAAACTCCATCAGCCTGCGGATCATCCGCGGGCGGCGATTTACATGGGCGCGTTTCCCAGCACTATGGGCCGGGTCTTTCGGGAGCCGCGCCGCATGTACGACACCTCCACCGATCCCCTGTTCCAGCCGCTGACCATCCGGGGGCTGACGCTGAAGAACCGGATCATGAGCACAGCCCATGCCTGCGGCACGCACCACGACAACCTGCCGAAGGCGCGATTCCAGACCTATCACGAGGAGAAGGCCAAGGGCGGGCTGGCGCTGACCATGTTCGGCGGCTCGTCGAATGTGGCGCCGGACAGTCCCAGCGTGTTCGAGCAGCTGGATGTCGGGACCAATGACATTCTGCGCTATCTGACCGAGTTCTCGCAGCGCATTCATGCCCAGGGCTGCGCGCTGATGTGCCAGATCACCCATCTTGGTAGGCGCGGCGAGGATACGTCCGGCTGGTGGCTGCCGACCATCGCCCCCAGCCGATCGCGCGAGACGCTGCATCGCTGCTTTGCCCGCGAGATGGACCGCCACGACATCGCCCGCGTCGTCCGTGCCTTCGGCGAAGCGGCCCGGCGCTGCGAGGAGGGTGGGCTCGACGGGATCGAGACCATGGCGGCGGGCCACCTGATTGGCCAGTTCCTGGGCCCCGACACCAACAAGCGCGACGATGAATTCGGCGGCTCGCTGGAAAACCGGGCCCGGTTCGCGCTGATGGTGCACGCGGAAATCCGCAAGCGGGTCTCGGGCGATTTCGTCGTCGGCATGCGGCTGTCGATCGACGACAACAACCCGGATGGCCTCTCAGCCGCCGACGCGCTTGCCTTCGCGCAGATCTTGGAACGCGAGGGCGCGGTCGATTTCCTGAACGCCAATTTCGGCCGCATCGACACGTCGCTGGCGCTGGCCGAGGAATGCATGCCCGGCATGTCGGTGAAACTCGCCCCTTGGCTCCAGCCAGTTGCGGCCTTCAAGCAGCAGGTCGGCCTGCCGGTCTTCCACGCCGCGCGGATCACCGATGTCGCCACCGCCCGTCACGCGATCCGCGAGGGGATCTTGGACATGGTGGCGATGACCCGCGCCCATATCGCCGATCCCCACATCGTCGCCAAGATCACGGCAGGGCGGGAGGACCGCATCCGTCCCTGCATCGGCGCCTCGCATTGCATGCACAAGAAGCCGCACTGCGCACATAATCCGGTGACGGGCCGCGAGTTGGAGCTGCCGCAGACGGTTGAGCGCAGCGAAACACCCGGCCGCCGAATCGTCGTGGTCGGTGGCGGTCCGGCGGGCCTGGAAGCCGCGCGCGTGGCGGCCGAGCGCGGGCACGATGTGACTTTGTTCGAAGCCGCGCCGCGCCTCGGCGGTCAGGTTCTGGTTGCGGCCCGCGCCTCGTGGCGGGGCGACCTGCTCGGCGCTGTCGACTGGCGCGTGGCAGAATTGACGCATCTGGGCGTCGATATCCGCACTTCCAACTACGCCGAGCCCGCGGATGTGACGGCGCTGGACCCGGAGGTCGTGATCATCGCCACCGGTGGCGCGCCGGACCTGGACTGGCTGCCGGGTGCTGAGCATTGCACCAGCGGTTGGGACTTGATGACCGGCGCCGCCCGGCCCGAGGGCGAGGCGCTGATCTGGGACGGCACCGGGCGCCAGGCGGCGGCCAGCTATGCGGAAGTGGCGGCCGGCGCCGGCGCGCACGTCACCCTGATCACCTGCGACGACCAGATTGCCGCCGAGATCGGCTATGCGGACCGCGTGGTGTTCCGCCGCAACCTCGCCGCCCAAGAGATCATGACATTTTTCGAAGAACGTCTGACCGGGGTCGCCCGAGACGGCAACCGGCTGGTGGCGACCCTGGTCCATGACTTGACCGGTGCCGTGCGCCAGGTGCTCGCCGACCAAGTGATCGCGGAGCACGGCACGGTCCCGGTGGACGACCTCTTCCGGGATTTGCGTGGGAAATCGCTTAACGACGGCGTGACCGATCTCGACGCGCTTCTGGCCGGGCGCGCGCAGCCCCGGCCCGAGGGCTCGGGCTTCGAGCTCTACCGGATCGGTGACGCAGTCTCGAGCCGGACCATGACGGCGGCGATCCTGGACGCGGACCGGCTTTGTAGTGTGATGTAGTTGGGATTCCACCTCCCGCGCGCCCACCTCCCCGCCCAACCACCAATCTTGCCAATGGTGGACAATTGGTGGTTGGGCGGGGAGGTGGGCGCGCGGGAGGTGGAAGTGTGGTTTTACCTCTGCCAGAAAATCGGCATGAACAGCACCATGACCGACAGGAACTCGAGCCGCCCCAGCAGCATTCCGAACGACAGAAGCCACTTCGCTGTCTCTGGCAGCCCAGCATAGTTCCCCGACGGGCCGATCTCGGGCCCTAGGCCCGGGCCCAGATTGGCGAGCGCCGCCACCGAGGCCGAAATCGCGGTCATGGTGTCCAACCCCAACAGCGACAGCAGGATCGCCCAGACCGACAGGCAGAAGAAAAAGACGAAGAAATAGCCCATGATCGACGAGACCACTTCCGGCTCGACCTGGCGGCCTTGATAGCGCAGCGGAAAGACGCCGTGCGGCGAGTGGATGCGTTTGATCTGCACCACCAGCGCGGAATAGAGGATCTGATAACGGAAGACCTTGGCCGAGCAGGCGGTCGATCCGGTGCAGCCTCCGATCAGCGGGATGACAAAGAACAGCGCCACCGGCAGTGCGCCCCAGGTCTCGTAGGGGTCCGAGGAATAGCCGGTGCCGGTCATCGCCGAGGTTACGTTGAACAGCGCCTCGCGGATCGCTTGCGGCAGCGGATGGCGGTCATTGATCACAAGCCAGACGACCATGGTGGCGCTGACCGCGAGAATGATCGCCAAGAAGGCGCGGATCTGGCTGTCGTGCCAGATGCCTCGTGTATTGCCGCGCGCCAATTGGATGAAGCGGATGAACGGCAGCGCGCCCAGCCACATGAAGGCGATGGCGACATATTGCGCCATGACCCCGAACTCCTCGAAGCCGTTGTCATGGGTGCCGTAGCCCCCGGTCGAGACCGTGGTCATCGCGTGGGCCAGCGCGTCGAACGCGGACATTCCCGCGGCGGAATAGGCCAGCACACAGGCAATGCTGAGCATCACGTAGACATAGAAGAGCGAGGCCGCGAGCTCGGTTGCCCGGGGCATCACGTTCGAGCCCAGATCGAAACTTTCCGAGCGGAAGAACTGCATGCCCCCGATCCGCATCATCGGCAGGAAGACGATGGCGACAATGACGATGCCGACGCCGCCGAACCATTGCAGAAGCGCCCGCCACAGCAGCATTCCCCTGGGTGCCTCGTCGAGATCGAAGAAGACCGTCGCCCCGGTGGTCGTCAGCCCGGACATGGCCTCGAAATAGGCGTCCGTATAGCTGGCCGCCGGCGCGCCGAAGACGAACGGCAGAGCACCGAAAATCGGCAAGATCACCCAGACGATCACCGTCAGCAGAAAGGCCTGCGGCCGGGTCAGGCCGCCTCCGTCGCTGGTCCGGGTGATCAGCGTCAGCGCCAGCCCGGCCGTCAATGTCAGGAAGGCGGCCAGAACGAAGCCCCCTGCGTTGCCGTTCTGGTCCGCGATATCCAGCAGGAACGGCACCATCATCGACGCGCCGAGCACAATCACAAGCCTGCCGATGACGAAGCCCACGGGCCGGAAATCATACATGGGCGCCGAGACTTGGGCGCGGGGGGAGGGTTGTCAAGGCGCGGCGTCGGAAGTGCCGGCTTTGCTCAGTCCCTCGGCCAGAAGCGCATTGTGATCGGGCAGCTTATAGAGGACCATTTCGCCGCGCAGGACGCTGGGGATGAAATCGGGCGAAAACGAGTGCAGGAACTCAGCGTGCTCGGCGGCGCCCGCCATGTCGCCGTCATGGATGCAGCAGGCGATCATCAGAGCCCGGCGGATTGGCGCACGCGGGTGCATCTGTATTGCCAGGTCCGCCCATTTTCGCGTCTCCGCGAAATCCCCATCGGCGAAGCTCGCCTGGGCCAGCGCCAGATAGGCGACGCCGAGCCAAACCTCATTGTCCCGCGGGCTAAGCCGCAGGCCTAGTGCCGCGTGCTCACGCGCCTCGTCCGTGAGGCCTGACAGGGATTCGCACCAGGCCATGGCGAAGACGTTGAGAGCAAAATTCGGATTGAGTTCGAAGGCCCTTCGGAAATCAGCAACGGCGGCATCGTGGTCTCCCCGGAAATGCTGAAGCAGGCCCCGTCTCATGTGACCGCGGGGATCGGTCGAGTCGACCTCGAAGAACCGCTCCATCGCCGCCCAGCCGAGATCGAGCGCCCCATCCGGATCGGGACCCCAGCGGTAGAGATAGGCCTCGCCATAGGCCCAGCCGAGCATCCAGAGGGCGTGGGTGCAGCGTGGGTCCTGCGCGAGCGCGGCTTTGGCGGTGTCGATCGCTTGCTCGTAGATCTCGGGTTTGCCCATTCGGACAGCATCGTAGAACAGTGCTTGGGATTTCAGTGCGAGGTCGTAAGCGGAGAAGCGCGTGGTCTTGCCAGAAAGCACGCGGGCCAGCTCAGCCATCTCGATTTGCGGTGCGATCGCGCCCACGACATTTCGCGTGATCTCTTCTTGCAGGCCGAAAATGTTCTCCAGCTCACGATCATAACGCTCGGCCCAGAGATGAGCGCCGTTTGCACAATCGATCAGCTGGGCGGTGATCCGGACCCGATTGCCCGCCCGCCGGATGCTGCCTTCGAGGATGTATTGAACGCCCAGCTCGCGGGCGACCTGTTTCAGGTTCTGCGACTTGCCCTTGTACGAGAAGGTGGAGTTGCGGGCGATAACGAAGAGCGTCGGGAAACGGCTAAGCTCGGTGATGATGTCCTCGGTCACGCCGTCCGAGAAATATTCCTGGTCCGGATCGGCGGAGATGTTGTCGAACGGCATGACCGCGATCGAGGGCTTCCCCGGCAGGGGGAGAGGTGCGAGGTCGGGCGCGGCGGCGTTGCCGAGGACGGCGTAAAGGCGGACGGGCTCGGCAATGTTCTTGAGCCTGCGTTCGCCCAGGTCTTCGAAGGCGACAGGCACCTTGCCCTTGGATTGGCGGTAGATCTCCTCGGAGACGCAAATACCGCCGGGCTCGGCTTCCGCTTCCAGCCGCGCCGCGATGTTGACTCCGTCGCCATGGATGTCGCTGTCCTCGGCGATGATGTCGCCCAGATTGAGGCCGATCCGGAAGGCGAAGCGGCGGTCCTCGGGCTCGCGCGCTTCGTGCTCGGCCACCTTGTTCTGCCAGGCCATCGCGCAGGCGAGCCCGTTCACCGCGCTTGCGAACTCGACCAGCAGACCGTCGCCGAGCAACTTGACCACCCGCCCGGAATGGTCGGAGATCAGCGGCTCCAGCACGTCGCGGCGAAGCGCGGTCAGCCGTTGCAGCGTGCCCGGCTCGTCCGAGGACATCATCCGGCTGTAACCCGCGATGTCGGCGGCCAATATCGCGGCAAGGCGTCTTTCCAATGCCCGTCCTCCATTAGCAGGGAGGATATCGGACAATTTGCGCCCCGCAACCGTTCGGCTGCTCCAGGTGGTTCGGTTGCTCGGCGCCGATTCGGTTTTGCCGGTGCCCCGGTCGGATTCCCTCGATCACCACGCTCGGGTGGCGATCACTCGCTTTGCCCGGTTCGCAGAAACGCTATCAAATCCGCCAGATCCTGATCGGCCATCGACCACCGGGGCATTGCCGGGTCGAGGCGCTCGCTCTCCGGATCGATTCCCTGGGCGATCGCACGGGCGAGGCTTTCCTCGTCATAGGCGTCGTGATCCCCGTGTCCGTCGTCTTCATGCGCATCCCCTTCGCCGAACAGGGCTTTAGGGGTAAGTGGCGGCGCGGAGATCCAGAACCGCGGCATGATCCGTCCGCCGAGCCGGTCTGTGCCGTGGCAGGTCACGCAACCGCCCCCATGCATCTGCATTCGCATGCCACCGCCCGTTGGTCTGATGGGCAAGCCCGACGAGCTCGCCCCCGTGAAATAAATGCGCTCGCCATTGCTGCGGAATTGGGCAGGCCATTCGGCGTCACGCGTGTTGACTCCGACACCCATCCTGGAACTGGTCGCCGGCATCAAGATCACGGCGGCGAGGACAATGAGAGCCGCGATCACGGCGATAACGGTCTTTTTCATGTTGGCTCCGGGACGGGGCGGCTCGAAGCGCCGCGACTTGGTTTAGACGCGAATGAAGACCTGCGCCACGCGGACGTTCTGTGAAATCCAACGCGGTCACCTTGACCTGCATCAATCGCTTTCGCGCCGATGCCACCGCAGCGCCGCCGCAATTCAGAAAAAGGTGGGCGCGGAGCAACCACCCTACGCGCTACTGCCAGGGTCGGAACCGGCACTTTTCGCATCAGGCCGAGGCGAGCAACTCCGCGAACATGTCGCTCCGTCCCGTGTGTCCAACGTCCAGGACCAGCAATCGGGAAAGCTCGATCGTGGGATGCATAGCGGCGAACTTTGCAAAGAACATGACGTCTTCCAAACTTTCATTGTCGTGCCAGGTGGTCATGACGAAACGATCGTCCGGAACGTCACCGAAATCGAACTCTTTCAGATGCGCCTGGTCGACGCCGTCGTGCCAGACCTCGGCATCCTCACCCCAGACCATCAGATATAGACACCCGGCCGAGACCAGCCATTGACTGATCGTGCCGCGCCACGCCTCCTGCGCCTTTCCGTTTACAACCAAGATGCACTTGAACGGTGCATCGCCCTCTATTTCGGGTGGCGTTTGACCGATCTGAATGGAGAGATAATCGAGCTGCACTGATTAGAACGGCACGTCGTCGGCGCCGCCCGTGGCCCTGGCCTCGGTCACAAAGGACGCCACCACCTTCTTGTCGCCCGCCTTCTCGAAGGCGACCGTCAGCTTGTCGCCTTCGATCTCGGTGATGTTTCCGTAGCCGAATTTCTGGTGGAAGACGCGGGTTCCAACCTCGAACCGGCTGGCGGCCTGGGCATCGACCACCAGGTTACGCGCCTCGCGCGGTTGGCCGAGGCCGTGCTCTCCACGCCGCGCGGCCATGCGGCGCCAGCCCGGTGAGTTGTAGGTCGAGGCCTGCGCGGCGCGCTCCTCCAGCACCGACCCCTCCGGTTCTCCCGAGGGCGACGCCGTCGCCGCCGCCCCATAGCCGCCGGCCCCCGGCGCGGATGCGCCGAAACCACCACCATATAGGCCAGGGGGCGTCAGCACCTCCACATGGTTCCCCGGCAATTCGTCGATGAACCGCGAGGGCAGTGAGCTCTGCCAGCGCCCATAGATGTGCCGATTGGCGGCGAAGCTGATGGTCAGGTGATCCTGGGCCCGGGTCAGGCCCACATAGGCCAACCGCCGTTCCTCCTCGAGCCCCTTCACCCCGTTCTCGTCCATCGAGCGCTGGCTGGGGAACAGCCCGTCCTCCCAGCCCGGCAGGAAGACGCAAGGGAACTCCAGCCCCTTCGCGCCATGCAGCGTCATGATCGAGACCTTCTCGCCCGGCTCGTCCGAGTCGTTGTCCATGACCAGGCTGACATGCTCCAGGAACCCCTGCAGGTTCTCGAACTCCTCCAGCGCCTGGACCAGTTCCTTCAGGTTCTCCAGCCGCCCGGGCGCGTCTGGCGACTTGTCGACCTGCCACATCGCGGTGTAGCCGCTTTCGTCCAGGATCCGCCCCGCGATTTCGACATGGTTGGCGCCGGGGGCGGCGAGCTCCACGTGCCAACGGTCGAACTGAGCGACCAGCTCGCCCAGGCCCTTGGCGGCTTTCTTGGTCATCCCCTCGCCGCTCTCGGCCGAGATCCGGGCGGCCTCAAGCAATGTCACCCCATGCTGGCGCGCCACCCAATTGATTGACTGCTGCGCCTTGTCGCCCAGGCCGCGCTTGGGCGTGTTGACGATCCGCTCGAAGGCGAGGCCGTCATCCGGGCTGACCGCGACGCGGAAATAGGCCATGGCGTCGCGGATCTCCATCCGCTCGTAGAAGCGCGGGCCGCCGATCACCCGGTAGGGCAGGCCGATGGTCAGAAACCGGTCCTCGAAGGCGCGCATCTGGAACGAGGCGCGCACCAGGATCGCCATGTCATCGAGGCCGCGCGCTGCGTGGCCCCTTGTGCCCCGCTGGTAGGCCTCGATCTCCTCGCCAATCCAGCGCGCCTCCTCGTCGCCGTCCCAATGGCCGATCAGGCGCACCTTTTCGCCCTCGTTGGCGTCGGTCCAAAGGGTCTTTCCCAGCCGGTCCTTGTTGGCGGCGATGACGCCCGATGCGGCGGCCAGTATATGCGGGGTCGAGCGGTAGTTCTGTTCCAGCCGGATGACCTCGGCACCTTCGAAATCGCGCTCGAATCGCAGGATGTTGCCCACCTCGGCGCCGCGCCAGCCATAGATCGACTGGTCGTCGTCGCCGACACAACAGATGTTGCGATGCTCCGCCGCCAGCAGCCGCAGCCACAAATACTGGGCCACGTTGGTATCCTGATACTCATCGACCAGGATGTATTTGAACCGGTTCTGATAGTCGGCCAGCACATCAGGGTTCTTCTGGAAGATCTGCACGACGTGCAGCAGCAAGTCGCCGAAATCGACCGCGTTCAGCACCCGCAGCCGGTCCTGGTAAAGCTGATAGAACTCGGCGCCCCGGCCGTTGGCGAAGCCGCATTCGTCGGGCGGCACCTGGCCTGGGCCTTGCGCGCGGTTCTTCCAGCGGTCGACCATCGAGGCGAACAGCCGCGCCGGCCAGCGCTTCTCGTCCACGTTCTCGGCGGCCAACAGCTGCTTGATCAGCCTGATCTGGTCGTCGGTATCCAGGATCGTGAAGGTGGATTTCAGCTCCGCCAGTTCCGCATGGCGGCGCAGGATCTTGACGCAGATCGAGTGGAAGGTGCCGAGCCAGGGCATCCCCTCGACCGTGCCGCCGACCAGATCGCCGATCCGCTCCTTCATCTCGCGGGCGGCCTTGTTGGTGAAGGTGACCGCCAGGATCTGGCTGGGCCAGGCGCGCCTTGTGTGGATCAGGTGCGCAAGCCGCGTGGTCAGCGCACGGGTCTTGCCGGTGCCGGCACCCGCCAGCACCAGGACCGGCCCCTCCAGCGCCTCGACCGCTTTTCGCTGGTCCGGGTTCAGACTGTCGAGATACGGCGCGGGCGCGGCGGCACGCTCAGAAAGCGGCCGCCTGTCCTGCGAAGCACTTTCCCACTGCTCGAAAGCCGCGGCCTCGTCGATATCCATCCCGTTCATAGGCGCAGACCATAACGGCGCGGGCCGGGCAGGGGAAGCGTTTGTTCCCCACATGTTCGCAATTCAGTGACCGCTTTTCGGGTGCGCACTTGTTCCATGGCGAAACCGCCCCATAATCCCGGGACACCTCTTTTGGGGCACTGCTAGGTTGCGACCCCGGTTGCGAAGGATTTGCGATGTTCGGCCTGTTCAAGAAAACCGCCATGCCCGAAGCCGGAACCGCTCTGCCAGGGCGCGATTTCCAGATTCCCACCGCCGAGCAGCACTTCGTCAACGGCAACCCCCTGGCTGGTCCATATGCCGACGGCTTGGAACTGGCCATGTTCGGCATGGGCTGTTTCTGGGGCACCGAGCGGCAGTTCTGGACGCTGCCAGGCGTCTGGCTCACCGCGGCGGGTTATGCGGCGGGCGAGACGCCGAACGCCACCTATCACGAGGTCTGCTCGGGCCGCACCGGCCATAACGAGGTGGTGCGCGTGGTCTACGACCCGGACAAGATCACCTACGAGACCCTGCTCAAGGTTTTCTGGGAGAACCACGACCCGACCCAGGGCATGCGCCAGGGCAACGATATCGGCACCCAATACCGCTCGGGCATTTATACCTATGACGACGCGCAGGCGCGCCTGGCCCGCGAGACCCGCGATCGGTTCCAGGAACGGTTGGCGCAGGCAGGCCACGGCAAGATCACCACCGAGATCCTTCCCGCCGACGAGTTCTACTTCGCCGAGGACTATCACCAGCAATATCTGGCCAAGAACCCGGGCGGCTATTGCGGGTTGGGCGGCATGGGTGTCACCTGCCCGGCGGGCACGGATGCTTGATCCCGAGGTCCCGGAAAAAGCCCCCATCGATCCCCCCAAATCTGGAGCGGATTTGCCCCTCGCGGCGGCTCGACTGCGAGTCTTACTTTAGAGTTTTAGGATAACTTTCTCGGACTATTGGATTTTACGGCAGGCGAATTTTCATCCTGAAACACCCGTTTTCGTTGTATTTGAGCAACAAACCGGGAGTCCGAGCCGGAAAAATCATCCAATTTGAAAAAAATTGCACGCGAAAACCAAGGTGCCTGACGTAGTCTCATTTCGCCTGAGAGGGCCAACTAGAGCGAGTGGTCAGAGTGAGCAGTCAAAGGGATAATCAGATGAGGCATCCTGTCGACGTCCATGTGGGACAGCGCGTACGTCAGCGGCGTTGGATGATGGGCATGACCCAGCAGCAGTTGGGCGAGAAGGTTGGGATCAAGTTCCAACAAATTCAGAAATACGAAACCGGTGCGAACCGGGTCAGCGCCAGCCGGCTGTGGGACATTGCGGGGACGCTCGACGTACCCGTTGCGTTTTTCTTCGAAGGGCTGGAAGGCCAGGCGATGGAAAACCAGGAAGCCCGTGGCGATGTGCTGACGGACAAAGAGGCTCTGGACCTGGTCCGTGCCTATTACGCGATGCCGGAGGGACAGCGCAGACGGCTGTTCGACCTGGCCCGCGTCCTCAGCGAAGCAGCTTGATACCGCGATAGGCGAGCGCGGATCCCCGGTCCTGGGGGTCCGCCGCGCCGGCCCGGTCCGTGGCCGGCCTCACTGCGGCCTTGTGCGAATCACGATTGATTCGCGTGCGGACGATTCCCGTTCGCCGCATTTCCGCCGTATTCAGCGTTCTCAGTGGCTTAGAAGACGCAGTTCAAGCTACTAATAAGATACTTTTACAACCTAGGGTTGAGTGAACAATTCTATTTGCAATCTCAAGTAGTTCCCCAGAGCGTTGCCCTATAGTCGCCTAATTCAATTTAGAATAATACTGTATCTGTGGGTTGGTTCAACAAAAGGGGGTTCGGTATGGCTCATCCAGTGGATGTGCATGTAGGTCAGAGGGTTCGCCAGCGGCGTTGGATGCTGGGGATGACTCAATTTCAACTTGCCGAGAGTGTCGGCATCAAGTTTCAGCAGATCCAGAAATACGAAACTGGCGCGAACCGCATCAGTGCCAGCCGCATGTGGGATATTGCGGCGGCCCTGCAGGTGCCGGTGTCGTTTTTCTTCGAGGGACTGGATGGCCAAGCGCCGGATACCGGTGAGGCCCAGGGGGATGTCCTGACAGACAAGGAAGCGCTGGAACTGGTTCGGTCGTATTACGCGATTCCGGAAACGCAGCGGCGGCGGTTGTTCGATCTCGCCCGCGTTCTCAGCGAAGCGGCCTGAGCTGTTACGCAACACCACCACGGGCTCCGGCCAGGCGCCGGGGCCCGTGTTGACGTTTTGGGGGGTAGCGGGCAGAACGGGCGGGCGCGACGCCCGTTCCGATCTTAGCCCGGTTCATGACTCCTTCAGACCTCACGGCACTTACCGATCTTGCTTGCCGTCTGGCCGATGCGGCCGGCGCGGCCTGCTTGCCCCATTTCCGCTCGCGGGCACTGAGCACCGATAACAAGAAGAACGACGGTGCCTTCGATCCGGTGACCATAGCCGACCACGAGGCCGAGGCCGCGATCCGCGCCATTCTGACCGCCGAGCGCCCGGATGACGGGGTCTTCGGCGAGGAGGAGGGGCTGACCGAGGGCACCAGTGGCCTGACCTGGGTCGTCGACCCGATCGACGGCACCCGCGCCTTCATTTCCGGCCTGCCGGTCTGGGGCACCCTGATCGCGCTGGATGACGGCCAGACCGGTAGGATCGGGATCGTCGATCAGCCGCATATTGGCGAGCGTTTCGTCGGCGTGAAGGCCGATGGCGCGCCGCGCGCCTGGCTGACTTTCCGCGGCGGGACCCAGTCAATAGGCACCCGCGCCTGCGCCAGCCTGGCCGAGGCGACGCTTTTCACCACCTCGCCGGACATTTTCGATGGCCGGGAATGGGAGGGCTACCGCGCTGTCGAGTCCCATGTCCGGCTGGCCCGCTACGGCACCGATTGCTACGCTTATGCCCTGGTCGCCGCCGGCTATGTGGACCTGGTGATCGAGTCGTCGCTCAACGCCTACGACATCGCCGCCCCGGCAGCGCTGATCCAGGCCGCCGGCGGCGTGGTCACCGACTGGAAGGGCGGCGATTGCCGCTGGGGCGGCCAGGCCGTCGCGGCTGGCGACCCGGCGGTCCATGCGGAGGCGCTGGAGATCTTGAAGGGTTTCGCCTGAGGCCGACGGTAATGCGATAGCGCAGGAGGTCAGACCGCGATGAAGCTGCTGCTGGTCAATCCGAACGTCACTGGGGCCATCGCCGAGGTCATGGCCGCCGAGGCGCGCCGCTCCGCCAGCCCGGGCACCGAGATCGAGGTGGCGCTGGCCGGTTTCGGCACGCTCTATATCGAGAACCGCGTCGAGGCGGCGATTGCGGCCCATGCGGTGCTGGACGTGCTGGCGGAGAAGGGCGCGGGCTGCCATGCGGCCATCGTCGCGGCCTTCGGTGATCCCGGGGTCTTCGCGGCAAAGGAGCTGATGGAGATCCCGGTCGTCGGCGTCTCGGAGGCGGCGTTCCTGTTCGCCTATACGCAAGGGAAGCGCTACTCGATCGTCTGCCTGACCGAGCGGCTGAGGGCCTGGTACATGGAATGCGCCGAGGAGCATGGCCTCAGCGGTCGCATGGCCAGCGCTCGGGCGATCCCGGTGGCAGTGCCCGACATCACAACGGCGAAGGCGGACCTGGTGGCCGAGCTGACCGAGCAGTGCCGCCTGGCGGTCGAGCAGGACGGCGCCGAGGTGGTGATCCTGGGCGGCGGCCCCACAGCGGGTCTGGCCCGCGAGATCGCCGACCGGGTCCCGGTCCCCCTGATCGATCCGGTCGCGTGCGCGGTCAAACTGGCCGAGAGCCTGGTGAACCTGGAGCTGCGCCCGCCGGAGAAGGGTAGCTTCGCACGGCCGTCACCAAAGCCGGCCCGGGGCCTCTCACCGGCGCTCGCGAAGCTGATCGACCGGGGGTGAGGGCTGACGCGGATGTGTCAGCTCGGCGGCCTCGTCACGGCCACGCTCAAGCGATAGGGTTGGTCGCATGGGAACGGGCAAAGAGGCAGAACTCCGCGATGAAACTTGAATTTCACCACATCAACTTCGTCTCGGAAAATGTCGAGCGGATGCACGATTTCTACACGAATGTGCTGGGCCTGGATGACGTCCCGCAGGAGAACTTTCCGCGCACCGAGGCAACCGGTGATGCCGGCTACAGCGGCAAGATCCGCTTCGCCACCGAGGGGAAAATGCAGATGCACCTCGCTGAGCGTGACCTGGGCGTGGCGTTCAGGAACGGGCATGTGATCAACCCCGTCGACCGCGGGCACATCGCGTTCCGCACAGACGACATCGCCGCGTTCCTGAAGATCCTCGACGAAAATGGCATCCCTTATTCCGATTACGGAACCACCTTTGCCAAGACCTGGCATCAAGTTTTCTTCCTGGACCCAGAAGGCAACGTGATCGAGGTGCACCAGCAGGTTGGGTGAACCGTAGGATGGGCTCGCAGGAGCCCATCATCGAACTGACCCGCGGTGGGCTCGTTCGCGCCCACAAAACGGCGCTGTGCGAGGATTGATCCGGATCATGACGGCCGGAATGGCGGGCGCTTAGACACCGTCTGGCTGATAGCCTCAAAGAATCAACAGCGTGCGAATGGATTTGAAGCCAATGGACTTCTATCGTCATGCTTTGGTTCGCTTGCTGATTTGCGCTGCTATCGCAACTCCATTTGGCGAGACGACTTCCGACGCTCAAGAGGGTGACCTGCTGCGAAACCCGATTGACCGATTGCCTGGTAGTTTCGTTGTTCAAGGGGTTCGATATGAGCACGAGGGAGGCGCGCGCTTCGTGCCAGTCAACGCCGGGCACCAAACGAAGCGCGTTGGCGCCGCCAAGCCGTTAGATCTTCAACTCATCGAGCACAAATATGATCCGGAGCGCGATCCCGACGTGCCGATTTATACCGATGTCACGTTGCCGGGCGTCACTCCGGATCTGATCGACGAACGCGGCCGGCGTTACGCTCTCATCACGTTGTATAATGTTGATTCCCCGCTCTCAGACCTTCCCTCGGAGGAGCCCGGAGTTGATCGTGGCATCGACTTCCGTGACCCCTCAAATCTGTTGAAGTCCGCCTACTCGAACTATGTCTCGCCGGTATTCACGGACGACCGTGAACGACGCCCGGTGCCCGGCCATCCGATCGGGCATTTCTTCGTCAAGGTTGAAATTCCAGGCCTTCCCGCCGTGCTCACCGGTATGACCACGATCGTGCGGGCGGATGAGGAGCTCGTGGATTTGACGCTCGATCGCCAACTCGGGATCGGCGGCGTCCTACTGACATGGCAGCCTGGACGATTGAACAGTTCTGCCGAGGTTGTCGAGGAATTGCGGCTCAGGCAACGCAAGCTGGTTGTGATCGACGGGCTGAACTACCGGCGTGAGGGCGAAGGCAATGTCGGACCGGTCATCTCGATCGAGGATGGCAATGTTGTTTTTGTCCGTTTCCGGCTTCCCGTCGAGAACGCACTGGATGCGCTGAATGTCTTTTTGGAGTTCGTCGACCGAGGCGTGCACAACCGGTTTGGTTCGCTGCTCAGTCGGCCGAATAGGGCGACCGGCGCGGGATGTTCTGCCTTCGCAATGATGTGGCTGAAAGCATCTGGGATCATCCCTGTCGTCAACGATTTGAAGATTGATGAACACCTCGGCGCGAATTCAGGCGGACATCCTCCGTTTTGGGCCAATTTCTACCGTCGTCTCGAAATCCCTTGGGACCGGATTGGCTGCGATGATCGCGTCGGGCTCGCCGGTTCCCCGGATCCCGCGAAGTATACAGTCTACGATGACCTCTTTCACGACCTCAGTAGAGAGCGAATTGCGGCTGCCTCCGAAGGGCTAGCCGCGAAGGTTCGCGAGGGTTCAGGCGCGGTTGCTGGCACCCTATTCTATTATGGAGCGTTGACGCCCCTGCGCGACTTGGTTGTCCGCGCGAAGCGCAACGACCCCAGAGATGCCGGTCAGTACGAATGGGCAGCACGCGGGCAAGGATTGCCGATTGGCTTTTGGGACAACGGCCGGTTCTCGGCATGGGTGAAGTCATTCTGGAATTCGAATGCCCGCGGCGACGCCTTGGCAAAACAAGGTATCCGGCGTGTGCGCGAAGGCCGCTTCCTCGGCGTCGAAATCAACGCCACGGATACAAAGCGAGTGTCGTCCGCGTTTTTCCGCGACGCGGACGAGTTAGCTCGACGGCGAGTGTCGCTCACGCGCAGCGGAGTGATTGCGCGCACTTGCCGGAACGTGTTTCTCGACTTCGCGCTGGAATGAGGCGCCTTTGGCGTAGAGCAGACCCGAGCAACCTGAGCCACCCCATTGACCCAAATCTGGGATATTGGCCACAAGGGCGGACTAATCCTCCACATGCGATATTTGCTGAAAAGCTCGCTGGATGGGCGCCGCGTTACACATCTCCAGCCACTGTCTGCCGTTGCGTCCCCAGCCCCTCGATGCCTAGTTCAACGACGTCACCCGGTTTCAGCCAGCCCGGCGGGGTCATGCCCATGGCGACACCCGGAGGCGTTCCGGTGGGGATCACGTCCCCAGGATAAAGCGTCATGAATTGTGAGATGTAGCTGACGATGTGCGGGATCTTGAAGATCATCGTCGAGGTGTTGCCGGTCTGGCGCCGCTCGCCGTTCACGTCAAGGAACATCGGCAGGTTGTCCACGTCCGCGATCTCGTCGCGGGTCACCATCCAGGGGCCCAAGGGGCCGAAGCTGTCGTGGCTCTTGCCCTTCAGCCACTGGCCGGATCGCTTGGTCTGGAAGGTCCGCTCGGAGACGTCGTTGAAGACGGCGAAGCCCGCCACATGGTCCATGGCATTCGCCTCGGCGACGTTCTTCGCCCGCGTCCCGATCACGATCGCGATCTCGACCTCGTAATCGAGCGCGTCCGAGCCCCGCGGGGTCTCGATATCGTCGAAGGGGCCGGAAACGGATGTCACCGCCTTCCCGAACAGGATCGGCTCGGGCGGCACCTCGGCGCCGGTCTCGGCCGCGTGGTCGGAATAGTTGAGGCCCACGCAGCAGAGCTTGCCGATATTGCCCATGCAGGGGCCGATCCGGGTGCCCTCGGCAACCATTGGCAGCGAGGCCGGGTCGATCGCCGCGAGTTGTGCCAGGCCATCCGGCGAAAGCGCGCTGCCGTCGATATCGGCCACATGGGCGCTGACGTCGCGGATCACGCCATCGGCATCCAGGATCGCAGGGTTCTCGGCACCCTTTGGGCCGACGCGCATCAGTTTCATCTACCGTTCCCTCCTGCTGCCTCCCGGCCTTGAGCCGGGATCTCGATGTGTTCTCTTTGCTGGTCGAGGCCCCAGATCAGGTCCGGGGCATCGGTCCATCAGCCCGACCACCCGCCGTCGATCACGCAGGCCTGGCCGGTCATGAAAGCGCTCTCGTCGCTGGCGAGGTAAACCACCAGCGCGGCGATCTCGTCGGCGGTCGCCAGCCGCCCCATGTCCTGGCGGGCGATGAAGGCTTTCACCGCGGTCTCGTAGTCCCCGGTCGCGCGCATCCGGTCATGCAGCGAGGGCGTGTCGACCGTGCCCGGGCAGACTGCATTGCAGCGGATTCCCTGAGTTATGTGGTCTTTCGCCACCGCTTTAGTCAGGCCGATCACGGCGCCCTTCGTCGCTCCATAGACGCAGCGGTTCGGCGCGCCCATGATCGACGAGGCGGCCGAGGCCATGTTGATGATCGACCCAGCCCCGCGCTCCAGCATCCCGGGCAAGCAAGCGCGGATCGTGCGGAACATGGATTTCACGTTTAGGTCGAAGGCGAAATCCCACTCCTCCTCGGTCGCGTCCAGGATCGCGCCCGCATGGACGAAGCCGGCGCAGTTGACCAGGATGTCGGGCTGTGCCCGCTCGGCGCCGGCGGCGATCTGATCGGGATCGCGGGCGTCCAGCGCGAACGTCTCGGCGCCCTCCAGCGTGCCCAGCGTCTCCATGTTGACGTCGGTCGCGAAGACCTGGGCGCCCTCGCGCATCATCGCCTCGGCGGATGCGCGGCCGATCCCCTGGCCCGCCGCGGTGATCAGTGCCCGCTTGCCGTTTAGCCGCATCTGATGCCCCCTTGCCGATCTCAATCCATCGCGAGGTTAGGCGCTGGCACCGGCGGCGCCAAGCCCCGGTGGGGGCGGGCGATGCCGCAGGCTGGAAACTATCGACGCCCCAATTGGCGTGCACTAGAAACTGGGGTGCACTAGAACCAGGCCAAGACCGACCGAAGGAAGGGCCAGCCCCCGTGACCGTGCTCGACGCTCCCAGTGAGGCCCTGGCCGCGGGCGACCGCGCGCCGAACTTCGTGCTGCCCGACCACAACGGCAAATTCACGATGTTCTATGACCGGGTCGAGGGGCGGCCGGTTGTTCTCCTGCTGACCGGGCCGTTCCAGCCGCCGATCCTGCCGGCGGCCCTGGTGGCTTTCCAAAGCGCGGCCGAGAAGTTCGCGGCCGCCGGGATCGACGTATTCTGCATCGCCCAGGCGCCGCAGGAGGTGGTCAAGGCGCTGTCGACCAAACTGCATGTCTGGGCGGATGCCGAGCGCAAGATCAGTGCCGCTTATCTGACCCAGACGGGTCTTGGTGCCGACATTCTGTCCGGAGGTCAGGCGGTGGCGCTGCTGCTGGACCCGAACCAGCGCCTTCTGGCGGCAATGACCGGCGATTCCGGGGCACTGGCCGACGAGGTTCTGGCCTTCTATGCCGCCCGGCCGCCCCGGCCGGCGCCTGAGAGCCGCAATACGACCGCTCCGGTCCTGACCATGCCCAACCTCTTGGATCCGGCCATGTGCAAGGCGCTGATGGGCCTCTTCGAGGCCGGCGACGTGCAGGAGGGTACGGTCGGCTCGGTGCTGGCGGGGCAGGAGATGCAGCGCGTGCATCACATCATCAAGAAACGCCTCGACTTGAAGATCGAGGATCCGGAGATGCACAAGACCCTGAGCACCGTGATCGGGCGCCGCGTGGCGCCCGAGATGGCCAAGGCCTTCGATTTCCAGGGCTTTGTCTTCGACCGGTTCCTGATCTGCCGCTATGCTGCCGACCGAGAGGACCGGTTCCGCACCCACCGCGACAACATCTCGCCCGAGACCGCGGATCGCCGCTTCGCCATGACGCTGAACCTCAACGGCGACGAATACGAGGGGGGCGAACTGGTCTTCCCGGAATACGGACCCCATGGCTACAAGCCCGGTAATGGCGGCGCGGTGATCTTCTCGTGCTCGCTCTTGCACGAGGCGCTGCCGGTCACCAAGGGCGTGCGCTTCGCGCTGCTGACCTTCATGCGCCAGCCGAAAGGTCAGCAGGGGGGCTGACCGACCGGAGAGGGCTCAACCGCCCGAGGCGAGCCAATCCGTGAGATGCCCGAAGGTTGCCTCCCAACCGTGGCCGACGCCGCGGCGTCCGTCCTCCTGAACGATGCCTTCGTGGCGCAGATGCATGTGGGTGGCGGCACCCTCGGCCCAGAAGGTCACCGTCACTTGCGACGGCGCCGTCGTGTCGCGGGTGCCGTCACCGCTCTCGCGCACATGGCGCCAGGTGAAGGCCAGGCACCGGTCCTGCTCGATCCGCAGGTATTCACCTTCCAGGACGGATCGCTGGTCTGCCTCCTCCGACATGACGAAGCGCCATCGTCCGCCCACCCTGAGGTCGATCTTGGCCGAGACCGGGCCGCCGGGTTTCAGGCCAAACCAATTCCCGATATCTTCGGGATCAGTCCATGCCCGATAGACTCGTGAAACCGGAGCCGCGATCAATCCCTCGACGATAACCGGCTCGGCGCCCGGCGCGCTCTTCAGAAATGCGAGCGTCATGGATTTTCTCCCAGATAGCGGGAACGCGACTCGAATTGGCTCTCCCAGAACCGCCGGTATGTCTCGAGCCAGGCCGAGGCCTCCTTCATCGGCGCCGCCTCCAACTCGCAATAGCGCGTCCGGCCCCGTTTGCTGACCCGGACCAGTCCCGCATCCGAAAGCACACGCACATGCTTCGAGACCGCGGTCAGCGACATGTCAAAAGGTTCGGCCAGATCCGACAGCGGCGCCTCGCCCTCGGCCAAGCGGGTGACGATAGCCCGCCTTGTCTTGTCCGAGAGGGCGGAAAAGGTTTGGTTGAGGTCGGTCATCGTGCCGGCTCCATAAAAGTCAACTTATCGGTTGACTAATTCAGTTTCAAAGATTAGTCAACCGGCTCGTTGATTTTAAGAACACTCCAAGGGATGGGAGACCGAGACCATGAAACTCTATGACGCGATGACCCCTAATTCACTGCGTGTGAACGTCTTTCTGGCCGAGAAGGGCATCGAGGTCGCGCGCGAAAAGATCGACGTGATGCAAGGCGGCACGCGGACGCCGGCGTTCCTCGCCAAGAACTCGCTGGGCGAATTGCCCGTCCTGGAACTCGACGATGGCCGCATTCTGACCGAAAGCGTGGCGATTTGCCGGTATTTCGAAGCGCTTCATCCAAAGCCCAGTCTGCTGGGCGAGGACGCCGTGAAAGCTGCAATGGTCGAAATGTGGAACCGCAGGATCGAGTTCCACATATTCGGACCGATCGGTGATATGGGGCGCCATACGCTGGCGTTCTTTGCCGACAGGCTCGAGCAGATCCCGGCCTATGCGGCATCGCAAAAGCCGCTCTTCGCCGAGAACTGGGCCTGGTTGGACCCGGAAATGTGCGATCGCCGGCCCTTCATCGCGGGTGAGGCGTTCACTATTGCCGACATCACTGGGATGGCGGCAATCTTCGTGAGCGACATCACCGGAACGCCGCCGCCTGGCGGTTGCGACCATGCGGGCGCATGGGCCGAGCGGATGCGCGCTCGGGAAAGCTTTGCGTCCCTGCGCCAGAAGGCTGTGTAAGCGGCCCCTAGAGCAAAACCGGATCAGACTGAACCAGTCTGATCCTAGGATTTTGCTCAAACACATGAGTCTGGACCAAATCCTTTTTCAGACTGAACCAGTCTGAAACGGTTCTGGTCTAGCCGGCGGCGGCCAGCATCCCGGCGCCAGCAAGGATCATCGCGCCGCCCGCGGTCCGGCCGAACAGGGCGCCACCGCGCACCAGCTTCTCGATCAGCACGAAGGCGGCCAGCGCCGCGATCCAGAGCAGGTTCATCACCCCGCCCACGAACAAGAGCGCCATCAATACCCAGCAACAACCGACGCAGTAGACCCCGTGGTCGAGCCCCATGCGGAACGCCCCGCCCGTCCCATTGCGCCAATGCAACGAGATGAAGTGCATCGGCGAGCGGCAATGCTGGAGGCAGACCTCCTTCAGGTTGGTCATCTGGTAGAGCCCGGCGGCCATCAGCAGGAGCGCGCCAAGATAGGGGCTGGTGCTGACCATCATCGGCGACAGCAACGCGGCCTGTTCGAGGCCCCATTGCGTGGTGGTCGCAAGCGCGGAGAACCCGGTCCAGACAACGAGATAACCAGCAGCGAAGGCGATGGTGGCCGCGCCGGGCGGTTGTCCGTCATTGCGCTTTCTGAGGATGGCTGCATGGAGCAGGATCATCGGCGCGGCGCTGGGGATCATCATCGCGGTCATCATGACTGCCCACATGACGAACATCGTGAGGGCGTCAGTGGCGCTCCAGGGTTTTAATGCAGGCATCGCTATCGCCTCCATGGCGCCCATGCCCACCATCCCGGCCGCGAGATGGAAGATATAGACCCACGAAAGCGTGGCGATGCCCGCCAGCGCGGCTGCAACGACGATGCGGTCGCGGCGGGCCAGGGCTTCGATTGCCTTGGCGGGCGTCATGGCAGGTGGCGCCTAGCGCACAACACCACCCGGCGCGTGGCGCATTGTGTGCCACTGGCCATAGCTGTCGTTCAGGTCAAGCTTGATCGCGCCCGCCGACTTGGTCGAGGCACTGCCGACCTCAGCGAAATCGAACTCGATGCCGCCGGGGATATCGATCCGCACCCGATGCTCGGCACCATCACTATGCGGCGCGCTGATTGGTCGGCCAGTTGATTCAAGAACGTCCGGGATCGAGACCCGTGCTGAACGCGCTTCGATATCGGCCTCGAAGTCGATCGCCTTGTAGAGCGTGTCATGCACCGTGCTGCACATGGCATGGAATACCCACCAATGGGTTTTCGCCTCGTCGGTCTCGCCGCCGTGCAAGACGGTTTTCAGGGCCGCGCGCTGCGCGTCATTCGCGCTCTCGTCGATGATCGCCTGCATCTCGCCGTTGCCCTCGAAGACCGGGCCGGGCCAGGAGTAGAGCAGGGCAGTGCGAATGCCGACCAGATCGGTATCGCCGAAATGACCCTTGTCGATATGAAGAACCTCGAACCCGTGGCAGTGGCCGTCGGTCGGGATGTCCTCGAATTGGCAGGGACAGCCATAGACGCAATTGCAGTTGCCGAATGCCTTGCCCTCGATATACCAGTCCACATTGGCCATAAGATCGCCTCCCAAAATGTTGTCGGGCCAATATCACGCCCACCCCCCTTGCGCCGGGACGTTAACAGAGCGCGCGCCGCATGAAAAGAATGGCCAGCCGGCTCCGCGATGGGTCGGCTGGATCTGTCGTGTCATGTGAGTGAAGCTCAGACCAGCGCGATCACTCGCGAGGGCCCGCCCGAACCGCCGCGCCATTTCGGTGCGCCGACGACGAGGGTCGCGCCCGAGGCTGGCACCGCATCCAAGTTGGCCAGGTTTTCGATTCCCCACCGGTTGGTCGGCAGCCAGGCGTAGTGGGTCTTGAAATCGGCCGAGATCCCGTGATCGAGCGAGAGCGTATCCACCGCAAGGCCGACGGCCGACGTTGCCTCCATCAGCATCTGCGCCGCTTCCACATGGAAGCCGGGATAGTGCTGCTTGCCCTCCGCATCGACGCCGCGGAACTTGTCCGAGCTCACATGCTTGTCCCAACCGGAATTCATCGCGACGCAGCAATTCTCCGGGAAGTCGCCATTGGCGGATTGCCAGGCCGTCAGGTCATCGGGGGTCACCAGCGTGTCCGCATCCTCGGCGGCGCGCGCGCGGATGTCGATGCAGGCGAGCGGGACGACCAGGTTTTCGACCGGGATCTCGGCCACACTCTGCCCATCGGCCGAGAAATGCAGCGGCGCGTCGATATGAGTGCCGGTATGCTCGTTCAGGGTCAGCTCGAACAGGTTGAAGCCGTTCTCGGCGAAATTGAATTTCTGGGTCAGCCCGATTCCGGGGGCGCCGAAATACGTTGGGAAGCCTTCATGCACCTCGTGGGTCATGTCGACCACGCTTGACGTAGCAGCCGCGGCCGGCGCAACCGGGGCCGCGGCCATTGTGGCGCCCACGGCCACGGCAGGAGCAGCGCGCAACAGATCGCGGCGGCTCAGCATTCGCTGTTTCACGCTTTCGATGACGCAATGATCGCACATTGGGGCCTCCCTCAAGTCTTGCTTTCAAGGAATGGCGCCGCCCGGCGGCGCCGGTCGCCCTAATGCTAGGACGGTGGTCCGCTCAGGCCAAGCGTTCTCTAAACGTCGTCCAAGTCCCCATGAATCGCGACCATGTCTAGCGAGGCCTCTTGGGGCTTGATCGCGCGGAAGCTCTCCGAGACGCCGGCCTCGACCATCTCGCGTTGGACCACCAGCAGCGTGTTCGGATCGTGGTCCTCGCACATCTCGCGCATGAAGCGCAGTTCGTCCTCGGCGACGGGCCGGGCAGCGTCAAGATCGGGCGCGCCGAATACATCGACGAAATGCTGGGCCAGACGCTCGACCAGGGTGTCATACTCCGCCTGCTCGATCTGAGCTGTGGCTACGAATGTCGCGCGCCCAAAGCTTTCGAGGCCCAGCCAGCCGTTGGCGAAGGCCTGGCGCGGCTTGCCGGTCAGCATCTCGCCGGTCCAGTCCGAGAATTCGAAGGCGCCCGAAATCGCCCATTCGTCCGGTTCCGCCGGGTTCTCGAAGACCCGCTCGTCGGACTCGTCGAAGCGCAGTGTGCGGGCCAGCCTCACGCGGCGTCCTCCAGCATCGTGATCAGGGAGCGTATCCGGGTGCCTTCGTCGGTCTTGACCAGCATCCCGCCCAACTCGTCGAGCCCCATGAAGATGCCGCTCCCATCGGGCAGGGGTTCTCCCATCTCCCAGGCTCGCTCGCGCCAGGCGGCGTGCAGTGGCTCGAACCCGTCGTCAAGCCAGCGGTTGATCCAGACCAGCGTGTGCCGTGACCAGCTTTCGAGCAGTTTCATCGGCGTGACTTCAAGGCAGCCCTCTTCCACCAGGCTCGTCTGATCCGGCCGCTGCCCTGGCTCGAGCTCCGAGGGCGGCAGATAAGGCATTTCGATTCCCACAACCAGCCAATCCGGCTCGGTTTCCGGGTCGGGGATCGAGGCGGCCATGCGCAGCCGCCCGCAATCAGCACCGTTAACCTTGAACCCGCACGGCCAGACGTAATGTAGGGCAACCTCCGGCGGGGCCAGCGCCCCCAGAGCGTCGCCCAGCCCATGCGCCACCGCGAAGGTGATGCCGATCGCTTTGGCCAGCGGCGCCTCGGGCGCCAGGACCAGTGCGGCGCGCATTGCCGTCTCATCGCGCGCCCAGCAGATCAGCCCGGGCTCGGTGCCTAGCGCCGCCGCTGCGATAGCCTTGGCAAAGGGATCCATGCCGGGCGCGGTTTCCTCGCCGCGTAGAAGCGGCGGGAAGCTGGGGGCGTCGTCGATCTCCATGGGTTTACTCGAAGGCCGGGCCGTCGGTCAGACGCTCGGCGATATCCATGAACGCACGGGCCTGCGGCAGATGTGGCTTGGCCGCGACGATCGGCGCGCCGCTGTCCCCCGCGACCCGAATGTCGATGTCCAACGGCACCTCGCCTAGGAACGGGATGCCCAGCCTCTCGGCTTCGGCTTTGGCGCCCCCATGTCCGAAAATATGCGCCTCGTGACCGCAATTCGGGCAGATATAAGTCGACATGTTCTCAATCAGACCGAGCACCGGTGTCTCGGTTTTCTTGAACATATCCAGCGCCTTGCGCGCGTCGAGCAAAGCGATGTCCTGGGGTGTCGAGACAATAACGGCGCCGGTCACCTCGGCCTTCTGGCTGAGTGTCAGTTGCACGTCGCCGGTGCCGGGCGGCAGATCGACCAGCAGCACGTCCAGCCGCCCCCACTGCACCTGTCCCAGGAACTGTTGCAGCGCGCCCATAAGCATCGGACCGCGCCAGACGACCGCCTCGCCCTCGGGCACCATGAAGCCGATCGACATGGCCGTGACCCCGTGATTGCGCAGCGGCAGGATGATCTTGCCGTCGGGCGAGGAGGGCCGGCCCGAGATGCCCAGCATCCGGGGCTGCGACGGGCCATAGACGTCCGCATCGAGCAAGCCGACCCGCAGCCCTTGCGCGGTCAGCGCGACCGCAAGATTGGCGGTCACAGTGGACTTGCCAACCCCGCCCTTGCCCGATGCGATGGCTATTACGTGATCGACGCCCGGGATCTTCTTGTTGGCAGGCTCGGCGGGAGGGCGCCTGCCTACATTGAGCTCTGGCGGCGGACCTTTTGGTGCCGGCGCCGTTGGCGTGTCGGAATGGGCGGTCAGGATCGCCGAGACCTTGCCGACGCCCGGCAGCTTTTCGACCGCCGCCTGAGCGGCCGCCCGGACCGGTTCCATCGCCGCGCCCTTGGCCGGATCAACCTCGATCACGAAGCTGACATCGCCATCGGCGACCGAGATCGCCTTGGCCATACCGGCCGCGATCAGGTCCTTGCCCTGTCCCGGATCGACGATCTTCTCCAGCGTCGCGACGACATCCTCGGTGGTGACGCTCATTCAGCGCCTCCAGTTGCGATCTCGCCCTCGATCACGTGTTCCATGTCGAGTTCCGGAATGGTGACGACAGCGCGCACCTTGACCGGGCCGGCGGGGTTAGCCGCTCGGATCGCCTGTTCGATCTGCTGCTGCGAGGTCACACCGACCTGCTTCAGAAACTTGCGCATCGACATGTTGAAAGCGTCTTCGTTCATTGGGCTCATTTCCTTCGTGTCGCCGACCGGATGTGCGGCGCGGCTAGATGCTTGTCAAGGTAGGGTCAGTCGCCCTTCTCGTCCTTCTCGCGGTCTGCCAGGTAATCCTCGGTCGTGCGCACCTTTGGCCGTTCACCCATAAACATGGGCGCGGAGTCTGAATGGTATTGCGCGCGGATCCGGCAATCGTCGCACATCTGGATCAGGCGGAAATTGTCCGAACCGGTGAAAAGCTCGTGCTTGTCCTTCAGCTTTTCAGTGATCCGATCGATCGTTGATTTGACCCCGAACAGCGCCCCGCACTCGATGCAGGCGAAAGGCTCCTCCTCGTTCAGCACTTGACCCGACAGCACCGCGTCAGAGAGGTCAAGCTGCGGCACCAGCGTGATCGCGTTCTCCGGGCAGGTATCGGCGCAGATACCGCATTGGAGGCACGCCTCCTCGCGGAAGCTGAGTTCCGGACGGTCCGGGTTGTCCAGCAACGCGCCTGGGGGGCAGAGCCCAGCACAGGCCAGGCACATCGTGCAGGTATCGGTGTTCACAACGACCGCGCCGTAGGGTGCGCCGGCGGGCAGGGCGATCGGGTCGTCCGGCCGATTTTCTCCCGCCAGCGCCCGGGCCGACAGGCGCACCGCGTCGCGGCGCCCGCCCAAGGGCAGGATCGGCTCGACCGCCAGCGCATCTGGCGCCTTGGCATATAGCAGCTCGCTGAGCGCGTCCGGGTCGTCCGGGTCGATGAGGCGAAGCCGTTCACCCTCGGTGTCCGTGCCACCCAAAATTGCCTCGGCCAACTCAATCTGCGGCTCGATCGCCGAGCGCTCGGTGCGCGGGCCGGCCAGGATATCGACCGCCGAAAACCCGAGCGCCAGCGCGGTTACCAGTTCCGCGTGCCCAAAGGTTGTCACAGAGGGGATCTCGAGCGGGATCACGTCGCCAGGCAGGCCGCGTCCGTGCCGTGCCGCCAGCCGGATCATCTCGGCCCCGTGCTCGCCGTCATGGACCAACAGGCGTGGCGCGCCGCCGCCGGCCTTAGCAAAAGCCTCGGCCATAACGCGCATGCGCCGGAAGAGATGCGCCACCGGCGGATCGTCCGATGACGCGGCGCCCGAAGGACAGACCGCGTGGCAGGCCCCGCAACCCGCGCAGATATTCGGGTCGATCCGGACCGTGTCTCCGTCGGGCGTGATCGCGCCCGTGGGGCAGACATCAAGGCACCGGTTGCAGCCCTGGCGGCTGGCGCGGCTATGGGCGCAGAGGCTCTCGTCGAAACGGATGTGTAGGGGCTTCTCGAAGGTGCCGACCAGTTGTGCCGCATCAAACAGAGCCCGCTCCACCGCCAACGGATCGCCCGGATCGGCCCGCAGATAGCCGTCGCGCTTGTGATGCGCCGGGAAGAGCGGCTGGCCGCCGGAGAGATCGACGATGATGTCGCAATCGGATTTTGCCCCATCCTGTCGATCGGAGAAGTCTCGCGATCCACGGCCCGCGGGCGCGAGCTCGGCAAATCCGTCGATCTGAAGCGCGAATTTGCCGAGCGCGCCGGTCGCCTGGGTGATCCGGCCGGTTACGACGTCCATATCCGCATCCGTGCCCGCGTCGATCTGATCGAGGTCGGTCACCATACAGGTGACCGACAGGGCAGGCGCCAGCCGCGCGGCGGCGGCCAGCGCCAACTCGCCCGCGCCATAGACCAGGCAAAGTCCCTCGGATTCCACGTCCATCATCGGCACCGGGGCCGGACCGACCCGAGCATCGGCGATCAGCGCGGCCATCTTCGGGCTCGCGTCATCGTCAGACCATCCGGCCCGGTCTCGGATATCGACGCAGGTCAACCGGTCGGCGGCTCCCAGCTCCTCGGCCAGGTCCAGAAAGGCCGGCGCCTCCTGCCCGCAGGCGATGATCACCTCACCGTCGCCTTGCAGTGCGCTGACCGCGACCGCCGCCTGGGTCCGGCAGAGATGGGAATGCACCTGATCGCACGCCAGCCCGCAGCCCTTGGCAATTGCCTCCGCATCCGGGCGCATCGTCCCGGTGCAGTCGCACAGCAGAAGGCGTGGGGCGGTCTCGGCCATGGTGTCTCCCCGGAAAGATCGTTGGACGGGCGTCTCGCATGCGCCGCTTGCGGCGAACCTATTGTTTTCTGGAGCCGGGGCAAGCCATTCCGCTGCCCATCCCGGCTGGCGGTAAATCCCCAGCGCCGCGAGGCAGTAAACTTGGCAAACCGCCCGCAAGCGGCAAGAATACCTTCGGAACCTGCGTTGGGGAGAGACCGCTTGTCCGAGAGAACCGCAACCCTGCCGGTCGGCGTCGTTCTGCGCAAGCAGCCCGGGGTCACCCGCTGGGCCAAGTGGGTCTGGCGGGTCGTGGGGGTGTTGCCCGGCGCTGGCCCCGCCGAGTGGCGCGAGATGCGCCGCGAAGGCGAGGCGGTCGAGTACCATGCGGCGACCTGTGAGCTGGAAGTCCACCGGGCCGAGACGGAGGCCTATCTGGTGGCGCTCTCCAACGACCCGCCTTCATGCTACGTCGTTCTGCGCGAGAACGAAGACCCGGACGCCAAGCACGAGGTCGAGGTCTTCCTGGTCACCGCCAATGCCTATGAGGCGCAGGATTACTTGGACAGCGGCGAGGAGATCGTTGAGGCGGTGCCGATGCCGCCCACCCTGATCGGTTGGCTCAGCGATTTCGTCGCCCGCCATCACAAGGAAGAAGAGTTCTATAAGCGCAAGCGCGACAAGGTGAAAACCGATCGGATAGATGACGGCAAGGGTGACGCCCGCATCCGCCAAACCGCGGATGTCTACCGCAGCCCCGCTGGCATGCGCGTGGGAGCGAAAAAGCCGGAGAAGCTCCATTGAGCACCAAGGATCCTGAGCCCGGCTTCGCCAGCCGCTGGTCCCGGCTGAAACAGGAAGCGCGCGAAGAAGAGCCTGGGGAAACGCCGCCCGCCGAGGCGGACGCACCCGCGCCGCAGGAAGACGCGCGAACCGATGCAGAGGTTCTGGAGGAGTTGGGCCTGCCGGACCCGGACAGTCTGAAACCCGGGGACGACATAAGGGGGTTCATGGCCAAGGCGGTGCCTGCGCGCCTCCGCAACCGGGCGCTTCGCAAGCTGTGGATTTCAAACCCGGTGCTGGCGAACCTGGACGAACTTGTGGACTACGGCGAGGACTATACGGACGCCGCCACCGTGCTCGAAAATCTGCAAACCGCTTATCAGGTGGGCAAGGGATGGGCCGACAAGTTCGTCGAGACGCCGAAATCCCCGGCCCATGCCGAGTCCACCGAGCCCGAGGCGTCTGCCGAACCCGCAAGTGACGAACAAGTTGCCTCAGGTGAAGATGCCCCTGAAACGGCCGCGCCCGACGACGAAGCATCCGGCGCGCAAGGAAGACGAGTGGAAGCCGGATCAGATGTGGCGCCGCCGGTCATTGCTGCCGACGCGCCACCGCTGATTCCAAGAAAGCGCATGCGTTTCCGCATAGCGGAAGATTAAACGTTTTAGGGCGTAATCTCGGGCTCGATTGGTCATCTGAATTGACCTGACGTAAATTGCTGATAGCGTGGACCTCAAGGCTAAGAATGATCGGGTAGAACCGGTCACGAGGGGAGGGCGCATGACGCTCGCTGACATGGCGCAGGACGCGACCGTCGCGGAGGAAGATGTCCTTCGCGCGAACCTCTACGATCTGCTCTCCGCCCTGTTGGCCAATCCGCCTCAACGGGTTTTGATCGACCGTGTCGCCGATTTGGAAGGCGATGACGGCGATCTGGGCCGCGCGGTCAAGGCGCTGGCGCGGGTCGCCCGGGCCACGACCGAGCAGGCGGCCGAGCGCGAATTCTCGCGTCTCTTTATCGGCGTCGCCCGGGGCGAACTGCTGCCTTACGCCAGCTACTACATGACCGGTTTCCTCAATGAAAAGCCGCTGGCGCTTCTGCGCAACGACATGACGCGCCTGGGGATCGAGCGGGCGCCGAATGTGTTCGAGCCGGAGGACAACATCGCCTCGCTCTGTGAGATGATGGCGGGGCTGATCCTCGGCCGGTTTGCCGAGGCGCCGGTCGGGCTCTCGGCCCAAAAGGATTTCTTCTCGGCCCATATCGCCCCCTGGGCGGGGCATTTCTTCGCCGATCTGGAAGCGGCGAAGGGATCGGTGTTTTACGCGCCTGTCGGCGCGATCGGCCGCGCGTTCATCGAGATCGAGCGCGAGGCATTTCGGATGGGGGCGTGAGCCCTCTGGTGCAGCGGGCCGCGGGATCGGCCCCAAATTGGAGAAAGAGAATGAGCGACGAAAAGGCTGCCAACAGCCGGCGCGATTTTCTCAAACTCGCCACTGTTGCCGCACCGGCCGCTGCCGCGGCCGCGGTGACAGGCTCTGGCACGGCGGAAGCCGCGGCCGAGACGAGCGGGAGCGGATATCGCAAGACCGAGCACGTCGAGAAGTATCTCGAAAGCGCGCGGTTTTGATCAGTTTTTGATCCGGACCTGATGGCACCGATGGGTGACGGTTGCGAATGGCCCTGACCCCATTGCCAAGAATAAAGAAACCCTACGGGAGATTCAGATGCTCAGGAAAAAGACGAACGGGGTAGCGGGACGCCCCCGGAGCGAGTCGATCCTGTCGAAGGCTGCCCAGAAATCGGTTGACCGCCGCGCGTTCCTGCGCGGGTCCGGTCTGGCGATCGGCGGGCTGACCGCTCTCGCCGCGACAGGCGGCACGGTCACCAAGGCCCAGGCGGCAACCGCCACGGGCAATGTCGATGTAATCAAGTCTGTCTGCACCCACTGCTCGGTCGGCTGTACCGTGCTGGCAGAAGTGCAGAACGGCGTCTGGGTCGGGCAGGAGCCTGGCTGGGACAGCCCCTTCAACCTGGGCGCCCATTGCGCCAAGGGAGCTTCGGTGCGCGAGCACGCCCATGGCGAGCGGCGCCTGAAGTATCCGGTGAAGAAGGAAGGCGGCGAGTGGAAGCGCATCTCCTGGGATCAGGCGATCGAAGAGATCGGCGACGGGATGATGAAAATCCGTGAGGAAAGCGGGCCCGACAGCGTCTACTGGCTGGGGTCTGCCAAGTTCTCGAACGAGCAAGCCTATCTGTTCCGTAAGTTCGCGGCCTACTGGGGCTCGAACAACGTGGATCACCAGGCGCGGATTTGCCACTCGACCACGGTCGCGGGTGTTGCCAACACCTGGGGCTACGGCGCGATGACCAACTCGTATAACGACATCCACAACTCGAGGGCCATCTTCATCATCGGCGGCAACCCAGCCGAGGCCCACCCGGTCTCGCTGTTGCACGTGCTGAAGGCGAAGGAAGAGAACAACGCGCCGCTGATCGTCTGCGACCCGCGCTTCACGCGCACTGCGGCGCACGCAGACGAGTATGTCCGCTTCCGTCCGGGCACGGATGTTGCGCTCGTCTGGGGCATCCTGTGGCACATCTTCGAGAACCGGTGGGAGGATGAGGAGTTCATCCGCACCCGGGTCTGGGGCATGGACCAGATCCGCGAAGAAGTGAAGAAGTGGAACCCCGAAGAGGTCGAGCGGGTCACGGGCACGCCGGGCAGTCAGCTCGAGCGCGTGGCGCGCACCATGGCCAACAGCCGTCCGGGCACCGTGATCTGGTGCATGGGCGGTACCCAGCACACCAATGGCAATAACAACACGCGGGCCTACTGCATCCTGCAGCTGGCGCTGGGCAACATGGGCACCTCGGGTGGCGGAACGAATATCTTCCGCGGCCACGACAATGTGCAGGGCGCGACGGATCTCTGCATTCTGTCGCACTCATTGCCTGGCTACTACGGCCTGAAGCCCGGTTCCTGGGCGCATTGGGCGCGTGTCTGGGAGGAGGATCTCGACTGGCTTAAAGGCCGGTTTGCCACCATCAAGGACAGCGAGGGCAAGGATAAGCCCTTGATGAACCTCAAGGGCATCCCGGTAAGCCGTTGGGTCGATGGCGTTCTGGAAGACAAGGCCAACATGGATCAGGGCGATAATGTCCGGGCCATGGTGCTTTGGGGCCACGCCCCGAACAGCCAGACGCGTGGTGCCGACCAGAAGAAGGCGATGGAAAAGCTGGATATGATGGTCGTGATCGATCCGTATCCGACCATGTCGGCGGTCTTGCCTGATCGGGACGACGGCATCTATTTGCTGCCGGCCTGCACCCAGTTCGAGACCTATGGCTCGGTGACGGCGTCGAACCGGTCGTTCCAGTGGCGCGAGAAAGTGGTCGAGCCGATTTTCGAGAGCCTTCCGGACCAGACCATCATTGCCAAGTTCGCCACCAAGTTCGGTTTCGAGGACCGCATGTTCCGCAATATCCCGATTGCGGATGACGGCGAGCCCAGCGTCGAGGATACCACCCGCGAGTTCAATCGCGGCATGTGGACCATCGGCTACACCGGTCAATCGCCGGAACGGCTTCGCAGCCATATGGCGAACCAGCACACCTTCAACCGGACGACGCTTCAGGCGGTCGGTGGACCGAACGATGGCGAATATTATGGCCTGCCCTGGCCTTGCTGGGGAACGGCCGATATGGGCCATCCGGGTACGCCGAACCTCTACGACATGTCGAAGCCGGTTTCGAAGGGAGGCCTGACTTTCCGAGCACGCTTCGGCGTCGAGCGGGATGGTGAAAGCCTGCTGGCCGAGGGCGTCTACAGCCAAGGTTCGGAGATCCAGGACGGATATCCCGAGTTCACCATGGCGATGCTCAAAGAGCTTGGCTGGGACGGCGATCTGACGGACGACGAACGGTCTGCCATCGAGGCGGTTGCCGGCGACAAGACCAACTGGAAGACCGACCTCTCGGGCGGCATCCAGCGCGTCGCGATCAGCCATGAATGTGCGCCCTTCGGCAACGCAAAGGCGCGGGCGGTCGTCTGGACCTTCCCGGATCCGGTGCCGCTGCACCGCGAGCCGCTGTATACGCCGCGGCGCGATCTGGTTGCGGACTATCCGACCTACGAGGACCGTCACGCATATCGTCTGCCAACGCTCTATGCGTCGATCCAGAAGAACGACTTCTCGCAGGACTATCCCATCATCCTCACCTCCGGCCGTCTGGTCGAATACGAGGGTGGTGGCGACGAGAGCCGTTCGAACCCCTGGCTGGCCGAGTTGCAGCAGGAAATGTTCGTCGAGATCAATCCATTCGACGCGAACAGCCTCGGCATTCGCAACGGCGAGCAAGTCTGGGTCGAGGGCGCCGAGAAGTCGCGGGTCAAGGTTGCCGCGATGGTCACCGAGCGGGTCGGTAGAGGCGTCGCCTTCATGCCGTTCCACTTCGGTGGGCACTTCCAGGGCGAGGACCTGAGGGACAAGTATCCCGAAGGGGCCGATCCTTACGTGCTTGGCGAGGCGGCCAACACGGCAATGACCTACGGCTACGACTCGGTCACTCAGATGCAGGAGTCCAAGGTGACTCTCTGCAAGATCGAAAAAGCGTAAGGGAGGACGCTAGATGGCACGCGTTAAATTCCTCTGTGATGCCGAGCGTTGCATCGAGTGCAATGCCTGCGTCACTGCCTGTAAGAACGAGCATGAGGTGCCCTGGGGTATCAATCGGCGCCGCGTGGTGACCATCAACGATGGCACCCCGGGCGAGCGGTCGATCTCGGTTGCCTGCATGCATTGTTCGGATGCGCCCTGCATGGCGGTGTGTCCAGTGGATTGCTTCTACCAGACCAGTGATGGCGCGGTGTTGCACTCCAAGGACCTGTGCATCGGTTGCGGCTACTGCTTCTATGCGTGTCCCTTCGGGGCGCCTCAGTATCCGCAGGCGGGCAATTTCGGCAGCCGCGGCAAGATGGACAAGTGCACATTCTGCAACGGCGGTCCGGAGGAGGATCACTCCCCGGCCGAGTTCCAGAAGTATGGCCGCAACCGTCTGGCCGAGGGCAAACTGCCGATTTGTGCCGAGATGTGCTCGACCAAGGCGCTTCTGGCCGGCGACGGCGACGATGTCTCCGACATCTATCGCGAGCGCGTCGTGGCCCGTGGCTTCGGCACTGGCGCTTGGGGCTGGGGCACGGCTTATCAGCGCAAGGGCAGCTGACGGCTCGACCGCTTTGAAGCGAGATCGCTTCCACCCGGAGAACCTCTCTGGGTGGAAGCATTCGCACACCGGAAACCGTAGGGAGGGCTTTCGATGAGCCTGCGGCGCAGCAAATTGCGACGGCGTGGTATGATGATCGGGATCTCCGCCATCGGCTTGGCCCTCGCCATCTTCCTGGTCAGTGTTCTGCAGATATCGTTGACCGTGAACGAGGCGTTGGCGCAGTCCTCGGTCCGTCCGCCCGACAACGCCGTGACCAATGCTCCGATGGCGCCGGGCGAGATCCGGGTGCCGGACGCGGTTGCCCCGAGCGGCGATGCGCCAGTCGCGCCGCTGGATATCCTTGGCCCGAATTCGGATGCAACTCTCTGGGGTGAGATCCGGCAGGGCAGCACGTTCACGGTCTCGATCCCGGACCGGAAGGCGGCCACTCTGGTGCAGTCGGAAGGGGTCGCTTGGGAGAGGATGCGCGCTCAGAACGGGCCGCTGCGCACCTATGGCGGCATGGCGATTTTCGCGATGCTGGCACTGCTTTTCGTCTTCTATCTGTTCCGCGGTCGGATCGCGATCGAGGAGGGCCGGTCGGGCATTCTGATCGAGCGTTTCAAGCCGGTCGAACGCTTTGGCCACTGGCTGCTGGCCGTCTCGTTCATCCTGCTGGCGCTCAGCGGGCTGAACCTGCTCTACGGCAGGGACCTGCTGATCCCGATCTTCGGCAAGGAGGCCTTCGCGACTATCACGATGGCCGGCAAGTGGATCCACAACAATGTTGCCTGGGCCTTCATGCTGGCGCTGGTTTTGGTTTTCGTCATGTGGGTGGTCCACAATCTGCCTTCAATGACCGACATACGCTGGATCATGAAAGGCGGGGGCTTGTTCACCGAGGGCGTTCATCCGCCGTCGAAGAAATTCAATGCAGGCCAGAAACTGATCTTCTGGTCGGTTATCCTGCTCGGCGCGTCGGTCTCGCTCAGCGGGGTTTCACTGCTCTTCCCCTACGAGCTGCCGCTCTTCGCCAAAACATTCGAGATCCTGAACTCCCTCGGCGTCGAGGCGGTCTGGGGCGCGCCGCTGGCGACCGAGCTCACGCCGCTCGAGGAGATGCAATACGCTCAGATCTGGCACACGATCGTGGCTCTGGCGATGATCGTGATCGTGATCGCCCATATCTATATCGGATCGCTCGGTATGGAGGGGGCCTTCGACGCGATGGGTTCGGGCATGGTCGACTACAATTGGGCCGAGGAGCATCACGGCCTATGGGTCGAGAAGATGGAACAAGAATCGGCCGGCGCCGATCCGGCGGCGACGCCCGCCGAATGAGCCCGCGATGATCCCATGCGGCCTGCCGCGCTTTTTTCCGCTGGCCTCTTGATCCTGTCGGCGCTCGCCGGCGCGCCGGGCGCGCGCGGTGATGGCGGCTATCAGCGGCTCGAGGGTCATGGCGGACCGGTCAAGGGGGTCGCGGTTTCACCCGACGGCCGGTTCGCGCTTACAGCCAGCTTTGACTACTCGGTCGGGTTCTGGGATTTGGTCTCGGGCGATCTGATCCGCTGGCTCGAAGGGCACGAGGCCGCGGCCAACGCAGTCGCCTTTTTGCCCGATGGTCGCCGCGCGATCTCGGCGGGGGACGATTTCGACCTGATCCTCTGGGATCTGGAGACGGGCCAGGCGCTGAAGCGACTCGAGGGCCATAAGGGCAAGCTTATCGCGGTCAGCATCAGCCCCGACGGAACGCTTGCCGCTTCGAGCGGGTGGGACGGGCGTATCGGACTCTGGCCATTGACAGCCCCGCGCGGACCGCGCTGGCTCAAAGGCCATCGCGCGAATGTCAACGATGCCAAGTTCACCGCCGATGGCGGGACACTCTACACGGCGTCCTACGACGGCACGATCCGGCGTTGGGATGTGGCCACGGGCGCGCTTGAACGCGTGGTGGTCGAGCATGGCTTTGGGGTCAATCACCTGATTCTGAACGAGGAAGCGGGCTGGCTCGCATACGGTGCTGTCGACGGCGCGGTGCGCGCCATCGATCTTGCGACCGGCGAGGAACTGGCCGATCTCACCGCCGAGCGGCGCCCGATCCTGGCCCTGGCGAAGACACCGGACGGCCGCTACTTGGCGGTCGGGGACGGCGAGGGTTACATCATGGTGATCGACACCGCAGATTGGACCATCGCCCGGGATTTCCGCGCCGCCGTGCGCGGCCCGATCTGGGCGCTGGCCTATGATGCGCAGGGCGACCGGCTGTTGGCTGGCGGCTTGGCCGAGGACGCGGTGCTCTGGCCGGTCGGGGGATCCAAAGACGCGCTCTTTGCCGCCGACCAGCGCCTTTTCGACAGGCCACCTGAGGAAATGAGCAACGGCGAGCGGCAATTCGTCCGCAAATGCTCGATTTGCCACACGCTCGAGCGGCCCGAGACGACCAGCGATCTGCGCCGCGCCGGGCCGACACTCTACGCTCTCTTCGGACGCCGTGCCGGCACCGTTGCGGGCTACCGCTACTCGGGCGCGCTGAACGGATCGGACCTGATCTGGGAGGCCGAAACCATCAATCAGCTTTTCGAGCTGGGTCCCGACCACTTTACCCCAGGCTCGAAAATGCCGATGCAACGCATCGCAAAACTTGAAGACAGGCAGGATCTTATCGCATATTTACGTACGAACACCGGACCGCGATCCGATGGCAAGCCCACCAGTGGTGGGTCGCCGGAGCCCGCAGGAGGAACCCAATGAGAGCTTTTCTCGCCGCGATCTTCGTGATGGCCCTGATCTCGGTCGGCGCTGACCTTTACCTCGAGACGATCGGCTTCTCCAGCGCCGCCATATTCAGCACCGAGAACGTGCGCCTGGGCGAATAGCCCGCCGACGCGATTGACCTGAGGCCCAACTACCCGCCATAAAAGGGTGATTTCTCCACGGGGGCATCCCGCCGGGTCAGAAATCTGTGCGGGGGCGGAGGGTGAAAATGCTTGCTCTGGGTCTGATCCTGGATGCGCTCATCGGCGAGCCCGATGAGATTTGGCGGCGCGCGCCGCATCCGGTCGTGCTGTTCGGCAAACTGACCGAATTCCTTGAAAAGGTTCTCAACCAGGGTCTTTTCCGCAAGGCGCGCGGTGCGCTGGCGATGGCGGCGCTGTGCCTGGCGGCGGCGATTCCGGCTTGGATTCTGTCGCTGGATATATTCTTCGGCGTGCTCGAGGTGGCCGCGCTCGCCGTGCTGCTCGCCCATCGCGGGTTGATCGACTACGTGAAGGCGGTCGCGGATGGATTGCGCGTCTCGCTCGAGGAGGGCCGCTACGCGGTCGCCCGGATCGTCGGGCGTGACCCCGCGACGCTGGACGAGGCGGGGGTCGCCCGCGCGGCAATCGAGTCGGCGGCCGAAAACTTCTCCGACGCGGTGGTCGCTCCCGTTTTCTGGTATCTGGTCGCCGGCCTGCCGGGCATAGCGGTCTACAAGATGATCAACACCGCCGATTCGATGATCGGCCACAAGAACGATCGCTATGAGGAATTCGGCTGGGCGGCTGCGCGGCTTGACGATGTCGCCAACTGGATCCCCGCGCGGCTGACCGGGTTCGTGTTCTGTCTGGTGGGCGACGGCAGGGTGGCGATGGATGTCATGCTGCGCGACGCGCCCCGCCACCGCTCGGTCAATGCCGGATGGCCCGAAGCCGCGATGGCCGCGTCGCTGGGTGTCGCCCTGGCCGGGCCCCGGGTCTACGAGGGCGAGCGCGTCGACGGGCCGTTCCTGAATGCCGAGGCCCGCGAGGACGCCCGGCCCGATGATATCGAGGGGGCCATCCGCCTTGCCTGGCTCGCCTGGGCCGTCGTTCTGGCCATCGCGTTGCTCGCAGCCCTCTTTGGACGCTGAGTTCAGAGCAAAACCGGATCAGACTGGACCAGTCGGAAACGATATTGGTCTAGCGCCCAACACCCGCCACTTCACGGCGCCCGCCGGCCCAGGCAACCGCGAGCGGCAGCGCCGACAGCGCCATGCCGGCGGCGGCCAGGCTCCAACCAGAGAACCCGGTCGCCGCGCCTCCGGGCAGTGCAATGATCAGGCCGCCCGCCGCCAAAAGCAGCCGCAGCGCCAGGCCCGAAACGCCGTCCGGCAAACGGCCGCAGAAACTCACATAACCCTGCATCGCCGCCCCGATGAACCAGATTCCGATGCCGGCCGCGATGCAGGCCACCAGCACATCCGCCACTGGCGCATCGCCGATCAGCGCCGGGTTCAGCACGAACAGGAATGGCGCCAGATACTTTACCCCGCCCAGCTTCATCGCCTCGTAGCCCGTGCGCAGCGCATTGGCCCCGGCAATCGTCGCCGCGGCGAAGGCGCCCAGCGCCACGGGCGGGGTGATATAGCTGACTGTGCCCCAGTAGAGGATGAACAGATGCACCGCCAGCCGGTTCAGGCCCGCCTGCTCCAGCGCCGGGGCCAGGACCACGGCCAGGAAGATGTAGCAGGCGGTCACCGTCATCCCCATGCCGAAGACGAAGGCGGTCAGCGCCCCCATTATCAGCAGCATGATCACCGAATTGCCGGCAAGGAAGATCAGCTCGTTGACCAGCGTCCCCGCCAGCCCCGTGGCCGAGAACGAACCCACGATCAGGCCCACGCCCAACAGGACCGCCGTCAGCTCGGCCAGCGCGCGACCGACCCCGGTGACCATGCCCGCGAAGCCCTGCGCCGTGAACCGGTGCGCCTTCATAAACTGGTTGATCACCAGAAGCAGCGCTGTGGCGTAGAACGGCGCCAGGGTCTCTTGCCTCAGCGCGACCATCATGAAGACCAACAGCGCGAAGACGAACAAATAGACCCAGCCCTCGCGAATTGCGGCGCTAAGGGAAGGCAGCTCCTCGCGCTTCATCCCCTCCAGTCGCTCGCGCGCCGCATAAGCGTCGATCTGTACGAATAGTCCGAAATAAAACAGCAGCGACGGGATCGCCGCGGCGAGGGCGATCTCCGCATAGGGCATGGACAGGAACGAGGCCATGACGAAGGCGGTGGCCCCCATCACCGGTGGCATCAGCACGCCGCCCGTGGACGCACAGGCTTCGGTCGCGGCGGCATAGCGTGGTGCGAAGCCGGTGCGCTTCATGGCGGGGATCGAAACCGCGCCTGTGGTCAGCACATTCGAGATCACCGAGCCCGACATCGAGCCCATGAAGCCAGACCCGAAGATCGCCACCTTGGCCGCCCCGCCCCGGTAGCGCCCGACCAGCGCCAGCGCCAGGTCGTTGAAGAATTTCCCCCCGCCCGTGCGCTGCAACACCGCGCCGAAAACGATGAACCCGATCACCAGCCCGCCGAAGGCCCGCATCGGGATGCCGAACGAGCTCTCGGACGAGATCATGTGATAGGGCACCACGTCCATGAAGGGCGAGGCGAAGCCCGAGAGCGGATCGGGCATCTTGTCGGCGAAGGTCGGGTAGATCGAGAAAACGAAGACGATGCAGAAAAGCACCAACCCGCCCGCGCGCCGGGTGGCCTCGAGGATCAGCAAGTAGAAGACCAGCGAGGCCCAGCGCGCGGTCTCGGGCGGGGCGTATTCCCAGCCCAGGTCCAGGCTTTCATCCGCAGTCCAGGCGAAATAGCCCGCTACCGCGAAGGCGGCGGCGCACAGCACCCAATCAAACCAAGGTACACTCGCCGGCCGGTGCTTGGTCGCGCGGAAGCAAAGGAACGCGAGGCCCAGAAAGATGCCGGCCAGGATGTAGAGATACATCCCCTCGATCAGCACGATTCCGAAGAATTGCAGATTGAAGAGCTGGTGGACCGAGAGGAACACTGCCGAAACTGTTCCCGCGATCATGACCCAATTGGCCAGGCCATGATCCTCGGGCCGGACCGGCCGGGCGAGGTCGGGGGCGCCCTCTCCCGTGGGAGAGGGCTCGGTTTCTGCCATCGGGTCAGGCCCCGGTCAGAAGACCACCTCGAAGCCGCCGGCCTCCAGCGCGGCCCGGCGCTTGGCGTCCCAGGCGGCTTCCCAATCGGCCGGGCCTTCCGCCTTCAGCTCTTCCCAGGCCGCCTTCAGCGCCGCCTGCCGGGCGATCAACTGGTCGTTATGGGCCTGCGCCGCGTCATCCCAGGCGCCGGTCTCCTTGTAGTAGCGGACCGCTCCGTCGTGATAGGGCGCAACCCACTGAAAATCCTGCTTTTCCAGCGCCCAGCCGCCGATGCCCGGGGCCTTGCCGTCATAGGACGGGAACAGCTCGACCATTGCCTTGGTCATGTTGTAGACGAGCTCTTCATCCTGGCCGACCATGGCGGCGAGGACAGGATAGGCATAGCCCGCCGTGGCGACGCCTGGTCCGCCGTCGATATTGGCGCCGACCACCGCGTTCATCGTCGAGAAGAAGGGCGCGATCGACTGCATCCGCTCGAGCCCGGCGGCATTCGCCGGATCGATCGGCGGCCAGAAGACCCCGCGCGGTCCCGCCGCAGCCTCATACGCCTTGCCGGAATTGGTCGAAGAGAAGGCCGCATCCACCTGACCGTTGACCATGCCCTTCCAGGAATCCGAGAAGCCGCCGAACTCGACCTTCTCGACGTCGTCCCAGCTCAGGCCCGCATAGGCCAGATAGGCCTGGTTGTTGACGTTGAGCGCCGGGGCGCCCTTGACCCAGGCAACGCGCATGCCCTTGAGGTCGGAATACTCGAAGCCCTCGCAGCCGGGCTTGCCCACCTTCTCGCAGGCCTCGGCCGCGACCGCCATCGCCAGGCCGACCTTGCCGCCATTGTTGGCGATCAGCACCCGGATCTCCTGCGGGCCCCAGCTTTCCTTGCCGAAGGCGAAGACGCCTTCCTGAGCCATGAACGACCCGCCGACGCCGGTGGCCGAGAAATGGACCTTGCCCTGGCGCAGCGGCTCGGTGCGGGCCACGTCGTTCTTGCCGGGCAGGACGCGCAGGTTCACACCCGCCGCATCCTGCAGCGCGGCACCGATGGCAACCGATTGGTTATAGCCCGCCGAGCCGGTTCCATAAGCGGTCCAGGCCAACTGCCCGGGCAGTTTCAGCTCGCCCGCCATGGCCGGCGCGGCCAGCAAACAGGCGGTCGCGCCGGACGCGAACAGTGCCTTGATTGTCATCTTATCCTCCCTTGATGCCGGCTGATTGCCGTCTATTCTGTGCCCGAGGGTCGCGCCATCGGGCGTGGCGATCAAGTCCGGATCGATACGAATCCCATGCCTGATGGAGTGTCCCATGCGCCGCGCCGCTGACCTTTTCGTCGATTGCCTCAGGGCCCATGGGGTCGACCGCATATTTTGTGTGCCGGGCGAGAGTTATCTCCAGGTGCTCGACTCGCTGGCGGATGCCGGCGATATCGACGTGGTGGTCTGCCGCCACGAGGGCGGCGCCGGGTTCATGGCCGTGGCGGACGCCAAGCTGACCGGGCGCCCGGGCGTGGCGGCGGTCAGCCGGGGGCCGGGGGCGACCAATGCCTCGATCGCGGTTCATGTCTCGCAGCAGGACGCGGTGCCGCTGGTGCTTCTGATCGGCCAGGTCGCGCGGCACGAGCGGGGCAGGGGCGCGTTCCAGGAGATCGACTATACGGCCATGTTCGGCGCGTTTGCCAAGGGCGTCTGGGAAGTCCACGACGCCGACCGCCTGCCCGAGGTGGTGGCCCGCGCCTGGCACGCCGCGCAATCGGGGACGCCCGGCCCCGCGATCATCGTGCTGCCCGAGGATATGCTGGGCGACGAGACGGCAGCGCAGGTCGAGGCGCCCCATCCGGTGGTGCGCGCTGCGCCCTCGGGCCCCGAGATCGACCGGGTGATGGAGATGCTGGAGGGCGCCGAGCGGCCCCTGATCATCGCCGGCGGAATGCTCGACAGCCCAGAGGGACGCCGCGCGCTGGCTCGTGTGGCCGAGGCGCACCGGATGCCGGTGGCCCTTAGCTTCAAGCATCAGGAGATATTCGACAATTCCTCGCCGCTCTATGCCGGGCAATTGGGCTTCAAGGTGCCGCGCCCGCTGATCGAGGCGATGGAGGGGGCGGACCTGATCCTGGCCATCGGCACGCGGCTGGGCGACACGCCGACCCAGGGCTACACCTTCCCGAGGGCGCCGATCCCGGACCAGCCGCTGGTCCATGTCTACCCGGATCCGGGCTTGATCGGCGGGGTCTACCGGGCGACGCTGGGCCTTGCCTGCGATGCCACGGCCTTCATGGAGGCGCTGGCGGAGCGCAACGCGACGCCGAAATCCGAGGATTGGGCCGCGGGCGTCAACGCGGTCGTGAAGAAGATCACCGGCTACCAGCCGCGCGAGTTCGCCGACGGGCTCGACTTCGGCGCCATGGTCGGACCTCTGGCCGAGCAGGTGCAGCGCGACAACATCGTGACCACCGATGCCGGGAATTTCTCGAGCTGGGTCAACTGCCTCTGGCGCTGGGACGGCAGCCAGCAGGCGATCGGTGCGGTGGCGGGCGCCATGGGGATGGGCGTGCCGGGCGCCATCGCCGCCTGCCTGCGGCACCCGGCGCGCAAGGTGATCTGCTTCGCCGGGGACGGCGGCGTGATGATGAGCGGCAACGAGCTCGCCACCGCCATGGCCAAGGGCGCCAAGCCCATCGTCGTGGTCTCGAACAACGGCTCCTACGGCACGATCCGTCAGCACCAGGAGCGCGACCACCCGCACCGCATCTCGGCGACCGAGCTCACGAACCCGGACTTCGCCGCCTGGGGTCGCGCCTTCGGCGCGCTGGGTCTGACGGTCGAGACGGCGGATCAGGCGGCCGAGGCAGCGGCTGAGGCGCTCGCCCATGACGGCCCGGTAGTGATCGACGTCCAAAGCTCGGTCGAGGGGATCAACGCCTTCACCACCATCGCGAAGCTGCGGGGCGAGGCCTGACCATCCCGCCCGACTTCTCTTGACGCCGGGGACGTGCGAGGTAGAGGCTGATTGCCGCCATCAATCAGTTTAACCGAGAGACCGCCTCATGGCACACGGCCATCACCTCCATCATGTCGACCCAGAATCGGGCGATTTCCGTGTTGCGATGGCGGTGGGCATTAATCTCGTACTGACGCTGGCGCAGGTCATCGGTGGAATCCTGTCGGGCAGCCTCGCGCTGATCGCCGACGCGCTGCACAATTTTTCGGATGCCATCGCGCTGATTATTGCGTTTTTCGCCCGGAAAATCGCGCGCCGCCCCTCCAACGCCGAAATGACCTTCGGATATGGACGGGCGGAGATCGTGGCCGCGCTGATCAACTACACCACGCTCATAGTGCTGGGCCTCTATCTCATCTACGAGGCGATCTTCCGTTTCATCGAGCCGCAGGGAATCGATGGTTGGATGGTCGTCATCATCGCCGGGATCGCGCTTGTGATCGACGCGGCAACGGCGGCGTTGACATATTCCATGTCCAAGACCAGCGTGAACATCCGCGCGGCATTCCTGCACAATGTCGCCGACGCGCTCGGCTCGATCGCGGTGATCGTAGCAGGATCGCTGATCATCCTGTTCGACTGGCGTCTCGTCGACCCGATCGTCACGCTCGGCATTGCGGTCTACATTCTTTGGATGTCGTTTGCCGAGATCGGACGGGTGATCCGCATCCTGATGCTGGGCAGCCCGCCCGAGATCGACACTGGCGCCGTCTTGAAGTCGATCCACGAAGTTGAAGGCGTCGCCGGCGTTCATCACGCCCATTTCTGGCTGATGGATGAGCACCACAGTTCGATTGACACCCATGTCGTCGTGGAATCCGGTGCGTGGTCACGCGCTGATAGGATCAAGCAGGCGATTAAGCGGGCGCTTCGCGACAGCCATGGAATCGAACACTCGACCATCGAGATAGAATGCTCGAACCATGTTTGCGACGATGCGCCAGTCTACGGCCACTGAACGGCGGCACGGCAAAGGGTTCAGCCTGCTCTTCCCGCTCGGCGAACGGCGGCATACACCCCAGCCAAAGCCGACGCACCGCAAGAAAACGCGGCGCGTCGGCGATTTGATCAGTCCTCAGGACAGCCGTCCACGCACCATGATCACATCTGCATCGCCATGCCTTCGGTGGCCATCTGGCCCATCATGCCCATCTGCATGTGGTAGGGCAGCATGCACATGAACATCCAGGCACCGGGCTGCAGCACCTCGGCGACGAAAGTGATTTCTTCGCCAGGAAGAATGAGCGACTTCTCGTATAGCGCCTCGTGCTCGAGCAGGTTCCAATCGGCGCGTTTGGCGCGGTAGTTCACGCCCTGCATCGCCGCCATGCTCATGAACATGAACTCGTGCGGGATTTTGCCGTCGTTGCTGAGCGTGAACTTGATGCGCTCGCCGGGCTTGGCGTCGATCTGGAGATTGGAAAACGTCCACTCCGACATCAAAAGCCGCACCTCGCGGTCGAATTCGCCATCGTCACGGATGATCAAACCGGCCATCTTGCCCGCCATCAGGCGCTCTTGCTCTTCCGCCTCGGCTTCCCCGGCATGATCGGCGTCGGCGGCCTCCTCGGCGGCGTGATCGGCGTCACCCTCCATTTTCATGTCCGAGTCTCCGCCTGATTCCCCGGCCATGTCCATTTGCTCCCCGCCTTCCGTCTGCGTTTCAGAGCCTTCCGCCATGTCCATCTGGCCGTCGCCCTCTGTCTTCGTGCCGGAGTCCCCGGCCATGTCCATCTGGCCGTCGCCCTCCGCCTTCATGCCGGAATCCTCGGCCATCTCCATTTGGCCGTCGCCCTCCATCTTCATGCCGCCCATGTCCATATTCTCCGTGGCGCGCTCGATCATTTCCTTGTCCTCGGGCGAGACACCGAAGACCTCGTGCTCGATTTCTTCGTTCTCGGCCATGATCCCCGCCGGCAGAATACCCTCCTGTCGTAGATTGACGATCTCGCTGGCGGTCGGGGTGACTTGAACCGTTGGGGGCCTCTGCCCGACGACGAAATAGGCGGTCCCTCCCAGAAGGAGGAGCCCGGCTACCAAGAACAGGCGCATAATCATCTCGATCTCTCCTTCTTATTCCGCGGGCACCGGTGCTGCGCCGGCACCGGGTTCGGCGTCTACCGCCCAGGGATCGTCCGTGGCCTTGGCGCCGCGCGACGCGCTCCACATCATGTTGACGACGAAGACGATGAAGCCCAGCCCGATCAGATAGGCGCCGCCGGTCAGCGCCAGTTGCGCGCCCGACCATTGCGGCAGGTCCAGGTAGTCCACGACCCAACGCGGGAAGTAGACGTAACCCAGGTAGTACATCATCATCACCTTGGTGAAGATGCCGATTTGCCAGGACCAGAAGTGCAGATTGCCCAGCACCTGGCTGTACATCCGCCCCGTGAAATAGGGGTACAGAAAGTAGATCCCCGCCATCGCCATATTGGCCATGAAGCCTGCGAACATCGCGTGGAAATGCGCCGGCACGAAGTAGGTATTGTGCACGAAAGCACTGTCCGTCGCGATCTGCGCGTTCACATAGGCCGTCACGCCGCCCAGCATCAGGAAGAAGATCGAGGCGATGAGGAATTTGAACGGGATCGCGCGCCGGGCCGAGCGCGGAATCTCGTCCGACCAAAGCGAGGCGATCCAGTTGAAGACGTGCAGCGTCGAGGGAATGAAGATTGCCAGAGTTAAGAGCTGCGCTGCGCGTTGCAACAGGCCGCTCACGTTCTCGGCCGGCTGGAAGTGGTGCGGATAGACGATGAAACCCAGCACCGTCAGCAGTGAAAACGCGATGACCGCCGACCAATAACTCCAGACCGGCCGGCCTAGAAACCGCGGCAACAGCGTGTAGAGCACCGCGATTGCCGGCATCAGTGGCAGGTAGACCGCCGGATGGCCGTAGAACCAGAACATATACATGAAGGTCATCACGTCACCGCCGCGTGCCGGATCGAACATCGCTGTGAGCTCGAGCCAATCGGTCAGCATCACGATACCCACGAGGCCGAGGATCGGCGTCGAGCCGAGCAGAAGGATCCCCTCGGATATCGCCCCCCAGCCCATCAAAGGCAGCTTGCCCCAGCCAAGCCGCGTGGCCGCCTCCCAGCCGTTGCGCATCAGCACCGCACCAGCCAGGAATTCGGAGACCGCAACCAGCGCGATCGCCACGTAGCCCAGCCAGACCAGATCGCCACCGACCCTCAGCGACATCGGCGGGTAGAACGTCCAGGTGAAATCGGGCCGTGCGATGACCAGCGCGACCGCAGCCAGGATCAGCGTCCAATAGCTCCACTGGGCGGCGCCCGCCAACAGGAGCTGCCCGGTGCCCAGCACCTTCGGCATCATGTAGTAATTCAGCGCGATCACGAGCGGGATGATGAATCCGAAGACCATCAGCATTCCGTGCAGCGTCATCAGCGACATATACGGCCGGGCGTCGATCAGCTGCAGGTCCGGCAGCGCCAGTTCCGTGCGGAACAGCATCGCCATCAGGCCGCCGAGGCCCAGCATCACTACCGAGGTCAGAATCCCCTTGAGCGCGATGTGCCGGTAGTCGTTCGAAAACAACAGATTCGACAGGGTCATCGTTCCCAAGACGTCCGCCGGTTCCCAATGGGGCATCTCGCCCATACGAACGGCATCGAGTTCGCTTGCCATCATATCTCTCCCGTGTTCCAGGCCGCGCCGGTCAAGTCTCGGCGCCTTCGACCACCAGCCACGCCTTCATCTGGGCATGGCCGACACCGCAGTAGTTCAGACACTGAATCAGGTATTTCCCCGGTTTCTCGGGTGCTCTGATCCAGACGTTGCGCTCGCGGCCCGGGTCGAATTCGGCGGTAATGCCGACAGCGGGAATGTTGAACCCATGGATCACATCGTTGGCAAAGATACTGAAGAGGACGCGCTCGCCGGGCTTCACCACCGCGGCGTTGCGTGAAATCTCGTCCTCCTCGTTCACGAAAGCGTAGCCCCACTGGAACGCAAGGACCCTTATCGTGCGGTCGAAATTCCCTACCGCTGGATCATAGCCGGCCTCCAGCACGCCGCTTTCCTCCAGCGGCGCCTGATAGGCGGCAAAGACCTCCGCGCTCTCGCGGTCGCCATACCAGACCAGCGCCAGCAGGAGCACGACGAAGGCGAACTCCACCCAATACGGCGGTCGCCACCGCGCGGGCAGGAACAGCGCCAGAAAGAGCGCGGCGATGCCCAGACCAAGCACGGCGAACACCAGGATCATCATGGTGGCCTGATATCCCGTCAGGCCGAGTGCGGTTTCCATTGATTGACCTCCTCCGTTGAAACCAAATGAGCGCGCATGGCGCGGCCGCACTGCGGGCGCGCCAAGGCGGATCGGGTTTCAGACGATCGGAGGACGGAACAGCCGAACGGCACGCCAACGGTCCGTTCGTGCAGTCATTGCTGGGCGGATCGTGTCGGAGGGCGCCGAGTAAAGCCAGGCCATGGGCCCACTAACCGCGACACCCGTCACCGCGCATTGCGAGCTCGAATTCATCATCGAGCAATCGACCATAAACGGGCAATGGGCTGCTCCACCTGCGGGCGCCGGCTCGGCGCAAGTCTCGGCCTCGGATGCGGTCGTGGGGTCCAAAGCGCAGAAAGAAGCGTCGATCGCGGCCAGCGCCCGAGACATCGTGAAGGTCTTGGCGCTTGCCCTCGCGGCCGGCAGGTTGAACGCCATCGCGAAAACAACCAAGATCAACAAAGTATTCCCGAACCGTCGGGTCATTCGCAGGCTGTTCCCATCTTTTGGGCGGATACCGCCCTGTCCGTAGCGGCAAAAGCTAACAGAGTCAAAATTCCAATCTGACGGATTTGGCGGGCATTGGCCGTGTGCCCGGCGTGCCAGCGGATGCCGGCAGACGCGCACCGGTGTCCGGGACCGGTTGGGCACGGCGTGGCGTTCCCAGCCCAGAAGACCAGCCTGATCGCCTATCTGATCGGTGACCCGAGCGGCGTGAACCCTCTGTTCCAAACGCCGTGGGCGTTGATAAGCTGCGCCGGTAAGCTGCACGGTGTCCGCCGGGCGAGGAAATCAAAACCGGGGGAGGGATGAAGGACCCAGCGCAATCCGACTATGTGGTCGGCGTCGTCGGCGCGGGTGCCATGGGGCAAGGGATCATCCAGGTCTCGGTCCAGGGCGGCATGCGCTGCCTGATCCTGGACGCCCGCGAGGGCGGGGCCGAGGAAGCACGCCAGAAAATCGGCGCCCGGATTGACCGGCTGGTCGAGAAGGGACGGGTCGGCGAGGAGGATGCCGAGGCTGCCAAAGGGCGTATGGAGATCGCCGCCGATTTCGCCGATCTGGATCCATGTGACGCCGTTGTCGAAGCGATCTTCGAGGAGATCGAGGCCAAGCGCGATACCTTCGCCCGGATCGAGGCGGCGGTCGGCCCGGATTGTCTGATCGCCTCCAACACCTCGTCGATCCCCATCGCCTCGATCGCCCAGGCCTGCGAACGGCGGGGACGGGTCGCTGGCATGCATTTCTTCAACCCGGTGCCGTTGATGAAACTGGTCGAGGTGATCCGCGCGGCCGAGACCTCGGACGCGACTGTGACGGCCCTGAACACGCTGGGGCAGCGTATGGGCCGCACACCGGTCACGGTCAAGGACAGCCCCGGTTTCCTGGTCAACATGGGCGGGCGTGCCTACACCACCGAAGGCTTGCGCATCGCCCACGAGGGCGTCGCGACCCCGGCCCAGATCGACGCCATCATGCGCGACTGCTGGCATTTCCGCATGGGGCCGTTCGAGCTGATGGACCTGACCGGCATCGACGTGAACTACCCGGTTAGCCGGATCATCTATGACGGCTACATGCAGGATCCGCGCATCAAAACCTCGCCCAACCACGCGGCGATGTTCGATGCGGGGCTCTATGGCCGGAAGGCCGGCAAGGGGTGGTACGAGTATGAGGGCGGCAAGCCCTTGGACCGGCCCTCGGCGGATTATCAGGCGAAAGGTGAACCCGCACCATCAGTGCGACTGGCCGAGCCGAATCCTTCGCTGGAGGCGTTCTGTGCCGATATCGGTCTCAGCATTGGCGATGCAGGACCGTTTGTTGCGGCGCCGATCGGCGAGGATGCGACGCACGTGGCGGTGCGCACCGGGATCGCTCATCAGGCACTGGTCTGCCTGGACCTGAGCGGCGACACGACGAAGCGCATCACGGCCATGACGGCACCGGCCGCGGATGAAAGCGCGCTGGACATGGTTGCCGCTGCGATTGCGCGGTCCGGCCGTTCGGTCACGGCGATCAAGGACAGCCCGGGCTTCGTCGGTCAGCGCATGTGCGCGATGACCGCCAATCTTGGCTGCTACATGGCCGAGATCGGACTGGCCTCGCCGAGCGACATCGATCTGGCGATGCAGTTGGGACTGAACTACCCGCTGGGGCCCCTGGCGCTGGCCGAGGATCTGGGCGCAGGGCAGGCGTTGGAGATCCTGGAGCAGACCCATGCCATCACCGGCGAGGACCGCTATCGCCCGACCCTGTGGTTGAAGCGCCGGGCGCGCCTGGGCCTGCCGGTGCATACGGAGAGCTGAGTCGATGAGCCGCTGGAAAAACCGGCCCGAGGGGTCGAACTGGGGGGATTTCGGGCCCGATGACCAGATCGGGCGTCTGAACCTTCTAACGCCCGAGAAGGTGCGCCAGGGGGTGGCCGAGGTGAAGGAGGGGCGCAGCTTCTGCCTGTCGCTGCCCTTGGACCTGCCGGGCGGCAACCTGCTCAACAATGCCCGCCACCCGCCGCAGCGTTTTGCCACCCGCACGCCCGAGGGGCAGGACCGCTACCTGCTGCGGATCGGTGACATCAACCCGGACCATTTCGACGTGGTCAACGACGACCGGGTGATGATCCACACCCAGTATTCGACCCAGTGGGACGCGCTGGCCCATGTGGGGGCCGAGTTCGACGCCGATGGTGACGGCGTGGCCGAGAAGGTCTTCTACAACGGCTGGCGCGGCGGCGAGCATATCGCGCCGGGCGCCCCGTGCGAGGATTGCGGCGGCTTGACCGGGGTCGAGGCGACCAAGCTCGGGATCGAGAACATGGCTGAGACTTGCGTCCAGGGCCGGGCGGTGATGATTGATCTCCATGCGATGCACGGGGATGCCCATGTGGATATCGACTATGCGGGGCTCTCGGATGCGATGGCGGCACAGAACGTGACCGTCGAGGCGGGCGACATGGTCTGCTTCCACACGGGATTCTCCAGGAAAATAGTCGAGATGGGCGGGAAACCTGACAAAAAGGTTCTGCACGGCTCCTGCGCCGCCCTGGAAGGCCGCGACCCCGAATTGCAGGACTGGATCCGCGACAGCGGCATCGCCGCCCTGATCGCTGACAACTACGCGGTCGAGCGCGTTCCCAGCCGCTCCGGCGAAGGGCCGAGGCCGTTCCTGCCGCTGCACCAGCTTTGCCTTTTCAAGCTCGGCGTCCCGCTCGGCGAGATCTGGTGGCTGACCGACCTGGCGAACCACCTGCGCGAGAATGGACGCACCCGGTTCCTTTTGACCGCGCCGCCCCTGCGCCTGCCGGGCGCGGTGGGCTCGCCGGTCACGCCCGTGGCGACCCTCTGAGGCCCGTGACCACCCTCGCCGATCTCCTGGAGCCGCGCTCAATCGCGATCGTCGGCGCCTCGGACGACCCGACCCGGATCGGCGGGCGGCCGCTGAGCCACATGATCAACCAGCACTTCGATGGCGGCATCTACCCGGTGAATCCGCGGCGCGACACGGTGCAGGGGCTGCGGGCTTATCCCAGCCTGACCGCTATCGACGGCGACCTGGACTTCGTGCTGGTCGCCGTGCCCGCGCCTCTGGTGGCCGAGCAGGTGCGTGCGGCTGCGAGCAAGAACGCGCGCACGGTGATGATCTTCTCCTCCGGCTTCGCCGAAACGGGGGCGGAAGGCACCGCCATGCAGGACGAGGTCACCCGGATCGCCCGCGAGACCGGCGTGCGCGTGATCGGCCCCAACTGTCTCGGCGCCTTCAATTCCGAGACCCGGTTCTACCCGACTTTCACCTCGACCATCGACCGGGCGACGCCGCAGCCGGGCGGCATTTCTATCGCCAGCCAGTCTGGCGCCTATGGCAGCCATATCTACATGGCCTCGCATATGGCGGGCCTCGGCATCCGCTACTGGCTGACCACCGGCAACGAAGCGGATGTGCATGTGGCCGAATGCATCCGCCTGCTGGCCGAACGCGACGATGTGCACTGCATCATGGCCTATGCCGAGAGCATCAAGGACGGCGCCATGCTGGTGGACGCGTTGGAGGTGGCCCGGGTAAACCGCACGCCCGTGATCTTCATGAAGGTCGGTCGGTCCGAGGTGGGCGCCCAGGCGGCAAGTTCCCACACCGCCTCGCTGGCGGGCGAGGACGCGATATACGATGCGGTGCTGCGCCAGCATGGCGCCTGGAGGGTCAAGTCCACCGAGGAGATGCTGGACATCGCCTATGCCTGTCGTCCGCGCATCTATCCGGCGGGGAAGCGCCTAGGGCTGGTCACGATTTCTGGCGGGGCCGGGGTGCTGATGGCGGATGCGGCCGAGGATCACGGCCTCGACGTCGCACCGATGCCCGAAGATGCCCAGGCCGAGATGAAGGAAATCCTGCCCTTCGCCGCGCCGCGTAACCCGGTCGACGTCACCGCGCAGTTCTTCAATGACCTGACGCTGGTGCCGCGATTCACCAAGGCGATGCTCGACCGGGGCGGCTATGACGCGCTGATCGGGTTCTGGACCTCCGTTGCCGGTTCGCCGCTGCTGGGCACCCCGCTGCTTGGCCATCTGACCGAGACCATGAAGGACTACCGTGACCGGCTGATCCTGCATGTCATGCTGACCGACGATGAAATGAAGCGGCGCTACGACGAGGCCGGGTTCCCCAGCTTCGAGGACCCGACAAGAGCCATCACCGCCATGGCGGCGCTGATGTTCTTCGGCGAAGCCTTCGCGAATGGAACGCCGGATGTGCTAGATTTGCCCGATCTCCCGCCCCTGCCAGGCGGGCCGCTGGGGGAACGCGAAGCCAAGGCGGTTCTGGCGGCGGCCGGATTGCCGATGGTCGAGGACCGGCTGGCGGCCACGGCCGAAGAAGCGGTTGCGATCGCCCGCCAGATGGGCCCGGTCGCAATGAAAATCGCCTCACCGGACATTCTGCACAAGACCGAGGCCGGGGGCGTCCGGTTGGGCGTCACCACGGGTACCGCCGCGGCTGCCTGCGACGAGATCATGGCCGGCGCGCGTGCTTATGCGCCAAAGGCCCGCATTGACGGCGTGCTGATCTCACCGATGGTCACCGGCGGCACCGACGTGATCGTGGGCGCCAAGACCGATCCGGTCTTTGGGCCCGTCGTGATGGCGGGCCTCGGTGGGGTTTTCACCGAAGTGATGAAGGACATCGCCTTCCGGCGGGCGCCGGTCAGCGCGGCCACCGCGCGCGGCATGATCGACGAGTTGAAGGGCGCGCCCCTGCTGAAAGGTGCCCGGGGGCAGCCACCCGCCGATCTAGGCGCGCTGGCTGAGGCGATTTCCCGGCTCTCCCTCTTCGCCGCGGCCCATGGGGATGCTATCGAGAGCGTCGAGATGAATCCCGTCCGCGCGCTGCCCGGTGGCTGCCTGGCGCTGGATGCGCTGATCATCAAGCGAGAGGTCTAGGCGATGGCCCTGCCGCCGATCCTGCAGAACCTGCGCATTCCCGCCTTTGGGGCGCCTCTCTTCATCATCCAGAACTCGGACTTGGTGCTCGCCCAGTGCAAGGCGGGCATCCCCGGCTGCTTCCCGGCGCTGAACGCCCGCGAGAAGGAGGGCGAGCCGATCGAGCTCGACCGCTGGCTCAAGCATATCACCGACGAGCTTGACCGCCACAATCAGGCCAACCCGGACCGACCGGCGGCGCCTTATGCGATCAACCAGATCGTCCACCGCTCGAATGTCCGGCTGGAACGCGATCTCGAAATCATGGTCAAGTGGCAGGTGCCGATCGTCGTCACCTCGCTCGGCGCCCGGGTCGAGCTGAACGAGGCGGTCCATTCCTATGGCGGCATCACGCTCCACGACATCATCAACAACCGCTTCGCCAAGAAGGCGATCGAGAAGGGCGCCGACGGGCTGATCGCGGTCGCCGCCGGGGCAGGCGGCCATGCGGGCGCCATCTCGCCCTTCGCGCTGGTCCAGGAGATCCGGGAATGGTTCGACGGACCGCTGCTTCTCTCCGGCGCCATCGCCACCGGCGACGCGCTGCTGGCCGCCGAGGCGTTGGGCGCGGATCTCGGCTATGTGGGCTCGGCCTTCATCGCAACCCGCGAGGCCAATGCGCCCGAGGCTTACAAGCAGATGATCGTCGACTGCGCGGCAGACGACATCGTCTATTCCAGTTTGTTTACAGGGGTTTTGGGGAATTACCTAAAGCCCTCTGTCGCTGCCGCGGGGCTCGACCCGGAGAACCTGCCCGACAGCGATCCAAGCAAGATGAACTTCTCCAGCGGCTCGTCAAAGCCGAAAAGCTGGAAAGAGATCTGGGGCTCGGGCCAGGGGATCGGCGCGGTCAAGGCGGTCACCAGCGCGGCCGGGCTGGTCGACCGGTTGGAACGGGAGTATCTGGCGGCGCGGGCGCGGTTGCGGCTTACCACCCGCGAAGCGGCAGAATGAAAGGGAGGCGCCCATGAGCGGCTATTTCGACGGGCCGGGGCCCGAGGCGGAGTTCCGGCAATTCCTCGCAGACGGCAAGTTCATGATCCAGCGGTCGAAGGGCAGCGGGATCCATGTCTTCCATCCGCGCGTCATGGTGCCGTGTTCGGGCGAGACCGACCTGGAATGGGTCGAGGCCAGCGGCGAGGGAACGGTCTATGCGGCGACCTGCACACGCCGGCGGCCCGAAAAGGGAGGCGACTACAACGTCTCGCTGATCGACCTGGCCGAGGGCCCGCGCATGATGGCGCGCGTGGTCGGGATCGAGCCCGATCAGGTGATGGTCGGCATGAAGGTCCGCGCCAGGATCGACGATCTGAACGGCGCGCCCGCGATCCTGTTCGAGCCGGCGTGAGGGGGCAGCCATGAGCGATCTTAAGAACCTCCGGGGCAAGGCCGCCTGTGTCGGCGCCGCGACAACCGGCTGCGGCGAGGCGCCCGGGCGCAACTCCACGGAATTGATGGCCGAGGCGGTGATCCATGCCCTGGCCGACGCGAACATCCCGCTCCACGAGGTGGATGGCGTCTTCGCTGCCACAGCCGTCCATTCGATGGCCGCCATGTCGCTGGCGGAATATCTGGGCGTTCACCCGAAATATTCCAGCGGCTCGAATATCGGCGGCTCGTCCTTCCTGGCCCATGCGCTGGACGCGGCGATGGCGCTGGAGGCCGGGTTGATCGACGTCGCGGTCATCGCCTATGGCTCGAACCAGCGCACGGCTGGCGGGTTCAAGTCGATCTCCGAGCCGATGCCGTTCGAGGCGCAGTACGAACCGCGAAACCCGATCACGGCTTATGCGCTCGCAACCAGCCGCTACATGCATGATTTCGGCGCGACCCGCGACCAGATCGCCGAGGTCGCGGTCGCGGCGCGGGCCTGGGCGGGCCTGAACCCAGAGGCCTTCACGCGGGATCCGTTGACGGTCGAAGAGGTGCTGGCGGCGCGGATGATCTCGGACCCGCTGGGCAAGCTCGATTGCTGCCTGGTGACCGACGGCGCCGCGGCGGTGGTGATGACCCGGGCCGAGCGCGCCAAGGACGGACCGCAAAAGCCGGTCTATCTGCTCGGCGCCGCGATGGCGCATGATCACCGCATGATCTCGGAGATGCCGGATCTGACGGCCACCTCGGCCGCCGATGGCGGCCCGCGCGCCTTCGCCATGGCGGGCTATGGCCCGAACGACATGGACACGGTCCAGCTCTATGACGCCTTCACCATCAACACGATCCTGTTCCTTGAGGATCTGGGCTTCTGCGCCAAGGGCGAGGGCAAGGATTTCGTCGGCGGTGGCCGGATCGCGCCCGGCGGCGCCCTGCCGGTCAACACCAATGGCGGGGGCCTGAGCTGCGTGCACCCGGGCATGTATGGCCTCTTCGTCATGATCGAGGCGATCCGTCAGGCCCGCGGCACTTGTGGCGACCGGCAGGTCGATGGCGCGAAACTTTGCCTCGCCCATGGCAATGGCGGCGTGCTCTCCAGCCAGGTCACCACGATCTGGGGGACGGAGGAGACCCTGTGAGGGAACCGGTTGAATGGAATTGAGCTACACCCAAGACGAGATCGCCTTCCGCGACGAGGTGCGCGCCTGGCTGGCCAAGCGCCTCTCGAAACGTCTGGTCAACAAGGTGCGCAAGGCTCAGCGTCTGACCAAGGCCGATTACAAGGAATGGCACGCGCTTCTGGTCGAGCGCGGCTGGATGGCCTGGCACTGGCCGGTGGAACATGGCGGCACCGGATGGACCCCGGTGCAGAAGCACATCTTCGAGGAGGAGATGATCGCCGCCGGCGCACCCCGGATCATTCCCTTCGGTGTCAACATGCTGGGGCCGGTCCTGATCGAGTTCGGGAGCCAGGCGCAGAAGGATTATTACCTGCCGCGGATTCTGAACGACGAGGATTGGTGGGCTCAAGGGTATTCCGAGCCCGGCGCCGGGTCGGACCTCGCCTCGCTCAAGACCAGCGCGGTGCGCGATGGCGGCGACTACGTGGTCAACGGCCAGAAGACCTGGACGACGCTCGCCCATTTCGCCAATCGCATCTTCTGTTTGGTGCGCACGGGCCCCGACGCCCCGAAGCCCCAGCAGGGGATCTCGTTCCTGCTGATGGAGATGGACACGCCCGGCATCGAGGTTCGACCCATCTACACGCTGGAGGGCGAGCACGAGGTCAACGAGGTGTTCTTCTCGGATGTGCGCGTGCCGGTCGAGAATCTGGTCGGCGAGGAGAACCAGGGCTGGACCATCGCCAAATACCTGCTGAACTACGAGCGCACCGGCATCGCGGGGGTCGGTTTCTCAAAACAATCGCTCGGGGCGCTCAGGAAGATCGCACAAACCGAGCAGAAAGATGGGCGGCCGCTGGCCGACGACCCGCATTTCGCCGCCCGCATTGCGCGGCTCGAGATCGACCTGCTGGCGATGGAGATCTTCAACCTGCGCGTCGTCGCCGCCGCGGGCGAGGGCAAGCTGCCCGGTGCCGAATCCTCGCTCCTCAAGATCAAGGGCACCCAGGTGCGCCAGGAGGCGACCGACCTGATGCGCCGCGCGGTCGGTCCCTACGCCGCCCCGGACCTGCCGGAGGCCTTCGACGAAGGCTGGAACGGTCAGGCGCCCGGGCCGGACTACGCCCTGCCGCTGGCGCGGGGCTATTTCAACATGCGCAAGACCTCGATCTATGGCGGCTCGAACGAGATTCAGCGCAACATCGTCGCCAAGCATCTGCTGGGGTTCTGAGGGCATGGACTTCAACCTCTCCGACGAACGGCGGATGCTGCAGGAAACCGCGCGGCGGATGATCCGCGAGACCTACCCCATCGAGAAACGCCACGACTTCGCCCGCAGCGAAAAGGGGTTCTCCGCCGATATCTGGCGCGATTTCGCCGAGCTTGGCCTGGTCGGCGCCCTACTGCCGGCGCAGGCTGGGGGTTACGGTGGCACCGGCGAGGACATCGCACTGGTCTTTGAGGAAGTGGGCCGGGGCCTGGTGGTCGAGCCTTTCTTGGCGACCGCGATCCTCGGCGCCTGGCCCCTTTGCGAGGCGGGAGGGGCCGAGGCGGGCGATGCCGGGACCCTGGAAGCGGTCATCGAGGGCCGCCATCTGCTGGCGCTCGCTCATGGCGAACCTGGCAGCCGCTATAGCCTGGCCCAGGTCAAGACGCAGGCGACCGAGAGCGGCGGCATCTGGCGGATCAGCGGGGTGAAATCCGTTGTGCTCAACGGCGACACGGCGGATGACCTGATCGTCTCGGCGCGGATCGCGGGTGCCGCGGAGGCGCAGGACGGGCTCGCCCTCTTCCGCGTCGATCCCAAGGACGAGGGCGTCGCCCGGCGCAGCTACGCCCTGATCGACGGCGGCGCGGCGGCGGACATCACGCTGGGCGAGGCCATCGGCACACCCATCGGCGCCCCCGGCGAGGCCTACCCGGTGATCGAGCGCACCATCGCCCGCGCGGCGCTCGCGGCGGCGGCCCAGGCGCTCGGCGCCATGGAGGCGGCCAAGGACCTGACGCTCGACTTTCTCAAGACCCGCACCCAGTTCGGCAAGCCGATCGGCGCCAACCAGGTGCTGCAGCACCGCATGGTCGACATGCTGATCGAGATTGAGCAATTGCGCTCGTGCGTGATGCTGGCCGCCTCGACGCTGGAAGCCGGCCGCGAGACACGCGAGCGCAACGTCTCGGCGGCGAAGCACCTGGCCGGCCGGGTCGGGCGCCAGGTCGCCGAGGAGGTGATCCAGATGCATGGCGGCGTCGGCATGACCTGGGAGCTGGCCGCCCCCCACTACGCCAAACGGATCGTGATGATCGACCACCTTTTCGGCGACACCGATCACCATTTGGAGCGGTTCATCCACTTCTCGAAAGGCGCCGCATGACTGAGAAGCTGATTCTGGAGCGCAAGGGCCGAGTTCTGGTCGCCACCAACAACGATCCAGCGACCTGCAATTCCCTGAGCTGGGATTTCTATGACGGGTTCCGCGAGGCGGTGGAAGCGGCGGCGCAGGACCCGGAGATCGGCGCCATCGTGCTGACCGGGGCCGAGGGGTTCTTCTGCTCCGGCGGCAACGTCAACGGGCTGAAGGAGCGCAGCGAAGCCGATCATTCGACCCGCCGCTCCAGCGTCGACAAGCTGCACGCCATGATCCTGGCCATGCGCGCCTGTCCGAAGCCGGTCATCGCCGCGGTCGAGGGCGGTGCCGCCGGGGCAGGGGCCTCGCTGGCCGCGGCCTGCGACCTGGTCGTTGCGGCGAAAGACGCCTACGTCTCCGTCGCCTACATCAAGATCGGGCTCACGCCCGACGGGGGCGCGACCGCGTTCCTGGGCTCCGCGCTGCCCCGGCAATTGCTGTCCGAGATGGTCTTCACCGGCGACCGCATCCCGGTCGAGCGCCTCTATCAGTGCGGCCTGATAAACCGGCTGACCGAGCCCGGCGGCGCCGTGGCCGAGGCGATGGCGCTGGCCGAGCGGCTGGCGGATGGCCCGGCGCAGGCGCTGGGCGTGGGCAAGAAACTCATCGACAGCGCCCGGCTCAATGACCTGAAGACGCAGCTCGGTCTCGAAGCGGAGGGCATCGCCACCGCGCTCGGCGGCGCGGAGGGCCAGGAAGGCATCAGCGCCTTCCTCGAGAAGCGCAAGCCCGATTTCCGGGGCCTCAAATGACGCGGCTGCCCGATCTCGCCCGCGAGGCGATGACCGATCAGCAGCGCCGCATCCATGACGAGATCGCCACGGGCCCGCGCGGCCGCGTCGAAGGCCCGCTCAAGGTTTGGCTACACTCGCCGGGCCTCGCCGATCACGCGCAAAAGCTCGGTGCCTATATGCGGTTTCAGTCGCGCCTGGAGCCGCGTCTCTCCGAGATTGCGATCTGCGTCACCGGCGCTCACTTCAAGGCGGAGTTCGAGTGGTGGGCCCATAGCCGTTTCGCCCATGACGCGGGCATCCCGGAAGCCGTCACCGAGGCGATCCGCAAGGGCGAGACGCCAGTCCTCGACGCGCCCGATCAGCAAGTGGTCTACGCCGCCGCCACCGAGCTCAACCGCGATCACGGCCTCAGCGACGAAACCCATGCCCGCGCGGTCCGGATCCTGGGCCTGCCGGCGCTCGTGGACCTGATCGCCGTCGTCGGCTACTACCACCTGGTCTCGCTGACCTTGAACACGTTCCAGATCCCCACCCCGGACGGCTCGCGCCCGTTCGGCTGACCCATCCCAACACCCATTGGAGACCCCATGGCCTCGAACCTTTTCTCGCCCATCAGCCTGCGTTCGCTCGAACTTTCCAACCGCGTCGTTGTCGCGCCCATGTGCCAATACAGCGCCATCGACGGCACCATGACCGACTGGCACCTGATGCATCTGGGCCAGTTCGCGGTCTCGGGCGTTGGTCTGGTGATCGTCGAGGCGACCGGGGTCGAGGCGGCGGGGCGCATCACGCCCGGCTGCACCGGGCTCTGGTCCGACGAGAACGAGGCGGCGATGGAGCGGGTGATCCGGTTCTTCCGCGACTACGGCTCGGCCAAGATCGGCATCCAACTCGGCCATGCGGGGCGCAAGGCCTCGGTCGACCTGCCTTGGAACGGCGGCGCGCCCCTGACGGCCGAGAAAGGGGCCTGGCAGACGGTTGGCCCCTCCGCCGTCGCCTATGGCCCGGGCTGGCATACGCCGGACCAGATGAACGGCCAGATCCTGCAGCGGGTGCGCGATGGCTTCGCCCAAGCCACCAAACGGGCGGTGCGCCTGGACTATGACCTGGTCGAGATCCACAGCGCGCACGGATACCTGCTGCACCAGTTCCTGTCGCCGATCTCGAACAAGCGCGACGACGAGTATGGCGGCAGCCTGGAGAACCGGATGCGGTTCCCGCTGGAGGTCTTCGATGTGGTCCGGGCCGAGTGGCCCGACGACAAGCCGCTGGGCGTCCGCTTCTCGGCCACCGACTGGGTCGAGGGCTCGGGCTGGGATCTGGAGACCGCGATCGAATATGCCGCCGCGCTCAAGGAGCGGGGCTGCGATTTCGTCGATATCTCCTCGGGCGGCAATTCACCCGATCAGAAGATCGTGGTGGGGCCGGGCTACCAGACCCGGTTCGCCGCCGAGATCAAGCGTGCCACCGGCCTGCCGACCATGGCGGTTGGGCGGATCATCGACCCGGTCCAGGCCGAGACGATCGTCGCCAGCGGTCAGGCGGATATGGTGGCCCTGGCGCGCGGGATGCTCTACGACCCGCGCTGGCCCTGGCACGCGGCCGAGGAGCTGCGCAGCCAGGCCGCTTTCCCGCCGCAATACCAGCGGACGCATCCGAGCCTCCAGGGTGAGCCGATCCCGGGAAATCCGCCGGTCGTAAAGCAATAGCACAATGACGGATTCGGCGAGGACACTAGCTCCAAAGAGAGGAGGGCAGCGACCGGTCGCGGGCGGAAGCAAAGCGCCCGCCCGGGGGGCGGTCGGGCGCTGCCCGGCGGTGCCCGCCGGGTGGCCTAATGGCAATGCATGCCGGAAGATATAATGAATCCGTGCATTGGGTTTGAGTAACGCGAAAGGATTGGTCGGGAAATGATCATCCAGGACATCCGCACCCACCTGCTCTCGGTCCCGTTCGCCGATCCGCCGAAGACCGGGTTCCTGACGCTCGGCGGTATCGACCTACTGGTAGTCGAGGTCGAGACCAAATCCGGGGTCATCGGCACCGGCCACCTGCACCCGCTGGCGGGCGGAATGCGGACGCTCGAGACCTGCATCCACGAGATGCTGAAGCCGTTGCTGATCGGCCAGGACGCCCGCCAGGTCGACGCGCTGTGGCAGCGCATGTGGCAGGCGACCTTCATCCAGGGCCGGATGGGGATCACGGTCATGGCCATGTCCGCCATCGACATTGCGCTCTGGGACGCGGTAGGGCGCGATCAGGGCAAGCCGCTCTGGCAGATCTGGGGCGGCGAAAACCGCGACATGCCGGTCTATGGCTCCGGCTGCTATCGGGGGCTGGGCCATAACGGCATGATCGAGAAGGCCGAGCGGTTCGTCGCTGAAGGCTTCGACGCGATCAAGATGCAGGTGGCGCACCTGTTCACGCATGACCAGGACGTGGCCAATGTGCGCGACATGCGCGCGGCGCTGGGGGACCGCATCCAGATCATGGTCGACGTCAACCAGGGCTGGACCGCCGAGGAGGCGATCACCGTTGGGCGCCGGCTGGACGATTTCGACATTGCCTGGCTGGAAGAGCCGGTCATGGCGGACGATTTCGACGGCTACCACGCGGTGGCCGATGCGATCCGCACCCCCGTCGTCGGCGGCGAGAACCACTTCACTCACCACGACCTGAAGCCCTTCTTCGCCAGCGGAAAGGTGCCGATCCTGCAGCCCGACATCATGCGCGGCGGTTTTACCGAGCTGCGCGTGATCGCCGAGAAGGCACACCAGGCGGGCCTGACCATCGCCCCGCATATGTTCCCGGAGCTCTCGACCCACCTGGTCGCATCGATCCCCAACCCCTCCTGGCTCGAATATATGGGCTGGTACGACCACCTCTGGGTGAACCCCGTGCTCCCCTCGGGCGGCACCATGCGCGCCCCCGACCGCCCGGGCCACGGCATGGACTTCAGGCCCGAGCTTTTCACCGAGTTTCGATACAAAGGTTGACGATGATTGGTGGGTTGAAAACCCACCCCACCGGTTTGGGGTAGGGCGGGGTTTCACCCCGCCAACACCCCGCCAACACCTCGTGAACAACGTGTAGGGTGGATGCTCCGCACCCACCGTCTGCCCGCGCCGTATATCCCGCGGTGGGTGCGGAGCACCCACCCTACAGCCCGTTGCGCAAGATGGCGGAGCAGCGCACGCCGTTCATAAAGAATGCGTAAATCCCTTTAACAAATACATATATTACAAATGCTTAAGAAGAATCTCACATGTGAGAGCCCACCGATTTCGGCAGCGTCAGCGCCAAGCCGAGCCCGACCGACGCCAGCGCCGCCAGCCCCAGGAAGGCGGGCGTATAGCTGCCGCTCAGGTCGAAGGCCCGGCCCGCCAGGATCGGCCCGATCGAGCCACCGATCGTGCCGAAGAACAGCACTGCGCCGAAGCTGGTGCCATGGGCGCGCAAGCCGAAATACTCGGCCACGGTCGGCGCCACCACGGTGAAGAACCCCCCATGCGCGAAGCCATAGACTGCGACCGCGCCGAACAGAACCCATGGGCTGGTGATCACCGCCATCGCCACCATGCTGGCGATCAGCGGCACGAAGCAGATCACGTAGGCCCGCCGGCCCTTGATCCGGTCGATCAGCGTGCCGACGGTCAGCCGCCCCAGGATGCTGGCCCCGGCGGTGACCGACAGCAGAATGGCCGCCACGGCTGTGGTCAGCCCCAGATCGGTCCCGTGCACCACGATGTGCAGCGGCACGGTGGTCAGCGTCGGGAAGAACAGGAACTGGATTGCACAGATGGTCCAGAAGGCCCGGGTCCGGCGCACGTGATCGAAGGTCAACCCAGTGTCGGCACCCGGTGTGCCGGCCTCGGCTTTGGGCGCCGGGCGGATCGCCAGGGCACCGGTCACCAGCAGGAACACGGCGGCAATCCCCAGCGCCATCACCGCCGAGCGCCAGCCGAACCAGGCGATCAGGAAGGCGGCGACCGGGGGCACGGTCATCTGCCCGACCGCCGTGCCCACCTTGACGATCCCGGTCATCATCCCCCGGCGGGCCTGGAACCAGCGGGCCACGGTCGAGAGCGTCACCACGTCATGGGTCGCCAGGCCAAGCCCCATGAACAGCCCAAAGATCGCCAACAGCTCCCACTGAGCGGTCACCTGCGACATCAGCCCGTAGCCGACCCCATAGACCAGCCCCGCGACCAGCAGCACGATCCGCGGCCCATAGCGGTCGCTAAGCCTTCCGCAAAAGATCGCCAGGAGCCCCATGACCAGAAACGAGATCGACTGGCAGGCCGAGAGAAACGTCCGTGACCAGCCGAATTCGGTCTCGAACTCCTTGATCAGCACGGAATACGAGAACAGCAGCCCGATCGTCGTGAACTGGATCAGGCAGGCCCCCAGCACGACCCGGTAGCGCGGGTCGATGGTCTCGGTCCCCGTCATCGGTGCTCTCGTTTGCTTGGGCAGGGCCCGGCCCGCCCGGATTGGGTCACGGCATCAGGATCGTGGTGCCCGTGGTCTGGCGGCCCTCCAGGTCGTCATGGGCCTGGGCCACGTCCGCCAGCGGATAGGTCTGGTTGATCCGGATCTTGACCTTGCCCAGCGTCACCATGGCGAACAGGTCGTCGGCCCGTGCCTGGCAATCCTCGCGGCTGGCGATGTGGGTGAAGAGGGTAGGCCGGGTCAGGAACAGCGAGCCCTTGCCCGCCAGCACCTGTGGATCAACCGGATCGGGTTTGCCGGAGGCATTGCCGAACGTGACCATGGTGCCGAGCGGGCGCAGGCAGTCGAGCGAGCCCTCCCAGGTCGCCTTGCCGACCGAATCGAGCGCCGCGTCGACGCCCTTGCCGCCGGTGATCTCCTTGACCTCGGCGACCCAGTCCTGGGTGCTGTAGTTGATCGCATGAGCGGCGCCGTGGTCCTTGGCCAGCTGGCATTTCTCGTCCGTCCCAGCCGTGCCTATCAGCGTGATCCCCATCGCTCGCGCCCACTGGCAGGCGATCAGGCCGACACCCCCCGCCGCAGCGTGGAATAGGATCGTGTCGCCGGGCTTGGCGCGCGAGGAGCTCGAGAACAGGTATTCGGTGGTCAGGCCTTTCAGCATCATCGCCGCGCCGGTCTCGAAATCGATCGCGTCCGGCAGCTTGCAGACATGCATCGCCTTCATCAACCGCGCGGTGCAATAGGCACCCGGCGGGGCCGACGCATAAGCTGCGCGGTCGCCCTCGGCCAGATGGGTCACGCCCTCGCCGACCGCCTCGATCACGCCGGCACCCTCCATGCCCAGCGTCACCGGCAGGGACAGGGGGTAGACGCCGCTCCGCTGATAGATGTCGATGAAGTTCAGCCCGCAGGCATGGTGGCGGATGCGCACCTCGCCGGGGCCGGGATCGCCGGCCTCGACATCGACGAGTTGCATCTTGTCGGATCCGCCGAATTCCTCGATGCGGACAGCCTTCTCGGACATGTCTCTCTCCCTAGGTTCGTAGTGTTTCCGCGATTAGATCACGCATTCGGATTGGGCGCTACACAGGTCGCGCTGAGGCCCCCATCGACGATCAGCTCGGTGCCGGTGACGTGCTTGGCCTCGTCCGAGGCCAGGAACAAGGCCGCATAGGCCACGTCCCAGGCCTCCCCCATATGGCCCATGGGCACCTGGGCGTGGCGTGCGGCGATCAGGCCCTCGGCGTCGTCCGGGCTGCGCGCCTTGACCAGGCGCTCGGTCACCAGCGGCGTGTTCATCAGCCCTGGCACGACCGTGTTCACGCGCACGCCTTGGGGCGCGTATTTGACCGCCGTCACCTGGCTCATCTTGATCACGCCCGCCTTCGCCGCCGCGTAGGCCACGCAATCTGGCCCGAAGAACCGCAGCGCCGCGATCGATGCCAGGTTGACGATCGCACCGCCGCCCTGAGCGACCATGATCGGGATCATGCGCTTCATCGACTGAAAGACATAAGCTAGGTTGTGGTCCATCTGGCGCGCCCAGACGTCGTCGGACATCGAGACCACATCGCCGGGCGCCGAGCCGCCGACATTGTTGACCAGGATGTCGATCCGGCCGAGGCGTTCATGGGCGTCCGCGACCATGGCATCCAGCTCCTGGCTGTTGGTCGCGTCGCATGTGCCCGTGAGGATGCTCAGCCCCTCAGCCTGGGCAAGATCGGCGGTGTTGGCCAGCGCCGCCTGGTCGCGATCTGTGCCGAAGACCGTGGCGCCTTCGCGGGCGAACAGGACCGAGGTGGCACGGCCATTGCCCCAGCCCTCGCCGACCGAGCCAGCGCCGATGATTAGCGCCGTCTTGCCGGCCAGCCGTCCTTTCAATCCTGCGGGCAAACATCTCTCCCTTGATGCGAGCGGGCGGCGAAACCGCTTGCCCGCTGCTTCCACCCCTTTACTCTCGGCTCATGGCCCCAAACAACCCAACGGATGGAAATTCCACCATTCCCTCGATCCGGACCGAGCGGATGGGGGCGGTGCTGCGCGTCACGTTCGATAATCCAGAACGCCGGAATGCCATCGGCACCGAGGCGCTTAACGGGCTCGACCGGCTGGCGGACCGGATTGCCGAGGATCGCGGGGTCCGGGCTGTGATCGTGACGGGCGCGGGCGACCGGGCCTTCACCTCGGGGTTCGACTTGCGCGAACTGGCTGACTTCAGTCCGGAAGAGTTCATGCGCAGCCATTTCTCGCATGTGATCGAGAAGTGGGCGCGCCTGCCGGTGCCGGTGATCGGGGCCTTGAACGGCCATTGCATGGGCGGGGGTGTGCATGTGGCGGTGGCCTGCGACATCCGCCTCTCGGTGCCGGGCGTGCGGTTCATGATCCCGGCGGCGCGGTTCGGATTCGTTTATGTGCCTTGGGCGATCAAGCGGATCGCGCAGACGATGGGCACAAGTTTCGCCGCGCAGCTTCTGTATCTCGACACCGAGCTGACCGCCGAGCAATTGACCGGAAATGGGTTCATCCACCGGATCGTGCCGGCGGAAGAGTTGGCCACAGCGGCCTTCGACCTGGCGGAAGGTGTCGCCGCACTTGCGCCGCTCGCGGTATCGGGAATGAAGCAACTGGTGCGCGAGGAAATGGACGAGGAGGCAGTTCGCGCCGCGATGGCCCGCTGCGCCGGGTCCGAAGACGTGCGCGAGGGCCTGGCCGCGATGCGCGAGAAGCGGGCACCGAAGTTCGAGGGGCGGTAGGTGCTTGCCAGGATGTCCCGGGCCTGACCCCGGATCCCGATAATTTCCGACGTTCGTCGAGGCCCCGGCTCAAGGCCGGGGCAGTGGGAACTCATCCTCCCGTCGCCGCCGAGAACTCCCGCACCCCATCGATCAGTGCCGCATGCAGCTCCTCGTGGCGCGATTGCAGGCGTTTGAACGAAGATCCGATCCCCACCGCCAAAGCGCGCTCGGCGCGCGGCAGCGGCAGCAGAGTCGCGATCGATCCGGCACCCTCGGTGATCAGGTTCGCCGTCTGGCACCAGCCCTGGCGGCGCGCGGCCTCGACCATCGACAGCACTTCGCGTTCGGCCAGGCGCGGGCCGCCCTCGCCCTCGTATTCCGCGTTATAGCGGCGCACGATCCGGCCGATCTCCGGGTCGGTTTTCAGCGTCAGCAGCATCAGCCCCAGGCCCGAGAGGTGCAGCGGCCGCCGCACGCCCGGGTGCAGATCGATCCGCACCAGATGGGGCGAGGTGATGATCGAGAGATATTGCATATAGAGCCCGCTTTCGGCCCCGATCAGGATTGTCTCGCCGGTGCGCTCGGAAAGATCGCGGGTCAGCGCGTGGATCCGCGCGATCACGTCGGTCGAGCCCAGCACCCAGTTGCCCAGGAACGCCAGGCGGACCGAGGGGCGGTAGCGCCTTGTCTCGGCCTCGAACTCGACGAAGCCCTTGGTGACCAGGCTTTTCATCAAGGTCGAGGTGCTGGACTGGGGAATTCCCAGACGCTCGACCAGTTCCGAGATCGTCAGCGAGCGGCGCTCGGATTCGAACACCTCGAAGATCGCCAGCACGCGGACCGCGGATTTGACCGTCTTTTCATTCACTGGCGCCATGGTCGGCGGGCCCTTTTCATCACCTATGTGATGGCCTAGCGCATATCCCGGTAGCATTCCAGTGGCTTGTGGCTTTTCGGCCAAGGGGTTATCGCAAGGTGGAAGAAATCGGGAGGATGCGATGGCAGGCGTGGCTCTGGTAACGGGCGCGGGTTCGGGAATCGGCCGGGCCAGCGCCTTGGCTCTGATTGCCGATGGCTGGCAGGTGGCGCTGGTCGGCCGCCGCGCGGAAGCCTTGGATGAAACCGTGGGAATGGCGGCGGACCCGGGCCGCGCGTTGGCGGTTCCCTGCGACATCTCGGATGCGGACCAGGTCGAGGCAGCGTTCGCTCGGACGGTCGAAGCGTTTGGCCGGCTGGACCTGCTCTTCAACAATGCGGGTTCGGGCACGCCGGCCAAGCCGATCGACGAGAACACGCTGGATGAATGGCACATGGTGGTGGGCGTCAACCTGAACGGCGCTTTCTACTGCGCCCGCGCCGCCTTCGCCCAGATGCGCGGCCAGACACCCCAGGGCGGGCGCATCATCAATAACGGCTCGATCTCGGCACATGTGCCGCGCCCCGGTTCGGTGCCTTACACGACCACCAAGCACGCGATCACCGGGCTGACCCGCTGCCTGTCGCTGGACGGGCGGCCCTACAACATCGCCTGTGGACAGATCGACATCGGCAATGCCGAGACGCCGATGACCGAGCGGATGACCAAGGGCGTGCCCCAGGCGGACGGCTCGATCGCGGTCGAGGACCGGATGGACGTGGCCCATGTGGCCGAGGCCATCGTGCAAATGGCGAATTATCCGCTCGAGACCAACGTGCAGTTCACTACCATCATGGCCACCAAGATGCCGTTCATTGGGCGGGGGTGACCATTGACCGGGCGTTGACCCGTGCGGTAGGGCGGGCTTCAGCCCGCCGAAAGTGGCGGGATAAATTCCGCCCTACGATGCGATGCGGTCGAGGACGGGGGCGAGGTATCCCCGGAATTTCTCCGGGTCCTCGCTCATCGGGAAATGCCCCAGCCCCTCCATGATGGTCACCTCAGCGCCGGGGATATGCGCCGCCGTCGCGCGCGTCGCTTCGGGCGTGCAGGAATAGTCGTATTCTCCGGTCAGCAGGTAGAGCGGGCAGCGCGCGGTATCGATTTCGGCCAGGCTCTTCGACACATCTCCGTCGATCGAATAGAAATGGAGATCACCTTTGAAGACGCCAGGACCGCCCTGCATGTAGTGCCAGAGGGTCTCCCACCGGTGCCGCGCTGGCGCGCCGGGGCCGACCAGTCCATAGCAATAGGCTGCGCAGACCTCGCCCCCGTGGATATGGGGTTTGTGCAGATAGGCGAGATCGAAATAGCGCTGCACGAAGGCCGAGGATTGCAGCCCGATGGCGGCGCGGAAATGCGCGGCATGACGCCAGGCCAGTTCCAGCACCACCCGCCCGCCGATCGAGCAGCCCATGACAACCGGGCGATCAAGTTCCAGCGCCCGGCTCACCGACATTATCAAATCGACATAACCGTCTGTAGTTAGTAAATATTCTTCGTCTTGCCATCCCTCAGGCGGCGAGGATTTTCCGTGCCAGGGCATGTCGAATGCGATGACCCGGAACCGGTCCGTGACGGCAGGATCGTTCATCAGCGCTCGATATTGTCGGCCATCTGACCCGGCGGTGTGCAGGCAGAGCAGCGGGATACCGCTGCCCGCCTCCTCCCAGTACAGCCGATGGGGCCGCCCATGGATGTCCACTTGCATGTAGCGCCCGGTAATCGGTTCAATAGCCACGCTCATGCCGTCCCCTCCAGCTTGCGCGGCGCTTCCAGCACCAGCTTCAGGTACAGCAGATTGGCCATCAGCAGGTCCAGGTCGCCCTCGAACCGCATCTTGCCCTCGCGGATCAGCGCGATCAGGTCGTGGTGGCGCGGTTTCGGCATCGGCTGCCAGAACTCGGCCCAGGCCTCGGTGCTGGCGCGGATCGCGAAGTGCCACTTCGAGACATTCATTTCGACGGGGCGAACCGCCTCGATCCGGCCCTGGCGGATCGCAACCACATGGCCCCGGTCGCCCACCTCCAGCAGCATGTCCGCATTGGTCCAGCGGCCCCGGTGCACCAAGGCCGGGTTGCCGTTCACCAGCTCTTGAAGATGCTCGATCATTCTGTCCTCCGCCTGTCGCGATCCCATGCTTGCCTGAGCCGCCCGGGCGCTTCAAGCTGCGCCGAGCAACCAAGCGAGGGAAAATGCGCTGGAAGACCGTTGGGATCATCGGCAATGCTCAGACCGAGGGGCCGGGCGCACCGGGACAGCGCGTGAACTTCCGATATATGGATGCGGTCGCGAGCATCGGCGCGGTGCCGCTGATCATCCCCGCCATGCCCGACACGCAAGATATTGGCCACCTGATCGAGATCCTGGACGGGATCGTGCTGACCGGGGCGCGGCCAAATGTTCACCCGCGCCGTTTCGGCCACGAACCGGGGCCTGCCTACGAACCTTATGACGAGGATCGCGACGACGTGGCGCTCGCCCTGGTCCATGCGGCGGTCGAGGCCGGGCTGGCGCTGCTCGGCATCTGCCGCGGGATGCAGGAGATGAATGTGGCGTTCGGTGGCACCCTGTACCCGGAGATTCGCGACCTGCCCGGCCGCATGAACCACCGGATGCCCAAGGGCGAGACCGACCCGGAGGTGATCTACCGGCCGCGTCACATCGTGCGCGTGACGCCCAGCGGGGTCTTCGCGGAGGTTTTCGGCACGGAAGAGGTTCTGGTCAACTCGCTCCACGGCCAGGGTATCCTGGAGGAGGGAGGACGGATCGTCACCGAGGGCTGGGCCGAGGACGGAACCCAGGAAGCCATCCGCGTCGCCGAAGCGCCCGGTTTTGCGTTGGGCGTGCAATGGCACGCGGAATACGGGGCGGCGGACGATCCGGTGAACCGGCGGTTGTGGGAAGCGTTTGGCGCGGCCCTCTGAACCTCGATGTCGCGCACTCGATGCGGGACCTCCATGGTTTCCGATGAACGGCGAGGCCCCGGATCAAGTCCGGGGCATTGTTTCAAGCAACGGCCAAAGGTGCGTGCAAACGCGCACCTTACAGGGCGCCGGAGGTCTCGATATCCTCGGTCGTGAAGCCCGGGAACATCAGTCCGTCAGCGCAGAATAGACCAGCGCCCGCAGCTCCTTCCTGATCGGATAGCTGGACGACGGAGAGAGCTGGGTCAGGAAGATCACCACCATCTCCTCGGCCGGGTCGACCCAATAGACGGTGCTCGCCATCCCGCCCCAGCCGAAATCGCCGGGGCTGCCGAGCGTCTGGGCGCGGGCCGGGTCCAGCATCACCCAGCCGCCGAGCCCGAAGCCGATCCCCTCGAACGAGACCTCGGCCCAGACCTTCTGGCCCATCGAGGCCAAATCGCCGGGCAGGTGGTTCGAGGCCATCAGGCGCATGGTGCGCGGGCCAAGGATACGAACGCCGTCCAACTCGCCGCCACGGCGCTGCATCTCGGCGAAGCGCAGGTAATCGTCGGCGGTCGAGAGCAGTCCGCCGCCACCCGAGAACTGGGTAACCCGGTCGGCGCGGAACCCGGTCCCCGGGCCATCCTCGGTCAGCTTCATGCCGTCATCGTCGGTCCTGTTGTAGTGAGCGCCCAGGCGGTCCTGCTTTGCCTCGGGCACACCGAAGAACGTGTCGCCCATGCCCAACGGGCCCAGGATGTGATCGGCAAAGAACCGGTCGAGCGGCTGGCCCGAGATCACCTCGACCACGCGCCCCAGAACGTCGGTCGAGACCGAATAATTCCAGCGGCTGCCGGGCTCGAATCCCAGCGGCAGGGCGGCAAGCCGTTTCACCGTCTCGGCGAGATTTCCCTCGCGAACACTGAAATCGACCCCTGTCTCGCGATAGGTCTCGGCCAGCAGGCCAGGCTGAAACCGGTAGGTGAGCCCGGAAGTATGGGTCATCAGGTGGCGCAGCGTCATGCGCGTCTCGGCCGGCTCGACCTCGGTGATGCTCTTTGCGCCGGGCCACAGCACATGGCGCTCGGCGAATTCCGGGATAAAGGCGTCGACTGGATCATCCAGGCTGACCAGCGCCTGCTCGTAGAGCATCATTAGCGCGGTCGAGGTGATCGGCTTGGTCATCGAGTAGAACCGGGCGATCGTGTCGCGCTGCCAGGGCAGGGCACGCTCGACGTCTCGCTGGCCCGCGCATTCGCAATAGGCGACCTGACCGCGCCGGGCGATCAGGGTCTGTGCACCGGGGATCTTGCCCTGGTCGATATAGCGCTGCATCCAATCCGCGATCCGGGCGAGCCGTGCTGGGTCGAAGCCGAGTGTCGCTGGGTCGCCAGTGCCGATCGTCTGGGCCATTACTTACGCCTGAAGTTTGTCGAGCGCGGCGCCCGAGGCGATCAGGTTCTCGATCTCCGTCTCCGAATACCCCGCCTCGGCCAGCACCGCGCGGGTGTCCTGGCCGAACCGGGGCGGGCGAAGGCGCGCTGCTTTTGGAGGGGTACGGCTCATCTTGATCGGGTTGCCCAGCGTCCGGAAACCGTCGATATCCACTGTCATCTCGCGGTGCCTCGTGTGGGGGTGGGCGACCACTTCGTGGGTCTCGAGCACGGGCCCGGCCGGCGCTCCCGTGCGCATTAGCGCCGCAGCTAGGTCCTCGCCATCCCATTCCGCCATCGAGGGGCCGAACTCGGCGCGCAGCGCGTGCTTGTTGACCAGCCGGTCCTTGTTCTTGCGGAAGCGCGGGTCGTCGATCAGATCTTCGCGGCCGATCGTCTCGCAGATCTTCCGGAACTGGGTGTCGTTGCCACCGGCGATGAAGACCTTGCAGGTCTTCGTCGGGAAGACGTCATAGGGCGAAAGGTTCGAATGGGTGTTGCCGGTGATCGTCGGGTGCTTGCCGCTGAGAAAATAGTTCGCGGCGTGCGGGAAGAGCAGCGATACGGCGGTGTCGTAGAGGGTCATGTCGATAAATTGGCCCCGCCCCGAATGGGACCGTTCGTAAAGCGCCATGGCGATGCCGAAGGCCGCCGCCATGCCAGTTCCGATATCGACGATGGGGATGCCGAGGCGGGTCGCCGGGCCTCCCTCCGGGCCGTTCACGCTCATCATCCCGGCCTGCGCTTGCACCACCGCGTCATAGCCCGGCAGGCCCCCATGGGGGCCGTCGGCGCCGAAGCCCGAGATGCGGCAATGGATCAGGCGGGGGAAGCGGACTTTCAGCACCTCCTCGTAGCCGAGCCCCCATTTCTCCATGCCGCCTGGCTTGAAGTTCTCGATCAGCACATCCGCGGTCTCCAAAAGCCGCAGCAGCACTTCGCGCCCCTCGTCCATGCGCAGGTCCAGCGCCGCGCCGCGCTTGTTGCGGTTGACCCCCAGGAAGTAGGAGGCCGCGCCCGCCTCCTCGTCAAAGGGCGGGCCCCAGGCGCGCACGTCGTCGCCATGCGGCGGTTCGATCTTGATCACGTCCGCTCCGTGATCGCCCAGCCACTGGGTTCCGAAGGGCCCGCCCAGAACCCGGGTCAGGTCGATCACCTTGATGCCGTCAAGCGCGCCCATGCGGAATCTCCCTTGATGCGTATCCCGGGGGATAGAACCAGTGCTTCGCGGGCGCAAGCACCGTGGCCGGCCATATCAGCGGGAAGATTTGCGCTGGCCTCACGGCACTTTGTCCTGTGCAGCCCGACAGTCACCGGTAAAATGGCGCCTACAATGCGCGACGAAGCGGGCGAGATGAAACCGATTGGTGGCACCGCGCTGGGGGCAGGGGACCCGGGTGCGCTCGATGCCCTGTTCGGCGACCGGTGCGAACCCGGGGCCCTGGCCGGACTGGCCGAGGCGTACCGGCGCTGGGGTTGGCTGGCCGCCGATTTGGACCCGCTGGGACTGACCGCACGTCAACAATTCCCCGAGCTCGATCCTGAACGATGGGGCCTGAACGCCACCGATGCCGCGCCTCTGGCCCGGGCCTATTGCGGCACAATCGGCTGGGAGATCGGCCATGTGCAGGACCGCGCCCGTTACCAGTGGCTGGCGGCCCGGGCAGAGGCGCCATGGGAGCCTGATCCCCAGGTGCGCGCCCAGGCCCTGACCCTGATCGCCAAGGGCGAGCATCTGGAAGCTGCCATGGGCCGGCGGATGCCCGGGGTCAAAACCTTCGGCCTCAGCGGTGCCGAAGGCTATCTGGCGCTGACCGATGCGGTGATGCGGGCCGGCGTGGCGCTCGGTGCCGAGGCGATCTTTGCGGCGGGGATGCACAGGGGCCGGTTCACGCAGCTTGGGTTGAACTTCTTCAAACCCCTGGTGCCGCTGATCGCCGAAGCGGGCAGCGCGGCCGCTCTGCCCCGCGAGGCGGGCGTTTCCTCGGATGTGCCCTATCACCTGGGTTTCGAGACGACCGCCCGGATCGCCGGGCGCGAGACGCGGGTCTGGGTCTCGCCCCATCCCTCGCATCTCTCGGTCGTCGGACCGATGATGCAGGGGCGCGCGCGCGGGACCGGTGACGCGATCCTGCCGATCATCTTCCATACCGACGCCGCCATCGCGGGGCAGGGGATCAATGCGGAAGTCTTCCAACTCTCAGGCCTTGACGCGTTTCATATCGGCGGCACGGTGCATCTAATCTTGAACAACCAGATCGGCTTCACCACCGATCCGGGCGACGGCCGTACCGCCAGAAGCTGTTCCGACATTGCCAAGCTGATCGAGGCGCCTGTCCTGCATGTGAACGGAGATGACCCGGACGCCCTGATGCGCGCGGGCGAAGTCGCCGCCGGCTACCGGGCCAAGTTCGGGGCGGACGTGGTCGTCGACATGCTCTGCTACCGCCGCAAGGGCCACAACGAAATCGACGAGCCGCGTTTTACCCAGCCGCTGGAATATAAGGCCATCGACGCGATGCCGGCGCTCTCGGCCCGCTACGGCGAGCAGACCGGCGCGATGCCGGATATCGCCGCGTTCGAGGCGGACCTGACCGCGGCGTTCGAGGGCGCGAAGAATTGGGTGCCGAACGGACCGGACTTGCCAGCAGGCGTCAGCCGCGACATCGAGGCGCGTATGTGCGCGGATGTGGAGACCGGCATTGCGCTCGAAGACTTGAAGCGGCTCGGCCGACACATCACGACCGCGCCGGAGGGGTTCGCGCTCCATCCAAAGGTCGCCCGCTTCCTGCGGGCCCGTGCGCAGGCCATCGAGTCTGGCCAGGGTATCGACTGGGCGACCGCCGAGGCCGTGGCGCTGGCGAGCCTCGCGGACGAAGGCGTGCCGGTTCGTTTCGGCGGGCAGGATAGTGTGCGGGGCGCGTTCACGCAGCGGCATCTGGCGCTGTTCGACCAAGAGACCGGGGCGCAGCACGAAATCTTCCACGGCCTGGCGCGTCCACCCGAGCTTTACAACGCGCCGCTGATCGAGAACGCGATCCTGGCTTTCGAATACGGTCTCAGCACCGCCAGCCGTGAACGCCTGGTGATCTGGGAGGCGCAGTTCGGCGATTTCCTGAACGTCGCCCAGCCGGTCTTTGACCAGTTGATCGTGGCGGGAGAGGACCGGTGGCTGTTCGAGAGCGGGCTCGTGCTGCTGCTGCCTCATGGGCTCGACGGGGCCGGGCCAGACCATGTGACCGGCAGGCCCGAGCGGCTGCTGGCCGCCTGCGCCAAGGGCAATATACGGGTCGTGAACCCCTCGACACCCGCCAACTACTACCACGCCCTGCGCCGCCAGGTCGCCGAACCTTTCCGCAAACCGCTCGCGGTCCTTGCGCCGAAGGCGCTGCTGCGCAATCCGGCATGCGTCTCGGCGCTTGGTGAAATGGTTCTTGGCACGGGCTTCCGGTGCGTGATCGGCGAGCCCATGGACGGGGCGCGGCGGGTCATCCTCTGCACCGGGAAGATCTTCCATGCGCTCGACGCCGCGCGGCGCGAGCGGGGGATCGACGACATCGCGCTGGTGCGGCTCGAACAGCTCTATCCGCTCGACGGCGAAACCCTCGCGGCGGCCGTGCCAAGCGATGCCGACATCGTTTGGGTTCAGGAGGAGCCCGCCAATATGGGATACTTCGCCTGGCTCGACCGGCGGCTGGAGGAGACGTTCGGGCGGCGGGTCCGCTTGGTCTCGCGCACCGCGCGGCCCAGCCCCGCGGTCGGTCCGAAAAAATGGAACGACGCCGAGCTCACGGCCGTGATCGAAGAGGCGTTGGCTCTTTAAGCGCTGTCGACCGCTTCCACCCAACGCGCCTTCTCGGCCTCGGGCAGGAAGGATCCCGTGAAGCTGTTCCGGGCAAGTTGCCGGATGTCAGCCTCGGTCAGCGCCAGGGCATCGGCCACCGCCTCGAAGTTCGCGTTCATGTAGCCGCCGAAATAGGCCGGGTCGTCGGAATTGACCGTGACGGCGATCCCGGCCTCCAGCATCGCCTTGACCGGGCTCCGCTCCATCCGGTCGATCACCTTGAGCGCGGTGTTCGAGAGCGGGCAGACGGTCAGGGTCAGCCCGCGCCGGATGATCTCGGTCACCAGGCGCGGATCCTCCATCGCCCGGTTGCCGTGATCCATCCGATCGATTCCGATCTCCAGCGCCTCGGCGACATATTCGGGCGGTCCTTCCTCGCCCGCGTGGCAGCAAAGCTGGAGCCCCATCTCGCGGCACCGCTGAAAGAGGCGCGCGAATTTCATCGGCGGATGGCCGACTTCCGAGGAATCGAGCCCGATCCCGGCGAACCGGTCGAGCCAGGGCTCGGCTTGCGCGAGCGTCGCGAAACCGTCCTCCTCGCTAAGGTGGCGCAGGAAGCTCATGATCAGATGCCAGGTGATCCCGTACCGGCGCTTGCCATCCTCGAGGCCCGCCAGGATCCCCCTGGCCACAACGTCGAACGGTACGCCCCGGCCCGTATGCGCTTGCGGGTCGAAGAAAATCTCCACGTGGGTGACATTGTCGGCGGCGCACCGGTCCAGATAAGCCCGGGTCAGGTCGAAGAAGTCCTCCTCGGTCAGCAGCACATTCATGCCCTGATAGTAGATGTCGAGGAATTCCTGCAGGTTCGAGAACCGGTAGGCGGCCCGGATCTCCTCGACGCTGCCGAACGGGATCGCAACCTTGTTGCGCCGGGCGATCTCGAACATCAGCTCGGGCTCGAAACTGCCCTCGATATGCAGGTGAAGCTCGGCCTTGGGCAGGCGGGCGATCAAATCCTTCATCAGCGCGCTCCGGCAATCATATGGAATCACTGTCATAATATCCGAGCCGAGCGATGATTGCGCCCCAGTGCGCCTCGACCGCTTTGCGCTCATCTTCGGCAAGGGGGATTACGTTCTTCCGATAACCCTGCTGCGCCTGGAGATAGCTGGCGAAATACGGTTCCGCTTGCTCGAAGCCACCGATCCCAATCCGGTCATAGATATGACGGAGTGTCCCCAGAGCGTCGCGTTGCAAATCGCGGAAACGCACCTCCACCAGCTCGCCCTCACCTAGATCGCGGGATTGCGCGAAATAGGCATCCATCAGCATCGGGTAAGTTTCCAAGACATGGTCAACAATCCGCCCACGGTCCACAGCCTGCAAGCCCCAGGCGGTCTGGGTTTTCAGGTAAAGATGCACGGTCGAGGCAAAGACGCGGAGCGGGTCGCGGTGGATGTGGACAAAGCGCGCGCCCGGAAACATTTCGCGCAAGAGGGTGATCCGTGCCGTATTGGCCGGGTTTTTCAACAGCAACGGCCGCCCTGGCTGGACCAATTGGACCTTGCGGAGGAAGTGCAGGTATTGCCTCTGCCAGGCCGTAACCAGCGATGGATCGCCGCCGCCGAACATCACCGCCTCGCGGAAGATCTGGCCCATCGCCCGCGGAAAGAACGAGACATGGTAGAACGAGAGCCGGCCGAGGCTGGTCAGCGCCATCTCCTCCTCTCAGGGCACGTCCGGCGCGACCGGCACATCGTCCATCAGCCGGGTCTGGGGTAGCATCCGGCCGAGCCCTTCGGTCATGCCAGAAGGCATCGACAGGAATTCCCGCGGCATCGCCGCGTGCGCGAGCGTCACCCGTGCGAATTGCGGATCGGCGCTCATCACGTTTTGCAGGTGGGTCGTGCCGCTGCGCCAATGGCCAAGGATGAAGATCGGCGGCGGGTCGATCTGTTGCCGGGCGATAGCGGCGCCGTGGCGCGCCGTCTCGAGCCAATCAAGCGGTTGGCGCAGCATCGAGGTCAGCCCGATCGGCACCAGCCAAGGGGCAAAGCGCAGGTCGCAACCATAGGCCGCCACCAGCCGGACCAGGTTGACTAGGCTGCCAGAGCCGAGCGGATGCAGCAGCCGGTCGCGCATGGCGCTCAGGCCTCGCGGCAATAGACGGTCTTGCCGCCGCAGATTGTCTGCATAACCGCCCGATCGTCGGCGAGCACAATCTGCGCGAACAGGACTTCGGAGATCGACCGAGCGCGCTCCATGCGATGGGTTATCAAGGGTGTCGACCTCAGGTTCAGGACCACCGCATCCGCTTCCAGCCCCGGGGCCAGGTTGCCCACCTTGCCGCCGATCCCCAGCGCCTTGGCCGCGCCTTCGGTCGCGAGCCACCAAAGGTGCACGGGGCTCAGCGACACGCCACGGCGCTGGGCCACCTCGTAGGCCGCCTTCATCGTGCGGAACATCGAAAAGCTTGTGCCGCCGCCCACATCGGTCGCCAGGCCGAGAGGCACGTTCCGGGCCCTCAGTCCCGCGACATCGCATTCGCCCGATCCCAGGAACTGGTTCGACGTCGGGCAATGGGCGATCCCGGCGCCGGTCTCGGCCAGCCGGTCGATCTCGCGCTGGGTCAGGTGGATGCCATGTCCAAAGAGGGCGCCCCGGCCCAATAGGCCGAATTTCTCATAGACCCCCAGGTAATCCGGGCAGTCGGGAAAAAGCTCGCCCACCCAGGCGATTTCCGCATGGTTCTCGGAGAGATGGGTCTGCATCACGCAATCCGGGAACTCGGCCCAGAGGGTGCCTGCGGCTTCAAGCTGTTCCGGGCTCGAGGTCGGAGCGAAGCGCGGCGTGACCGCGTATTGCGCGCGGCCCTTGCCATGCCATTTCTCGGCCAGCGCCTTGGAGTCGTCGTAGCCCGACTGCGGTGTATCGCGCAGGTTCTCGGGCGCGTTCCGGTCCATCATCACCTTGCCGCCAAGTGCGCGCACCCCGCGCCGCGCCGCCTCGGCGAAATAGGCGTCCACGCTGGCGGGATGGATGGTGCAGAACGAGCAGGCGGTCGTGGTGCCGTTCATCAGTTGCTGATCGAAATAGATCCGGGCCGCCTTGGCCGCGTAGTCCGGATCGCCGAACCGGGCCTCCTCGGGAAAGGTATAGGTGTTCAGCCAATCCAGAAGCTGGGTACCATAGGAAGCGATGACCGCGGTCTGCGGGTAGTGCATGTGGCAATCGACAAACCCGGGCGCGATAAGCCCGCCGGCGCTGGAGACGCCCGCGCCTGGATATGCCGCGATGATCGTCTCCGCAGGGCCGACTGCAGCGATGAGTCCATTCTCGACCGCCAACGCGCTATCTTCGTCGTATATCAGCGCCGCCTCCGCGCCGATCTCGAACGGGTCGCCCGCAAAGCGCATCAACGGCCCGCGAAAGATCGTGGTTTCACTCATGATCTCAAGCACTTTCCCGACTAATCTGAGTGGTCGATTGAACGACCTGCAAAAGCTCGGCGGCAACCGACGCCGCGATCACCGTTGGGCGCTTGTCCTTCAGGCCGGGCAGTCCAATCGGGCAGACGAGCCGCGCCAGGCGCGTCTCGCCAATGCCGCGCTCGCGCAGGCGGCGCAGGAAGAGCGCCCGCTTGGTTGCCGACCCGATCAGGCCCAGATAACCGAAATCGCCGCGCTCCATCACGGCTGAGACGATTTCCATGTCCAGCGCGTGGCTATGGGTCAGGACGACGTGCAGCGCGTCGGCAGGCGCGGCTTTGGCCTGCGCTTCAGGCAGGGGGGTTGTGACCGTCTCGACGCCTAGGGGCACCTGCTGCGGAAACGCGTCGAGGCGCGCATCGATCCAGCGGACCCGGAATGGCAATGGCGCCAGCGCGTGGACGAGCGCCGTCCCCACATGGCCCGCTCCGTAGGTCAGCACGGTCCTGGCCTCCGCCGGATCCCGGAAAACCGGTCCGCCTTTCCAGAGCTCCAGAACGCCGCCAGCCGCGCTCAGCCGCTCCAGATCCTCCGCGCCGAAGACTGCGAAGCCAACCTGCATATTCCCCCCGCAGCACTGATCCAGTGCGGGGCCAAGCGGGAAGTCGAGGACAATGTTGCCCGAAGACCCCGTCCCCATGATTCCCCGCGCCTCTTCGATGGCCCGGTGCTCCACCGTGCCGCCACCGATTGTTCCGAGGCTGTGGGTCGGGGTCACAACCATTCCGGCGCCCGTCTCGCGGGGGACCGAGCCACGTGCGTCCGCAACAATGACAAAGACCGCTTGGCCCTCGGTTTCGACCGCGCGGACCAGATCGGCGATCCGCATCAGCCGCGTACCCGCTCGACCGCGGCGAGCACCCGCTCGGGCGTCGCGGGGGCATCCAATGCCGGGTAGGTCTTGTAGTCCGCCGCTGCGGCCACCGCGTCCGAGATCGCCTGCAAGGCCGAGATTCCCAGCATTAGCGGCGGCTCGCCGACCGCCTTCGAACGGCGGATGGTCAGTTCGCGGTTCATGCCCTTGGCCCAGAGATTGATCCGCATGTCGGGCGGACGGTCCGAGCAGGCGGGGATCTTGTAGGTCGACGGCGCGTGGGTCTTCAACTCGCCCTTCTCGTTCCACCAAAGCTCCTCGGTGGTCAGCCACCCGGCGCCTTGCACGAAGCCACCCTCGACCTGGCCGAGATCGATGGCGGGGTTCAGGGACTTGCCCACATCGTGCAGGATATCGACGCGGGTCAGCCGGTT
>JAOTXT010000055.1 GCA_029862205.1 Paracoccaceae bacterium
CACCTCAGCCTCGCGAAGCCGGCCTATGATCTCTTCAGGTGAATACCTCTTCCGCGCCATCTCGACCCTCCTTCAGCCAGTCGATCATTAACATCAAACCGGCTGCGAATGAGGGGAGCAGGTCAATGTCGAAGATCTGCTGCACGAGCGCGGGATCGAGGTCAGCCACGAGACGGTCAGGTTCTGGTGGAACCGGTTCGGCCCGATGTTCGCGGCCGAGATCAGGCGCAAGCGCATCGATCGTATGCGGGCATTTTCCAACCGGCGATGGCACCTCGACGAGGTCTTCATGAAGATCAACGGCGAACGGCATTATCTTTGGCGCGCGGTCGATCGCGAAGGCGAAGTCCTCGAGGCGGTTGTGACCAAACGTCGGAATAAGAAGGCGGCATTGAATTTCCTCAGGAAACTCATGTGCCGATACGGTCAGCCTGAGCAGATCGTCACCGACCGGTTCCCGTCGTATCGGGCTGCATTGAGGGAGCTCGGCGCGTCGGATCTGCAGGCAACCGGCCGCTTGCTCAACAACCGGGTCGAGAACTCGCATCTGCCATTGCGACGACGAGAGTGGGCGATGCTCCGGTTCCGGCGGATGCGAAGTTTGCAGAAGTTCGCCGCCGTCCACTCTCCGTCTACAATCATTTCAACCAGGAACGCAGCCTCTCCAGCTGGGACATCTTCAACCTCAACCGCACCGCCGCCCTCGCTGAGTGGTGTCAGCTTGGTGCCGCCTGAAACCCGACCGGCGCGGGCAAACTGAGACCGGTTCGCATTCGTCTGACAGCGCCGGTGCCGCCTCCGGTTTCTAGGTTTGGTTGTGAATGGGACGCCGGAGCATTGTCGGTCGTCTTGAACCTGGTTGTGCCGGCCAATTCCTAACCGGCGAGAATGCGCGCGAGATCCGGCTGCTCGTTTTTTACGCTCGTCAGATCCAGGCCGTTTTGAATATGCACCAGGTGGTCACGCACCGCCTTGGCTGCCTTGTTGCCATCGCCGGTGGCGATTGCCTCGACAATCTGGCCGTGGTCGTTTTCCGGACAGGTCGACTCCCGGTTCACACCAAACAAACCGACGATCAAGGATGTTCTGGTGACCAGTTCGCGAACAAATCTGGTTAAGGCGGCGTTGCCGTGACCCTTGGCCAATTCCACATGGAACTCGCCGGACAACCGGATGATCTCGCTCCGCTCCCGCTCTTTGCGCGCCGCGTCTTCGCGCTTCAAATGCCGACGCAACCCCTTGATAACCTCGTCGGAAATGTTTTCGGCCATTGCCCGCACAAGCCCGGGCTCGATCATCATCCGGGCCTCGAACACTTCGTCGGCCTCAGCCGCGCTGGGGCAAGCAACATAGGCGCCGCGGTTGGAATGCAGGTCGACGATGCCCTGACTGGCCAGGAGCAGAAGCGAGCGGCGCACACGCATCCGGCCCACGCCGAAACTTTCACAAAGCGCCGCTTCGCTGAGCTTGGTGCGTGGCGCCAATCGCTGTTCCATGACCGCCGAGTAGATTCGGTCGATGATTATCTTTTCGTCCGGATCGGCGTTCATCTCGCCTGCGGTCGATAGGTTCCCCTGTCTCATTCGGCGTCGTTCCATAGGTCTGGCCAAGATCTGGCCATAGGTTTGGCTCGGGTCCAATCAACGGGTCGGTGATCGGCACCTCGACAATAACCAGATTCATCGTCGACATCGCAAGACATTTTCGTTGACATTGATTGTTAACAATTCGTCAATCAGGGGGCCGTGACCCGGTTCTCCCGTGATTCGGCATATCAACCGGTGCGTGGTCGCCGGAGACAGATTTCAACAAGGGAAGAAATCATGAAACGCAGAACTCTCGTGAAAGCATCCTTGGCGGCCGCGGTGGTCGCGACGATGCAGGCCGGCGCCGCCTGGGCGCAGAACCCAGTTCTCAAGATCGGCTTTGTCGGCGTGACGAGCGGGCCCGCCGCTGCGTGGGGCATCTCGAACCAGCGCTCGATGGAAACCCGCGCCGCCTGGATCAACGAGGCCGGCGGTTACACGATCGGTGGCACCACCTATGACATCGAGATCGTGTCCTTCGACGACCAGAAAGACCCCAAGCGCGCCATTGCGGGCATGGAAAAGATGGCCAACGAGGGCATCCACTATGTGGTGGGTCCGAACGTCGATGACGGTGCGGCGGCGGTGCGCCCGGTGGCCGAAGCGAATGGGATCATGTATTTCCCTTACGCCTTCCCGAAGGCACTTTACACCGCGCCAGCCTCCAACGCGGTTCTTGGCATGGTCGCCAACTATCAGTCCGGCCCGGCGATCTACAAATATCTCAAGGACGAGAAGGGTGTGAAATCCGTGGCCTTCGTGGCGGCCAACGAATCCGATCCCTTGTCGCAGCGCGATGGCGGCGTTGCCGCCGCCGAGGCTTTGGGGCTCGAAGTCGTATCGTCGAACGTGACCTACCAGGTCGACACCACCGACTTCACCCCGGTTCTGACCCCGGTTATGCGGACCCGGCCCGACCTGCTGGTGCTATCGGGCGTGTCGCCGGCGAATGCTCCTCAGCTGATCCGCTCGGCCCGCGAGCTGGGCTTCCAGGGCATCATCTCCACCGAAACCGCGCAGGACGCCACCGTACTGAGTGAAGGTGCCGGAGATCTGGCCAACGGTTTCATCTCGGTGGGCGGTGCATCGACCCCAGAGATCGCTTCGGACATGATGAACGAGTTCGTGGACCGCTACACCAAGATGTTTGGCGAGTATAACGACGAGTCGAACACCAAGGTGTATGCGCTGGAATACATTCTCGAGACGATCAAGGCGAACCCCGCCGCGATTGACGATGTCGAAGTGTTCAAGACGACCATGGACAGTTTCGAGGCGCCCAACCCCTACATGAAGGGCGGTGCGGTGCTGAAATATGTCGGCTCGTCTTCCTTTGGGCAGAAGCGCCAAGTGGCGGTGCCGCTGGTCGTTAATGTCTTCCAAGACGGCAAGTTCGAGACGCTGTTCGTCGCCGAGGTCGACTGACCCGGGCCTGACGGCGCTCGTGCTGCCGTCATAGCGAAAGTCCCCGGGCCAGATCCGGCCCGGGGCACTTCTCCCCAAGAGGAAGCCGATGGAACAGATTCTCGCGAACGGGATCTATCTGGGCGCGCAATACGCGATGATCGCGCTTGGACTGACGCTGATCTTCGCCCTGATGAACGTGCTGAACTTTGCCCATGGGCAGATGTACGTGCTGGGCGGCTTCGTCACCTACACGTTCTACGGCCAGCTTGGGTTGCCCTTTGTCCTGGCGCTCACGATGTCCTGCGTGACGCTTGCCGTCGTGGGCGCCCTGATTGAGAAGTTCCTGTTCGGCCCTGTCATACGGCGATCGGCGCGTGAGGAAAGCACCATGCTGTTGGCCGCGGGGCTCGCGTTTTTCTTCGATGCCGTCATCCTTCTGGTCTTCGGCGAGAAGCAGCGCGGCGTGCCGAAAATCGTCGACGGCGTCTTCAATTGGGATTTCCGGGTGATCATGCCCTACGACCGCATCCTGATTTGTGTGCTGGCGATCCTGTCCATCGTCGCCTTCATCCTCTTCATGCAATATTCCAAGACCGGCCGCGCCCTGCGCGCCCTGGCTCAGGACCGCACGGCGGCCCAGTTGATGGGCGTCAACGTCGAGCGTTACTCGATGATCGGTTTTGCCCTTGGCGCGATGCTGGCAGGGCTCGTCGGCGGGCTGCTGGTCACCATCACCGGGATCAATCTGGGCATGGGCGGGCCGACCTCGATCAAGGCCTTCATGATGGTGATGATCGGTGGCGCAGGCGTGATCTCGGGGGCCATCGCTGGAGGGATCATCCTGGGCTTCATGGAGGCGATCGGCCTCGCTGTCCTGTCGCAATATGGCGACATAACCTACCTGATGATCTTCGTCTCGTTGATGATCTTCCTCGCCATCCGTCCGCAGGGGCTGATGGGCAAGCCGTGGGGCTAGGGCGATGCTCAAGTTGACCATGGGACAATGGATCGGTCTCGGCGTCTTTCTTGCCGCCATCTTCATCGCCGTCCCGGCGCTGATCGCGGCTTCGGGCCGTACCGATTTCTACTTCACGCTGACCTCGGTCGCACTGCTCTCGATCGCCAGCGCCGGGGTCTGGCTGATGTTCTATATCGGCCGGATCAATATCGGTCAGGGCGCCTTCGCCCTGATCGGCGCCTATGTCTCGGCCATCCTAGTCACCAAGGCGGGCATGTCCTTCTGGCTGACGCTACCCATTGCCGGGCTCTTCGCCGCTTTCGTCGCGGTCCTGATCGGCCTACCGATCCTGCGCCTGCGCGGCGTCTATTTCGCGATGATCTCGCTGGTACTGACCCAGGTCGTGACCCTGACGGCCCTGGCGCTTCCCATCACCAATGGAGCCAAGGGGATTACCTCGATCCCGCTGCCGGGTGCGATCTCGATTTTCGGGCTAACGCTCGTGCCGGACTTTGCCAGCATGGAGAACTCGCGGCTCGCCTTCTACTACACTGCCTGCTTTCTCATGGTGCTGACCTTCGCGGCGATGTATCGGCTGGTCAATTCGCGGCTGGGTCATATCTGCCGCTCGATGCAGCAGAACGAGGAGCTCGCCGCCTCTATCGGGATCAACATCGCCTATATCCGTATCGTCGTCTTTGCCATCTCGTCGTTTTTCGGCGGCATCGGCGGGGCGATGTTCGGGTCGATCGCGCAATCGGTCTACCCGTCCACCTTCGTCGTCACCGACAGCGTGAACTTTATGCTCAACTGCTTCCTCGGCGGTCTGGGCTATGTCTTCGGCCCGATGTTGGGCACGCTGGTGCTCTATTTTGGCTGGGACTTGCTGTTCGAGTCCGGCAAATACCAATTGCTGATTTATTCCAGCCTGCTGATCGCAGCGATGCTGGTTCTTCCCAATGGGCTTCTGAGCCTCCGGCTCGACATGTTCCGGAGATCGGGCAAATGAGCGCGCTTCTGGAGGTCAAGGCCGTCACCAAGCGCTTCGGCGGGCTGACCGCCAACCACAACATCAGCTTCGATGTGGCCGAGAACGAGATCCTGTCGGTGATCGGCCCCAACGGCGCGGGCAAGTCGACGCTCTTCAAAATGATCTCGTCCTTCCTGCCCACGACCTCGGGCGAGGTGCTGTTCAAGGGCGAGCGGATCTCCAACCTCAAGCCCCATATCGTGGCACGAAAGGGGGTCGTGCGGACCTTCCAGGAAACCACGATCTTCAAGTCCATGACCGTGCGCGAAAGCGTAATTGTGGCACAGCACCTACGGGCCAAGGCCTCGCTCGCGGGGTATTTCTGGGGCTCGAAGACGGCGCTAGCGGATGTGGCAGCCTTCGGCGCCTATGCGGACGAGCTGATCGATTTTCTCGGTCTCGGCGATATCCGCAACGAGCTGGCGTCCAACCTGCCCCAGGGCCATCTGCGCGCACTCGGCATTGCCATCGGGCTGGCCACCGATCCGACGGTCCTGCTTCTGGATGAGCCCTTCGCCGGGATGAACCATGACGAGACCATGCAGATGGTCGCCCTGGTCAAGAAGGTGCGCGACGACCGGGGCGTCACGGTCCTGCTGGTGGAACATGACATGCCCGCGGTGATGAACATCTCGGACCGGATTGTGGTGCTGAATTTCGGCGAGATGATCGCCGAGGGCACACCAACCCAGATCCAGAACAACGAGAAGGTCATCGAGGCATATCTAGGCAGCGCCGACGACGAGATCGGGGTCTAGGCCATGAGCAAGATGTTGGAATTCAAGAATGTCGAGCTCTACTACGATCACGTCTATGCGCTCAAAGGCGTCTCGATCGACCTGGAGAAGGGGGAAACCGTCGCGCTGATCGGGGCTAATGGAGCCGGGAAATCCTCGATCCTGCGGGCGATCACAGGGCTGGCGCGGCTGGCCAGCGGCTCGGTCCACTTCGAGGGCGAGCGGATCGATGGCCAATCCGCCTCCGACATCGTTGCGCACGGCATCGCCATGGTGCCGGAGGGACGGCGCGTCTTCCCCTACATGTCGGTCAAGGACAACCTGATGATGGGGGCGTTCACACGTAGCGACAAGCTGGAGGTTAGGCAGACGCTGGACGGCGTCCTCGAGCGCTTCCCGCGGCTGAAGGAACGCTTCGGTCAGGCCGCGGGGACATTGTCGGGCGGTGAGCAGCAGATGCTGGTTATCGGCCGCGCGCTCATGGCCAGCCCCCGGCTTTTGTTGCTCGATGAGCCCTCGCTCGGGATCGCGCCCAAGCTGGTGCAGGACATCGCACGCTCCATCGTGGCGATCAACCGAGACGAAGGCGTGTCGGTGCTGCTCGTCGAGCAGAACTCGCGCATGGCGCTTTCGATCTCGAACCGGGCTTATGCGCTGACAACCGGCAGCGTGGTGATCGAGGGCGAGTCCAAGGACCTGCTGAACGACGACCGTATCAAGGCCGCCTATCTCGGCGGGGATATCTGAGGGAGAGAGATGAAACTGCTTGTCGTAAACCCGAACACGACGGCCTCGATGACCGCCAAGATCGCCGCGGCGGCGCGCGCGGTTGCGCGGCCCGACACCGAGATCATCGCCACCAATCCCGCTGAGGGTCCGGCCAGCATCCAGGGCTATCTCGATGTCGCCACTTGCATCCCCGGCCTTTTGGCCGAGGTCGAGCGCCATCCCGAGGCCGATGCGGTCCTTGTGGCCTGCTTCGACGATACAGGCGTCGATGCGCTGCGGTGCAGGCTGGATGTGCCGGTGATCGGCATCGGCGAGGCCGCCTATCACGCCGCGAGTATGATCGCCGCCAAGTTCAGCGTCATCACTACTCTTTCACGATCCGTCCCGGGTCTCGAGGCGAATCTCAGCCGTTACGGGCTGATGCAACGCTGTGCCGGAGTGCGTGCAAGCGACATTCCGGTGCTGGAGCTTGAAAACGGTGATCCAGCCACTACTGACGCGATCCGCCATGAGGTGCGACGGGCCATCTCGGAGGACCACGCCGAAGCCATCGTCCTCGGCTGCGCCGGCATGGCCGATCTGATGACAAAAATGTCTGTGGAATTCGGACTGCCCGTAATTGACGGCGTCACCTGCGGCGTCACGATGACCGAGGCACTGGTGAATGCCGGTCTAAGAACGTCGAAAGTCAACGCTTACTCGCGCAATTGATCCAAGCGATGGCGGTGCGCATTCAACGCCCATTCAAGTGTCCTGAATGCCGCCGAAGCCGACGCTCGCGCCTTTGATGGAGTGTCGGACTTTCACCAGGCGGGACTGTCAGATTAAGCCGACTTGAGGCGATTGGCCGACTTCCCTACCCTCCCAGCATGAACAAACCGAACCCGTTCCGGTATTTCAAGACCTCGCCTGAGATCATCCGTTTGGCGGAGATGATGTATGTCGGGTTCCCGCTTTCGCTCAGGAATGTCGAAGACCTTCTCCATGAGCGCGGTGTCGAGATCAGCCACGAGACGGTCAGGTTCTGGTGGAACCGGTTTGGCCCGATGTTCGCCGCTGAGATCCGACGGAAGCGCGTCGATCACATGCGGGCGTTCTCAGGGTGGAGGTGGCACCTCGACGAGGTCTTCGTCAAGATCAACGGCGAGCGGCACTACCTCTGGCCTGCCGTCGATCACGAGGGCGAAGTGCTGGACGCCGTCGTCCCCAAGCGCCGCAACACGATGGCAGCGCTGGAATTCCTCAGAAAATTGATGCGCCGCTACGGTCAGCCTGAGCAAATCGTCACCGACCGCTTGCCATCGTATCGTGCCGCGTTGCGGGAGCTGGGAGCGACGGAGCTACAGTCGACAGGCCGGTGGCTGAACAACAGCGTTGAAAACTCACAGCTACCATTGCGACGCCGAGAGCGATCAATGCTCCGGTTCCGGCGGATGCGGAGTCTTCAGATCTTCGCTGCTGTCCACTCCTCCGTCCACAACCACTTCAACCAGGAACGCAACCTCTCCAGCCGGAACATCTTCAAGCTCTACCGAACCGCCGCCCTTGCCAAGTGGCGTCAGCTTGGCACCGCCTGAAACCCGACCGGCGCGGGTAAACTGAGACTCGTTCGCATTCGTCTGACAGCACCTGTGAATGACCAATTGGTGGGTTGTGTGGTGGGACCATTCGAAGACGATACGGTTAACTATCCGAAATATATAAGAAATTAATGATAATCTGGCGGAGAGGGTGGGATTCGAACCCACGGTACCCGTAAGGGTACAACGGTTTTCGAGACCGCCCCGTTCGACCACTCCGGCACCTCTCCGCGTCTGGGCTGCCGCCCGGGGTTGGCGGAACCTAGTCGCCCGGCCAGGCCTGTGCAAGGGTCAAATCGCGCGGTTCAAAGGCCGCGCGGATGCGCGGTTGCGGCACCGCGCTGCCGGCCATTTTTGCCCGGCGCGGGTAGGCTTGACTTTCGCCTGGGCCATGATCATAAGTGCCGCTCCGCCGCTGGGCTTGTCCCAGGTGGCGCGTGATTGATCGCCCGGAATGCCGGGCGCGCTGTCCGAGGCGGCCCTGCCAACTCATGACCGGCGGGCCATCAAGCTCCCTAGACCGGACGCCAAAGGACGCGGTAGCGAAGGAATGAAACGATGTTCGCAGTCATCAAGACCGGCGGCAAGCAATACCGGGTCGCGGCTGGCGACGAATTCGCCGTCGAGAAACTGACCGGCGCGACAGGCGACACGATCGAGTTCGATGAGGTGCTGATGCTGGGCGGGGACGCGCCCACGGTCGGCACACCGTTGGTCGACGGCGCCATGGTCACGGCCGAGGTCCTGGACCAGTTCCGGGCGCCCAAGGTGCTCAGCTTCAAGAAACGCCGGCGCAAGCACGGCTCGAAGCGGCTCAGGGGTCATCGCCAGCACCTAACCATGGTGCGAGTGACCGATATCCTGACCGGCGGCGCTAAGCCGAAGGCGAAGGCCAAGGCGTCTAAGCCGGTCGAAGAGAAGCCCGTCCCCAAGAAGGCGGCACCGAAGAAGGCCGAGGCTGCGGCGCCAGAGAAGGACACCGCAAAGGAGGCTGCGGCAGCGGCCAAGCCCGGCAACCTGCTTGACGCGCCCAAGGGCGAGGCGGATGATCTGCGCAAGATTTCCGGCGTCGGGCCGAAGCTGGTGGAAAAGCTGAATGCCAACGGGGTCTTCCATTTCTGGCAGATCGCCGAATGGGGCCCCTCGGACATCGCCTATATGGACGACCAGTTGTCGTTCAAGGGCCGGATCGAGCGCGACAATTGGATCGAGCAGGCGAAGGACTTCGCCGCCGAGTCCAAGTCGGACGAATAAGGAGAGGATCGGATGGCACATAAGAAAGCAGGCGGTTCCTCCCGCAACGGGCGCGATAGCGCCGGCCGGCGCTTGGGCGTCAAGAAATACGGCGGCGAGGTCGTGATCCCCGGCAACATCCTGATCCGCCAGCGGGGCACGAAGTGGTGGCCCGGCGAGAATGTGGGCATGGGCAAGGATCACACGATCTTCGCGACCGTCGAGGGCAACGTGAAATTCCACAAGGGCTTGAAAGGCCGCACCTTCGTCAGCGTCGTCCCCGCGCCGGAGGCTGCCGAGTAAGCCGACCTCACGAGATGGAAAAATCGGGGGATCGGCTTAAGGGCCGGTCCCCTTTCCCGTTCAGGCACCGAATTCAGAAGGAGTGCCGGACATGGTTGAGAAAATTGAAACCGAGCGGCTGTTGCTGCGCCCGCTTCGCGCCTCGGACGCGGGGCCGCTGACGCTGCACGCCTCGGACAAGCGGGTTGCGCGAATGACCTCGTCGATCCCTCACCCCTACCCGCCCGGCGCGGCGCAAGCGTTTATCGAAGGCTCCGCCAATGGTCGGCGCGCCGAGGATGTCTGGGTGATCGACGCCACCCCCTCGGGCGGCGAGGAACTGATCGGCGTCATCGGCTACCGGGAAGGACCGGCGGGGCTCGGATACTGGGTCGGACAGCCCTACTGGGGAGCCGGCTTCGCGACCGAAGCGGTCAATGCACTGGTGCATCACCTTTTCCAGGATCGCCAGCTTGGCGCCATTGAAACGGCAGTGTTCCTCGACAACGACGCTTCGGCCGCGGTCTTGAAAAAGAACGGTTTCGCCGAGATCGGGCGCACCGGCGTTTTTTCGGTGGCCCGGGGCGAGACCGTCTCGGCGCGCGTCTTCCGCCTTGAGGCCGCGGGCGCCGCGCGCTAGACCGCGATCATAGACTGCGCCCTGGGGAGGGCCGCCCGCAATGAAATTTCTCGACCAGGCCAAGGTCTATATCCGCTCGGGCAGCGGGGGCCCGGGCTGTATCAGTTTCCGGCGCGAGAAGTACATCGAATACGGCGGCCCTGATGGGGGCGATGGCGGCAAGGGTGGCGATATCTGGGCAGAAGCGGTGCCGGGTCTGAACACGCTGATCGACTATCGCTACCAACAGCACTTCAAGGCCCAGAACGGCGAGCACGGGATGGGGCGTCAGCGCACCGGCAAGAACGGGCGCGACGTCATCCTGAGAGTGCCCGTCGGCACCCAGATCCTGGACGAGGACAACGAGACGCTGATCGCCGACTTGACCGAGGAAGGCCAGCGCGCGCTCTTGGCGCAGGGCGGCAATGGCGGCTGGGGCAACCTGCATTTCAAAAGCTCGACCAACCAGGCTCCGCGCCGGGCGAATCCGGGCCAAACGGCCGTCGAGCGAACCATCTGGCTGCGCTTGAAGCTGATCGCGGATGCGGGGCTCGTGGGCCTGCCGAATGCGGGCAAGTCGACATTTTTGGCCGCCTGCTCGAACGCGCGGCCGAAGATCGCCGACTACCCCTTCACCACGCTGCATCCCAACTTGGGCGTGATCTGGATCGACGAGACCGAGTTCGTGATGGCCGATATTCCGGGTCTGATCGAGGGGGCGCATGAAGGGCGCGGGGTCGGCGACCGGTTCCTGGCCCATATCGAGCGCTGCGCGGTCCTGCTGCACCTGATCGACGCCACCTCGGACGATGTGCTGGGCGACTACCGGGTGGTTGAGCGCGAGCTTGCCGCTTACGGCCATGGGCTGGATGAGAAGCCCCGGATCGTCGCCTTGAACAAGGCCGATGCCCTGGCCGGGACCGAGGCCGACGATCTGGCGAGCCTGCTGCGCGACGAGGGCGTGCCAGTCACGCATGTGATCTCGGGCGCCACGGGCGCGGGCGTGAAAGCCGTGCTCCGAGCGCTCAGGGCCGAGATCGACGAAGCCCGCGCCGCCGAGAATGCGGCCCTGACGAAGGTCGAAACGTGGACGCCGTGACGGCCAAGGACCGCGTGACCCGCGCCCGGCGCATGGTGGTCAAGGTGGGCTCGGCGCTGCTGGTCGAGCCGGAGAGCGGCGCGCTCCATGCCGATTGGCTAGCCGGGCTTGCCACCGACTTGGCCGAACGCCGTGCGGCGGGTCAGCATGTGGTCGTCGTCTCGTCGGGCGCCATCGAGCTTGGGCGCCGGTCATTGGGCCTGGGCGATGGGATCCTGCGGCTCGAGCAAGCCCAGGCGGCTGCCGCGGTGGGCCAGACCCGCCTGGCCCGTGCCTGGGAGGAAGCGCTCGAGCCCCACGGGCTGAAGACCGCCCAGGTGCTGATGACCCTTGACGACACCCAGAACCGCCGGCGCTATCTGAACGGGCGTTCGACGCTCGAGACATTACTCGGCCTGGGCGTCGTGCCGGTGGTCAACGAAAACGACACGGTCGCGACCGACGAGATCCGCTATGGCGACAATGACCGCCTTGCCGCCCGGGTGGCGCTGATGGCGGGCGCGGACGTGCTGGTGATGCTGTCGGACGTCGACGGACTATACACCGCCAATCCGCGCGATGACGCAAAGGCGGAACACCTGCCCGAGGTGACCGAGATCACGCCCGAGATCGAGGCGATGGCCGGCGGCACCGGCACGGCGGGCGCCAAGGGCGGCATGAAGACCAAACTGCTGGCCGCCCAGACCGCGATGCAGGGAGGCTGCGCATTGGCGCTGACGAAGGGCGCGGTCGACCGCCCGGTCAGCGCCCTGATCAGCGGCGCGCGCGCCACATGGTTCCAGCCCAAGGACACGCCCGCCGCCGCGCGCAAACAGTGGATCGCAGGCATGAAACCGGTTGGTGCGCTGGTGGTCGACGCCGGCGCGGTCACGGCGCTCCGCCAGGGCAAGTCGCTCTTGCCCGCGGGCGTGCGCCGTGTGGATGGACGCTTTCATCGGGGCGACCCGGTATCGGTGGTCACTGAAACCGGCGATACGGTGGGCGCCGCCCTGGCCGGCTACAGCGCCGCCGAGGCGCGCGCGATCGCGGGGCAGAAATCCGACAGAATTCCCGATATCCTGGGCTACCCGGGCCGGGCCGCGCTGGCCCACCGCGACGACATGGTGATCTGGGGAATGTGATGGACAAGGCGGTCGAAGGCGATATCGCCGAGATGATGGCGGCAATCGGCGCCCGCGCCCGCGCGGCGGCGGCCGTGCTCGCCTCTGCCTCGTCGGCGGCGAAACGCGATGCTTTGGAGAGTGCCGCCACGGCGATCCTGGACAATCGCGACCCGATCCTCGAAGCCAATTCCCAAGACATGGAGTTCGGGCATGAGAAGGGCCTCACGAAAGCGATGCTCGACCGGCTTTGGCTGACGCCCGAGCGGGTCCGCGCGATGGCGGATGGCCTGCGCGCGGTCGCGGCGCAGGACGACCCGGTGGGCTCGGTGATCGCCGAGTGGGACATGCCCTCGGGCCTCCACATCCGGCGGGTGCGCACGCCGCTGGGCGTCATCGGCGTGATCTATGAGAGCCGCCCCAACGTCACCGCCGATGCGGGCGGGCTCTGCCTCAAATCGGGCAATGCTTCGATCCTGCGCGGCGGGTCCGAAAGCTTTCATTCGTCGGGCGCGATCCACGCCTGCCTGCAGCAGGGTCTGAGCGCCGCCGACCTGCCAGAGGACGCAATCCAGCGCGTACCCACCCGCGACCGTGCGGCGGTGGCCGAGATGCTGCGCATGACCAGCCATATCGACGTGATCGTGCCCCGGGGCGGAAAAGGCCTGGTCGGACTGGTGCAATCGGAAGCGCGGGTCCCGGTCTTCGCGCATCTGGAGGGCATCTGCCATATCTATCTGGACAAGGCCGCCGACCCGGAGAAAGCACGCGCGGTGACGCTCAACGCCAAGACCCGGCGCACCGGAATATGCGGCGCGGCGGAATGCCTGCTGATCGACCGGGCGATCGCAACCGATCTGGGCGCTCAGGTTCTGCGCGACCTTCTGGATGCGGGCGTCAAGGTCCATGGCTGCCGGACGACCCAGGGGCTTGACCCCCGGATCACGCCGGCAACCGACGAGGATTGGGGCCGCGAATACCTGGACATGGACATCGCCGCCCGGGTGGTCGACGGCGTCGGCGATGCGATCGAGCACATCCGCACATATGGCTCGCAGCATACCGAGGCGGTCCTCACCGAGGACGACGCGGTCGCCGCCCATTTCTTCGCTGAGCTCGACAGCGCGATCCTGATGCGCAATGCCTCGACCCAGTTCGCCGATGGCGGTGAGTTTGGCATGGGTGCCGAGATTGGCATCGCCACCGGCAAGATGCATGCCCGCGGTCCTGTTGGCGCGGAACAGCTCACCAGCTTCAAATACCTGGTCGAAGGCGACGGGACCGTGCGCCCCTGAATCAGAAAGGGCGGCCTTCGCCGCCCAATCGTTCTTCCTGAGGAAGCGGTGCCTACCGCCTGCCCCAGTCGCGCACGGGGCCTGAGTCCATATGGACGAAGCCGCGGTATTTCCCGACGCCGCCCGCGCTCAGCGCCCGCGCCGCGCCGCTGACCTGACCGACCGAACGGGTCTGCATCTTCACGTCAACGGCCATGCCCTTGATGTGATACGAGTTGCGCGCGACACCCCGCGAGCGGCGGCGCAACAGCGCGTTGGTCTTCTTGGTACGGAAGCCCGAGACCACCTGGAGCGCCTCGTCCGTTTCCAGCAACTTCTGAGCCGCGCTCATGATGTCAATGGTCCGGGAATCGATCGGCTTGACCAGATCCTCGCGCCAGTCCCGCATCAGATGGCTGATCGCTTCCAGCGCCTCGGGGATATACTCGCCCTCGACCCAATAGACCGTATTCAGCCATTCGCCGGTGCGGCGGCAGGTCAGCGACAATTTCCGGAAGTCACCAGCTCCAGACAGGATCGCTGGCGAGGCCGCGAAACCCGGCGTCGCCACCAAAACCCCACACGCCCCCAATGCACTCAACACGGCGCGCCGTGTCGTCCCGTTCTCAGACGTCATCCCCACACACTCTCTGCCCCTTGATCGCACTTTGTGACTTTTGTCACTTACAGCGACCGAAATTTCGCCCGGAATATGCCACAAAGTGATTCGGTAGCAAAGTTGTAACCCTGCAACTTTTCCGGAACCGGCGGTTGTTACCGGCCTGTGAAATTAAGCTTAATGTGTAAGCGATTCCGCTGATTGCGGCGTATTTCACACGAAAGCCCAAAAAATCGGGCGCGTATTCTGCCGTTGACGACTATTATTGTTCTGACGTGCTATTGGGTCTGCTTAGTGCTGTGAAAGTGTAGATTTTGAGCAACAGGGGTGACGCGATGACCACGCTCGGACCAAAGGTGGCAACTGCCGCCGCCATTGTTATGTCGGCGCTCCTTGTGGGCCCGGCAGGGGCGCAGACGTCGTCGCAATCGGAGACCATTGTTGTCGCCGCTCCTGACACGCCGTTCGGCCAGGCATTGGCTACCCAGTTCGGCTCGCGCGGTGCCGAAGCCGGCATCCGCAGCTTTTACGAAAGCCATGCCTACCAGCCTCTCTGGCTCTCGAAGAAAGGCAAGGCGACGAAGGCCGCCGAGGCGCTGATCACGTGGGCCGAAAACGCCGACGCCCATGGCCTCCCCGCGGCGCGCTATGCGACCGAAGCCCTTCGCGAGAGGCTTGAGAGCGCGCGCTCTGGCGACCCAGCCGGTGCCGCCGCGCTCGAGATGGCGCTGACCCGCCTGTTCCTGACCTATGGCAGCGACCTCTCTTCGGGGTTGATCGAGCCGCGTAGCGCGAACCGGTCGATCAACGTCAAACCGCGCCGCCCAGTGCCCGAGGAGCTGCTCGCCTCGGCCGCCGAGGCATCCGACATGTCCACCTTCCTGAATAGCCTGGCGCCGAACGATCCCAGCTATGCGCGCCTGGTCGCCGTCTATGCGGAGATGCGCCAGATCGCGGCGAGTGGCGATTGGGGGCCGTTGGTTCCCAAGGGAAAGACCTTGCGCCCGGGCGACCGCTCGGCCCGGGTCCCCGAGTTGCGCGAGCGCCTGGTCGCGACCGGAGACCTCGCACCGGAGGAGCGCGTGGCCACCGGCGAAGTCATGAACGATGCCACCGCGCCAGTCTCGGATCCCATGGTCTTCGACGCGGCGCTGGAAGCCGCCGTGCGCCGCTTTCAGGAGCGTCATGGCCTCAACACCGATGGCGCTGTGGGCCCCATGACCCTCGCAGCCGTCAACACCAGCGCCGCCGAGCGCGCCAAGCAGGTGGCGGTCAACCTCGAGCGCATGCGCTGGCTGAACTATGACCTGGGTGCCCGGCATATCTTTATCAACACCGCGGCCTTCACGATGGTGATGATGGAGAACGGAGAGACCCGCTTCGCGACCCGTGCCGTGGTCGGCAAGTCGGCGCGCAAATACCAGACGCCGGAATTCATCGACGAGCTGGAATACATCGTCGTCAATCCATACTGGAACGTGCCTTACTCGATTGCCAGCGAAGAGATTCTGCCTGAGTTGCAGAAGAACCCGTTCCACCTGGCCGACAATAATATGGAACTTCTCGGCACCGACCTGCCGGCGAGCCAGATTGACTGGTCGCAGGTCACCCGGGGCAGCTTCCCGGGCCGTATCCGTCAGCGCCCAGGCGCCGGAAATGCGCTCGGCAACGTGAAGTTCCTGTTCCCGAACCCGTACTCGATCTACATGCACGACACGCCGTCGCGACGGCTGTTTGCCCGCGACCGCCGGGCCTATAGCCACGGCTGCGTCCGCCTGCAGGACCCGATCGGCTTTGCCCACACGCTGCTGTCGCTGCAATACGCCGATCCGGTGGGAACGTATGATCACCTGCGCTCGAAAAACGGCGAGCAGTGGGTCACACTGGACGAGAAAATCCCGGTCTACGTTTCTTACCGAACCACCTGGCAGGGTGACGACGGTGTGTATCAGTTCCGTGCTGATGTCTACCGCCGTGACCGCGACGTGGCGGCCGCCCTCGCTCAGGCCGGCGTTGACCTGGAAAATTAAGCAACTGGCCGCGTGAGAGGCGCAAGCCGCGCCGGAAGCCAGGGCTTTATCCGTTCGAGGGGAATCTGCTAGAAATGGCGGATTTTTCGTTGGAGGCCCCGATGACCGACCAAGTCAGTCAGCGCGTCGCCGAAATCATTGCCGAACAGGCAATGCTGGACCCGGATAACATCAATCCGGAGACGACGCTCGATGACCTCGGCCTGGACAGCCTGGCCGTGATCGAAGTGGTCTTCGGCATCGAGGAGGCATTCGACGTCTCGGTCCCCTACAATGCCAACGAGCCGAAGAGCTCGAAATTCGATCTCTCAAGTTTCCGCAACATTGTGAAGGGCGTGAAATCGCTGCTCGCCGCCAAGGCCAAGGCCAAGGGCTAGCTGAGTGCGCCGCGTCGTCGTCACCGGGCTCGGTGTCATCTCGGCACTGGGCACCGGCCGGGAAGCGCATGAGCAGGGCCTGATCGAGGGCCGCTGCGGAATCGCGCCCGTCACCCGGATCGACCCGGAACGTCTGCTGGTCAAGATCGCGGCCGAAGCCAAGGGCTTCGACGGTGCCGATTTCTTCGACCGCCAGGAGCTTTCCGTCTTGGACCGGGTCAGCGCCATGGCGCTGGTTTGCGCACGCGAGGCCGTTGATCAGGCCGGGATCGAAATCGACGAGGCACTGGGCAAGCGCACCGCCACCATCATCGGCACGGCGATGGGTGGTCTGCACACGCTGGATGACAATTACCGCGCGGTCTATGCGGAAAAGAAGAACCGCGTCCATCCGCTGATCATCCCGCGTCTGATGGGAAACGCCCCGGTCAGCCAGATTTCGATGGCCTATGGGCTGAAGGGCCCGGCCTGGTCGGTCTCGACCGCCTGCTCGTCATCGAACCACGCCATCGCCCAAGCGTTCCAGTTGGTGCGGTTCGGCGGCTCGGATGTTGCGGTCACGGGCGGCACCGAGTCGGTGCTCTGCTTCGGCGGCATGAAGGCCTGGGAAGGGTTGCGGGTCATGTCCGCAGACGGCTGCCGGCCATTCTCGAAGACCCGCAACGGCATGGTGCTCGGCGAAGGCGCGGCGATTCTGATCCTCGAGGAATTGGAGCGCGCCAAGACCCGCGGCGCAACGATCCTGGGCGAGATCGTGGGCGCAGGCATGACCGCGGATGCGGGCGATATCGTCGCGCCCGACGTGGACGGCTCGGCAAGGGCGATCAAGCACGCCCTGGCCGATGCCCGGATGGCGCCCGGTGACGTCGACTACATCAACGCCCACGGCACCGCGACCACGATGAACGACAAGACCGAGGCGGCGGCAATTCACACGGTGTTTGGCGCCGACGCCAAGCGCGTATTGGTTTCCTCGTCGAAATCCATGCACGGCCATTGCATCGGAGCGGCAGGAGCGCTGGAGGCTGCGGCAACCCTGATGGCTCTGCGCGACGGGGTGGTGCCACCCACCATCAACCACGAGGAAACCGACCCGGAGATCGGCCTGGACGTGGTGCCGAACGAGGCACGCGAGGCGCGGGTCGATGGCGCGCTTTCGAACAGCTTTGCCTTTGGCGGGCTGAACGCGGTGCTGGCCTTCCGCAGGTGGCCCTAGTGAGTGAATTTCGCCTGACCCTCCTTTGCGAAAATGCCGCCTCCGGCATGCCCTGGCGTGCGGAATGGGGTTTCTCCGCCTTCATCGAATATGGCGGCAAGCGAATTTTGTTCGACACCGGTCTGTCGGATGTTTGGCGCTTCAATGCCGATGTGGCGGGGATCAACCTCGACGGTACCGACTTCGTGGCCCTGTCGCACATCCATCGCGATCATACGCGCGGGCTGCTGGATCACCCGTTTCGCGATCCGAAGCAAATCCTGCTGCACCCACGCATGCTCGAACCGCCTCCGGAGATCGAGGACGACGATGAGGCGCCCGAGGACTATCTGAGGATCCAGGACACGATCCGCCGGGACTTCGACGTGATCTCCAGCCGCGCGCCGGTCGAATTCACCGAGGGCGCTTTCTTCCTGGGCGAGATCCCGCGGACCACTGGATTCGAGGCCGGACGCTACAAGGACGACCCGATGCCCGACGACACCGGCCTGGCCTTTTGCACCTCGACGGGCGCGGTCGTCGTCTCGGGCTGCGCCCATGCGGGCATCTGCAACATCTCGGCCTATGCGAAGGAGGTGACCGGTCAGCGGCTTCACGCGGTGATCGGCGGCTTCCACCTGATGGCGGAAGAGGACCCGCCGGTCGAGGAAACCATTGCCTGGTTCAAGACCGAGAATGTTCCCGTCCTTCTGCCAATGCACTGCATCGACTTCGACATCCAGGCGCGATTCCACCTGGAACTGGGCACAAATCGCCTGGCGGCGGGCGACACTGTCGAGATCTGATTTCCAAGCACACACCGAGAATGATGGGGCGAGTGCCGGCAATGCGATATCGTTCAGAAATCGATGGTTTGCGAGCGCTGGCCGTCGTGCCTGTCGTTCTATTCCATGCGGACCTGGCGTTGTTCAGCGGGGGCTTCGTCGGCGTCGATGTGTTCTTCGTGATAAGCGGCTACCTGATCACATCGCTGATCTTGAACGACCAAGCGGCCGGCCGCTTCAGCGTCGTCAACTTCTATGAGCGGCGGGCGCGCCGGATCCTCCCGGCCCTGTTCACGGTCATTCTGTTCTCGGTGCCGTTCGCGTTGATTTGGCTACCGCCCAAGGACTTGGTCGATTTCGCCCAAAGTATGGTTGCAGCGACAACGTTTTCCTCGAACATCCTGTTCTGGCGCGAGACCGGGTATTTCGAGACGGCCTCCGAGTTGAAGCCGCTGCTCCATACCTGGAGCCTGGCAGTCGAGGAGCAGTTCTACATTTTCTTCCCACTGCTTTTGGCAGCCCTTTCAGCAGCGAAGAGAAAAGTCACCGGTGCGGTCATCCTGACGATCCTGGGGGTCAGTTTCGCGTTGGCGCAGTGGGGGTCGGCGAGAATGCCGACCGCGACCTTCTACCTGCTCCCGACACGTGCGTGGGAGTTGATGCTGGGCGCCATCGTCGCGTTGTATCTGACCCGAAGCGATCGGGTGCGTGGCAACGAGCCGCTTGCGCTGGCGGGCATTGGGCTGATCCTGGCGGCGATCTTTCTATACGACAAGAGCACCCCCTTCCCCGGCGCCTTCGCGCTGGCTCCAACCGTCGGCACCGCATTGGTGATCCTTTTCGCGACCGAGGGCACCCTTGCGTTTCGCCTGCTCAGCAACCGGGCTGTGGTTGGCTTTGGACTGATCAGCTACAGCCTCTATCTCTGGCACTTCCCGCTGATCGCCTTCGCGCGCCATCAGGCGCTGGTCGAGACAAACCTTGGACTAAAGCTCCTTCTCGCCGCGTTGGCCGTGCCGATCGCCTATCTTAGCTGGCGCTTCGTCGAACGCCCGTTCCGTGACCGGGCCCGGCTGTCCAGACGGCAGATCTTTGGTTATTCGTTCGCCGTTTCGTTCGTCATTGTCGGCGCCGGTGTAGCCGGCCATATGAGTTCGGGTTTGCCCGAGCGGATGAGCCCATCACAGTCGGCCCTATTCGCAACGATGGAGCCGAGCCCGAAGCGCGACGCCTGCCACGGCAAAGCGGCGACGTATACCGCACCCTTCAAGGCTTGTGCCTATCCCAAGACCGGCGGCTCCTGGGCAGTGTTCGGCGACAGTCATGCGGTCGAGCTCGCCTTTGCCCTCGCTGAAGCTCTAGGCGAACGTGGCGACGGGCTGACGCATTATTCCTTCAGCGATTGCGGCCCCAGACTGGGTTTTCCGACCGAGGATGATCCCTGCGCGGCTTGGACCAAGGACTCGCTTGATCAAATTCGCTCGAACCCGGCAATCAAGAACGTCGCCGTGACCTATGCAATCGTTGGGCGTATCGAGGACGAGCGGGGCGACGAATATTGGCGCGCCTACATTGAAACGCTCGAGACATTGGTGGCCGGCGGAAAACGCGTGACGCTGGTCTTGCAGGCGCCTTGGCTCGAGTCGCCTGTGAGCCGGATTGTCTTCGGTGATGGTGCGGGCGGCTCGGGGGCTGGACTGGTAGGGCTCGCGCGCGTGCGCTGGCAACGGCGCACTCGGTTGATCAGCGAGTGGCTGGATCAGGTACCCGACGCGGTCACGATTGTCGATCCGGCAAATCTGTTCTGCGACGAAGACCGGTGCTTTGCCGCAAAAGATGGGCAGGCCCTTTATTTCGACGACCACCACATGTCGATCCACGGCGCGCGGCTTGTCGCGCGCGCAATCGTCGACGCGCAATAGCCGTCAAGCGCCTCGCGTGACGACAAGGATCCAAGTCATCCGTTCTATCTGACCAGCAGCGCGCCCGGCCGCGGCCATCCATCGCGCGCGAGGGGCGACGGTTTGGCCCGCCCGCTGCTCTCGCCTGCCGAGACGATGCAGCTCTTGCCGCGCGGCCCGCTCAAGAGCATGGTCCAGGTGCCCGTGGCCTTCGAGCCGAAGAGCTCGTAGGAAGCATTCTGACTGGCCGGGGTCCGGTCCTGCTGGACCTCGCCGAACTGGGCGGCAAGGCGCGCGACAATAGTGTCGCGATCACCACACATCATCTGCGCAGCGCCGGTTCCGGGCAATGTCGAGACAAGCAGAAACATGCCCAATGCAAGCAGCAGTCGTGACACCATCTCGTCCTCCATCGCTGTTGCGAGGGGCCGCCATGTCACAAATGAATGAACGCTGTAGGCGACCCGCACGCACGCCTTGCGTCGAACGCCTGATAAGCCCTGCCTCGGGAACCCAACTTTGGGAAATCGAACTGCTCGGAAAGCTTGCATCCAGGATACGGGCGAACCGCTCGGCCAACAAGCCAACAAGGCCCGGAAACCGTTAAGATTCTGCAAATACCGCCAAGACCTTCCCGGATCGGTTGAAGCAGCGGTGGGCGCGATCCGCCTTGCGGGAAAGCCCGGCCCAGCGCGGCGCGAATGCGACTCGCCCGGCTGGTGCATCCGCCCGCGTTTCTTGGACTGGAACGCCATTGGCCGAGCGGCTAGGCTCCCCGGCGTCGAGGCCCTTCAAGCGGATGGTAAGTTGGTAACGGCAAGCGAAAGCGTGGATGACGTCGATCCGTCACTGAACGCCGCGCGCCTGCGCGAAGCGGCGACGAGGGAAATTCTCGAAGTCATCAACCGCTCGCGCGACGACGAAAAGCCGGTCTTCGACGTTATCCTCGCGAACGCCGCCCGGCTCTGCGGCGCGCCGATGGCCAGCCTGAACATCCTCGACGAGACCGGCCCGCGGCTCGCCCTGGCGGCCCATTGGGGAATGCCTCTGAATGCTTTCGAAGCCGGCGGCACCGAGTGGCCCCTCGACAGCGCAAATGCACCGGTCCAGGCGGTGCTCGAAAAGCGCGTGGTCCATTTCGAAGACCTCGCCGACACCGAGCTTTACCGGCAGGGAGACCCCATACGCCGAAAGTCCGTCGATGAGGAGGGTATCCGGACGTTTCTCGTGGTCCCAATGATGCGTGGCGGCGATTGTCTGGGCTGCATCGCGCTCTACCGCCGCGAGGTGGAGCTCTTCGATCCGCAACAAATCGCCCTGGTCGAGACCTTCGCCGCCCAGGCCGTTATCGCCATCGAGAACGTGCGCCAGTTCCGCGAGCTGCAGACCCGGCTGGAACGCGAGGCAGCGACACGGGAGATCCTGGAGGTCATCAGCCAGAGCCGGGACGACGAAAAGCCTGTATTTGACGCAATTCTGGAGAGTGCGGCACGTCTCTGCAACGCGCCGCTCGCATACCTCTCCATAGCGAACGAGGAGCGAACCCAAGTTACTGTCCCGGCGCATCGGGGAACTCGTCCCAAGTTTGCGGCTGACCTCGACGGATTAAGTGTCCCGCTCGATGACTCAAAGCTAGCCCTCGTGCGTGCCATCACCGAGTGCAAGGTCATCCGTATGGACGATATCGCCGATGACGAGCTTTACCGAAATCGCGAACCTAATCGTGTTGCGATGGTCGAGAACGAGGGCGCCCGCAGCATCCTTGCCGTGCCTCTGATCAGCGGTGGCCAGGGAATCGGTGCCATTATCCTCTATCGCCGAGAGGTCGCGCCTTTCTTGGATGACGACGTCACCCTGGCGGAGAGTTTCGCCGCCCAAGCGGCAATCGCCGTCGAGAACGTCAAGCAATTCAGAGCACTACAGGCGCGCACGGCCGAGATACAGGCGCTGAACGAAGGCCTCGAGGCCCGGGTCGAGGAGCAGGTGTGCGAGATCGAGCGGATGGGGCGGCTGAAGCGGTTCCTTTCGCCAGCAGTGGCGGATGCGGTGGTGTCCTCGGGTGACGACAAGATGCTGTCGAGCCACCGGGCGCTTCTGGGCATCCTCTTCTGCGACATCCGCGGGTTTACCGCGTTCTGCGAAACCGCGGAGCCCGAGGAGACGATCGAGGTGCTGCAGACCTATCACGAGGAGATGGGCAAGCTGATCGCCGCGCGGGGCGCCGGGGTCGATCACCGCATCGGCGACGGGATCATGGTGCTGTTCAACGACCCTCTGCCCTGCGACGACCCCGCAGGCGACGCGCTGCGCCTTGCCATGGCGATGCGGGACCGGATGGCGGAGCTTTGCCGCGGCTGGAAACGGCTTGGCCACCGGCTGGGCTTCGGTGTCGGCATCTCTCTGGGTTACGCGACCGTGGGCATGGTCGGGTCCGAGGGCCGCTACGACTACACAGCGTCGGGCACCGCGGTGAACCTGGCCGCGCGGCTCTGCGACGAGGCGGAGGACGGCGAAATCCTGCTCAGCCCCCGCGCCTTTGCCGCCGTCGAGGACGAATTCAGCGCCGAGAGCACGGGCGAGCTGAGTCTGAAGGGCATCCAGGCGCCGGTGGAGGTGTTTCGGGTGGCAGGTGCCGGTCCGTAGGGTGGGTTTTCAACCCACCAATCATTGCGCGCAATGGTGGGGTGAAACCCCACCCTACCAATCCCCCGCCCTCTGAGCCGGGGCCTCGATGCTCGGCGGAAACCCGCGAGGTTCCGGGGCAAGTCCGGGACACCGCGCCGTCACCCTACTCCATCACCGGGATCGAGAAATCCGCGCCTTCCTTCACGCCGCTCGGCCACCGCGCCGTCACGGTCTTGGTCCGGGTGTAGAACCGGAAGGCGTCCGGCCCGTGCTGGTTGAGATCGCCGAAGACCGATTTCTTCCAGCCGCCGAAGGTGTGATAGGCTAGCGGCACCGGGATCGGCACGTTGATGCCGACCATCCCGATATTGATCCGGGCCGCGAAGTCGCGCGCCGTATCGCCGTCGCGGGTGAAGATCGCGGTGCCGTTGCCGTATTCGTGGTCGATCGCCATGCCGATCGCTTCCTCGTAGGACGAGGCGCGCACGGTACTCAGGACGGGTCCGAAGATCTCCTGCTTGTAGATCTCCATGTCGGTGGTGACGTTGTCGAACAGGCAGCCGCCGATGAAGTTGCCGTCCTCGTAACCCTGCATCTTGAAGTCGCGCCCGTCGACCACCAGCTTGGCGCCCTGCTCGACGCCCGAGTCGATCAGACCCTTGACCCGGTTATGGGCCTCGCGGGTCACCAGCGGCCCGAAATCCACATCGTTTCCAGCGGTATAGGGGCCGATCTTCAGGCTCTCGACCCTCGGCGCCAGCTTGTCGATCATCCGGTCGGCGGTGTCGTCACCCACAGGCACCGCAACCGAGACCGCCATGCAGCGTTCACCCGCCGCGCCATAGGCGGAACCCACCAGCGCGTCGACCACTTGGTCCATGTCGGCATCCGGCATGACAATCATGTGGTTCTTTGCACCGCCGAAGCACTGCACCCGCTTGCCGCTGGCGGTGCCGCGCGAATAGACATATTGCGCGATCGGGGTCGAGCCGACGAAGCCGATGCCACCGATATCCGGATCATCCAGGATCGCGTCGACCGCCACCTTGTCTCCGTTGATCACGTTCAGCACACCTTCGGGCAGCCCCGCCTCAATCAGCAGCTCGGCCAGCATCAACGGCACCGAGGGGTCACGCTCCGAAGGCTTCAGGATAAAGGCGTTGCCGCAGACCAGCGCCGGGCAGAACTTCCACATCGGGATCATGGCTGGGAAATTGAAGGGGGTGATCCCGGCGGCCACGCCCAGGGGCTGGCGCATGGAATACATGTCGATCCCCGGCCCCGCGCTCTCGGTGTATTCGCCTTTCAGCATCTGCGGCGCGCCGATGCAGTACTCGGCCACTTCCAGCCCGCGCTGCACATCGCCCTTGGCGTCCGGGATGGTCTTACCGTGCTCGCGGCTGAGGGCCTCGGCCAGCTTGTCCATGTCGCGATGCAGAAGCCGCACGAACTCCATCATCACCCGCGCCCGCCGCTGGGGGTTCTGGGCTGCCCAAGCGGGCTGGGCCGCCATCGCGTTTTCGACCGCCGCGCGGACCTCCTCGGCGCTTGCCAAGGGGCATTTCGCCTGCACCTCGCCGGTCGCCGGGTTGAAGACATCCGAATAACGCCCGGAGGTGCCCTGCACGTGCTTGCCGCCAATGAAATGGGTGAGTTCGGTGGTCATCTATTCCTCCCTCCGGAACCGTATCCTGGGGCCGGCCCATGGCACGGCCACCTAGTCGCTCACGCCGCTTGTCGCGCTTCTTGGCGCGCCCAGTCAACCCCCGTGCGGGCCGGATTCCCGGGGTGCCGCAGCCAGGGCCAAACCCCGCCTTGGCTTTCTGCGGAATCCCGGGATACTCGGCCCGATGACGGAAGCCATCCACCCATGACCGGTCACAGCTTCGCCCCTGACAGCCGTGATGCGTGGCTACTGCTTTCCGTGGCGTTGGCCCTCAGCACAATCGCGGGCGTCGGGCTCTGGTCCTCGGTCGTCGTGCTGCCGGTGATCCAGGCCGAGTTCGGGGTCGACCGCGGCGGCGCGTCAATACCCTTCACCGCCACCATGGTCGCCTTCGCGGTCGGCGGCGTGATGATGGGCCGGGTAGCGGACCGGTTCGGCATCGCCCTGCCCCTGGTGATTTCGGCGGTGACGCTGGGGACCGGCTATTTTGCGGCGGCCAGTGCGCAGAGCTATCTCCATTTCATCCTCGCGCACGCGCTGCTGATCGGGATGCTGGGCGCGTCGACCACCTTCGGGCCGCTGGTGGCCGAGGTTTCGCACTGGTTCCTGCGCCGGCGCGGCATCGCGGTCGCGATCGTCGCCAGCGGCAACTACCTGGCGGGCACGGTCTGGCCTCCGATTCTGCAATGGGCGGTGGCCGAGGTCGGCTGGCGACAGGCCTTCATGCTGACCGGAGCTTTTTGCGCGGTCGCCATGCTGCCGCTGATCCTGGCGCTGAGGGGCCGGACGGTAGTGGACGCGGGCGCCACCCCGATAACTGCACGCCCGGCCGCGATGCCCACCTCGCCCGCCCGGCTGCAGGTTCTGCTGGTGGCGGCCGGCATCGCCTGTTGCGTGGCCATGTCCATGCCCCAGGTCCATATCGTCGCCTACAGCGCCGATCTGGGCTTCGGCCCGGCCCGGGGGGCCGAGATGCTGTCGATCATGCTGGGGACCGGAGTGGTCAGCCGCCTGGCATCGGGCCTGATCGCCGACCGGATTGGCGGCGTCGGCACGCTTCTGTTGGGTTCGGCGCTGCAATGCCTGGCGCTGTTCCTGTATCTGCCCTTCGACGGGCTCACCTCGCTCTATGTGGTCTCGGCGCTCTTCGGTCTTGCCCAAGGCGGGATCGTCCCCAGCTACGCGCTGATCGTGCGCGACTATTTCCCGGCGCGCGAGGCCGGATGGCGGGTCTCGATGGTGCTGATGGCCACGGTAGGCGGCATGGCTTTGGGAGGGTGGCTGTCGGGCGAGATCTACGACCTGACCGGTTCCTACCGCATGGCCTTCGTGAACGGGATCGCCTGGAACTTGCTGAATTTGGCGATTGCCTTCTGGTTACTGATCGGGCGGGTCTGGCCCAAGGCCCCTGCCCCCGCATGAGGAGCAACCCATGGACATCTTTTGCGAGACCGACCGCCCCAGCCGCCGCGCGCCGGAGAAGTGGTTCACCGGTGAGGTTTGGATGGATCCGGTAATCGAGGCACCCGAGCCCGCCCGCGTGCGCTCGCTGAGGGTCAGCTTCGCGCCCGGCGCGCGGACCAATTGGCATACCCATCCGCTGGGTCAGACGATCCATATCGTCGCTGGCGTGGGCCGGGTCCAGGCCGAGGGCGGCCCGGTGCGCGAGGTGCGCGCCGGCGACACCGTCTGGTTCGCCCCGGGCGAGCGCCACTGGCATGGCGCCGCGCTTGATCACGGCATGGTCCACATTGCTTTCCAAGAGGCGTTGGACGGCGTGCAGGCGGATTGGATGGAGCCGGTCGCCGAAGCCGACTACCAGGCCGTGCCAGGGTCCGGATAGGCCTCCGACCGCGGACGCGAATCCGGGCGATTCGTCTCAACCGATCCTGTTCGTTTCACGCCCGAACGGACCGCGAAAGCCGGTTCGTTTTCGGCCGAAACCGTTCGCGGCACATTCCGGCACATATGCAACTTATCGGGTTCCCGGCACCCTATTCCGACAACTCGAAAAGTTTAAATTCGTATATCAATCAACGATTAAAGAGGATTCGTTCACCTTGATGCTGCTATACTCCGCCCCGCTGGTTGTGTGGGTTTTCTAACCAAGAGTTCGGTTACCGAGTGCGCTCGCCTATTGGGTGGCGATGACGCGCGCGGGTGTGGTTTGACCCGAGTCTCACGGGTCATTCATGGGAGCACGTTCGCGGCCCGGCCGTGGGCGAAACCGAGGGTGATCAGATGCGCTTTTCATGCAGACGACCGTTCAAGTGGGAGATCTTTAGGAAGCTCGCCAAGAAGCTGCCCCAGGCGCGCGATGACGACGCGCAGGTGACCGAGGATGAAAGCGTCTCGATCAATGTGATGGCCAACGACCGCGGCGGCCGTGCCAAGAAATTGTTCTCGATCGATCAGGACGACCCGACGAACAAGACCAAACCCGGCGAATGGATCGACCTGCCGAGCGGCGCCCGCATCAAGATCGAGGGCCGCAAGATTGTTTACGACACAAACGGCGCCTTCGACGGCCTGGCCACGGGCGAGACCGCGACCGACTCCTTCACCTACACGATCCGGCTGGGCAAGGGCGCGATCAGCACCGCGACCGTAACCGTCGAGATTGAAGGCCAGGACGATGCCGGCGGCAATACGCCCCCGACCGTCGCCGATGTTTTCGGCTCGGCCGACGAGGACGGCAGCCCGGTTCAGATCATGCTGGCCGGTGACGATGTCGATGCGGATGACGATAACGGCACGCTGACCTATTCCATCGTCTCCGTTCCCACCGAGGGCTCCGCCTCGATCAGCGGCAATATGCTGGAATTCGATCCGGGAACTGACTTCCAGGACCTTGCCGAAGGCGAGACCCGCGAGGTCACGATCACCTATCAGGCGACCGATGCGCACGGCGCCACCTCTGGCACCGCCACCGTCACGGTCACCGTGACCGGCACCAATGACGTACCCACCGTCACGAATGTGAGCGGTGGCGCGGATGAAGACGGCGGCGCGGTCCAGATCATGCTGGCCGGAGACGACGTCGACAGCGACGACGATAATGCCAGCCTGGCCTACTCGATCGTCTCCGGTCCCGCCGAGGGCTCCGCCTCAATCAGCGGCTACATGCTGACCTTCGATCCGGGCGCCGGCTTCCAGGACCTGGCCGAGGGTGAAACCCGCGACGTCACAATTACTTACCAGGCCAATGACGCGCACGGCGCCATCTCCGGCACCGCCACGGTCACGGTTACCGTAACCGGCACCAACGATGCGCCCACCGTCGCCAATGTCAGCGGCGGGGCGGATGAGGACGGGCCCGTTTCCAGTATCATGCTGGCGGGCGATGACGTGGACAGTGATGATGACAACGCCAGCCTGACCTATGCCATCGTCGCGGGCCCCGCCGAGGGCTCGGCCATGATCAATGGCAACATGCTGGACTTCGATCCGGAAACCGACTTCCAAGACCTGGCCGAGGGCGAGATGCGCGAGGTCACCGTGACCTACCAGGCGACCGACGCCCATGGCGCGGTCTCGGGCACCGCGACGGTCACCGTCACGGTGACGGGCGCCAATGATGCCGGGCAGATCACAGGCGACAGCGGCTCGGTCACCGAGGATGACACGCTGGTCACTGGCGGAACGGTCACTGTTTCCGACATCGATAACGGCGAATCTGGCGTCATCGCCCAGACCAATGTCGCCGGCCAGTTCGGCATGTTCTCGATCGATTCCGGCGGCAACTGGACCTACCAGCTCGACAACAACAATCCGATGGTTCAGGCGCTGAACACGGGCCAGGTGCTGATGGAGAGTTTTCTCGTCACCTCGATCGACGGCACCGGTATGGCCGATGTGGACATCACCATCAACGGCATGGATGACAGCATGAACGCCGATCCGGTCGCGGGCGATGACGTGATCATCGCCTCGATCGCCACCACGGCCGAGATCCCGGCCGCGTGGCTGTTGCAGAACGACACCGACTCGGACGGCGATACCCTGAGCGTGGCCGGAATCGACACATCCAGCCTGCCGGCAGGATGGTCGGTCACGCCCAACATGGTCGGTGCCGACATTGTCTCGTTTACGCTGACCACCCCTGGTGCCGTGGGTCCGGATCTTGTTCTGGGCTACACGGTTTCGGACGGCAATGGCGGCACCGACACAGGGACAGTCACGATCCAGCTGGTCACATCCAGCGCCATGGGCGACATCGTGGACCTCGGCACCTCGGACTACAACTTCTCCTATATCGAGGGGAAGGCCGGCGACGACGACACGACCGGAGGCACCGATCTGACCGCGCCCACCTCAACCGGGACGTTCGGTAGCGACCTCTTCATCGGTGGCCTCGGCGACGACGACCTGACCGGCGGCAAGGGCGACGACACGCTCTATGGCGGCGACATGGACGGAACCGAGACCGCCTTTGCCAGCAATATGCTGATCGGTGACGAGACCAATATCGGCGGCGCGGTCGCGGGCGACCCGGTGATCGACGGCACCTATACCGGCGGCGACGACAGCCTGTTCGGCGGCAACAACGCCAATAACAGCCTCTATGGCGACAATTTCGGCACCGTGGTGCTGGATGCGGGCCAAAACTTCTTTGGCGGCGAGGATACGCTGACCGGCGGCAACGGCACGATCGACAATCAGCAGGTCAACAACACGCTGGTCGGCGACACGCGCGCCGTCTTCGCCAATGGCCCCGCGACTTTCACCGCAGGTGACGACGTGCTGATCGGCGGATCCGGCGTCAATTTCATGGATTTCAGCCCGTCCTTCGTGCTGTTCTTCGTGAACAACACGCTGGTCGGCGACGCCGTATCGAACGGGAACGCCGACACCACCTTCATCGCCGGCGACGACATCCTGATCAGCGGCACGCTGGCGGCCGATATCATGACCGGCGACTGGAACAGCGGCAGCGCATCGGCGACCGGTGGCGCCGACACGTTCGTCTTCGGCAGTGACAACGGCGCCGACATCATCGCCGATTTCGTGCGCGGCGAGGATTTGATCAACCTCGACGATACCGGCCTGACATCATTCGCCGATATCTCGGGTTTCATCTCGGTGGACGGCAGCGACACGGTGATCGATCTCGGCGCCGCGGCGGGCGGATCGGCTGGCATTCATACGGTCACCGTGCGGGACGTCACCGGACTTGATCAGACGGATTTCGACTTCGATCCCCTCGCGATCGCCTGAATCAGCGCTCCCCGGGGTGCTAGAGCAAACCCGGATCAGACTGAACCAGTCTGATCCAAGGATGGAGCGGGGACTTGGTGGCAAACGCGACGGGCGAAGCAGATTCCAGCCCTCTGCGGCTCCAGTTCGACCAGTCCGTCAAGCTCGCGTTCCGCGGCTCATCCATCAGTTCGGATGGCGGCTTGTTGCTGCATCGCGAACTCGACGATGCCTTGGGGCCGATCGATATGGCCACAGACCTTATCGCCGATCCCCGAAACGGGCTCGCTCGCGAGCCAATCCTGGCTTGATCGTCACGCCCATCGGCCACATGCTGACCGAAGGGAATTCAATTGGGAAACCCCGGTTTAGAGGATACGCAGCATGGACCGATTCACCGGCGGTTGCCTGTGCGGCAACGTCCGAATTGTGGCGTCGGGACTCCCATACCGGGTCGGCCTTTGTCACTGTCTCGACTGCCGCAAGCATCATGGGGCCCTTTTTCACGCTTCCGCGGTGTTCCCTCAGGATGCGGTGACGATCGATGGCGAAACACGCGACTACGCCGGGCGGTTTTTCTGTCCCCGCTGCGGCTCGTCCATTTTCGCACGCAGCGCAGACGAAATCGAAGTGAACCTAGGATCCCTGGATGCCCCTGACCAACTGATGCCAACCTACGAAAGCTGGATCGTCCGTCGCGAGTCCTGGTTGCCGCCGTTTCCGCTCACGAGACGATACGACCGCGATCGTGACGCCACGGGTCGCTTTGAGGAGTAGGTCGCACGAACGGTGCGAAGGCGCCGTTACGAGGTGACGAGAGGGTATTAGGCGTACAGCGGATACCCCCTAGCTGCCGGACTTGGCCGTTCGATAGACGCCCCGGGCGTAGTTCAGGGCGTTTCGGTAGTAGAAATCCGCGTTCGCGAGGTTCCCTTCCGAAGCATCCAGCGTCTTTATCAGTTTGCCTGGTACGCCGGCGATGATCGAATTCTCGGGGAATGTCGCGCCTTCATTGACGATCGAGTGGCCCGCGACAACGGAGTTGGACCCTATCGTTGCGCCATCCATTACGGTCGCGTTGATTCCGACAAGGCAACGGTCGCCGATCGTGCAGCCGTGCAGCGTGGCGTGATGTGCGATGGAGCAATCGTCGCCGATCAGGGTCGGGTGATCAAAGCCGATATGGATCATCACGAAGTCCTGGACGTTCGTGCGCGCTCCGATCCGCACTTCATTCAATTCGCACCGGATGACGACCTGGGGCCAAATCGACACACCGGGTCCCACATAGACCTTCCCGTACATCAGCGCGGTCTCGTGAATGAATGCCGGCTCGTCCAAGACCACCTCCGGGCCAACAAAACCCATAGCCAGCACTCCCTCCGCTCACCCTCGCCCTTTGCGCTCCAGCAATTCCGCTCTCTACAAGGGAAATCGAGTTGCGCGATGATAGCCATGGAAACTGCTGCCGGCAAACGCGACCGGACACCAAGACGAAGCGATAGGCACATGTTTGGTTGGCTATTCGGACCCCGCGGCGGCGACGCCGCCCCCTCACGGCACCGGCTTCAAATCGAGTTCGAAGCGCTTTTCGATGCGGCGCATGAGCTGGTCGCGCACCTGGCGGTAGGCGTCGAGGCGCA
>JAOTXT010000158.1 GCA_029862205.1 Paracoccaceae bacterium
CATGACTAACCTCCTGCGCTTAGCACCGGGCGGTGCGAGCGATTGGACCACCCCGCATTCGGACGGCCAGCTGGTCCAACCCTAGATTTCCCAGATGAACTCGGCCGCATCGCCAGAATGCCCTCGTCGGGAGCAATAGGCAACGAGACCTTAAAGGCCACGGATGGGGCGCCGCAGCGCTCGCTCGCCATGACCACCCCACTCCGCGCCTGCTCCCAGGCGAATTTGTGGGATCGCGGGCGCACTTCGCTTCCATCCATGGCGGTCATCGGTGACTGGGTCGTGATGATATCGTTCGCCTCATTAGCGCTTGCGCCGCGCGGGCACGCAACTTCTTTGCAGTGTTACATGGAGCTCTTCGATCCCGCTGGGTGGAAAGAGATCATCACCTACGTCCAGTGCTGCCTGCACCTTGTGCAGGAGAAGGCCACCGTGGGCGTTGGTAGGCGAACGGGGCCTCCGGGCTAACAACCGGCCCTAGCGCGCGCTCAGAAGCTCCGGCACCTCGAGCAGGATGAACTCGTTGGCGTCGTTCTCGCCGATCGTCCGCCCGGAGGAGAACGGCAGGTTGTTGTCGTTGGCGACAATGATGTGCTGCTCGTCGACGACGTCGACGTCCTCGATCGTCACGAAGGGGAAAGTAAACTTCCCGCCACCGCCGCCGAGTCTGGCCTCGCCTTTGGGATCGTCGATGTCCATGAGGTCGATGTAGCCGACCTTCTTGACGAAGCCGTCGGCATCGGCCTGGCTGAAGTCGATCTTGTAGATCCGCTTGAACTGCGCGGGCGTGTTGAAGCAGCCGGGCTGCGGATCGCCCGGGCAGGCCAGGCCCGGATCGCCCTCGCCGCTATCGCGCTCGATGATCAGCCCGGTCTGGGCGTCGACCATATTGAAATCACCGATGTTGTTGCCGTTCTCCTCGAGGAGGTATTTCCACGCGCGGCCAGTAAAGGCACCCTGCTCAACGTTGAACTCCAGGATTCGGAGATATTCGCGTCCGTCCTGACTTTCCCACTCGCCGGTTTCGGCAAGCCACAGCGGCCCCTCGAGCAAGGGATACAGGAGCTTGCCGTCGGGTGAGGCCGCCATGCCCTCGAAGCCGCGCGAGCGGCGGACCTCAAAATCGACCTCGCCCGGCACCGACGGCATGCGCACGCCGTGATTGTCCGGCGAGCGCACCACCTCGCCATCAACCTCTGTGTCGAAGAACGCCGCGACTCTGCCCTGACCATCGGTCGCGATCAGATGCGGCCCGAACTCGTCGCCGAACCAGAGCCGATCGCCGATCGGCTGGATGCTCTCGATGTCGAGATCCTCGCCGGTCAGGTAGCGCGAGTCGGTCGCCTCGTTGACGATGTGGAACGGCAGGACTTTGTCGGGATCGTGCAGGAAGATCGTCTCCAGCAGCTCGACCTCGCCGGTACTCCAATCGGGCTTGATCCGATGCACCAGCAATATGGCGTCGGGCGAGTTGGCCTTGGAGCCGAAGCCGTTGTCGCTGGTGCCAACGAACTCACCGTCACCCAGCGACTTGATGCCCGAGAAGCCCTGCACTGGTTGGCCCTCGAAGGGCAGGTTGATGCCGGTCGTGCGCGCCGCTTCGGGCGCGGACAGAAACGACGTGCCTTCGATCGTGCCGAGCTGATCCTCCCGGCCGCCCTGGCCGGTGTATTTGCCCGAAATGCCGAGGCTCGCTGGCGCGTCGGCGGGCGCCGGCACCAAAGTCAGGGCCGGGATGAACGCGTGGCCCCTGAGCAGCGCCGGGAATTTCTCCTGGGCGACCGCCGCGGTCGCGAGCGCGACTGCGCACAGGCTCACCAGCGCGGTGGCGCTACGCGCCACGATCTGACGATTGGTCATTGCGTTCACCTCCCTGGATCCAGACCGACCGAGCTCCCCGCAGCCGCGTCGTGGCCTCGTCGTCCGATTCATCAAGTCGGCGTCAGCGAACGGTCAGAACGCCGGAAGAGCCGGTCGGCCGCAGTTGGTCAGCCCTCACTATAAAACCGCCAGTTGGCGCGCGCAAAGGAAGTGCTTCAACGATCGATGTCACAACCGGCCGCGACAAGTGCGGCTGTCTTGGTCGACGAGAAGTGGGCAGAAGGGACCGCTATTTCACCGCCGCGAGCACCAGGCCCCGCACCAGGTAGCGCTGCAAAATGCGGGAAAGCAGATACGGCAGGGCGCACGAGGAAGCCGTAGCCGGTCACTCCTTGCCGCTCGCTTGGAACCGCAAAGCCGAGCGTGGTCAAGGAAAAGGGGGCGACATTCCCGCCCCCAAAATAGTGCTGTTGATTTGCGACCAGGC
>JAOTXT010000103.1 GCA_029862205.1 Paracoccaceae bacterium
GAAAACGGTGAAATCTGGCTCCTCACCATATACGCGAAGTCCGATCGCTCGACTATTCCATCGCACGAACTCAAATTGATCAAAGAGGTGATTGATCGTGACTAGGAAAAAGAAGATGAGTGCCGAAGGTGCTGAGCTTCTAAAAGCCGTTAAACAGATGAAGGCCAAGAAGAAAGGCAAGGTCTACACACCCGAGCAACTTCTCGCTATTGCTGCACGTCAGTCAGTGAATCTCACGCAGAAGGAGTTTGCTCAACTTCTCAATGTATCGATCGATTCGGTGCAGGATTGGGAGCAGGGACGGCGCTCACCACGGGGCGCTGCGAAGACTCTTCTGCGGGTCGCAAAACAACATCCTGAAGTGCTGGAGCAGATTGCTTCCTAGACTTTTCCTATTTCTCGCATTGGCAGGCCGCCGTATTAACTTCGGAAGCTCCACTAAGCCAAGCGATCGAATCTAAACCCAAGACAACCGGCTGAGAACGGCAGCATCCCGGCAATGGTATTTATCACTGTTCGGAATGCTCAACTAACCAAAGCATTACGCAAATAGAGCACTGCCTGGGGTCAGCAGGCACTGCACCTACTTGTCGGCAAACTCTGCGCGCAGCGTCTCTTCGTCCAGTCCGTACCTTCCGGCAATGTTTACAAAAAACGGATCCCAGTGGTTGGACAGAACGTCAACCATAGAGGCATCCTCTCGCAGAAACGCATGACCCCTTGTGCGCCGTCAGCACCTATGGAACAGATTTAGTTCTGGTTTAAGAGAGAGTTTTTGTTCATCCTAACTTGAGGAGTTGAGATGAAACAGAAACGAACAGGACGGCCTTTGTCGTCAGAACAAATCATTCGTGACATCAAACGCAAGACGCGTAAGCAGTATAGTGCGGAAGAGAAAATCCGCATTGTTCTGGATGGATTGCGAGGCGAAGACAGCATCGCCGAGCTGTGCCGACGAGAAGGCATTGCCCAAAGCCTCTACTACAAATGGTCGAAGGACTTTATGGAAGCCGGCAAGAAGCGCCTGGCCGGCGATATTGTGCGGCAGGCCAACACCAACGATGTTACAGATCTGCGGCGTGAAGCCCGAGATCTCAAAGAGGTGGTTGCCGAACAAACGCTGGAACTACGGCTGCTCAAAAAAAGCATGCTCGGGGATGGGGAGGAACTCGAATGAGATATCCGGCCTCTGAGAAGCTAGAGATTATCCGGCTGGTGGAGCGATCGCACCTTCCGGCCAAGCAAACGCTCGATATGCTCGGTATCGCTCGCACAACATTCTATCGCTGGTACGCACATTATCGCCTTGATGGACAAGCGGCGTTGCAGGACAAAGCGCCACTGCCAGCACGTATCTGGAATCGTATCCCCGATACTGTCCGGGAGCGTTTAATCACCTTGGCGCTGGACCGACCGGAACTGAGTCCGCGGGAGTTGGCGGTTACCTTTACCGACACCGAGGGCTATTTTGTCTCGGAAAGCTCGGTATACCGCCTCCTCAAAGCCCACGACCTGATCACCAGCCCAGCCTTCATCGTCATCAAGGCCGCCAGCGAGTTTAAAGACAAGACTACGGCTATCAACCAAATGTGGCAGACGGACTTCACGTATCTGAAGATTATCGGTTGGGGCTGGATGTATCTGTCCACCATTCTGGATGACTTCTCCCGCTATGTGATCGCTTGGAAGCTGTGCACCGGCATGACCAGCCGCGATGTCACCGAGACGCTGGAACTCGCCTTGCAGGCATCAGGTTGCGACCAGGCCAATGTCGTTCACAAGCCAAGGTTGTTGTCCGATAACGGGTCGAGTTACATCTCAAATGAGCTCGCCGACTGGATCACTGATAACCAGATGAGCCATGTTCGCGGCGCACCGTATCATCCGCAAACACAAGGCAAGATCGAGCGCTGGCACCAGACGTTGAAGAACCGGATATTGTTGGAGAACTATTTTCTACCCGGTGATCTTGAAAAGCAGATCGAGGCGTTCGTGAATCACTACAACCACCAGAGATACCATGAGAGCTTGAAGAACCTGACGCCAGCCGATGTTTACTTCGGTCGCGGGCAATCAATTTTAGCGAAACGAGAAAGGATCAAGAAAAGGACGATCGCGAAACGTCGTTTGCACTATCAACGACACGCCGCGTAATATGAAAATGATGAGCAAAACTCTCCATTAGATAATCGCTACGTTTGTTCCATTTGTTTGAAGACAGACACGTCGGAATATCGGTCATGCGTAAGCGCATCTCGAGTGTCCACGCGCCGCAGGCCCACGTATCGATAAGGTGTTTAGGAGCGACGGTGGGGCTCCACTCACCACTCGGTACACCGTCTTCCTCGCGCATGCGCTCATTGGTGATGGGTGCCTGCCAGCCAGCGAAGCTGGCCTCGTAGCCCGGGCGCGAGGCAAAGTGAAGCGCAGTGCCATAGACACCCGGGGCGAGGTCACCGCCGTCCATCAGGCGAAGGTCGTACTCGTTTCCGCTCGCGTCGGTGAGCGTTGCGTTCGGGTACTCAGGATCGTCGAAGGTCCAAAGCAGCACCGTGTCCGCATCAGCAAAGGTAGGAAAAAGAGCCTCTGGTGGCCCATCGTAACCTGGCGTGCAAGTCGCCTCCGGACCACCGTCGGCCACGGAATCGCGGCAAGGCCATAACACGAGTGCACACACTACCAGGCCACAAGCAAAGAGATTTATAGTCCGATTTACGTACATCTTTCTATCTTAGAGGCCAATTAAGAACAAGGGTAGAAAGGCGCGTATAGCCTGACGAATCTCGCCGCCGACCTGGCGCCAGTGGCGTCGATTCCATTGCACCACAAAACACGTAAAATAGCGGCCCTCACCTCACCAGATCGAAGAGTGTCCTCCGTGAAGAGAATAATCGAATGCGTCCCGAATTTTTCCGAAGGGCGTGACCTTGCCGTCATCAAGCAGATTACTGACGTTATTGAAAGCGTACAGGGTATTCAATTACTGGACGTGGACCCCGGCGAGAGTACCAACCGCACCGTAGTCACCTTTATCGGCGAACCCGGGCCGGTCAAGGAAGCGGCTTTCCGGGCCGTGCAAAAGGCCGCCGACCTGATCGACATGTCGAAGCACAGCGGCGAGCACGCCCGTTTCGGCGCCACCGACGTGTGTCCCTTTGTGCCGGTGGCAGGCGCCACCATGGAAGACTGCGCGCAGGCCGCTCGGGAAGTGGGGCAGCGAATCGGCGAGGAACTCGGCATACCGGTTTACCTGTATGAAAACGCCGCCAGCACGCCGGAGCGGCAGAACCTTGCCACGGTTCGTTCGGGTGAATACGAGGGCCTGGCAAAAAAACTGGCCAAGCCTGAATGGACACCCGATTTCGGCCCGGCGGAATTCAACGCAAAGTCCGGCGCCACCGCTGTCGGCGCGCGCGAATTCCTGATCGCCTACAACATCAACCTGAACACCACCGACCGCCGCTACGCCAACGAGATCGCATACGAAATCCGCGAACGCGGCCGCTGGAAACGCGAAGGCAATACCAGCCCCTTTTACTACAAGGGCGATGTGGTCTATTTCGAGGACGGCAAATTCCCGGACGGAAACTCGGACTTCGTCGCCGGTTCCTTTACAGAACTTGCCGAGCACTACTCTAAGAATTACGGCGGGGATCTGCGCCTGCGGTACGAATCAATCGGGCTGGACCCGGACAATCTGAGCGGACGCCCGGTCTACAAGGATGGGAAGTTCGACCACCTGAAGGCCATTGGCTGGGTGGTCGAGGACTACCAGTGCGCGCAGATTTCGATCAACCTGACCAACTACAAGGTCACGTCCATGCACCACGCGGTCGATGCCTCGCGCGAACTAGCTGCAGAGCGCGGTATCGTCATCACTGGCTCCGAGGTGGTGGGCGTAGTGCCCTTCGACGCTATGCGCCGGTCCGGACGCCACTATCTCAAGGGCATGATGAAGTCCACAGGTATCCCGGCACGCGATATCGTGACCACGGCAGTGCAGTCGCTGGGCCTGTCCGATGTCGCGGAATTCGACATCGACAAGAAAGTGATTGGCCTGCCGATGCAGGACGGCCCGCTGGTCAACATGAGCGTCGCCGGCTTCGTGGACGAGGTTTCGCGCGACACGCCCGCCCCCGGCGGCGGCTCCATAGCGGCCCTGTCCGGCGCGATCGGCTCGGCGCTGGCCTCGATGGTGACCAACCTGTCGGTCGGCAAGGGAGAATACGACGAAAGGTACGAAGATCTATGCAGCCTGGCGGAACGTGCTCAGGAAGTGAAAGACGCGCTACTGCACGCCGTGGACGAAGATACCGAAGCCTTTAATGAGGTCATTGCCGGCATTCGCATGCCCAAGGACACCGAAGACCAACTGGCCGTCCGCTCGGAGGCGATCCGGGCCGGCTACAAAACAGCCGCCGAAGTGCCACTGCGCACCGCCAAACTTTGCCGCGAGGTACTGGATCTGTGCCAAGGGGCCGCGGATATCGGTAACGCGGCCGTGATGAGCGATGCCGGCGTTGGCGCATTGATGGCCCGTGCGGGCGTGCAGGGTGCGATCCACAACGTGCGCATCAACCTACCGCACACCGGCGACCCGGAGTTCGTCGAGCGCATTAGTGCGGAACTGGGCGCTCTGCTTTCGGAATCAAAGGCGATCTGCGATTCGATCCAGGAACAGGTCGAGCGGAGCTTCGCAAGGTAGGGGAAGTGGCGCGCCCGAGAGGATTGATTCGTCGCTACGCTCCTCACCCTAATGGGCGCACTCACTCCGTTCGTGCGTCTGTCGGCAGAATTCAGGCAGTCCAAAATCGGAATTCGTCCGCCGGGCTTTAGTACGTTCCGAAGCGCGTGGAGCATAGCAGGAAGACCCGGCACCCACTTCAATGAGGCGTCGCACTTGCACGCATGTCGCTTCCAGTAATTCCTGTCACTCATCGACATCTCAATGGCCCCTTTCACGACCCGGATTTTCATTATCCGCTTCCGACTTCGCATGCCGCAGTATCTCGATGGCCTCTTTGATGACATAGAGACCAATCAGCGTGCCAATTACGAAATCCGGATACGGAACGCCGAGCCAGAAGACCAGCAGTCCGGCGAGGATCACGCCCAGGTTTGCCACTACATCTGCGCGGGTAAAGAGCCACGTCGCTCGCAGATGTACTTCGCCCGCCTTCATGGGCGCCAGCAACCGTAGCACCGTCAGATTGACCACGAGAGACAACAGAGCGGTCCCGATCATCCATTCGCTGAGCGGTTCAGCCCCATAGATCAGACGACGACCTACCTCGAATAGGACGCCGCCGCCGAGCACCAGCAAGATACCGCCACTGAGCGTCGCGGCTCTGACTTTGAATAACGCCGAGCGACCGATGGCGAACAAAGCGATCGCGTACGCCGTAGCATCCGAGAGCATATCCAGCGCGTCGGCCAGAAGCCCGCTGGACTGGGCAATCCAACCCGCCAGGCCGCCAACAACTGCCATTGCCGCGTTCAGCCCCAAGGCGATACGTAGCACACGACGCTCGTTGGCGGTTGTCACTTCTGGCGCTTCACATCCACAATCGGACATCGGTTCTAGATCTCAATTACGTCGATAATACCGAGATGCCTGAACCCGGCTGAGGACAATGCGCCAACCAAGCCCGCAACTCGTTTTCAGTGTACGAATGCCTTTATCTCTTGCATGCTCATAATGAATTCTGCCCTTTCTGAAGGAAAGTACCTATTCATGTCGCTTCAACATGAGCATAAATTCATTGATTGCGCGGCAGATTTCGCTTCCTGAGACATTCTATTGAGCTGGCGCTTGCCGGCGTCCGGCTCTCGGGCATGACCATGAACACCATTTATTCGATGAAGAATAACGCCTCCGCAGGCCCAATGATTCGGGCGTGCTTGACAGTCGCCTTGTTGATTTCAGGCTGCGGCGGCAACGGGAGCAACGGCGATCCTGGCACCGGACCGACAGGTACTACACCCAATCCCCAACTCATCACAGGCCAAGCCCTCAAGGGGCCCATGAATGATGCGAGCGTGGAGATTCTGAGTCCAGAAGGCACTGTACTGGCCACTGGTCAGGCTCAGAACGGCAACTTTGAACTGTCTGCCCACATTTCTGATCACGCGTTTATCGAGATCCGAACCCGCGGTGGTTTTTTCATGGATGAGGCCACGGGCGCCCGAGTTGATGTGGCGCCGGACGCGGGCCTGCATGCCATTGTTGCCGCAGGTGATTTCGCCACTCGCGCAAGGCAAGTCGTCCTGACCCCGGAAACCACTATCGTTGCTCACATGGTCCGGCGGTCGATGCAGTCAGGTAACGGCCTGCAAGCCTCAATGACGCAGTCGATGGATGTTTACCAACAACAGTTCATCGGTGACTCCAGACCACCAGGAACCTCTGCTGATATGGATGCCATGATGCATTTCGGCGGGCCGCTGGCCCCTGTCGATGAGCAGGATGCGCTCGCCTGGCAGCGTGCCCGGACCTTTTCTCACTACGCAGAGCAACTCGGCCTGGCACCGGGGTCGATGTTTCATCTCATGGAGGCACTGGCCCTCGACATGCACGACTCACTGCTCGATGGCCATGAGCTTGCCAACCCTATTTCGTTCCCACACGCGACGGGCGGACAATTCGACATGGCTGCGCACGACCACGGCTTACGGTTTTCCCAAGCTCGTGCCGGCATGATGCAGCGCGACCTTTCGGCGGTTTTCAATGGCGATGCCACCACCGAGTTTAGACACCATCTGGAGTTGATGTCGCTCGATCTCAGTCCTTTTGACATGCTGCATCAGCAGCGCCGCGATGGCATATCAACCACTGCTGACAATCTGGCGGCTGGCAATCTGCCGGCATTTCAGCATCTGCCGGTACTGCCTGATGAGGACGCGGATTCTCAAAATCAGGAAGGACATTACACACTTCGCGCTGTTCCGGATGTGGACGTTACGATTCAGGCACCAGGCACCAGTTGGACCACGCCGATGTATCGCTACAATGGCATGCAACTTCCACCTGTTATCCGCGCGAAGCGTGGTGACGAAATGTTCCTAACATTGGTCAATGAACTCAGCAACATGTCGACTATTCACTGGCACGGCTTCAAAGTGCCGGGACCAGAAGACGGCGGCCCGACCGAGCCTGTTAGCCCGAATACCACGAGAACCTACAACTTCACGCTTGATCAGCCTGCGGCGTCATTGTGGTTCCATCCGCATCCACATGGGCAAACCGCCGAGCAGGTTTATCGGGGTCTTGCCGGTGTATTCCTGTTGACGGACGATATTGACGAACAGCTGCGCCTGGAGAATCGTGTTCCAGCCGATGAACACGATATCCCTATACTGGTGCAGGACCGGCTGTTTGAAGCGGAGAACTCCGGCGAACGGCTGCTGACCTACTCTGACGACCACATGTCAGGGTTCGGAATGATGGGTGGCACGACGCTGGTCAACGGCGTCGAACTGCCAAAGCTCGACGTAGAAACACGACAGTACACCTTGCGACTTTATAACGCGTCCAACAGCCGAACTTATGATTTCGCCTTGAGTGACGGTCGCGCGTTTTACATTGTCGGCGGCGATGGCGGCTGGATGCCGCAACCGGTACAGGCGGATCATGTCGTCCTGGGCGCCGGTGAGCGTACTGTAATTATCGTGAATTTCGCGAGCGATCAGCCCGGCGACCGGTTGATGTTGATTAGCCGGCCTTTCATGGGTGGACCGGCGATGGGAATGAGCCAATTCGACTCCTCCGATCAACACGGAGGCATGGGCGGAATGGGTGGCGGCCATCACGGCGGCATGAATGGTTCCGGCGAGCCGAGAGCTCCCGGCGAGGGCGCCGACATTATGCGCTTTGATATCGAGGTCGCAGCCACGGATGACGTGCAACTCTATGATCGCCTCCCGGACAGCGCCGCAATCTGGACTCGACTATCCGAACAGGATGCTACCGCAGAACGCTCATTCGTCATGTCCTGGTCGCACTCGCCTGGCGTCTTCTTGATAAACGGCAAGCAATACGACGAAGATCGAGTGGACGAATTGGTAGAGGCTGGTGCAACAGAGATTTGGGAGATCACCAATATATCGCCTGTTCCGCATCCGTTTCATGCGCACGCCATCCAGTGGCAGGTGCTCGACCGAAATGGCAGTGCGCCCTCAGGTGCCGAGCTGGGTTGGAAGGACACTGTACTGGTGAACCCAGGTGAAAGTGTGCGAATCATTGGCCGCTTCGAACCCATCAACTATGGCCTGTACGTCTATCACTGCCATAACCTCGAGCATGAGGACGCGGGGATGATGGGCCTGTTCGAGGTATCGCCTTGATTGCACGTCGATGAAAATAGATGCATCTGCCAATTGCGGGGATGTTGCTGGACTCAGTTGAGCCCGGTCGTGATTCGTTTAGATAGATTGTCCGCGGGCGACTCCAGCTGTTAACTATGTGTCCGGAATAAGGTGTAAACCATGTGACCGGTTAGGACCAAGGGGAAAATGGCGCGCCCG
>JAOTXT010000003.1 GCA_029862205.1 Paracoccaceae bacterium
GATTTACGACCGACAGAACACCCGGCTGAACGAGATCAATGATGATGACTACGACGATCAATCGCCGGACTGGTGGAACACGAACAACCCGCCGCCCGGCACTAAGGTCTCGATCATCAACAGCGAGGCGACCGGCGAGGGCGACGTGCTGCTGAAGCAGATCTGCGACCAGGCCAAGCTGGGCCTCAACGCCACCGTCTACACGATCGGCTTCGAGCTGGCCGGCCAACCGGTGGCCCAGGCGGCGCTGGAGGATTGCTCGTCCTCGCTCACGACCCACTACCTGGTCGAAGGCGTCGACATCACCACCGCGTTCCAGAACATCGCCAACGAAATCGTCAACCTGAAACTGACCAACTGAGCCGGACGAGGATGCAAGTCATGCGTGATCTAGTCACCAAATTTCTCGGCGACGAGGGCGGCAACGCCTCGGCTCAGTTCGTCATCGTCTTCCCGGTCGTCATGTGGTTCTTCGGGACGGTCTTCGAGACTGGCTTCATCGCCACCCGGATGGTGATGTTCGAGCGTGGCTTAGATATCGCCACGCGCGATCTAAGGCTCGGGAACGATCCGAATGTCGACCACGAGACCCTCAAACGCGCGGTCTGCGAGAACTCGAACATCCTGGTCAATTGCGACCGCGACCTGATCCTGGAAGTGGTCGAGCTGGACCTCAACAGCGCCTATCCCCAGAACCAGGCCAACTGCATCGACCGCACCGAGGAGATCGAGCCGACCATCACCTTCAATCCGGGCGGGCGCAACCGCATCATGTTCGTGCGCGCCTGCATGGTCGTCGATCCGATCTTCCCGGGCCTCGGCGTCACGCTGGGCCTGCAGCGCGACAATACCGGCGGCCTGCAGATGGTCACCTACACCGCCTTCATGAACGAACCGGCGTAAGGGAGATGACCATGTTGAAGACCCTAAACGAGCGTCTCCGCAGCTTCTCCCAAGATGAAACCGCCAGCATCGCGATCGAGTTCATGATTGCCATGCCGCTGCTGATCTTCGCGGTGACCGGTGGTCTGGGCTACTGGGACGCGTTCCACTCGAACACCCAAGTCTCGCGGATCGCCTTTACCGTCAACGACATCATGAGCCGGCACGAGGCGGTCGACGACACCGACATGGCCTATCTGGCCAGCCTGACCGACAAGATGATGGACGCCGATCTCGACCAGCGGGTCCTGCGCATCACCTCGGTTTGCTTCGTCGATGACGGCAACGGCGGCCTCCACCAGGTGTTGTGGTCCTACACCGCCCAGTCGACCGACATCACCGGGCCGGGCGCGATGACCGACGAGGAGATCCCGATCGGGATCCTGCCGGATATGGAGTTCCAGGATTCGGTGATCGTGACCGAGGTCGCCGCCCGCTGGAAGCCTCACTTCGTCAATACCGGAATCGGCGAGATGCAGTGGAGCAGTCAGCTCGTGACGCGGCCCCGCTTTGTCAAGTTCATTCCCCACGACACCCTTAATCCTACGAATGTCTGCCCGGCGCCCTGACCCGGGCAGCGGCGCTCAGGAAAATCGCGCCAGCGATTCGGACCCGGACGCTCCGGGCGGAAGGGCCGACCAGCAACGGACTAAGCGCCGCCCGCCCGATAGCGCTCCCAACCCTTGGCGCGAAGCTCGCAGGCGGGACAGGTGCCGCAACCATGGCCCCAGTCATGCTCCCGGTCGCGGACGCCCAGATAGCAGGAATGGGTCGTGTCGCGGATCAACTCGACCAGGGCCGCGCCGCCAAGGCGTTCGGCCAATGCCCAGGTACCGGCCTTGTCGATCCACATAAGCGGGGTCTCGAGCACGAAGCGCGCCTCCATGCCGAGGTTCAGCGCCACTTGCAGGGCCTTGATCGTGTCGTCCCGGCAATCCGGGTAACCCGAATAGTCGGTCTCACAGACGCCGGTCACGATGTGCCTGATGCCCCGGCGATAGGCGAGCGTGGCGGCATATGTGAGGAAAATCAGGTTCCGGCCCGGCACGAAGGTCGACGGCAGGCCGGCCTCGGTCATGGCGATCTCGGTCTCGCGGGTCAGCGCGGTCTCGGAGACTTGGCCGAGCGCGGCGAGGTCCAGCACGGTGTCGGGGCCGAGCCGCCGCGCCCAATCCGGGAAACCCGCGCGCAACGCATCCAGAAAGATCGGCCGCTGGTCCATCTCGACGCTATGACGCTGGCCATAGGTAAAGCCGATGGTCTCGACCGTCTCGAACCGTTCGAGCGCCCAGGCAAGGCAGGTGGCACTGTCCTGGCCGCCGGAGAAGAGAACGAGCGCGCGGCTGTCGTCGAGCGCCATCAGCCCTCGCGCTTCGGCAGCATCCGCCCCAGCTTCTCGCCGCCGGCGATATGGACGTGGTAATGGGCCACCTCCTGGCGCCCCTCGGGTCCGGAATTGGCGATCACCCGGTAGCCACCGCCGCCCACGCTCTCGGCAATCCCGACTTCGCGGGCAACCTTGGCCAAGGCACGGCAGAACCCCGCCTGCTCGACCTCGCTCGCCGCCTCGCCGAAATGATCCGCGTTCACATAAGGCCCCTTGGGGATCACCAGAACATGTACCGGCGCCTGTGGCTGGATGTCGTGGAAGGCCAGCGCGTGCTCGGTCTCCAGCACCTTGTTGCAGGGGATCTCGCCACGCAGGATCTTGGCGAAGATGTTCTGGTCGTCGTAGGCGTAGCTCATCGCGGCGCTCCTTTTCCGGCGGCGGCAATGTGGCGGCAGAGAGGGCGCGATGCAAGCGCCGCCAAGCGGCTGGGCAGGTGGAGCCGATTGATTTAGCTTGGCACCTATGGAACGCGAGACCGACCCGCGGCTAATCCGGCTGGGACCCGAGGACAATGTGCTGGTGCTCGCCACCAGTCTGTCCGCGGTCGAAACCGTTCGCCTGGACGGTGAGGAAGTTCGGCTGACGCAGCCGTTGACCTTGGGCCACAAGATCGCCGCGTGCGGCATCGCCGAGGGCGAGACCATCGTCAAATATGGCGCGCCCATTGGCGTGGCGACCCAGGCCATCGGGCCGGGCGAGCATGTGCATGTGCAGAACATGCGCTCGAACTACACGCCGAGTTACGTCCTGCCGGAGGCGGACCCATGATCAGCGGCTATCCGCGCAGCGATGGGCGCAAGGGAATCCGAAATGTGGTCGCGGTCGCCTATCTGGTGGAATGCGCCCACCACGTGGCGCGCGAGATCGCGCTGGGATTCCGGGCCAGAGAAGGGGGCAGCGATATCCACGTGATCGGCTTCCCGGGCTGCTATCCGAACGATTACGCGCAGCGGATGATGGAGGCACTTTGCACGCACCCGAATGTGGGCGCGGTCTTGTTGGTCTCGCTCGGCTGCGAGAGCTTCGACCGGCACCGGCTGGCGCAGACCGTTGCGGCGACCGGGCGCCCGGTCGAGACCGTGGTGATCCAAGGCGCCGGAGGCACGCGCAAGACCATCGGTGCGGGACAGGAGTTCATCCGCCAAGTCCTGCCAACCCTGGAATCCGCCGGACGGGTGCCGATGCGCATCGACGAACTGGTCATCGGCACGGTCTGCGGCGGCTCGGACGGCACCTCGGGCATCACCGGCAATCCGGCGGCGGGACTGGCCTTCGACCGGCTGGTGGCCGGGGGGGCGACCTGCATCTTCGAGGAGACCGGCGAGTTGATCGGCTGCGAGCACATCATGGCGAGCCGCGCGGCGACACCCGAGCTTGGGGCAGAGTTGATCGGCGCAGTCGAGAAGGCGGCGCGCTACTACGCGACCATGGGTTATGGTTCGTTCGCCGCTGGGAATGCGGAGGGCGGGCTCAGCACCATCGAGGAGAAGTCGCTCGGGGCCTACGCCAAGTCCGGGGCCTCCGCGATTTCAGGGTTGCTGAAGCCAGGCGACCGGCCGCCCCACGGCGGGCTCTACCTGCTGGATGTGGTCCCGGACGGCGAGGTGCGGTTCGGCTTCCCGAACATCAACGACAATGCCGAGATCGCCGAGCTGATGGCCTGCGGGGCGCATATGACCTATTTCGTCACCGGGCGCGGCTCGGTGGTGGGCTCGGCGATCGCGCCGGTGATCAAGATCTGCGCAAACCCCGAGACCTATGCGCGGATGGCGGACGACATGGATGTGAATGCGGGACGGATCCTGGGCGGCGCGCCCTTGGCAGAGGTGGGGGACGAGATCTACGACCTGACCCTCGCGACCGCCGCCGGGCAACGCACAAAGTCCGAGGAACTAGGCCATCAGGAGTTCATCCTGACCTACAAGACCTTCGAGCCGATCGGCCCGGCCTGCCTGGCCGTTGGATAGAGGAAGCGCGATGACCGACCCGATCACCGAACGCCTGGCCAAGTGCTATACCGGCGTCGTGCACGACGTGATGCGGGCCATGGCGCAGCGCGACTTCACGCTGCCCCCGCGGCTCAGGCCTTTGATGCCCGAGCGCGCGATGGCGGGGCCCGCCTTTACGATCCTCGGCAAGGTCGACCCTACGGCGGACCCGCACGAGACGCTGCTCGCCTGGACTGGGCTTCTGTCGCAATGCCCGGCGGGCCATGTCTGGGTCAATCAGCCCAACGACGGCACGGTCGCGCATATGGGCGAGCTTTCGGCCGAGACCCTGGGTGACAAGGGGGTGCGCGGCGCGGTGGTGGATGGGATGATTCGAGACGCGAATTTCCTGTTGGATCAGGGGTTTCAGACCTGGCACTCCGGCTTTACCCCGCGCGACATCGTCGGCTGGTGGCTGCCGGCGGCAACCCAAGTGCCAATCCGCATCGGCGAGGTGGATATCGAGCCGGGCGATTATTTGGTCGGCGACCGGGACGGGCTGATCCGGGTGCCGAAAGGGATCGTGGAGGAGGTCGTCGAGCGCTCGGAGGAAGCGATCTCGACCGAAAGCGCGATCCGCACCGCGATCAAGGGCGGCATGGACCCGCAAGAGGCCTATCTGAAATACGGGAAGTTTTGACAGTCTCCGTGGGGTGCGCATTCATGCGCACCCTACGGATCGTTTCGCCCCAACGCCCGCAGGATCGCCTCGATCGAGCGTTCGATATCGGCGTCCGTGGTCGCCCACGAGCTAACGCTGATCCGCATGGCCTTGCGGCCCTGCCACTCGGTGCCGCCGCACCAGCAGGTGCCGTCCTCCTGGACCCGGGCGATCACGCGGGCCGTGTGCTCCGCGTCGCCGAAGGCGGCGACGACCTGATTGAGGCAGACCTCATTGAGAATTTCGGCCCCGCCCTGGGCCAAGCCTTCCGCCATGCGCCGCGCCTGGCGGCAGTTGCGCTGGACCATCTCGGCGAGCCCGGACCTGCCCAGCGATTGAAGCGCAGCCCAGACCTCGACCGAGCGCGCCCGGCGCGAGCTGTCCGGGGTGAAGTCCATGGCGTCGCGGCGCTCGCTGCCGATCAGATAGGCGCCGCTGATCGACATGGCCTGGGACAGCGCCGCCGGGTCGCGGACCAGCGCGATCCCGCAATCATAGGGCACATTCAGCCATTTATGGGCATCCGTGGCCCAGCTATCGGCGCGCTCGTAATCCTGGGCCAGCGCCGCTAGATCCGGCGCCGCCCGCGCCCAAAGCCCGAATGCCCCGTCCACATGGACCCAGGCGCCCGCCCCGTGCGCCCAATCGATCAGCGGCTCGGCAGGATCGAAGGCGCCGGAATTCACGTTGCCCGCCTGCAGGCAGACGACGCTCGGGCCATCGAGCGCCGGCAGATCATCCGCCCGCATTCGGCCCTGACCGTCGACCGGCACCCGGACCACCCGGTCCCGCCCCAGTCCCAGCATCGACAGAACCTTGATCAGCGAGGCATGGGCTTCCTCGCCCACGGCGACGGTGATCGGCGGCGCGCCGAAGAGCCCGTCGCGGTCCGCGTCCCAGCCTGCGTCCCGCAAAACCCGGTTCCGCGCCGCCGCGAGGCAGGTGAAATTGGCCATGGTGGCGCCGGTGACGAGTGCGCCGCCGGCCTCACCCGGCAAATCGAGGGCTTCCTTGAGCCAAGCAAGTGCCGTTTCCTCCAGCGCGGCGGTGGCGGGCGAGTTGACCCAGGAGAGGCTGTTTTGGTCCCATGCTCCGGCCAAAACGTTGGCCGCCAGGGTGGCAGGCAGAGCGCCCCCGGTGACAAAGCCGAAATAACGCGGGCCGGCATTGGCAATGGTCGCGGGCGAGCCATGGGCGTCGAGGAAGGCCAGAACCTCGGCCGCATCGCTGGGTGCCTCGGGTAGCGGCCCGGCGAGCGCCGTGCGAAGTCTCTCGACCGCCTCTGGCGCAGGCGCGACCGGGCGCGCATCCAGCCCCTCCAGATAGTCGGCGGCCCGGCCCGACGCGTCCGCCAACAGCGTCCGAAGGTCAGCCATTCGCCAACCTGCGGCGGCGTTCCATCATCCGCTGATGCGCCTCTTCGGTGCCGTCGTGGAAGGACCCGAACCACTTGTCCCAGGGCACTTCCAGATTGCCGTAATTGCACTCGAAATAGCGGTGGTGCATCTGGTGGTGGAAGGTGCCGAGCGCCAGACGGTTCTTGTCCTTGACCAAAAGCCCCTCGAACCCAGTATGCGAGGTCGCCGCCGTCAGGGCTTGGTGCTGCATATGGAACAGGATGTGGATCGGGTGCGCCGCGACGATCCAGTGCAGCAAAACCGAGGAAAAGAACAGCAGATGCTCGACGGGGTGCATCGAGAGGCCGGACCAGGGGCCCACATTGGTGTTCCGGTGATGCAGCGCATGGGCAAGGCGATAGAGCGGCGGCCAGTGGAGCCAGCGGTGGATCCAGTAGAAGTGGAACGAGATCCACATGGGCGTCAGAAAGATCAGAAGGACGAACCAAATGGGATTGTCCGCCCAGGTCATCACCGGCGCGTAGCCATTGGCCATGGCCCAGAGCATCAGCACCTCGTAGGCGGTCCAGAACCCGACCCCACTGGTCAGCGTCCAGAACATGTTGTCGCGCACCTGGCCGCCCAGCGTGAAGGCCCGGCTTTGCTCTTTCAGCGGCCGGGCATCAAAGTGGAGCCGGTCCTCCTGGCGGCGGTACCGGTAAAAATAGAGGTGCAGGCCGCCCGCGACCGCGGTCATCAGGATCAGGTTGCGCAGATACATTTGCCCGACCCAGCCCCAGGCGAAGGTGCGGACCTCGTCGAGCGGCGGCTGGAACCAGGTCCAGCAGGCGAAGGCAAGCAGAACCAAGATCGCGTTCTCGGCGATGTTGAACCACCGTGCCGCCACCCAGCGGGCAAAGGCCATCGGGTTCGGCGGCCATTGAAAAAGGGGCGAGACCCGGACCGGCCCATCCGGTCGGTAATGCCACTGGCGGTCCAATTCGCTCATAGCACCATCTCCTCTAGCACCTTGGTGTGATGGGTGATCGGCTCGTAGCCGTCCTCGGTGACGATGACGCTGTCGCCGACCTGGGCGCGGAAATTGCCGGGTTCGCTTACCGAGCCGTCGACGGCGAATACCATCCCGGGCTGAAGCACCGTCTTGTCGCCGAAGACCAGCTCCGGCGTCTCGAGGAAGCTGAAGCCGGTCGCACGACCGCAGCGGAAAGGATAGGCGAAGCCCGCCTGCTGGATCACGTCCGCGTAAGCCGTGTGCACGGACTCCGCGGTCACACCGGGGCGGAGCGCCGCCAGCGCCGCGGCCTGGCTGGCAACCGCAACCTCGTAGAGCTCGGCCTGGCGCGGATCGCTGATCTCGCCGATCCAGAAAGTCCGGTCAAAGCCCAGCTTGAAGCGGTGGAAATTCGTCATACCGCAGAAGCAGAGGAAGACCGGCTCGCCACGGCGCATGATCCGGGTCGATGCGCGGTGATGGGTCTTGGTGATCTGATCGCCGGACGCCATGATCTGCAGGAAATGGGTCATCGGCGACATCGAGCCGTTTTCGTAGTGCTCCGCCAGAATTCTCGCCGCCTCGCGGGTGCCGGCGGCCGAGGTCGCCATCGCCACTTCGTATTCCGCCACTCCGTTACCGATCGCGCCGCGGCCCGCCTCCATCATCGCCATGGCGACTTGGCCGGCGTGCCGGGCGATCTCTAGCTCCTGAGGCGACTTCACCGTGCGCATCGCCGCGATCACGGGCGTGACATCGGCCAAGCGCTCGGGCGCCACCAGCGTGTCGATATAGTTCCGCACCCGGGGCGGCATCAGATCGGTCTCGATCCCGATATTGCCCGAGAGCACACCCGGAAGATCGGCGCGCCACTCCTCGCCTGCCCCATCATTCCAAAGCGTAACTTGGTCGACCACGGCCTCGGCCGCCATGTCGCGTTCCATCTCCGGCGTGATCAGAATGCTCTCGCCGTCGCGGGGCACGACCAGGATCGTCGGGCGCCCGAAATCCATGTGCAGATAGTCGCAATAGCCGGAAAAGTAATAAACGCTGTCGTCATCGGTTATGACCGCAACGTCGAGTCCGGCCTCGCCAAGGCGCCGCCGCAGCTCTTCCGTCCGGCCGGTGAAGTTCATGCCAGTTGCTCCGAAAGTTCCTGCTCGACGAGTTGCACCCAGAAGGCGGCGCCGGTTGCGAGGTTCCGGTCATTGAAATCGTAGTCGGCGGAGTGGAGCGGGCGAGCGTGAGGGCCCTCGGTTCCATTGCCGAGGAAGAGGAAACAGCCCGGCCGGGCCAGCGCCATGTGGGCGAAGTCCTCCGAGCCCAGGATCGGCGCGCAATCGGTGTTTACATGCTCGGCCCCAGCCAACGCGATTGCGGCTTTCGCGGCCCGCGCAGTTGGCTCTGCTGCGTTGACCGTGACCTCGAAGACCGTGTCGTAAGAAACCTCGGCCGTCACCCCATGCGCCAGACAGACCCCCTCGACGATCTGGCGCATCTTCTGCTCGATCCGCGCATTTACGTCACGGTTGAGCGCCCGGGCATCGCCCTTCAGCACCGCCCGGCCGGGCAGCACGTTGCGCTGTCCGTCCGTCTTGAACTCGGTGACCGACACCACGCCGTTTATGCCCGGATTGAGCTTGCGCGAGACAATGGTCTGGAGCGCGGTGACGATCTCGGCCCCGACCACCAGCGCATCCGCCCCATGGTGCGGCATCGCCGCGTGGCCGCCCTGACCCTGGATGCGAATTTCGAAAAGCGCCTCGCTCGCCATCATCGCGCCGGTGCGCAGGGCAAAGCTGCCCTCGGCCATGCCCGGCATGTTGTGGATGCCGTAGACTGCGTCCACGGCAAAATTCTCGAACAGACCGTCGGCGATCATCGCCGGGCCACCTTTCCCGTGCTCCTCAGCCGGCTGGAAGATGAAAACTGCGCGGCCGTTGAAATTTCCCCGCTCGGCCAAGTGCTTCGCGGCCCCCAACAGCATCGTCGTATGCCCGTCATGACCGCAGGCATGCATGACGCCGTCGGTCTCGGAGCGGTGGGCGAACCCGTTTGCCTCGCGGATTGGCAGCGCGTCCATGTCGGCGCGAAGGCCGATGCTGCGGGGCTCGTTCCCGCGCTGGAGCACACCTACCACGCCAGTGCCGCCGATGCCGCGGTGAACCTCCAGCCCGAAGCTCTCCAAGAGATCCGCGACTCGCGCCGATGTGCGATGTTCGTCGAAGCCGAGCTCCGGATGGCGGTGGAAATCCTGCCGCCAGGCGATCATCTCGTCGGTCAGGTGCTCGGTGATGAGCGGCATGGATCGTCCTCCCGCCCGCAAGACTGGACCCCGTCGCCTATTGCGTCAACGACAGGAAGACCTCCTCCAGCTTCGGCTCCTCGGTGGTTATGTCGGTGATCTGAAGCCCCGCTTTCTGCGCATTGGCGACAAGCGCGGGCGCGGAATCGGCCCCTCGCGAGAATGTCAGCGCCAGCAGATCGGGCGCGCGCAGGCGGGCATTGACGCCGGCCCCGAGGTCCGGCGGGGCATCGAGCGGCGAGGCCAAGCGCAGAACCAGGGTTTTCTTGTCGATCCGGGCGAGCAGGTCCGGGGTCGGCTCGCAAGCCACGACTTGCCCATGATTCAGGATTGCGATGCGGTCGCACATCGCCTCGGCCTCCTCCAGGTAATGGGTGGTCAGAATGACCGTGGTGCCGGCGGCGTGCAGTTCGCGCACATAGTCCCAGAGCATCCGGCGCAGTTCCACATCTACACCGGCCGTGGGCTCGTCCAGCACCAAGACCGGAGGCTGATGCACCATGGCCTTGGCCACCAACAGCCGCCGGCGCATGCCGCCCGACAGCGAACGCGCATAGGCGTTCGCGTGTTCGGCGAGCCCGACCCGGCTCAGGATTTCCATCGAGCGGCGCTCGGCCTTCGGCACCGCATAGAGCCCCGCCTGCACGTCCATCGCCTCCAAGGGCGTGAAGAACGGGTCGATGTTCAGCTCCTGCGGCACCACGCCGATCGAGGCGCGCGCATGGCGCGGATTGGCGTCCTGGTCGAAGCCCCAGATCCGCACGTTCCCCGCGGTCTTGATCACCAGGCCCGCGAGGATGTTGATGAAGGTTGATTTGCCCGCTCCGTTCGGGCCCAGAAGTCCGAAGATCGAGCCGCGCGGAACGGTCAGATCGATTCCCTTCAGGGCCTCCTTCGGCTGGGTCCGCTTAGTGCCAGGATAGGTCTTGACCAGATTGCTGACCTCGATCGCGTTTGCGGGCGTCTCAGAGGGCATCGGGTCCGGGGCTCCCTGGCCAGAAAAGGGGCGGGCCAATTTCGATCGGGCCGGGGCGGCTGACCGCTTGCCCGGCGAGACCGGTTCGCTATCATGCGGCGCCAATCAGGGTCAATCTGGCCCGCTTTTGACGGAGACTCGCCCACATGTCCGAACCCGCAAAAGAGGACGCCATCGAGGCTCCCGAGACGGAAGAAGTCACCACCCGCCGGATCGCTTGCGATGGCGGCGGCGCGGCCTATGGCCATCCGCGCGTTTGGCTGCAAATCGGCGACGAGGGATTCGTCGAATGCGGTTATTGCGACAAGAAGTTCGTGCTTAAACCGGGCGCGGCGGATCACTGAGCCGATGGCGGGCAGTGATCAGGCGGGTATAGGCAAGGGTGATCACCTCTACCTGATCGACGGCTCGGGCTACATCTTCCGCGCCTATCACGGGCTGCCGCCGCTGACGCGCAAGTCCGATGGCTTGCCGGTCGGCGCGGTCGCCGGTTTCTGCGCCATGCTGAACAAGATGCTGACCGGCTTCGGCACGTCCGGCCCCACCCATCTGGCGGTGATTTTCGACTATTCCGGGCGCAGCTTCCGGAACGAGATCTATCCCGACTACAAGGCCAACCGTCCGCCCGCGCCCGAAGACCTGGTGCCGCAATTTCCGCTGATCCGCGACGCCACCCGCGCCTTCGGCCTGCCCTCGGTCGAGATGGAGGGCTATGAGGCGGACGACCTGATCGCGACTTACGCCCGCCTGGCCACCGAGGCGGGGGCGACCGTGACCGTGGTCTCGTCCGACAAGGACCTGATGCAGCTGGTCGGCAACGGGGTCGACATGCTGGACCCGATGAAAACCAAGAGCATCGGCCCGGACGAGGTGGTCGAGAAGTTCGGGGTCGGGCCGGACAAGGTGGTCGATGTCCAGGCGCTGGCGGGCGACAGCACCGACAACGTGCCCGGCGCGCCCGGGATCGGCATCAAGACAGCGGCCCTGTTGATCAACGAATACGGCGACCTGGAAACCCTGCTGGCCCGCGCCGAGGAGATCAAACAGCCTAAGCGCCGGCAGTCATTGATTGAGAATGTGGAACAGATCCGCGTCTCGCGCGATCTCGTCCACCTGAAGGACGACGTGCCGAATGTGGAGCCGATCGGCGATTTCGTAGTCAAGGAGCCGGACGCCGATCAATTGCTGGGATTCTTGGCCGAGATGGAGTTCCGCACGCTCGCCAACCGGATCGCTGAGATCCATGGGGTCGAACCACCGGTGATCGGCGCGGTCGAGGAGAAGAAGATCGAGGATGCGCCCGGAGATGCCGGCGCCGCGGCCGACGGCCCGGGCGCGGTGATCGAGATGGCGCCGATCGACCGCGAGGGTTACGAGATCATCCGCGACGCCAATACCCTGGACGCCTGGATCGCCGAGGCGACGGAGATCGGGCGCCTCTGCGTCGATCTGGAGACCACCTCGCTCGACGAGATGACGGCCGAAATCGTCGGTATTGCGCTGGCGCTAGCGCCCGGCCGCGCCGCTTATGTGCCAGCCGCGCATGTCAAAGGCGACGGCGATCTTCTGGGCCAGGTGGAACGGGTCGAGAACCAGCTTCACCTCGACGCGGCGCTCGCGGCGCTGCAGCCGTTGCTGGCCGACCCCTCGATCCTGAAGATCGGGCAGAACCTGAAATACGACATCAAGGTCTTGCAGCGGTATGGGGTCGATGTGACGCCGATCGACGACACGATGCTGATGTCCTATGCGCTGGACTCAGGCGTGAACTCCCACGGCATGGACGTGCTGTCGGAAAAGCATCTGGGCCACCGGACCCTGCCGATCAAGGAACTGATCGGGTCTGGCAAATCGGCAATCACATTCGACCGGGTGGACCTCGACAAGGCCGCCACCTATGCCGCCGAGGACGCGGATGTGACCTTCCGCCTGTGGCACAAGCTCCGCCCCCGGCTGGCGGCCGAGCGGGTCTCCACCGTCTATCACACGCTGGAACGCCCACTGATCCCGGTGCTGGCCGCGATGGAGATCGCCGGGATCAAGGTTGACCGCGACACGCTCTCGCGCCTCTCGAACAGTTTCGCCCAGTCGATGGCCGGGTTGGAGGACGAGATCCATAAACTTGCGGGGCATTCCTTCAACGTGGGCTCGCCGAAGCAGCTCGGCGAAATCCTGTTCGAGGGGATGGGGCTGGAAGGCGGCAGGAAAGGCAAGACCGGTGCCTGGGGCACCGGGGCGGATGTGCTGGAGGATCTGGCGGCCCAGGGCCACGACCTGCCCGCCCGCGTGCTGGACTGGCGGCAGGTCTCGAAGCTGAAATCGACTTATACGGACGCGCTGCAACAACACATCAACGCCGAGACAGGGCGGGTGCACACGTCGTTCAGCCTGGCCGCGACCTCGACCGGGCGGTTGGCCTCGACCGACCCGAACCTGCAGAACATCCCCGTTCGCACCGAGGAGGGGCGGCAGATCCGCACCGCCTTCGTGGCCGAGCCCGGCAACGTGATCCTGAGCCTCGATTACAGCCAGATCGAGCTGCGCATCTTCGCCCATATGGCCGGTATCGGCGCGCTGAAGAAGGCCTTCCTGGACGGGCTCGACATCCATGCGATGACCGCGGCCGAGGTCTTCGGCGTGCCGATCGAGGGCATGGATCCGATGGTCCGCCGCCAGGCCAAGGCGATCAATTTCGGGGTGATCTACGGCATCTCCGCGTTTGGCCTCTCGCGACAGCTCCGCATCCCTCGCGGCGAGGCTCAGGCCTTCATCGACGCCTATTTCGAACGCTTCCCCGGCATCCGTGCCTATATGGACCAGACCAAGGAACAGGCGCGCTCGAAGGGCTATGTGGAGACGCTGTTCGGCCGCCGGGTGCACACGCCGGACATCAACCAGAAAGGCCCGGGCCGCGGCTTTGCCGAACGCGCGGCGATCAACGCGCCGATCCAAGGCACGGCGGCGGACGTGATCCGCCGGGCGATGATCCGCATCCCGGACGCGCTGAAGGCGGCCAGGCATTCGGGGAAGATGCTGCTGCAGGTCCACGACGAGTTGCTGTTCGAGGTGCCTGAGGGCGAAGCGGAAGCAACTGCGGCCACGGTACGCGAGGTGATGGAACGTGCGGCACACCCGGCGGTGCATTTGGAGGTGCCGCTGGTGGTTGATGCGGGCCAGGGCGCGACCTGGGCCGAGGCGCATTGAGCGGCGGTCAGCCCAGCCCCAGCATCCCGGGCAACGCCCCCATATCGGTGAACACTTCCGCGCCCAGCGCGCGGTAGTCGTCAGTGTCCGCGTAAGGCGCGGCGGCATATGCGCAGACGCGCATCCCGGCCGCTTTCGCCGCTTGGACGCCAGGCAGGCTGTCCTCGATCACCACGCAGGCCCCAGGCGCATGGCCCATTGCCGCGGCGGCGTGCAGGAACAAATCGGGCGCCGGCTTTCCGTTAGCGACCATCGTGGCTGAAAACAACACATCCCGCATCGGGGGCAGAAGCCCAGCGGTCCCGAGCGTCACATGCATTTTCTCGACTTTACCCGAGGAGGCGACGCAATACGCCCGGCCGGCGGCCCGGTGGCGCTCGATCACCGAATGTATGCCGGGGATCGCCTCCACGCCCACACGTTGCAAAGCATCTATAGTCCGGGCCCGCACCGCTTCGGACCAATCGTCCGGCAGGGGTGATCCGGTCTCGGCCTCAACCTCGGCCTGGACGGTGGTCATCGACTTGCCGACGAAGCGCGCCATGCACGCATCAAGCGCCATCTCGAGGCCAGCCTCCGAAAGCATCTCGACCAGAACCCCATTCGCCGGTCTTTCCGTATCAACTAGCACACCGTCGCAATCGAAGATGGTGAGCGTCCCGCTCATTCCTGGCTCCCAGGAGGGGTTTCCGCCACCGGCACGCCCATCTCGGACAGGACCGCCCGCAACCCGTCCGCCGCGGCGTTCAGCGCGTCTCGGTCCGATGCGCGCAGGATCAGAGTTGCGCCAGGGCCGGTCGTGTAAAAGGGATAGCTGCCCATCGAGACCTTCGGGTGGGCCGCCGCCAACTCACCGAGCGGCCCGGCCAGGTCTCCCTCGGGCGCCTCGACCCGGAAGGCATAGCTTAAGACCAGGTCGCCGCCGGTCAGCCGGGGCCGGAGGCTCTCCAGCATCGCCTGGAAAATCGCGGGCACTCCGGCCATCACATGCACGTTGCCGAGCGAGAAGCCCGGCGCGTGGCTGACCGGGTTCTCGATCAGCGTGGCGCCGTCCGGAATACGCGCCATCCTCAGCCGCGCCTCGTTCAACGTGCGCCCGGTGGCGGTGTAGTGGGCTTGCAGGATTGCCAGAGCGTCCGCGCGCACGTCGATCGGCGCGCCGAAGGCCGCGGCCACGCAATCGGCGGTGATGTCGTCATGGGTCGGGCCGATCCCGCCCGAGGTGAAGAGGTTGTCGACCTGCGCGCGCAGCGCATTGACGGCTTGGATGATGGTATCCCAGTCATCCGCGACCACACGGATCTCGGTCAATTGGATGCCCATCCCGGTCATCACGCCGGCCAAGTGGTGTGCATTCGCCTCGCGGGTCCGGCCCGACAGGATTTCGTCGCCGATCACCAGCATGGCGGCGGTGGGTTGGGTCATGGGGCTCCTCGCTCTTGCCCTCAATCTAGCGCGGGTTACTGTCATGGTCATGGACTTTCCGACGCCCCTGATCCCCGGCCGCCTGATCAAGCGCTACAAGCGCTTCCTGGCCGATATCGCGCTGGACGATGGGCGCGAGGTCACCGCCCATTGCGCCAATCCAGGCGCGATGCTGGGGCTGAACATGGAGGGGCTGCGGGTCTGGGTCGAGCCCAACGACGACCCGAAGAAGAAGCTGAAATTCGGTTGGCGCCTGGTCGAGTTTTCGGATGAGGGGCACTGGGCGGGTATCGATACCAGCGTGCCGAACCGGGTGGTGGGCGAGGCGCTGGCCGCCCAGCGTGTTCCGGACTTGGCGGATTATGGAACGGTGCGCCCGGAAGTGCGCTATGGCACCAACAGCCGGATCGATTTCCTGCTGAGCCAGGACGGCCTGCCGGACGTCTATGTCGAGGTCAAGAACGTGCATCTGTCGCGCACACCCGGCCTGGCGGAATTTCCGGACTCGGTAACCAAGCGCGGCGCCAAGCATCTGGACGAGATGTCGGCGATGGTCGCACAGGGCCACCGGGCGGTGATGCTCTACTGCATCCAGCGCACGGACTGTGATAGACTTTCCCTTGCGGAGGATCTGGACCCGGGCTATTGCGCGGCATTCGAGCGGGCGCGCGACGCCGGTGTCGAGGCGCTGGCCTGGACGTGCAGTATATCGCCCGGGGCAGTCAATCTTGATCGGCCGGTCCGGATCAACCAGTAAGGACGACGACAACCGAGATGAGGACGCTGAACCCCATGCGCACCGGTGGCGAACGCCGCACGACCGAGGGAATCCGCCTGCACGACCCGGCGGATTTCGAAGGCATGCGCGCGGCGGGGCGGCTGGCGGCGGAATGCCTGGACATGATTGGTGATCATGTGCAGCCGGGTGTGCGCACCGAGGACCTGGACACGATCTGCCACGAGTTCATCACCAGCCGCGGGGCGACGCCGGCGCCGCTGGGATATCGCGGGTTTCCGAAGTCCGTCTGCATCTCGATCAACCATGTGGTCTGCCATGGGATTCCGGGTCCGAAGACCCTGAAGACCGGGGATATCATGAACATCGATGTCACCGTGATCCTGGATGATTGGCACGGGGATTCGTCGCGCATGTATGTGGCGGGACGCGCGAACCGGCGCACGGCGCGGCTGATCGATGTCACGCACGAGTCGCTGATGCGCGGCATCGCCGAGGTAATGCCCGGCAACCATTTCGGCGATATCGGCGCGGCGATACAGGCCTATGCGGAGGGCGAGCGCTGTTCGGTGGTGCGTGATTTCTGCGGCCACGGATTGGGCCGGGTCTTCCATGACGCGCCGAACGTGCTGCACTATGGACGCCGCGGCGACGGGGCCGAGCTGAAGCCCGGCATGTTCTTCACCATCGAGCCGATGATCAATCTGGGCGCGCCGCAGACCAAGACCCTGTCTGACGGCTGGACGGCAGTTACCCGCGACCGCTCGCTCTCGGCCCAGTTCGAGCACTCGGTGGGCGTCACCGAGGACGGCTGCGAGGTCTTCACCCTGTCACCGGCGGGCAAGTTCTACCCTGCGCTGTGAGCGACGCCCCGGTGGATCGGCAGCCGCCCATCACCGAAACCTTGATCGACGTCGACGACTCGGTCCTGATCGTGATCGACATCCAGGACTATTTCCTACGGAAATACGACGCCGCGATCTCGCGCGCGGTGGTGGAGCGCGTCGTCTGGCTGCTGCATGTCGCGCGCCTTCTGGAAGTGCCGGTCGTCGCAATGGCCGAGGATATCGTGGCGAATGGGCCGCTTACGCAGCCGATTCAAAATGCGCTCCCCCCGGGCGGCACGGTCCACGACAAGGATTTTTTCGGCGCTGCCGGCAACCCGCCGATCCTTGCTGCGATCGAGGCAACCGGGCAGCGCACCGCGATTTTGGCCGGGATGGAGACGGATGTTTGCGTCGCGCAAACCGCGCTCGGCCTGATCGGTGAGGGTTACCGGGTCGTCGTCCTGCAAGATGCGGTGGCGACGACGCATGGCGATCAGGAGGTCGGGTTGGCACGCATGCGCGAGGCTGGTGCCGCGATCCTGACGGTGAAGTCGCTCTACTACGAGTGGCTGCGGAGCGTCTCGCGGGTCCGAGCGCTGAAAAACGTGCTGCCTGAGCTCGAGACCCTGCGGCCGGATGACCTTTTGCTCTGATCGGCTCAGCCGTGGCTGAACATCTCCTTGCCGGCCACCGGCAGCGTCGCCCGCAGGATCTCTCCCCGGTCGGATTGGGTGATGTAGAGCTCGCGCGTTCCCGGCCGGAAGGCGACATTCGTGGTGGTCAGGCCCTCAGGCGCTAGGACCCGGATGCGCGGCACGCCCAGCGCGGTGAAGCCCCAGACCGAGCCGTGGCCCGCATCGGAGACCCAAAGCCCGCCTTCCGCGTCCAGCGCCATGCCGTCCGGACCCGAGACGCCGCCCGATAGCTGGATAAACCGCCCGGCCTTCGAAACCGTGCCGTCCTCCATGACCGGAAGCCGCCAAACCGCGTTGTCACGGGTCATGGCGACCAGGAGCTGGGCTTCCTCCAGGTTCATCACCAACCCGTTCGGCGAGGGTCCAGTATCGAGCAGCAGGTCCAGCCGCTCGGTCGCTTCGTCCCAGCGGAAGACCCGCCCGTTCGGCATGTGCAGACCAGACTGGCCTTGGTCGGTGAAATAGCAGGCGCCACCGGCGGCGAAGAACAGGTCGTTGCATCCCCGGAAATGTTCGGAATGGCGGTGGGTCAGACGCGGTTTCACTGCACCTGAGACCGGATCAACCTCCATGATCCCATTAGCGTAGTCAGCGATGAAGACCCGCCCGTCCCGGTGGATTTTCAGCCCGTTCGGCCAGCCGTCGTATTCCGTCACCAAGCTCCAGTCCCCTACGGGCGAGATACGGAAAACCCGGCCGAAGGGGATGTCTACGACCCATAGGTTGCCGTCGCGGTCGAAGCTCGGGCCTTCGAGAAAGCTGTCGCAGTCCTGGCCCGACCGGTTGGCCTGGGCCCAAGCCGGCCGGGCGCCCGCGCGCCGGAACTCGGCGGGCATCGCGCTCCAGACCTCGGCTTCCAGAATCTCCGGCGGTGGATAGAGCATGGGCGTGTCTCCCGGATCAACTCAGCGGGTGAAGCCCGCCGCGAGTTCCACATGAGGACTCCAGCGGAATTGATCGACCGGCTGGACCCAATCGAGCCGATAGCCGCCATCGATCAGCATCCGCGCGTCGCGGGCGAACGTGGCCGGATTGCAGCTGATGAATGCGATGCGGGGCACGCGCGCGTGGGCCAGTTGCTCGGTCTGGTTGCGGGCACCCGCGCGGGGTGGGTCGATGACGACTGCCTCGATGCCTTTGAACTCGGGCGCCAGCAGGGGGCGGTGATGCAGGTCGCGCCGCTCGGCGACGACCCGTTTCAGCCCCGGCGCCGCGCGCCAGGCTGCATCAAGCGCGGCCACAGCCGCGCCGTCACCCTCGAAGGCCAGAACCTCGGCTTGCTCGGCCAATGGCAGGGTAAAGGTGCCTGAGCCGCAATAGAGATCGGCGATCCTGCCGGCGCCGCCCACCGCCTCGCGCACCGCTTCCAATAGCGCCGCCTCCCCGGCCCGGGTCGGCTGCAGGAATCCGCCCGGCGGCGGCTTCACCCGCGCCCGGCCCATGGTCACAACCGGCTCGCCCATGCTTGCGACCTCTTCGCCGTTCCAGCCGAGCCGGGCGAGCCCAGCACGGGCCGCGACCCCGGCCAGGAGCGCCTTTTTCGGGCCCTCGAGCACCTTTGCATCCATCACCGCCGCGTCGACCCCGCCATTGGTGAGCGTCAGGGTGATCTTGACCTCGCCCTTGCGGCTGGCGGCGGTGGCGACCAGTTCCTCAAGCTTTGGTATCACGGCGATCAGCGCCGGCTCGGCCACGGTGCAGGTCTCGATCGGCACGATCGACGCATCAGCGCGTCCGTGGAAGCCGATCACCGTGCCCTTGCGCGTGCGGGTCGCGGCCAGGGTGATGCGCCGGCGGCTCTCGGCGGGCGAGGTGATGGTCGGCAGCACCGCGATCTCGGTGATCCCACGGGCCGCCAGCGCGGTGACGACTAGGTCACGTTTCCAGAGCGCGGTGAACCGCTCGCCCGCATGTTGCAGGGCACAGCCCCCGCAGGTGCCGAAATGGGGACAGGCCGGCTGGGCGCGGTCGCGGGATTTGCGCAGGATCGCCTCGGCGCGGCCACGCTCGCCATGCCGGACCACGCGCACCCGTTCGCCCGGCAGGGTGAAAGGCACGAACAGCGTGCCGCCCTCGGCGACGCCGTCGCCCTGAGCACCCAGGCTTTCGATCTCGACCTCGTCCGCCATCGGATCCCGAATTGCCCCGGGACAGGGGCCCGGGCGTCAGTCTGGCTTGCGCGCGGCGATCAGGAACTCCCTGTTGCCGTCGCCCCCTTCTATAGGGCTCGGAATCACCCCCGTCACCTGCCAGCCGCGCGCCGTGAGCCAATCGGCGATTTCGACCGTGACCCGGGCGTGGACTTGCGCGTCGCGGACGATCCCGCCGCGTCCGATGGCGGCCCGCCCAGCCTCGAATTGCGGTTTGATCAGAGCTACGAGGACGGCCTCGGGCTTTGCCAGATCCAACGCGGCGGGCAGCGCCTTGGTCAGTGAGATGAAGGCGAGGTCGGCGGTGATCCAATCGACCGGGGGGATGCGCGCGTCGGGCAGGGCCCGGGCGTTCACGCCCTCTAAGCTTTCGACCCTGGGATCCTCCGCCAGTGCCGCGACGAGCTGGCCGTGCCCCACATCGACCGCATAGACCCGCTCCGCGCCCCGGGCCAGCAGAACCTGGGTAAAGCCGCCGGTGGATGCGCCGAGGTCGAGTGCGATGCCCGACGGGGTCAACCCGAAATGGTCAAGCGCATGGTTCAGCTTTAGCGCACCACGTGAGACCCACGGGTTCGGACCTTCGGTGACTACGAGCTTCGCGGAACCGGCCACGGTCTGTGAAGGCTTGCGCGCGACCGCCCCATCCACCGTGACCGCGCCCGCCTCGATCAGCGCCCGAGCGCGGGCCCGGCTGGGGGCCAGGCCGAGCTCGACCAAGCGCTGGTCGAGCCGCATGCGCTCAGGCCTGGCCCAGACCCCGGCGCACGGCGTCCAGCGCGTCCGCCTCGCGTTCGCCCATTGCGCCGCCATCGGCGGTCGCGACCGCCTCGACCATGGCCAGAAGCTGTGGCCCGGCCTCGTCGCCCGCATGCGTCTTGACCACGCGGGTCAGGCGCCGGATCGCGTCCTCGGGGCTGTTGCACTGGCCGGCGATCCAGCGGCCGAAGGCGGTGATGTCGACGGCCTCGGCGCTGTCGATCTGGAAGATAGAGCCAGCCTCGGCGGTCAGCCGGTCGATCTCGGCCTGGCTGAGCGGCGCGTCCATGCCTGCAACAGCAGCGGCAATGCCGGCCGCGGCCAGCCGTGGGTCCTCGACGCAATCGGCCGGATGGGACTTGTGCGTGCGCATATACCCGAAGCGCCGGATCGCCAAGCGGACGTCATTGGCTACGTTGGCTATGTCGCCGGCCGCGTCCTGCGCCGCCTTGAAGCGCCAATACCAGATCGCGACCGCGCTCAGGACGCCCAAAATGCCCAGAAGGATATGCATTGCCACCCCCGAAAATGCCCCCTCGGAATGGCGCGCATTGTGCCTGAAATGAGAGATTCGGTAAACGGGATTATCGAAACGGGGAAATGCATTAGAGTGCAATCTGACAGCGGGACGCGAGATAAGGTGGGTTTTCAACCCACCTTGCGTCAATCGGTGCGTGGGAACAGGCATTCTACGGAGCAGCCCGCACACGGCGTTTGAACATCACGTTCGGCCGGGCGCCGATAAGCATGTAAATGGCGAGCGGCACCTCGATCAGAGAGACCAGCACAAGAAGCGCGTCCCGCCACCATCCCAAGTCGAGATCAGGTTCGGGATAGAGGAGATCGAGCGCGAATACGATGGCAACCCCGACAAGGACGTTTACCAGATAGAGTTCCGGCGCATATCGCCATCGCGTCCAGATTGCCCAGAGGACAGCAAGCGTGCCTACGGCGTAATACCCCGTCTCGGCAGCTTGCAGGTTGAAAGGTCGGTTCTCATACAACACTGTTCCGGCGATATCCCCGGACAGGGCATCTTGCACGCTGATCAGCAGCGTGATGGGCGTGACGACGATCACGAAGACATAAAACCAGACGATAAAGCCGACCCAACCGCGCGCCCGATTCAGCGGATGATCGCTCCATTCGGTGTCAGAGAGTTCGCGCCACATACGTAATCCCGTGCCTTAAATCGCATCACTAACAAACTGTAGGCTGCGTGCTTGCACGCACCTTTATGAATTGCGGTGCGTGTGCAAGCACGCGCCCTGCGAGTGCCTCACGCCCGCGCTGCCGCCGCGTTCTGTCCCAGCGCGCTCAGTGCCATGTCGACGATATGCGGGGCGTTCATCGCCGCGGTCTCGTACATCGCCGCCGGCTTGTCCTGGTCCAGGAACACATCCGGGAAGATCATCGGTCGGACCTTGAGGCCCTGATCGAGCATCCCCTCCATGGCGAGCATCTGCAACACATGGGAGCCGAAGCCGCCGATGGCGCCCTCCTCGACAGTGACCAGCGCCTCGTGCTCGCGGGCCAGCCGCAGGATCAGGTCGCGGTCCAACGGTTTGGCAAAACGCGCATCCGCTACGGTGGTCGAGAGGCCGCGCGCCTCGAGCTCCTCGGCGGCCTGAAGGCATTCCGACAAGCGGGCGCCGAACGACAGAAGCGCGATCTTCGTGCCCTCGCGCACCACCCGGCCCTTGCCGATCTCGAGCGGCACGCCTGTCTCCGGCAGGTCCACGCCCACTCCCTCGCCGCGGGGATACCGGAAGGCAGAGGGTCCATCGTCGATCTGCGCCGCAGTCGCGACCATGTGGACAAGCTCCGCCTCATCCGCTGCCGCCATCACCACCATCCCCGGCAGGCACCCCAGATAGGCGACGTCGAAGCTGCCCGCGTGCGTCGCCCCGTCGGCGCCGACCAGCCCCGCCCGGTCGATCGCGAAGCGCACCGGCAGCTTCTGGATCGCCACGTCGTGGACCACCTGGTCATAGGCCCGTTGCAGGAAGGTGGAGTAGATCGCCGCGAACGGCTTCATCCCCGCCGCCGCCAGCCCGGCGGCGAAGGTGACCGCATGCTGCTCGGCGAGGCCGACATCGAAAGTGCGGTCCGGATAGGCTTTCCCGAAAAGGTCGAGCCCGGTCCCGTCCGGCATCGCCGCGGTGATGCCGACGATGCGGTCGTCCTTCTCCGCCTCCTTGATCAGCGCCTTCGCGAAGACCTTGGTGTAGGAGGGCGCATTGGGTGTCGGCTTCGACTGTTCGCCTGTCACCACGTCGAACTTCGCGACGCCGTGATACTTGTCGGCGGAGGTTTCGGCCGGTGCGTAGCCCTTGCCCTTCTTGGTGATGCAGTGGACCAGGACCGGCCCTGTGGCCCGCGCCCGGACCGTGCGCAGAACCGGCAGAAGCTGGCTCATGTCGTGGCCGTCGATCGGGCCGATATAGTCGAGGCCCAGCTCCTCGAAGAGGGTCCCGCCGACCGCCATTCCCTTGACCAGTTCATGGGCCCGGCGCGCGCCTTCACGCAACGGTTCCGGCAGCCAATTCACCGCCTCCTTGGCGGCGGCTTTGAGGTCCTGGAACGGCGCCTGGGCGTAGAGCCGCGAGAGATAGGCCGACATCGCGCCCACGGGCGGCGCGATCGACATCTCGTTGTCGTTCAGGATGATGATCAGCCGATGGCCCAGATAGCCCGCATTGTTCATCGCCTCGTAGGCCATGCCGGCGGTCATCGCGCCGTCGCCGATCACCGCGATGGCGTCGCCGGTCTCGGCGCCCAATTCGCGCCCGGTGGCAAATCCCAGCGCGGCGGAGATCGAGGTCGAGCTGTGGGCGGCGCCGAACGGGTCGTATTCGCTCTCCGCGCGCTTGGTGAAGCCGCTGAGACCCCCGCCCTGGCGCAGCGTGCGGATTCGGTCTCGCCGCCCGGTCAGGATCTTGTGGGGATAGCACTGATGGCCCACATCCCAGATCAGCTTGTCACGGGGGGTATCGAAGACTGCGTGGATCGCGACGGTCAGCTCGACAACGCCCAGCCCGGCGCCCAGATGCCCGCCAGTGACCGAGACCGCCGAGATCGTCTCGGCGCGAAGCTCGTCGGCGATCTGCGCCAATTCGGCATCGCTCATCGCGCGCAGATCGGACGGATACTGCACACGGTCCAAGAGCGGGGTAAGTGGCCGGTCGCTCACCAAATTCTCCCTATTTTCGAAGCTGTCTGATTGGCAGATCGGGCTGCTATTGGCAAATGAACTTAGTTCAGGATCACTCGGTCTTGAAGGGCTCGGTATCCGTGGCCGTGCCGTCCGCGCCGGCGGTGATCTTTTCGACCTTCAGTTCCGCCTCGCCCAGCTTGGCCTCGCAATGTTTCTTCAGCGCATCCCCGCGCTCATAGAGCGCGATCGACTTCTCCAGCGGCACCTCGCCGCCCTCGAGCGCGCGGACCACGGTGTCGAGCGCGTCCATCGCTTCCTCGAAGGTCATATCCTCAATCTTCTTTTCAGTCATGTATGAGCCTCCGCATGGGCGATCAGCGCGTCCAGATGGGCCGCGACGGAATCCGCAAGTCCATCGAGGTCATAACCGCCCTCCAAGGTCGAGACCACCCGCCCCTCACAGCATTCCTCGGCGATCTTGCAAAGCTCGGCCGTGACCCAGCCGAAATCCTCGGCCTGCCAATTGAGATTGGCCAGGGGATCGGCCGCATGGGCATCGAACCCGGCCGAAATCATCAGGAGGTCAGGGCCGAACTCGCGCACAGCCGGGAAGATCGTGCCCTCATAGGCGACCCGCATCTCGCGCCCGCCGCTCATCGGGTTCAGGGGCGCGTTGAAGATGTTGCCGACCCCGGTCTCGTGCGCGGCCCCCGTGCCCGGATAGAGCGGCATCTGGTGCGACGAGGCGAAGAGGACCCTCGGCTCGTTCCAGAAGATGTCCTGGGTGCCGTTGCCGTGATGGACGTCGAAGTCGACGATGGCGATCTTCTCGAGCCCGAGCGCGTCCAGCCCATGGCGCGCGCCGACCGCCACGTTGTCGAAGAGGCAGAACCCCATTGCCCGGTCCTTCTCGGCATGATGGCCGCACGGGCGCACGGCACAGAAGGCCGCTTTGTGCGCGCCGCCAGCAACCGCCTCGACCGCGGCGATATTGGCACCGGCCGCATGGCGGGCCGCGGTCAGGCTGTCAGGGCACATATGCGTATCGGGGTCCAGGCTCACCCATCCCTCGCTGGGCAACCGCAACTTGATCGTCTCGATATAGGCCGATGTATGCGCGCGCCCAATCTGATCGTCATCCGCCGCCGGTGCCTCCACCCGGGGCAAATTCGTATAATCCGCGCCCGCAAGCACCCGGTCGACTGTTTCAATCCGCGCCACCCGTTCCGGATGGCCGGGCGGCGTCACATGATCGTGGCTAGACGGATGGGTAAGGATCAGCACTGACATGGGGAAAGACTAGACCGGGTGCCGGCCAAAGGTAAACGGGGTCTCTTGCTTCGCGGAAGCTCTGGGCCGAAGTTCGGTGAAGCAGTGCAGATATTCGGAGCCTTTGATGATGGACTTCCACCCCTTCGCGGTCGAGCAGTTCCTGTCCGAGCACGAGCACGGGGTGCGGTTCAACTTCTCGGAAAGCGGCGTCCATCCGATGCGCTATGACGAGCTGTTCCGGTTGGCGCAGATCGATACGGAAGCATTGTTCGCGACCCTGATCGATTACCCGCAGGTCAACGGATTCGACGGCCTGCGCGAGAAGATCGCCGCGCTCTATCCCGGCGCGGCGCCTCAGAACGTGCTGGTAACGGTCGGCGCGACCGAGGCGAACACGCTGGCCGCCGCCGCCCTGATCGCGCCGGGCGACAACATGGTTCGGTTCCGCCCGACCTACGAGCAGCTTCCCGGCAATGCACTGAACCTTGGCCACGAGGTGCGCGTGGTCGATTTGGTCGAGGAGCGGGGTTGGGCGGTGGACACGGCCGCCCTCGCGGCGGTGGTGGACGACCGCACGCGGATCATCCATGTGGTCAACCCGAACAACCCCACCGGCCAAATCCTGAGTGACGGCGATCGAGACGCGATTGTCGGGGCGGCGCAGCACTCGGGCGCCTGGATCGTCGCCGACGAGGTCTATTCGGGCACCGAGCGCAACACCGACGACCCGACCCCCAGCTTCTGGGGCACCCACGACCGGGTGATCGCGATCAATTCCATGAGCAAGGCCTACGGGCTGCCGGGGCTGCGCCTGGGCTGGCTGGTCGTGCCCGAGGAGATCGTGGACTGCGCCTGGCGGCGGCACGAATATGCCTCGATCGCGGCCTCAATGTTTTCGATGAAGCTGGCGGACGCCGCGCTGGCGCCGGTGCCGCGCGCCCGGCTGATGGAGCGTGCCCGCGGCCTGATCCGGCGCGGCTTCGAGACGCTTAGCGAGGCCTTGGCCGAGCATCCGAGCGTCTTCTCGGTGGTACCGCCACAGGCCTCGGCGATGTCGTTCGTGAAGTTCGCTCTGCCCGTGACCTCGGACGAATTCGCCCGCAGGCTGCTGGCCGAGGAGGATGTGCTGGTAATCCCCGGTTCAAAATTCGGCCTGGACGGGCATTTCCGGTTCTCGTCCGCGCTGCCCGACGGTCACCTGCGCGAAGGTTTGGCGCACATGAACGCGCTGGTAGGTCGGATATTGGCCGAAGATTGATCAAGCCAATGTCCCAGGCTTGACCTGGGACCTCGGTGTTCGCCGTCGCCCATCGAGCCCCGGTTCCGGGCCGGGGCATCGGCGATGTCTCAGTGATTGCCGCGCACCACCTGCTCGTAGCTCTTGGCGATGTCGCGGGTCATTTCACCCACCTCGAAATTGTAGGGACCGATTTCGCCCACTGGCGTCACTTCGGCGGCGGTGCCAGTCAGCCAGCACTGCTCGAAATTCTCGAGTTCATCCGGCATGATATGGCGCTCGTGGATTTGGATGCCCTTGTCGCGGATCATCCCCAGGACGGTCTGCCGGGTGATGCCGTTCAGGAAGCAATCCGGCGCCGGCGTGTGCACGGCGCCGTCCTTCACGAAGAAGACATTGGCTCCGGTCGCCTCGGCCACATAGCCACGGTAGTCCATCATCAAGCTGTCCGAGCAGCCCTTGGCCTCGGCCGCATGCTTGGACATGGTGCAGATCATGTAGAGCCCGCTCGCCTTGGCGTGGCAGGGGATCGTCTCGGGGCTCGGGCGCTTCCATTTCGAGATGTCGAGCTTGGCGCCCTTGAACTTGGCGTCCCCGTAATAGGCGCCCCACTCCCATGTCGCGACCGCCATATGGACCGGGTTGCGCGCCGAAGCGACGCCCATATCGAGGCCAGAGCCGCGCCAGCAGAGGACGCGCACATAGGCGTCCTTCAGGTTGTTGGCATGCATCGTGTCGGCCTTGGCCTTCTCGATTTCGTCGACCGTGTAGGGGATCGGGATATCCATCGCTTTTCCAGACTCGAGCAGGCGCTGGGAATGCTCCTCGGATTTGAAGATCCGCCCGCCATAGGCACGCTCGCCCTCGAAGACCGCGCTGCCATAGTGCAGCGCATGGGTCAGCAGATGTACCTTGGCCGAGCGCCATTCCACGAGGTTGCCATCCATCCAGATGAACCCGTCGCGATCGTCATATGCGCTGCCAGGTGCCATTGCTTCACTCCTTCTCAAACATGAACCCCGTGCATCCCGCACGGGGTCGAGTCCGTATCCAACTTCAAGACCTTATCTTGCGCGGGAAGGCTCAAATACGACAGAATCTGTGCCATGCCTGCGCGCGACTCGTAACATCGGGCTTTTAATTAGTCAATAAGGCTGACATAATTCGTGAGCGCACGACGGGAAAGAGCGCCGAGGACGTTGAATGGGAGCGCTAAATGCGGGTATCGACTGACAGGGGGGCGCTCATGTTGAGCCGGCCGGACCAGCTTCTGTTCCTTACCGACGAGCAACTGCGTCAAGGCATCGAGCTTCTGTTCTTTGCCTATCGCGACTTTACGGGCGACCCGGACGCGGTTCTTGCTGAGCGTGGTTATGGACGTGCGCACCACCGGGCAATCCACTTCATCAAGCGCCGCCCGGGGATAACGATCGCCGGTTTGCTTGAGATCCTGGGCGTCACCAAGCAGTCCCTGAACCGGGTGTTGCGCCAGCTCGTTGACGATGGGCTGGTCATCAGCAAGACCGGCACCAAGGATCGGCGCCAGCGAAATCTGCGGCTGAGCCTCGCGGGCGAGGAGCTGGAGCGCCAGCTCTCCGACCCACAGCGCGCCCGGTTCCGGCGCGCCTATAGCGAGGCCGGCCCCGAGGCGGTCGCGGGTTTTCGCGCCGTGCTGGAGAGTATGATCAACGAAAAGGACCGTGAGGCGGTTCTCTCGCTCGTCGGGCGCGAGGGTTCATGAGCGGGTTCGGCCAGGTCACCGATGGCGAGGGCCCGGCGCACATCCTGGTCGTCGATGACGATTCACGGATTCGCGATCTGCTGAAGCGCTTCCTGACCCGCAGCGGCTATCTGGTGACTGCCGCGCGCGACGCGGCTCATGCTTCGCGCCTGCTCGAGAGCCTGGCTTTCGACATGCTCGTGGTCGATGTGATGATGCCCGGCGAGGATGGGTTCAGCCTGACCCGCCGGATACGCGACCAGATCGACACACCGGTCCTGCTTTTGACTGCCCGCAACGAGACCGGCGACCGGATCGAGGGGCTGGAGGCGGGCGCCGATGACTACCTACCGAAACCTTTCGAGCCGCGCGAGCTTCTGCTGCGTATCGCCGCGATCCTGCGCCGCGCCGCTCCCCCGCCGACGACCGAGGCCCCGCCCAAGGTCCTGGCATTGGGTGACGCGAATTTCGACATCCTGCGCGGCGAGCTGAAACGTGGGGAGGAGGTCGTGCGCCTGACCTCGACCGAGCAGGCGCTGATGCGGGTCTTCTCGCGCAAGCCCAACGAGCCGGTCAGCCGCTCGCGGCTTGCCGAGGAACTGGGCGGCTCGGGCGGCGAAGTGCAGGAACGCGCGGTCGATGTGCAGATCACAAGGCTTCGCCGGAAACTGGAGATCGACCCCAAGACGCCGCGCTATCTGCAAACCGTGCGCGGCGCTGGCTACATGCTGACGCCCGACTGATCCCAATTACAATTGCCCTTCCTCGCGCTTCCGGTCTCAAAATTACGGATCGGCCGGCGGTGGCGGCTTTTCAGTCGCATCTGGCCTCTGGCGAGACGGCCGCAAAAGGGGAGGGATATATGTGTACGATAAACGGATTCTGTGTGCCGGCACAATCGCAGTTCTGGCCCTGGCTGAAGCCTTCGCACCAGCGGGATTTGCCCAGGAAACAGGACAGATTCCAACAAAAATGAGATCACGTTCACGTCGTGGACCGGACCCTACATGCGCAGCCAGATGCTGGGCTTCGTGCGGCCCTATGAGGCCGCGAACGGCGTGCGGGTCCATGTGGAGCACTATAATGGCGGGATCGCCGAGATCCGCGACCAGGTGGAATCGGCCAATGTGATCTGGGACGTGGTCGACCTGACACAAGCGGATTCGCTTCGGGCTTGCGAGGAAGGCCTGATCGAGGACATCTCGAACATCACACTGCCGCCCGGCGCCGATGGCATCCCGTTCCAGGACGATTTCGTCGAAGACGCGCTCAACAAATGCGGGGTCGGCGTAATCGTCTGGGGCACAGCCTTCACCTATTCGACGACCGCTTTCGGGACGCCGCCGAGCTCGATCGCCGACTTTTTCGACACGAAGGACTATCCCGGCCCGCGGGCCATTCGCGACGACCCAACCGTCATCATGGAATGGGCGCTGATGGCCGATGGCGTGGCGCGCGACCAGGTCTACGCGACGCTGGAAACCGATGAAGGCGTCGCGCGGGCGCTCAAGAAAATGGACGCGATCAAGCCGGGGCTTAGGTTCTGGCAGACCGGACGGCAGCCGGTTCGGCTGCTGAACTCGGACGAGGTCGCCATGGCCTCGATCTGGGCCACAACCGGCGCACAGGCGTCGCGCGAGGAAAGCGCGCAGTTCGAAATGGTGATGGACGGGCGCGTCATCGAGCTTGACCTCTTCGGCATCCCGAAGGGCAGCCGCTACAAGGCCGAGGCGATCGATTTCATCCGCTTTGCCAGTTCCAGCAAGGCCCTGGCCGATACGGTCAGCCATTTGCCAAACGGCCCGACGCGGAAGTGGCGATCCGGATAACCAACTTCCATTGGGTTCTGCATGGCTGGGGGCTCTACGTGCTGGTGGGCCTCAGCCTGGCGTATTTTTCGTATCGCAAGGACCTGCCGCTGACCCTGCGCTCGGCGCTCTATCCGATCCTCAAGGAAAAGGTCTATGAACCATCTTCTATTGGGGGGGGGGTGGATCGCCTGGTGTCCCTTCGTCGGGCTCTTCATCGCCCGTATCTCGAAGGGCCGCACGATCAGGCAGTTCTGCTTCGCCGTCCTGCTGATACCAGTGACCGTGGTCATGCTTTGGATGGGTACCTTCGGCAGTGCGGCCACGGGCGTCGTCGAGGCAGTCAATGCGGACTATGCGATTGGCGTGTTCCAGACCGTTGCGGGCTTCGGTTACCAATCGCTGGTCACGCCGATCACCGTCCTGATCACCATCCTGCTGGTCTCGTGGTTCGTGACCTCGTCGGATTCCGGCACACTGGTCATGTGCACTATGCTCAGCATGGGCGACGAACATCCGCCGGTGAAGTTCCGGATCTTCTGGGGCATCACCTCGGGCGTCGTCGCCGGCGTGCTGATGCTGGCAGGGGGCCTGAGCGCACTCCAGACCGCCTCCATCGTGCCGGGGTTGCCGATCTCGGTGATCCTGTTCCTGATGGGCTACGGCATGGTGAAGACCCTGCACGAGGAATTCCCGCTGCCGGATGTCGAGGACAAATTCGAGCTGGAATACCTGAACCGGTAGTCCGGCTCGCTCACTGGGTCCTCCCACTGGGGCGGCTTCGGCCGCCCCGGTTTTTCTCAATCTCCTGAACCTCGTGATGGATCGCGGGCGGCGCAAAGCTGAACCGCTCGCGCGATCGCGGCGACCTCTCGCTGGCCGATAGCGGTGCCGGGGCGCCGGATGCGGATCAGCGTAACCGCTGCCTGCACGGCGTCCACATGGCCATAGACCACGAGCCAGGTGGCCGCCACGGCGGCGGACCGGCCGTAGCCGAGCGCGCAGCAGACCAGCACATCGCCGCCGGGAACCGCGCGATGCTCTGCCTCGATCGCCCGCGCGGCACGGATCAGATCAGGCGGCTCCGGAACTACCAGGTCCAGCATCGGCAGGAACCGTCCCGGCGCCTGGGCGCCCGAGCGGGGGATTTCCGCGCAGAGATCGATCACCCGCGCTCCGCCCGGTGCCGCCGGGATGCCCCCAATCCGGAGACCCGGCACGATCATGCTCGATGCGTCGCGTCCCCGCAGCCAGGCCCAGGCATTGGCGCTTGCGCCGATGGTGTAAGGCAAGAGCAGCCCCCGCACGATCCGGGCACCGATCCCCGGCCGGTTCTTGCAGAAAAGTCCCGGCCGTGCCGTACCGTAGGCGAGCGCGACCATGGCGAGGCTGATCGCGGGCCAGATCAGAACCAGCGCCGCGCCGCCCACGAGCATTGCGGCCGCAAGGAAGGCTACGGACCCGGCAGCGTATAGTCTTGCGAGCCGCCACCGCGCCTGATCACGGGCAGGCCGTCTCGGAGACCGCGGCAACACGTCCTCCACGCCCACCGTCATCGTCATTGCCGCACCCGCTCGGCCAGGCTGACCGTGAATATACCCCAACGGTCGATCTTCTGCTCGATCTTGCGGAACCCGGCCGCGGCGACCAATTGATCCATCTCGGCCTGGCTTCGGCGGCGCATGACCCAGGGCTGACCGCCGCGATGGCTTGTCAGAACGCGGGCAATGTATTCAAGCTGAGGGTGCCAGGGCTGGCCCGTATAGACCAGAAGCGCACCGTCGGGCATCGCCCTTGCCAAACCGTCGAGCGAAGCTCGGACAGGCGCGTTCTCCTGGAACAGTTCGTAGAGGCCCGATACGACTGCCAAAGTCGGCGACGGGTCGGCTTGGGCCAGATCGTCGCCATCAAAGGCATCGCCCTGCTCGAACCTGGCAACGTCGCTCAGGCCCCGGCGCGCGGTCAGGGCGCGGCCCGCCGTGACATTCTCGGGACAGAAGTCACGCACCAGGATGCTCTCCGGGCGTTGCTCGGCCGCGGCGATCGCGTCCAGCACATAGCGTCCATGTCCGGCGGCGATGTCGATGATTCGGGCGGGCCGGCCCTCGGCGTTGAGCCGGGCAAGTGCGTTGACGATCAACGTCTCCACATGGCGCTTGCGCTGCCGGATCCCGCGCCAGCCAATCGCGTCGAGATAGGCGCGATCAACTTTGCGGCCCAGCCATCCCCGCCCTCGCGCCTCGTTACGGTAGACATAGTCGAGCGTCGAACCAGAATCGAAGCCGGTCCGGTGCCCAAGCGCGATACCCTGGGAAAGAAAGCCGCCCAGGCGCAGGCCAAGGCGCGATAGCGCGACCGAAAACCCCTTGAACGACAGCGGTGCAATGGGGCGCGACAGACGGTCGGTCTCGTTGCGGGTGAAGCCCGTCCGATCGGCCTCCAGCAACGACGGCACCACGGCTGGGCTGGCAAAGCATTCCCCCAGGAAACGCCCGATCTCCGCCAGTACGGGCGCGCGATCGGCCTCACCCAAAATGTCATGCCGCAGGCCGGGGAAAATATGGCATTCCTTCTTTGCCGCGCCCAGCGCCGCGTGGAAACGATGCTGGATCTCGGGCTTCACCACCCGGTCGGCGCCAGCGATCAGCACCTGCACGGGCACGTGAATCGCCGCCGCATCGTCCATCACCCGCTTGGCCGTCCGGTAGAGGTCCAGCAGCACCTCCGACGAGATCGCGCGGGTCACTAACGGATCGCTGGCATAGGACGCCGCGCGCGCCGGATCCGATGTCAGCATGCTGGGCTGCACGTAGGAATTGACCGTGAAATTGCCCCGCAAACGGTGCCATGCGGCAAGCGCATCACGCGCGCCCGGCACGAAGAGATTCACGTCGAAAGCCGGTGCAGCCAGCACCATCGACCTGATGTCGGGCGCATAGTCGTGAACCCAGGTGGCCGCGATGACCGCGCCGACGCTTTGGCCGACCAGCGCGATCTCGTGCATCGCCAACCCGTCCCGTGTGCAGATATGGCGCATGAACCGGTCCAGATCTCCGACCAGCGTGGCGAAATCCGGTGCCGCGCCCCGCGCGCCCTCGGACAGCCCGTGCCCGCGCGCGTCCCAAGCGTAAACGTCAAAAGCGGCCAGTGCGGGATCGCCCGGAAGATGGGCCATGCGTCCACCATGCTCGTGCCCGCGATGGAGCAGGACGACCGCTCCGCGCCGCGCCTGAGCCGCATGGTGGTGCCAATGGCGATAGTGTATCCGCGTTCCGTCGCCAGCGGTGAAATCGCGCTCCTGCGGCTCGCGCTCGGGCAACAAAGCCCCATCGAAACGCGCTGTATCGAAATGAGCAGTCATCGGGTCCACCTCATCGGTTGACAGCTTCATGAACATCGTTCATTTTCCCTATAAGCGAATCATGAACATTGTTCAAGATAAAATTGAACATTGTTCAAAACTGAGATGGAGCATGGTGGGCAAACGGCAGGAAAAACGCGAAGCGTTGCGGCGTAACCTGATCGGCGCGGCCGCGGCGCGGATCGAGGAAGGCGGGCTATCCGCCTTCCGCGCGCGCGACGTCGCGGCGGATGTGGGCTGCGCATTGGGGACGATCTATACGGTCTTTCAGGATCTCGACGACCTGATCCTGCAGGTCAATGCGGAGACGCTGCAGGATTTGGGCCGGTCCTTGGCGCCAACGTCCGACGTCGAGACCCCGAAGACGGCACTGACCGCCCTGGCCCAGGGCTATGCGCGCTTCGCCGCGAAGAACTTCAACCGATGGAACGCCCTTTTCGATCACCGCATGGCCGATGGCGGCCCATCGCCCGACTGGCTGCTGGCGCATCATTCAACCCTTCTGAGGCTCCTCGAACGACATATCGCCAAGCTGACGCCCGGCCTGGCGGGAGAAGCCTTGACCCTGCGCGCCCGCACTTGGTTCGCCGCGGTGCATGGCATCGTCTCGATCAGCCTGCAAAAGCGGTTCCTGGGCCTGCCGGACGACCGCCTGATGGAGGAGTTGGAGGTCTTTGTCGGCCAGGTTGTCGCGGGCAGCGGACGCTGACTACCGCACCATCCGCGCCACCACCGGAGCGCCGAGGATCACCACGATAAGCCGGATCAGGTGGTGCGTCACCACATAGGCCAGGTCGGCGCCGGCGACGATGGCCAGGATCGCCATCTCGGACTGGCCGCCGGGGGCGAAGGCCAGGAAGGCCTCCATCGGCGGCGCCGCGCCCAGCCAGATGACAATCTCGGCGAAGCCGAGCGCGATCAGCGCCAGGAGCACGCAATAGCCGATCCCCGAGAGCACGTCACGACGCAGTTCCTTCATCGTCGTGCCGACATATTCCGCGCCGACGCCTAGCCCCAGTATGAACTGGGCGGCCAGCAGCATCTCGCCCGGGGGCCGGTGCTCGATCCAGCCCATCAGCGAGGCTGCGGCGGTGACCACCAGCGGCCCGATGATCGGCGCGCCGAACAGACCGATGGCACGCGCGGCCAGCCAGCCGATCGTGCCGGTGACCACCATGACCGCCATCTCGACGACCGGGATCTCGGCCGCCAGGGAACCCGGCACCAGGGCCAGCGGCACCCCCCACATCCATTGCAGCAGAAAGGGCGCGCTGGTCACGATCACCAGGACCCGGGTCGCATGGATCAGCGACAGGGCACGGACGTCGCCGCCAGCCTCCTGCCCAAAGATCAGCATGTCCTGCAATCCGCCCGGCATGGCGCCGAAATAAGCGGTGGCATGATCGAACTTGCAGACCTTGCGGAACCACGGGTATCCGATCAGCCCGATGATCAGGATAAATGGCGGCACCAGGGCCAGCGAATAACCCATCTGCGGCATCCGGTTCATCAGCTCCGGCGTAATCGCGGTGCCGACCGCGACGCCCAGCACGATCCGCATCGCCAGCGCCAGCGGCCCCAGCCCCTGCAGGTTGGCACCCGCCAACGCCACGGCCAGGCAGCCGAACATCGGCCCCAGCATGAAGGGCAATGGCAAATCGAGCGCGTAGAAGAGCGCTGCCCCCACGGTCGAGGCGGCGATCGCGGTCAGCCGGCCGCGGCTTAGAATGCTTTTGACGATGTGCATGCAGGCGGTTAGGCACGTGAGACAGGGATCGGGTTCACTCAGGCGCTTATCATGGACGCGGCGGACCGGCCATATGACGTCTTGGTCGCGGGCGGCGGCAACGCGGCCCTGACCGCCGCGATCACCGCGGCGGAGCGGGGCGCGAAAGTGCTGGTCGCCGAGGCGGCGCCGAAGGCCATGCGCGGCGGCAATTCGCGGCACACGCGCAACCTGCGTACGGCCCACGAGGCTCCGACGGATGTCCTGACCGAGAGCTACCTGGTCGAGGAATATCTCGACGACCTGATACGGGTGACCGGTGGCAAGACCAACGAACACCTAGCCCGGATTACCATCGAGGAATCGGCCCAGATGCCCGCCTGGATGCACGAACGCGGAGTGCGGTTTCAGCGGGCATTGGGGGGCACGCTGTCGCTGGGCCGTACCAACCCGTTCTTCCTGGGCGGCGGCAAGGCGCTGATGAACGCCTACTACCGCACCGCCGAGCGGTTAGGCGTCGATGTGATCTACGACGCCGAGGTCACTGGGCTCGAGATCGAGGACGGGCATTTCACCGCCGCGCGGTTGCGGCATCGGGGCTTCGAGACCCGGATCGAGGCCCGCGCCTTCATCGCCGCGGCGGGCGGGTTCCAGGCCAATCTCGATTGGATGGAGGAGGCCTGGGGACCTGGCGCGCGCAATTTCATCATCCGGGGCACGCCCTATGCTAAAGGCACGGTCCTTCGGCTTCTGCTCGATGAGGGCTTCGAGGCGGTCTCGGAGGCGGACCAATGCCACGCTATCGCGCTTGACGCTCGGGGGCCGAAATTCGATGGCGGCATCTCGACACGGCTCGACGCGGTGCCGTTCTCGATCGTGGTCAACCGCGAGGCCGAGCGGTTCTACGACGAGGGCGAGGATTTCTGGCCCAAGCGCTATGCGATCTGGGGACGCCTGGTGGCAAAGCAGCCGGATCAGATCGCCTATGCGATCATCGACGCCAAGGCAGAGGACCTGTTCCTGCCACCGCTTTATCCGCCGATGCGGGCCGAAACGATCGAGGGGCTGGCCGAGGCGCTGGGGCTTGACCCGGCGAAGCTGCGGGCAACCGTTGACGCCTACAATGCTGCGTGCATGGCGGACGGTCCTTTCGACACCACCATTCATGACGGGCGGGCTACAAGTGGCCTGACGCCCGATAAGACCAACTGGGCCCGGCCCATCAACCGACCGCCCTTCATCGGATTTCCGCTCAGGCCCGGCATCACCTTCACCTATCTGGGGGTCAAAGTGACCGAGGACGCGGCGGCGGTGATCGGTGGCAAACCCGCCTCGAACATCTATGCCGCGGGCGAGATCATGGCTGGCAACGTGCTGGGCCAGGGCTACCTGGCCGGGATCGGCATGACGATCGGCTCGGTCTTCGGACGCCGTGCGGGACAGGGAGCGGCGCGCCATGCTGGAAATTAGCGGGCGGCTGCCGGGCACAATCGACGAGGCGCGCAGGTCGATGGAGATCTGCAATGCCTGCCGCTATTGCGAGGGCTTCTGTCCGGTTTTCCCGGCGATGGAGCTGCGCCGGGCGTTCTCGGATAGCGATCTGACCTATCTCGCGAACCTCTGCCACAACTGCAAAGGCTGTTACCACGCCTGCCAATACGCGCCACCCCACGAATGGGGCATCAACCTGCCCCGGACCTTCGCCGAGCTTCGGGCCGAGACCTACGAGGACCATGCCTGGCCAGCGGGCTTTGGCCGAGTGTTCCGGCGGAACGGATTTTGGGTCTCGATGGTGACCGCGTTGAGCTTGGGCCTGGTGATGGTCCTGACCATGGCGCTCCAGGAGGAGGCGACGCTTTACGGCAACCACCGGGGGCCGGGGGCATTCTATGCGGTGATCCCCTACGGCGTGATGGTGACCCTGGGTGGACTGACTTTCGGTTGGGCGGCAGTCGCCATGGCACTAGGCGCCTGGTCCTTCTGGCGCGCGGCAGGCGGTGGCCCGGTCCGGTGGGCCGCGCTCAAGGCCGCTTTGGCCGATGCGGGCCGAACCCGGCATCTGGGCGGCGGGGGCGACGGCTGCAACGACGTCGACGAGGGGTTCACCCCCGCCCGGCGACACCTGCACCTTGCGACCATGTGGGGCTTCCTGCTGTGCTTCGCTGCGACGAGCGCCGCGACCGTCATGGATCACATCCTCGGCTGGCAGGCGCCCTATAGCTGGTATTCCCTGCCGGTGATGCTGGGCACCATCGGCGGGATCGGCCTGGTAGCGGGCACCGCCGGGCTCTTCGCGATCAAGTTCAAAACAGACCGGGCGCCGGAAGCGACCCACCACTGGGGGATGGATTTGGGGCTTTTGGGGCTGCTGCACTTCACGGCGCTCACCGGTCTTGCCCTGCTCTTCTTCCGCCATACCTCGGCGATGGGCATGTTGCTGGCCATCCATCTGGGCTTCGTGCTCGCGCTATTCGTGACCCTGCCCTATGGCAAGATGGTGCATGGGCTCTACCGGCTGTTGGCTTTGATGCGCCATCATAACGAACAGCCGTAGGGTGAATCTTGATCCACCATCCGCGCCGCTGTCACCTGGGATTGGTGGAACAAGCTCCACCCTACGCAGTTGTCGCAGGTTCGGCAGGCGATTTTCTTTGATTCCCTCTCCCTCACCCCTCCCTCCCCGCTCAATCACCGATTTTCCCTCGGTTGCCATCGGTGATTGAGCGGGGAGGCGCAAAGATTACATTTCCATGAAATTTCAGCGGCTTCTTGAGACGGAAGCTCAGAATTGCTAAGTTTAACCTGTTGGCAGCGCTGTCTCATGGGACCCATGGTGGGTCCATTGTGACCTCGGCAGCGGAACCGACGGAGGTAAGTGATCTGACTGGACAAGTCGCCACGGGCAATGTTGACGCCCATGCCGCGAAGACCGCATCCGGACCTTCGCGGGACGAGACAGCAAGCGAAAAGCTCCTTGCACTCACCAAGAACTCCCTAGATCAGGACGGAGCCGAGGACATCCTCGACATCGCGCTGGCCGGCAAATCAACGGTGGCGGACTACATGGTCGTGGCCACGGGGCGCTCGACCCGCCACGTCGCGGCGCTGGCCGAGAACCTGATCGATCGGCTGAAGCACGAGGCTGGGGTCGCGACCCGGGTCGAGGGCAAGGAAGCCGCCGATTGGGTGCTGATCGATGCGGGCGACGTGATCGTCCATATCTTTCGGCCCGAGGTGCGCGAGTTCTATCAGCTCGAAAAGATGTGGCAGACCACGCCGGATGCCGCCGCGAGCGGTAACTGAGCCGCCATGGGTAGGGTGCGCCTCGGCGCACCGTGCGAGGCTTGCCGATGCGCCTGACGATCATTGCCGTCGGCCGGCTGAAATCGGGTCCCGAAGCCGCCTTGGTCGATGACTATCTGGCGCGCGCCAGTCAAGCGGGCCGAGGCTTGGCTCTCGGCCCCTGCGCCATCACCGAGATCGACGAGCGCAAGGTGCGCGGCCGCGAGGACGAGGGCGCGCGCCTGATCGCTGCCCTGCCCGAGGGCGCAGCCGTGATCGCCCTCGACGAGCGCGGCAAGACCCTGACAAGCCCGGACTTCGCGAAGCTGCTGGCCGATCTACGCGACCGGGGCGTGGCCGAGACAGCCTTCCTGATCGGCGGCGCCGACGGGCACGGAGACGCAGTCCGCCAGCGGGCGGACCGCCTGCTGTCATTCGGTCCGATGGTCTGGCCGCACATGCTGGCCCGCGTCATGCTGGCCGAACAGATTTACCGCGCGGCCTCGATCCTGGGTGGCGGCCCGTACCACCGGACATAGAGCGCGATATCCCCAGACTCGATCCTGACTTGATCCGATATCCCGGCGACTGGCGCCCGCACATCCAGGCCCCGGATCAAGTCCGGATCAAGTCCGGGGCATTGGCCTGTTGCACCCACTGTCACGAAGCAATACATCCGCCCGATGTCCAACCGACCTGTCGTGCTCATGATCCTTGATGGCTGGGGCCTGACCGAACCGGGGCCGGGCAATGCGGTGCATCTGGCCGAGACCCCGCATTTCGACCGGATCTGGCGCGATTGCCCGCACACCACCCTGTCGGCCAGCGGCAACGAAGTGGGCCTGCCGCAAGGCCAGATGGGCAATTCCGAGGTCGGACACACCAATATCGGCGCCGGGCGGGTCGTCTGGATGGACCTGCCCCGGATCGACCGCGCGATCGAGGATGGCAGCCTGGCCCGGAACCCAGCACTCGACCGCTTCGCCGAAGGCCTGCGCGGGACCGGTGGCATAGCCCATGTGATGGGGCTCGCCAGCCCGGGCGGGGTCCATTCCCATCAGCGCCACATGGCCGAGATCGCGCGGCAACTGGCGCGGCGCGGCGTGCCCGTGCGCCTGCACCTCTTCCTTGACGGGCGCGACGTGCCGCCAAAATCGGCGGTGGATCAAGTCGCCACGCTTGAGGCGGATTTGGCGGGCAACGGCGAGATCGCGACCATTATCGGCCGCTTCTACGCCATGGATCGCGACAAACGCTGGGACCGGGTCCAAGCGGCCTATGGCGCAATCGTCCGGGCCGAGGGAGAGCGCGCGCCAGACGCCCGCTCGGCGATCGAAGCAGCCTATGCGCGCGGCGAGACCGACGAGTTTGTCCTGCCGACCGTCATCGGCGGTTACGACGGTGCCAAGGACGGCGACGGCGTGCTGTTCATCAATTTCCGTGCCGACCGGGCGCGACAGATCCTTGGCGCCCTAGTCGATCCGGATTTCAGTGGGTTTGAAACCGGGCCCCGTCCGGATTTCGCGGCGCGTCTCGGCATGGTCGAATATTCCGACCGGCTGAACGAACTGATGGAGGTGATGTTTCCAACGCAAGAGATCGCCAACACGCTGGGACGCTGGGTCTCGAACCACGGCAAACGCCAGCTCCGCCTTGCCGAGACCGAAAAATACCCGCACGTGACATTCTTCCTGAACGGCGGCATCGAGACGCCGGACCCGGGCGAGGAGCGCTACATGGCGCCCAGCCCCAAGGTGCGGACCTATGATCTGGCGCCCGAGATGTCGGCAGGCGAGGTTACGGCCAAGCTCGTCGAGGCGATCAGCGCCGGCTACGACCTGATCATCGTCAACTACGCCAATCCGGACATGGTCGGCCATACGGGCTCGATCCCCGCGGCCGTGGCCGCTTGCGAGGCGGTCGACCGGGGCCTGGGGGCGGCGCTTGATGCCTTGGAAGAAACCGGCGGCGCAATGCTGGTGACCGCTGACCATGGCAACTGCGAGGTCATGGTCGACCCGGATACCGGTGGGCCGCATACGGCGCACACGACCAATCTGGTACCGCTGATCCTGGTGGGCGGGGACCAGGGGATACGGCTCAGCGACGGCGTCCTGGGCGACCTGGCGCCAACGATCCTGGAGTTGATGAATCTGCCCCAACCACCGGAGATGACCGGCCGGTCGCTCCTGAACCGCGATTGAACGGGCCTGACAGTCGCCCTTGACGGGTATTGATCAGATTTTACTTGAAGCCACGGCTCTGGGCATTCAGATCAATAGACGATAAGTTGACCGTGAGGCATTGGCCGCATCCCGGGCATATCGGAGAGCGGTCCACGAATTCGACAGCAAGCGAGGCAATCCAATGAAGCGCAAGACGGTCTTGGCACTCCTGGCAGGGGTCGCTTTGGGGGCATCCCTGCCCCAATTCGTGGCGATGACCGCGGCCCAGGAGCAATCGCCGCGCAACACCTACGAATATCTCGACCTCTTCGGCGATATCTTCGAGCGCGTCAGAGTTGCCTATGTGGAAGAGGTCGACGAGCAGAAATTGATCGAATCCGCGATCGACGGGATGCTCGCGTCGCTCGATCCCCATTCCGCCTATCTGCCGCCCGCGAATTTCGAGGACATGCGCGAGCAGACCAAGGGCGAGTTCGGGGGTTTGGGCATCGAAGTCACAATGGAGAACGGCTTCGTCAAGGTGGTGGCGCCGATCGACGGCACACCAGCCGACAATGCGGGGGTCGAGGCGGGCGACTTGATCACTCATATCGACGGCGAGGCAGTTCTGGGCCTTACCCTTTCCGAGGCCGTCGACAAGATGCGCGGGCCTGTGGGCTCGGAGATCGTGATCACCGTGAACCGTGAGGGAGCCGAGGAGCCCTTCGACATCACCATCACCCGCGATACGATCAAGATCCGCGCGGTGCGGTCGCGGACCGAGGGGAATGTGGGGATACTGCGGATCACCACCTTCAACGAACAGACCTACGAAAACCTCGAAAAGGGCATCGCCGAGGTCAAGGCCGAGATCGGCGAGGATCGCGTCGCGGGCTATATCGTCGATCTGCGCAACAATCCGGGCGGATTGCTGAGCCAGGCGATCCAGGTCTCGGATGCCTTCCTCGATGCGGGCGAGATCGTCTCGACCCGGGGCCGTGATCTCGAGGAGGCGGACCGGGTGAATGCGCGGGCCGGCGATCTGACCGATGGCAAGCCGATCGTCGTTCTGATCAACGAAGGCTCGGCGTCCGCGTCCGAGATCGTCGCGGGCGCGCTGCAGGACCAGCGCCGCGCGATCCTGTTGGGCGCCAAGACCTTCGGCAAGGGCTCGGTTCAGACAGTAATGCGGCTCGGCGACAAGGGCGCGATGAAGCTGACCACGGCACGCTATTACACGCCGTCGGGGCGCTCGATCCAATCGCTGGGCATCGAGCCCGACATCCTGGTCGAGGAGCGCAAACTGGCCGAGGCCGATGAGGACGACGGCCGGCCGAGCCGGTCCGAGGCCGATCTGCGCGGCAGCCTGGAAAACGTGCTCTCAGATGACGAGCGCAAGCAGCTGGAAGAGGAGCGCGCCCGCCACGAAGCGACCGCGAAGCTCCGGCAGGAGGATTTCCAGCTGGCCTATGCGCTCGATCTGCTCGCCGGGCTCGCGATCTACGACGACAGCGCGAAGTAAGCGGGGGGGCACTCCCCCGCTTGTGGCTCCGATCATGGCCAAGATCGATATCCTCGCTCTTCCCTATCGGCCCTGCGTCGGGCTGGTGGTGCTGAATGGCCAGGGATTGGTCTTTGCCGCACAGCGGCTCGACCGGCACTACGACGCCTGGCAAATGCCCCAGGGCGGGATCGACAAGGGCGAGGCACCACGCACGGCGGCGCTGCGCGAATTGGAGGAGGAGACCGGCATCCAGCCCGCCCGGGTCGAGGTGGTGCGCGAGAGTGCCGGTTGGCTGAATTACGACGTGCCGCACGATCTGGTGCCCCAGCTCTGGGGCGGGCGCTACCGGGGCCAGAAGCAGCGCTGGTTTGCAGTCAGGTTCCTCGGATCAGATACCGAGATCGACATCGAGACCGAGCACCCCGAATTCCGCACCTGGCGCTGGATGGCGGCAACGGACGTGATCGCGAGCGCGGTCGAGTTCAAACGCCATACCTACACGCGGGTCTTCGAGGAATTCGACGATCTGATCGACATGTAGGGTGCGTGCTTGCACGCACCTTTGGTATCGGAGGATCGGAACCGGTGCGTGCAAGCACGCACCCTAAGGGCGGCGCGGCCACGCCCGGCCTTTGGGTTGGATGGTGAGAGCACGTGGGCTTGTAAAACTGACTGTGACCGACCACGCTTGGTCCGGGAATTCCCGAATGGGAATGCCAGTTCAGGGAGGAAGAAATGAAACGAACATCCTTGGCGTTGTTTGTTGCGGTGGTGGCATTGTCGATCGCGGGTGCGCAAGGCGCCGTCGCGCATGAGACCGAGCCGGTGATCATAAGCCTGACGAAAACACCGCTCGCCGACGTTGCCGGCAAGGAGGCCAATGTCGTCCGGCTCGAGGTTGGTCCCGGCTGGACGATCGGCGATCACTCCCATCCCGGCAACATCTTCGTCTATGTGCTCGAGGGCTCGCTCAAGGTCGAGGTCGACGGTGAGCCGGCGCAGATACTCAAGCCCGGCGACCTGTTGCACGAAATTCCCAATCAGAACATGAGAGGCAGCAACGTCAGTTCCACGCATGGGCCGAAGTTTCTCGTTTGTCAGATTGGAAATGTCGGCGATCCCCTAACCGTCATGGCCGAGTAGCAAGCGAGGGCGGCGCGAGTTCGCACGCGCCTTTCGGGGGATGAAACGGTTTATTTACGGTGCGTGCGAGCACGCACCCTAGGGGGCGCCACGCAGCAAACTACCCCCCAACCTGCCCTAGGAACGCCCTGAAATCATTGAGCTTCTGAAGCGCCGCTTTCTTGCGGCCCGGGGTCGCTTCGTCGTGCGCGGTCTCGGCCTCGGCGATCTTGGTTTCGATCATCGCCCGGTCGACCTTGTTTTTCTCGATCGCCTCCTCGGCGAGCACCGAAACGGTGTTGTCCGAGATCTCGGCGAAGCCTCCGGTGACAAAGTAGCCGTCCTCGGAGCCGCCATTGCGGACCACCACGTAGCCGGGACGCAGGTTGGTCAGGAACGGGGCATGATTGGCCATCGCCGTCAAATCGCCCTCCATGCCTGGAATGGTCACGGCCTCCGCCTCGGTCGAGGCAAGCTTGCGCTCGGGGCTGACCAGTTCGAAGTTCAGGGTCTCGGCCATCTCAGTCCTCATCCTCGGCAATCAGCCCGTCGAACAGGCCGGCCGCACCCGCAAACTTGTCGCGGCAGCCCGGGTTGCAGAAACCGACGACCTGGCCCCGGTAGGTGGTCAGGCTGTCCGGCGAGACCGGCTTGCCCGACCAGGGGCAGGCGTCGTTGACGCAATCGGCGATATCGAGCGGCGCCGTCAAATCAAGCCGCCTCCGCCGCCATCCGCTGGGCTTTCTCGATGGCCTCGTCCATGTCGCCGACCATGTAGAAAGCGGCCTCGGGCAGATGGTCGAACTCGCCAGCCGCCAGGCGTTTGAAGCCGTCGATCGTCTTCTCCAGTGGCACCAGCTTGCCGGGGCTGCCGGTGAAGACTTCAGCGACAAAGAACGGTTGGCTGAGGAAGCGCTGGATCTTGCGCGCGCGGGCCACGGTCAGCTTGTCCTCCTCCGACAGCTCGTCCATGCCCAGAATGGCGATGATGTCCTGCAGCGACTTGTATTTCTGCAGGATGCCCTGGACCAAACGCGCGGTCTCGTAATGCTCCTCGCCGACCACCTGCGGGTCGAGGATGCGCGAGGTCGAGTCGAGCGGGTCGACCGCCGGATAAATGCCCAGCTCGGCGATCTGGCGGCTGAGCACCGTGGTCGCATCGAGGTGGGCGAACGAGGTCGCAGGCGCCGGGTCGGTCAGGTCGTCCGCAGGCACATAGATCGCCTGAACCGAGGTGATCGATCCGGCGCGGGTCGAGGTGATCCGCTCCTGCAGCGCGCCCATATCGGTGGCCAGCGTCGGCTGGTAGCCCACGGCCGAGGGGATGCGGCCCAGAAGCGCCGACACCTCGGACCCCGCCTGGGTGAAGCGGAAGATGTTGTCCACGAAGAACAGAACGTCGGTTCCTGTCTCGTCGCGGAACTGCTCGGCCAGGGTCAGGCCGGTCAGGCCGACACGGGCGCGCGCGCCCGGCGGCTCGTTCATCTGGCCGTAGACCAGGGCCACCTTCGACTCGGTCAGGTTGTCCGGCACGATGACGTTCGATTCGATCATCTCGTGATAGAGGTCGTTGCCCTCGCGCGTCCGCTCGCCCACGCCCGCGAAAACCGAGAAGCCCGAGTGGGCCTTGGCGATGTTGTTGATCAACTCCATGATCAGCACGGTCTTGCCGACGCCCGCGCCGCCAAAGAGGCCAATCTTGCCGCCCTTGGCGTAGGGAGCCAACAGATCGACGACCTTGATGCCCGTGACCAGGATCTCGGACTCGGTCGACTGTTCGACGAAATCCGGCGCCGGAGAGTGGATCGGGCGGGTGGTTTCGGCCTCGACTGGTCCTTTTTCGTCGATTGGCTCGCCGATGACGTTGATAATCCGGCCCAGCGTCGCCGGACCGACCGGAACCGCGATCGGCTTGCCGGAATCGGTGACCAAAGCCCCGCGGACCAGGCCCTCGGTCGCGTCCATGGCGATGGTGCGCACGGTATTCTCGCCCAGGTGCTGGGCGACCTCCAGCACGAGCCGGTTGCCGCGGTTATCGGTCTCGAGACCGTTCAGGATCGCCGGCAGATCATCGTCGAATTGCACGTCGACGACCGCGCCGATCACCTGCGTAATTTTGCCAACAGCCTTGTCAGCCATGGGGGGTCTCCTTCGCTCAGAGCGCCTCGGCGCCCGAAATGATCTCGATAAGTTCGTTGGTGATTGCCGCCTGGCGTGACCGGTTGAATTGGATCGTCAGACGATCGATCATCTCGCCGGCGTTGCGGGTAGCGTTGTCCATTGCAGACATGCGGGCGCCCTGCTCCGAGGCGGCGTTCTCCAGAAGCCCGCGGAAAATCTGGACAGCCAGGTTTTGGGGCAGAAGCTCGGCCAGGATTTCGTCCTCGTCGGGCTCGTATTCGTAGTTGATGCTGGGCCCCGCCTCGGCCTCGTCGCCATCGACCGCAGCCGGAATCAAGCGCAGCTCAGTCGGGACTTGGCTGATCACCGACTTGAACTGATTGAAGAAAAGGGTGGCTACGTCGAACTCACCTTCCTCGAAACGCTTGGCGATACCCTGGGCCACCTCGTCGGCGTTCTCGTAGCCGATCCGGCGCACGCCACTCAGGTCCACATGATCGGCAAAATATTGCGCGTATTCCCGGCGCAACTGTTCGCGGCCCTTCTTGCCGATGGTTAGGATCTTGACGGTTTTGCCCTCGGAAATCAGCTTTTCCGCGGCTTGCTTTGCCAGTTTCACGATCGACGAGTTGAACCCACCGCAAAGCCCGCGCTCTGCGGTGGCGACAACCAGCAAATGGGTCTGTTCCGAGCCGGTGCCACGCAAGAGCCTCGGCGCGGTGGCGCTGTCCTTGGCGGCGCGGGCCAAGTTCGACAGCACGGCGTCCATGCGCTCGGCATAGGGCCGTGCCGCCTCGGCCGCTTCCTGCGCGCGGCGCAGCTTTGCCGCGGCGACCATCTTCATGGCGCTGGTGATCTTCCGGGTCGATTTGACCGAGTTGATCCGGTTTTTAAGGTCCTTGAGGTTTGGCATCCCCGCAGGTTCCTCTTTGTCAAACGCCCATGGCTTAGGCTAACGGCTTACGCTTTCGGCGGCGGCCTTAGGCGAAGGTCTTCTTCACGCCTTCGATGACAGCCTTGATCTTGTCCGCCAGTTCGCCCTCGACCTTGCGGTCGTTGTTGCGGATGTCGGCCAGCAGATCGGCGTTGTTGTTGCGCAATTCCGCCAGCAGCGCCTGTTCGAACCGTCCGATATCGCCAATCGCCATGTCGTCCAGGTAGCCTTGGGTGCCCGAGTAGATCACGCAGACCTGTTCGGCATTGGTCAGCGGCGAATACTGCGGCTGCTTTAGAAGCTCGGTCAGGCGAGCGCCGCGGTTCAGCAAGCGCTGAGTTGCGGCGTCCAGGTCCGAGCCAAACTGAGCGAAGGCCGCCATCTCGCGATATTGCGCCAGTTCCAGCTTGATCGAGCCGGCGACCGATTTCATCGCCGACGTCTGGGCCGACGAGCCAACCCGGCTGACGCTTAGACCCACGTTCACCGCCGGGCGGATGCCTTGGTAGAAAAGCTCGGTCTCGAGGAAAATCTGGCCATCGGTGATCGAGATCACGTTGGTCGGGATAAAGGCCGACACGTCGCCGCCCTGGGTCTCGATCACGGGCAGCGCGGTGATCGACCCGGCACCATTATCCTCGTTCAATTTCGCGGCGCGCTCGAGCAGGCGCGAATGCAGGTAGAAGACGTCGCCGGGATAAGCCTCACGCCCCGGCGGGCGGCGAAGCAGCAGTGACATCTGGCGGTACGAGACCGCCTGCTTCGACAGGTCATCATAGATGATCAGCGCATGCATTCCGTTGTCGCGGAAATACTCGGCCATCGCGCAGGCGGCGTAAGGCGCAAGGAACTGCATCGGCGCCGGCTCGGAGGCGGTTGAGGCAACGACGATCGAGTACTCGATCGCGCCGGTCTCCTCGAGCTTCTTGACGAGCTGGGCGACGGTCGACCGCTTTTGGCCAACCGCGACATAGACGCAGTAGAGCTTCTTCGATTCGTCATCGGTGTCGTTGACCGATTTCTGGTTCAGGATCGCGTCCAGCGCCACGGCGGTCTTGCCGGTCTGCCGGTCGCCGATGATCAGCTCGCGCTGGCCGCGGCCGATCGGGATCAGCGAGTCGATCGCCTTGAGACCCGTCGCCATCGGCTCGTGCACCGATTTGCGCGGGATGATGCCCGGTGCCTTCACGTCGGCGACCCGGCGTTCCTCGCCCTCGATCGCACCCTTGCCGTCGATCGGGTTTCCCAGCGCGTCGACCACGCGGCCCAGCAGCGCCTTGCCCGCGGGCACGTCCACGATGGCGCCGGTGCGCTTGACCGTGTCACCTTCCTTGATGTCGCGGTCATCGCCGAAGATCACGATGCCCACATTGTCCGATTCCAGGTTCAGCGCCATGCCGCGGATGCCGCCCGGGAACTCGACCATCTCACCGGCCTGGACCTGGTCCAGCCCGTAGACGCGGGCAATCCCGTCGCCGACCGAGAGCACGCGCCCGATCTCGGAGACCTCGGCCTCCTGGCCAAAATTCTTGATCTGGTCCTTGAGGATCGCAGAAATCTCAGCTGCCTGGATGGTCATCAGCCGACCTCTTTCATTGCATTTTGCAGAGATGCGAGCCGCGAGCGGATCGACGTGTCGATCATCTTCGAGCCCACTTTGACGACAAGACCGCCGATGATCGATTCATCGACGGTCAAATTCAGTTTCACGTCGCGGCCGATCGCCGCCTTAAGCCGGTCGCTCAGCGCCGCACGCTGGGTGTCGGAGAGCGTCCGCGCCGAGGTCACGTCGGCCGTTACCTCGCCCCGATGCTCGGCCATCAGCTTGGCGAAGGTCTCGATCACCTCGTCCAACACGAACAGGCGCCGCTTGGTGCCCATCAGCCCGACGACATTCCGGACCAGGCCCGAGAGGCCCATCGCCTCGGCTACCGAAGCCATGGCGCGGCCCTGTTCGTCGCGGGTGTAGACCGGGCTTCCGATCAGGGCGCGCAGGTCGTCACTGACCTCCAACGCCTCGCCCAGCGCGATCATGTCGCGTTCGGTCTCGGTCAACGCGCCGGCCTCGCTCGCCAACTCGAAAAGCGCCGTCGCATAGCGTCCGGCCGCGCTCGATACGAGGGTGGAAGATTCGCTCACGTGTCGCCTTCCCTTAGACCGCCCGGTAGGTTTCCGGGCTGCGTTTTGAACAGCACGAGGATCGGCAGACGAACGTCCCCCGATACGCCCCCCGGCATGCGAGGCCTCGCTATCATAGGGGCCATGTGCTTGCAACACTCGCGCTCGAAGCACTGGGCGCGGCCCGGTTCTGGCCTCTCGGGCGCTGTTTGTGAAGGGAAAAAGTCGCGCGCCCTTTGGGCACATCGTCGCAGCGCTGGCGCGCGGTTCCGTCAGGGCAAGGTTCAGTCCAGTTCGAAGCGGCAGGTATAGCAATTGTTGCGCGACGAGCGCACGTGGACATACGCGACCCGGGGGTCTTCGAACGTCGCGGCCGCGGCATCTTCCAGACCAGCCGGAGCGACGATTCGCCCGGTTCCGTAGACGATCCGGTCGTCAGCGCTGTAGCCCTTGATCAGCCGCTCTTCCTGCCCCTCGGTGAGGACCGGGGGCAGACCCTCTCCCTCCACCGGGAGCACGTGTCGGCGCAAAGGAAAATCGGCCCGGTCTCGGCATAAGGCTGCAGATCAGGAAACGGCCGATGTGCCAGGATCAGCATCGGCGCGCCTTCCGGAATGAAGGTCAAGCAATGGCGGCAGGGATTGCCATTGCCGTTCGAGACCGCGCGCTCGGGCGCCTGGCCGTTAGCGTCCAGCCCGCCGGACTGGTAGCGGCGGGCGGTCTCGGTCGGGACGGCAATGAAACGGGGCATATCGGTCATGGCAGCTCTCCTGATCTTCGCGCCATGATGATCGCGCGCGCTGGGCCGAGATGCGACCCGGATCATGCGCCCGGACCATGCGGTCAGAGAAAACTTTGGGGATCGATATCAATCACGACCCGAACGGCGGCAGGCACCTTGACCTGGGCCTTCCAAGCCGCCAGCGCGTTCTGCAGCGCGATCCCCTTCGGCGCCTTGATCAGCAAACGCACCCGCGCGCGGCCGCGGACCCGGGCAATTGGCGCGGGCGCCGGGCCGAAGAGCTCGGCCCCGGCCTGTTCCAGAACGCGGGCGGCCCGGCCAAGCGCATTGGCGATCTCCCAGACCTTCGGCTCATCAGTGCCCGAGACGATCACGCCCGCCATCCGGCCATAGGGCGGCACGCCCGCCTGAAACCGCGCCTCGGCCTCGGCCTTCCAGAACGCTTCCTCGTCGCCGGTCAGCATGGCCCGGATCACAGGGTGCTCGGCGCTGGCGGTCTGGATCATCGCGGTGCCAGGCTTGTCGGCCCGCCCGGCGCGGCCCGCGACCTGGCGCAGAAGCTGAAAGGTCCGCTCGGCGGCGCGCAGGTCGCCACCATGCAGCCCCATATCCGCGTCGACCACGCCGACCAGGGTCAGCAGAGGGAAGTTGTGCCCCTTGGCCACCATCTGGGTGCCGATGATCACATCCGCCCCACCCTCGGCGATCGCCGCCAGACGCTCTTTCAGCTCGGCCGGCCCCGATGTCAGATCCGAGGACAGAACCTCGATCCGGGCGCCGGGGAACAGGCTGGCCGCCTCCTCGGCCAGGCGCTCGACGCCCGGGCCGCACGCCGCAATCCGGTCGTCGCGGCCGCAGTTCGGGCAGGCGCGCGGCAGCGGCTCGGCATGGCCGCATTGATGGCACATGAGCTGCGCCCGGTAGCGGTGGGTCACCAGCCAGGCATCGCAATGGGCACAACCGAAATGGTGCCCGCAGGCGCGGCAGAGCGTCAGCGGCGCATAGCCCCGCCGGTTCAGGAACAAGAGCACCTGCTCGCCCCGCGCGATGCGCGCGCGCGCCGCCTCGATAAAGGGCTCGCTCAGCCACCGGTCGCGGCCGGGCTGTTCCTGGCGCAGATCGACCAGCCGGATGTCGGGCAGCACGGCCACACCAAAGCGCTCGGGCAGATCGATGCGGGCATATTTGCCGCTATCCGCGTTGGCCCAGCTCTCGAGCGATGGCGTGGCCGAGGCCAGCACGACCGTGGCGCCTTCGATCGAGGCGCGCAGCACCCCCATGTCGCGGGCGTGATAGAGGACCATGTCCTCCTGCTTGAAGCTGGCTTCGTGCTCCTCGTCGATCACGATCAGGCCGAGATCGGGGAAAGGCAGGAACAGCGACGACCGCGCTCCCACGACCAGTTGCGCGGTGCCCTCGGCCACCGCGCGCCAGCAGCGCCGACGCTCGGCGCCGGTCACCCCATGGTGCCATTCCGCCGGACGCGCACCGAACCGCGCCTCGACCCGAGCCAGGAAAGCCGGCGTCAGCGCGACCTCCGGCAACAGAACCAGGGCCTGGCGCCCCTGGGCGATGCATTCCGCCACTGCCTCCAGATAGACCTCGGTCTTGCCCGATCCGGTGACGCCCTTGAGCAACGTGGCACTGAACTCGCGGGCGGCCACGTTGGCCCGGAGCGCCGTGGCCGCCTCGGCCTGCGCCTCCGACAGATGCGCCCCCAAGGTCTGGCCCCAAAGCGTCGGATAGGGCGCGTCCGCCGGCACTTCCTCGGTCACCAGCGCGCCCGCGCCGACCAGGCCTTTCACCACCGAAGGGGTCACACCGGCCATGCGCGCGAGCTCCGCGGGCGCAAACCCCAGGCCCCCATGCGCCTCGATCACCTCGATCACCCGCTTGCGGGCGGGCGTCATGCGCTGGGGCCGGGCCGGGCCCAGCGCGACCCGGATCTGGGATTTCGGCGGCGCACCGAGCTCGGGCACGCGGGTCGCCAGCCGCAGCATCATGCCCGGCAGCGTCATCGTGTATTCCGCCGCACGGGACAGGAAACTCAGCATCGTCGCGGGCAAGGGCGGCACCGGCAGCCGCGCGATGACCGGCTTCAGCCGTGCCGCGTCCACCGACTGCCCACCCGGACCCCAGACCACCCCCCGCGCGCGCCTGGTGCCCAATTCCACCTCGACGAAATCGCCGGGGCCCAGCGCCATCCCATCGGGCACCAAATAGTCCAGCGGCTCGTCGAACGGCATCGGCAGCGCCACGCCGACCCTGTCGCCCGGGCCGAACGCCTCGCTCACCGGGGCACTCATTTCGCGCCGCCCGCAATCGGTGCTTGGTTCCGGGCGCAGCCTTGGATTAGATTGCCTGCGAAGCGGTCCGCCAGAGACCGCGATTTGAGCGCGAGGATCCGGGCTATGAAATTCTTTATCGACACAGCCGAGATCGATGAGATCCGCGAGCTGGCCGCGACCGGCATGGTCGACGGCGTCACCACCAACCCCTCGCTAATCATGAAAGCCGGGCGCGAAATCCTCGAGGTTACCCGCGAGATCTGCGCCATCGTCGATGGCCCGGTCTCGGCCGAGGTCACCGCCACCGCGTCGGAGGCGATGATCGCCGAGGGCACCAAGCTCGCCGCGATCGCCCCCAATATCGCGGTCAAGGTGCCGATGACCTGGGACGGGCTGAAGGCCTGCAAGGCGCTGACCGATGCGGGGCATATGGTCAATGTGACGCTCTGCTTTTCGGCCAACCAGGCGCTTCTGGCGGCCAAGGCGGGCGCGACCTTCATCTCGCCCTTCATCGGGCGGCTCGACGACATTGGTCTCGAAGGCATGGAGCTGATCGCCGACATCCGCCAGATCTATGACAATTACCAATTCGAGACGCAGATACTGGCCGCCTCGATCCGCACCGTGAACCATGTGGCGGTGGCCGCCAAGATCGGCGCCGACGTAGCAACCATTCCTCCGGCCGTGGTGAAGAAACTGGCCGACCACCCGCTGACCGACAAGGGCCTGGACGCCTTTCTGGCAGACTGGGCCAAGACCGGCCAGAAGATTTTGGGATAAGCGCGATGACTAGCCTGACCGAAGCCGCCGCCCCCGCGATTGCTCTCGATACTGAGGAACGCGACCTGATCCGCTCGCTGATCCTGGCCGACCCGGAACTGGTGCTGTCGGACGACATGGTGATGCGGGCGCTTCTGGGTTCGACCGCTCAGGGCGCGCGCAACATCGTGGATCTGCGCGACAAGCTGGTCGAGCGGTTGGAGGGGCGGCTGGACAAGCTGGTCCACACCAACCGATCGGTGATCGCGGCGGCCTACGAAAACGTCGCCGGCACGCAGCAGATGCACCGGGCGATCCTTGCGCTGATCGACGCGCCGGATCTGGGCGAGTTTCTGCGCCGACTGACCCGCGACGTGCCGGCCATGGTCGGCGTCGAGGATGCGCGCCTGGGCCTCGAGGCCGAGGTCGATGCGATCGGCCCGGCCGCCCTGGCCGAGGGATTGGCGGGCCGGGTCCTGCTGATGCCCTACGGCAGCATCGACGAATACCTGATGCTGGACGGCGACACGCCGCCGGGGCAGGTGATGCTGCGCGGCTGCGGCGAGGAGGCGGAAATCATCTTCGGCGAGATGACCCGAACCCGTTCCGAGGCGCTCTTGCGGCTCGACATGGCGGGCAGTGCCGGCCTATTGGCCTTCGGCACGCGCGATCCCGACCGGTTCAGTCCGGATCAGGGCACTGATCTTCTGACCTTCTTCAGCGGCGTGGTCGAGCGTCTGTTGACCCGGCATTTGGCGGAGGCGGACGACGCCTGATGGTGGCGCTGTCGGGCGCCGCCGCGGACCTGCTCGACCGCTGGCTCGCCCAACTCTCGGCGGTGCGTCAGCGCAGTGCCAAGACGGTGGAGGCTTACCGCCGGGACGTCGCGGGGTATCTGGGCTTTCTCGCATTGCATACCGGCAGCCCCATGGGCCGCCAGGCGCTGGGTCAGGTCAGCCTCGGCGACCTGCGCGCCTGGATGGCGGCGGAACGGGCGCGTGGCCTTTCGTCAGCCTCGCTGGCGCGCGCGCTTTCGGCGGTCAGGGCGTTCTACAAATGGCTCGACGCGGCGGAGGGCGTGGATTGCGCGGCGATCCATGTGGTGCGTTCGCCAAAAAGCCCCGCGCGCCTTCCCCGGCCCGTGCCTGAGACCGGCGCCCGCGCGGTACTGGCGGCGGTCAGCGCCCATGGGCAACCTTGGATCGCCGCCCGCGATCAGGCGGCGCTGACCCTGATCTGGGGCTCGGGCCTGCGCATCTCCGAGGCTTTGGGCCTTCGCCAGGGCGATGCGCCGCTCAGCGAGGTAATCCGGGTCACCGGCAAGGGGGGCAAGGAGCGGGACGTGCCCGTCCTGCCAGCCGCGCGCGAGGCGGTGGAGCATTATCTGGACCTCTGTCCTCACGCCGCCGGGCCCGGCGAGGCCCTGTTCTTGGGTGCGCGCGGCGGGCCCTTGAGCCCGCGGCTTCTGCAGAAGGCCATGGCCGAGGCGCGGATGGCGCTGGGTCTGCCGGCCTCGGCCACACCCCATGCGCTGCGCCACTCCTTCGCGACCCAATTGCTGGCCGCCGGCGGGGACCTGCGGGCGATCCAGGAACTTCTGGGCCACGCCTCGCTGTCGACCACCCAGGTCTACACCCAGGTCGACGAGGCGCGGCTGATGGAGATCTACGACAAGGCGCACCCGAAGGGGCGGGGATAGGGTGGTCTCTCACATGTGAGAGGGTTGGTAAGATATTGAAATTGAAATGTTTCCAGAGAAGTTTACCGATTATTCACAGTTGGCGTGCGGTGGTGCCGCTGCCTGCGCAACGGACGATCGGTCAGTTAGTGCGCATGTAGGGCGGGATTTATCCCGCCACCCACCGTCCTCGTGGCGGGGTGAAACCCCGCCCTACCGCGCGAGCACGGCGCCGCGCCGCGTCACTTACCCCTTCACCGCCCGCAACACATATACGCGTATCGCGCTGGCGAGCGAGGCGGGCGGGGTGCGCCCGGCGTCGATCCGCGCGGCGAGCGCGTTGACCGAGAGACCTTCAGCTTTTGCGAGGTCCTGGAACTCGGTCCAGAAGGCCTGTTCCAGGCTGACCGAGGTGCGGTGGCCCTGAAGCGTCAGCGAGCGCTTGACCGGGCGGTCCGGCGGCTCAGTCATCGACGTCATCCAGCTTGTGGCCATCCAGATCGCGGGCCGTCTTTTCCGTGCGCGCCTCGTGCAACCGCCGGACCGCCGCTCCTTGGCCATGGCGTGCGGCATTGGCATCGGCTTCCAGGCGGGCTGCCGCGCGCTTCCGGCGCTTACGCCATTGGCGCAGGTTGACCGGCTTGCCGCTCCCCGCCCCGCCGCTCCCCGTCTCGGCACTCATCGGGCGAGCCTGATCCCGCCAAGCCGGCGGTGAATCGCGTCGCGCGCCGCCGGGTCGAGGCAATCCAGATCGACCGCCTCCCAGAACTTGCTTGCATTGTCCGGGTCGAAATCAACCCCCTCGGCCAAAGCAAGCCGGATCGCATCCAAGAGCGTGGTGCCAATGGCCAGCAGTTCCGGCCGAATCTCCGAGTTGAGGTCCGGCGGATCGGTCATCTTGGCCGCCTCGTCCGCCTCCCAACGCGCGATCCAGCAGATCTGGATCGCCTTGGCCGCCTCGATCTGGGCCACGAAGAACGGGCGTGCGGTCTCAGGGTCAAGCCCCGCCAGCGCGGCATCGGCGGCGGCACGGTCGACAACCACCGCTTCGCGCTCCAGATCCTCGACCGGGGTGCCGCGCGCATGTTTCCAGGCCGCGACGGGTTTCATCAGTGCAAGCCGCTGGGTGATCAGGTCGTAGACCAGCATCCGCATCGGATCGTCCGCGCCCGCGGGGCCCGAAGCCAGGGCTATCAGCACGGCGATCGCGAGAGCGCGGATCATTTCGAACCAGTCATTTCGGCCCCAGCATGTCCTTCGGCTGCACAACGCGGTCGAAGGTCGCCTCGTCGACGAAGCCGAGCCGGACCGCCTCCTCCTTCAAGGTGGTGCGCCGCTTGTGGGCAGTCTTGGCGACCATGGTTGCGTTGTCGTAGCCGATCTCGGGCGCCAGTGCGGTGACCAGCATCAGGCTCTCCCACATCAGCTGACTGATCCGGTCCTCGTCTGCCTTGATCCCCTTGACGCAATTGTCGGTGAACGCGACCGCCGCATCGCCGAGCAGCTGCATCGATTGCAGCAGGTTGTAGATCATCATCGGCTTGTAGACGTTGAGCTCGAAATGGCCCTGGCTGCCGGCAAATCCGATTGCGGCGTCGTTGCCCATCACATGGGCGCAGACCTGGGTCAGGGCCTCGCACTGGGTCGGATTGACCTTGCCGGGCATGATCGACGAGCCGGGCTCGTTCTCGGGCAGCATCAGCTCGCCGAGGCCGCAGCGGGGGCCCGAGCCGAGCAACCGGATATCGTTGGCGATCTTGAAGAGGCTCGCCGCCACGGTCTTCACCGCGCCCGACATCTCGACGATGGCATCGTGCGCCGCCAGCGCCTCGAACTTGTTGGGCGCGGTCTTGAACGGTAGCTTGGTGGTCTTGGCGATGTTGGCCGCCACCAGCTTGTCGAAGCCTTTCTTGGTGTTGAGCCCGGTGCCGACAGCGGTGCCGCCCTGGGCAAGCGGGTAGATGTTCTTCAAGGCCGCATTCACGCGCCCGATCCCTTGGCGGACCTGAAAGGCATAGCCGCCGAATTCCTGGCCCAGCGTCAGGGGCGTCGCGTCCTGGGTATGGGTGCGACCGATCTTGATGATCTTGGCAAAGGCCTTGGCCTTGGTGTCCAGCACCGTGTGCAACTTCTCGAGCCCCGGCAGCAGCACCTCGGCCGCCGTCATGGCGGCGGCGATATGCATGGCGGTTGGAAAGGTGTCGTTCGACGACTGGCTCATGTTCACATGGTCGTTCGGATGAACCGGATCCTTCGAACCGATCTTGCCGCCTAGGATCTCGATGGCCCGGTTGGCGATCACCTCGTTGGCGTTCATGTTCGACTGCGTGCCCGAGCCGGTCTGCCAGACGACCAGGGGGAAATGATCGTTGAGCTTGCCCTGATAGACCTCGCCCGCAGCCTTGACGATGGCGCGGCCCAGGCGTTTTTGCAGCTTGCCCTGCTCCATGTTCGCCTCGGCCGCCGCCTTCTTGATGGCGCCGAGCGCACGCACCACCGCCACCGGCTGGCGTTCCCACCCGATCGGGAAATTGATCAGCGACCGCTGCGTCTGGGCGCCCCAATATTTGTCGGCGGGAACCTCGAGGGGCCCGAAGCTGTCGGTCTCGGTGCGCGTCTTGGGGCGGGTCGATTTGCGGGCGGCATTCATGCAGCTCTCCATTGGGGCGGGATCACGGGCAAACTCGCAGGCAAACTCGCAAGCAAACTCACGGGGCGAGCTATAGCGCCCGTACCTTAAGAATGCCAATCAGGGTTGATCAGGACTTGCGGAACCGGTCGAGGCTAACCACGTCGGCGGTGGATTTCTTGCCATCGCCGTCGGAGGGGCCGTCGCCGTCCTGATCGGGGTCCTGATCGGGCTCGCCGTTGCTGGGGCCGGAACCGGACTCGGCGGTCGCCTCGATACCCTCGATATCGAGGACCATCTCCTCGTGCTCCTGGTCGTCGAATTTGAGCCCGAACTTGGCGGATGGATCGATGAAGGTCTTCACCGCGTCGAACGGGATGACCAGGGTTTCGCGCTGGTCCGAGAAATTCAGCGTGACCGTGAACCGGTCGTCCATGACCGCCAGATCCTCGAACCATTCCTGCAACACGATCATCATCTCGGATGGATAGCGCTCGCGCAGCCAGTCGGCCATGTCGACGCCCGGATGCTCGGTGTGGAAAGTGATGTAGAAATAGTGCGACCCAGGCAGGCCGCATTCGGCAACATGGCCCAGAACCTCGGCCATAACCGACCGCATGGCCCGTTCCATGAAGCGCCCGTAGTTTAGCGAATCATCGGAAGACATCGCTTATCGTCCCTTTCTCCCGGGCGACCATAACGGAATTTTGACCCTAGGGAAGCAGGCGCGGAGACGCAGGGCGGGGAAAGCGCAGGCTTCTGTTGCCGGGTGCCTGCGAACCCCGCCTGACGCGGCTAGGCGTCAGGACTTAGATTTCGGTTTGCTCGCCGCATTACGCAGCGAGGGCCACCGGAGCACGGTTGTCATTGGCAACTGTACTTTGCGGACCGGTAACGGTGGTACCTCACCGAGCGAAAGCATTCCCCTTTACACGTCCGTCGATCCTATTTCGGCCCCCTATCCCTCCAAGACGGGATGTTGGTGGAGCCGCCGGGTACCGCCCCCGGGTCCGATCCGCTTATTACGGGCGCGTTTATCGCCATAGTCCCTGAGGGGACGGTATAAATATAAGATATTGTGGAGCGTTTCGGAAGGGGGTGGTGGTTTTGGTAATTTCCACCTCCCACGCACTCGCCTCCCCGCCCAACCACCAATCATACGAATGGTGGACAATTGGTGGTTGGGCGGGGAGGCGAGTGCGTGGGAGGTGGAGCGAATTTTTAGACAAGATCAGCGGCTGATCGATCTCACGCAGAAGTTTCCGCAGGATCGCCCGCGGATAGTCATCGAAGCTGGCGGCGACCTCGACGAAGGCGCCCGGACCTGCGATTACCTCGTTGCGGTAATGCGCGACCGGGTCTGGATCGGCGCCCCGTATCACCAGTCCGTTGACTGTGTAGCCCTCGGCCGCCAGGGCGCGCGAGAACATCGCCGGCGGGCGCCCTTCGTTGGAAACGCCATCGCCCGAGACGTCGATCACCCGGCGCTTGCACGTCTGAGGCGCCGTGGCGCTGACGTTGGCGGCATGGGAGAGCGCCTCGCCGATCGCGGTCGAAAAATTACGCCAGGCGCGGCCCGATTTGCGCACTTCGGCCGCGAACGAGACCATCGACGCCGCATCGGTCAGGTGCCGCCAGTGGGTCATCTGGCGCTGGCGGTTGGTGCCAGACCAATGGGTCATGGTGACCAGCAGACCGCCGTCGAGCTCATCGACCGCCGAGATCAGCGAGGGATGCTCGAACGCATCCGCCAGACCGTCTGTCTGAAGCCGAAACTCGTTGCTGTCGATACTGCCTGAGACGTCCACGGCGAGGATCAGCTCGAGGGCGCAGCCAAGCGCCGCGCCCGGCGTCACCGCCAAGCCCCATGCGAGCACGATCGCGTATCCAAGCCGCATTATTCCCGCGTGTCCGGTTCGTTCTGGCCCAGGATCAGCTCGTGGCCGATCTCGCGCAAAAGCTTGCCGATGATGACCGAGGGGTAGTCGTCGAAGTGGCGCGCCAGCGCCAGGAAGGCCCCCGGGCCCTGGATCACATGATCGCGGTAATAGGGCGCCGGGTCCGGAAACGCGCCCTGGACCACGAGCCCGTTGATGGTGATCCCGTCGAGCTTGCCCTGGGCCCGGAAATAGTCCGGGCCGACCCCGTCGTTGTTCTCGCCATCGCCGGAGATATCGATCACCTGGCGCGCGCAGGCGGGCGCGCGGGCAAACATTGCCGCGCCGTATTCGACCGCCTTTCCCAAGGCGGTGGTCAGATCGGTGAAGGGCCGCCGATGGGCCGACAGGCGATTGGCGAAGGCCAACACCTCCTCGCGCGATTTTAGCATGGTCCAGGGGATCACGATGTCCTGCTGATTGTAACCGGACCATTCGTAGACGATCGCGGCGATACTGGCCCCCTCGGGCGTCAGGATGGCGTCGATCACCTCCTTGGTGCGGAAGGCCCGGGCAAGGCCATAGAGTTGAAGCGCGTATTCGCGCTCGTTGACGCTGGACGAGATGTCGAGCGCCAGCACCAGCGCCAGCTTGCAGGCTTGAGCCCGCGCCAGCGGCGGCGCGAACAGGATCGACACCAGGACGAAAACTGCGAGCAGGCGCGAAATCTTCATCGCCGGGCCACCCTGGGCGCCAGTTCGCGCAGCAGCTTGCGTTTGATCGCGTCGGCGTAGTCGCTGAAGTCGTCCGCCAGTTCCAGGAACGAGGCCGGGCCCCGGACCACGTTGCGCCGGTAGAAATCCGCCGGGTCGGGCCAGCCACCCATGATAACCAGGCCATTGATGGTCACGCCTTGCGCCTCCAGCGCATCAGCGACCTCGCGCGCCGGGCGCCCACGATTGCTCGCGCCGTCGCCCGACACGTCGATCACCCGGCGCTTGCAGCGCATCGGGTTCGTCGCGCTGAGGCTGGCCGCGTGGGCCAATGCCTCGCCGATCGCGGTATAGGAGGCGAAGAAGGCCCGTTTCTGCGCCGAAATCGCGTTGGCGAAGGCGGCGACATCGCTCGCGCTCTGCAAATGGGTCCAGGGCACCGGCTGGGTCTGTGCCTCGGCGCCGCTCCACTGTGACACGGTCACCATGACGCCGCCGGTGATCCAGGTAATCGTCTCGACGATCTCCGGGTCCCGGAACGCCGCCGCCAGGCCGCCCATCTGCAAATCGTATTCGGATTTCACCACCGAGCGTGAGACGTCCATCGCCAGGACCAGCTCCAATTCGCAGGCAGCCGCCGGCCCGGCGCTCAAGAGACCCGACAATGCGACGGCTGCAATACTCCCCCTGGCCCGGGGCTGGCGGGTCATGGCGTTCTCCCTCGGACCCGTTTTGGTCTGGGCCTATTACAGAAACATGTCGCGGCATGGCATGAAGGGCAATGCACCATTTGGCGAAGGCACGGTCAGGGGCTTGCCGGGCGGACAATCCCGGCGACAAAATCGTGCCCAATCTCGCGCAGCAATTTTCGCAACATCGCGCGCGGAAAGTCCGAATAGTCGCGTGCGACCTCGATGAAGGCTTCCGGTCCGCGGACGACCAGGTGCCGGTAGAACGAGATCAACTCGAGGTCGCCGGCGCCAATCACCAATCCGTTCACGGTGATCCCGTCGAAATTGAACGCCTTGTAAGCGGAGTCGGGCCCAAACCCGTCATTCGAGGTCCCATCGCCGGAGATGTCGATCACCAGGCGCTGGCATGGCGGAGCACGGCGCATGAGCCCATGACCATAGGCCAGGGCATAGCCGACCGCGGTCGGAAACTCTCCATACCGGCGATCGTGGGCGGCGAGCTGGCGGATGAAGACGTCGAGACCAGCTTGATCGGCGATAATCGTCCAATCGACGATGATCACCTGCTGGCGCTGCCCGCTCCATTCATAGGCTGCCAGCGCGACACCGCCGCCCGGCCCCAGGATCGCCGCGCTGACCGCGGGGTTCCTCAGCCCGTCGGCCAGGCCCTGGAGTTGGAGCTGGTATTCCGATTTGTCGACACTGGCCGAGACGTCCAGCGCGAAGGCAAGTGCCAGGCGGCAAGCCTCGGCCGGAGCGGGCGCGGCAGCCGCGAGAACCGCCCCGGCGATCAGGGTGCGAAGCCGGCAGCCTACCACGACCCCGTATTGGGCATGCTGGCCCAGGGCTCCTGTTGCGGCAGGGACTCGCCCATCTGCAGCAGCTCGACCGAAATCCCGTCCGGCGAGCGGACAAACGCCATGCGCCCATCGCGCGGCGGGCGGTTGATGGTGACGCCCGCATCCATCAGCTGCTGGCATTTTTCGTAGATGTTCTCGACCTCGTAGGCCAGGTGCCCGAAATTGCGCCCGCCGGTATACTCCTCGTCCGAGTCCCAGTTATAGGTCAGCTCGATCTCGTTACCGGGACCGCCACCGGGCTCGCTGAGGAAGACCAGGGTCGCCTTGGCCGCGTCCAGATCCTTGCGGCGGGTTTCGACCAGACCCAAGAGGTCGCAATAAAACTTTTTCGACGCCTCGACGTCCTGAACCCGGATCATTGTGTGCAGGTACTTTACTTTCATTTTATCCCCATCGATTTTCCACAAGAGAAATCTTCATCGCGCCAGATTTGGTTACGATCGATCGTTTGCCTACGAAATCTTGTGTTCCGACTCATTGTAGACTCATTTGTTCTCCACAGTCTTTTTCGTGCAATCGCTGCTTACCCACAGTGCATTAGTCCTTACCCACAGTGCATCAACAAAGATATCCTCGGCGAAGTTTTGTATACAGTAACTTGTGGCGCAAAAGCCGAGTCTGCCAGGTCTGGAGGAGTCGGGATGAACCAAGCGCTACTGAAAGCTAGGGAACACACTGCAATCGCCGAGCTAAAGTCAGAGCCCAAATCGACCTATCGTGCGACTGTGACCGCTCTAGAAGCCCAGTTGTATGAATTCATCCCAGTTCTCGATCACGGGTTCATCCGCGTCATGGACTACATGGGCGACGACGGCGCCATCGTGCAGGCGGCGCGTGTCAGTTATGGGCAGGGGACCAAGCATGCCCGCGACGACAGCGGGCTGATCCGGTATCTGATGCGCCACTGGCACTCGACGCCGTTCGAGATGTGCGAGATCAAGTTTCATGTGAAGCTGCCGGTCTTCGTGGCGCGGCAATGGATCCGTCACCGCACCGCGAACGTGAATGAATACTCGGCCCGCTATTCGATCCTCGATCGAGAGTTTTACATCCCATCTCCTGAAAATCTTGCGACGCAATCTAGCACGAACGGACAGGGCCGCGGCGCGGTGCTGGCAGGGGACGAGGCGGAGCGCGTTCTGGATATCCTGAAGGACGACTCGGCGCGCTGCTATGATCACTACGAGGCGATGCTCAGCCAGGAAAGCCAGCAGGGGCTGGCGCGCGAGTTGGCGCGGATGAACCTGCCGATGAACATCTATACCCAGTGGTATTGGAAGGTCGATCTGCACAATCTGATGCATTTCCTGCGGCTGCGGGCGGATGCCCACGCGCAGATGGAGATCCGGGTCTATGCCGAGGCGATCTGCGAGCTGGTCAAGGCCTGGGTGCCCGCGACCTATGCCGCGTTCGAGGATTACCGCCTGAACGCGGCACAGATCTCCGGCCCCGGCATGGTGGCCCTGCGCCGGATGCTGGCGGGCGAGGAGGTGACCCAGGAGGGTTCGGGCATGTCCAAGGGCGAGTGGCGGGAGTTTCAGGCGCTGCTTGAGGGGTAGACGCCCGATGTCCCGGGCTTGACCCGGGACCTCGACGGTTTCCGACGAACGTCGAGGCCCCGGCTCGAGGCCGGGGCATTGGCACGGTGTACGAGGCGCTTCGCGCGGGTTGCACCCCCTCCCTAACCCTCCCCCCAGCGGGGGGAGGGGATCACGTGGGCGCCGGGTCGAACAGTGGGGCAATTATCCCTCCAACGGCTCGATCAGTTCCGGGCCATTGTTCCGCACATTGCCGACCGCACCGCCGACTTCCGTTACCTCTGCTCGGTCATCCGGGATCGGGCGCATCAGCCCGGCCCCGTCGTTGGCCGGGTCGAGCCAGCGGTCCCAATCGGCCTCCTCCAGTACGACCGGGCTTCGCGGATGCAGGTGCCGGGTCGCCTCGCCCGCGGCGCAGGTCAGCACAGTGAACGAGAAAAGCGGCTCGGCCTCGATCACGGCCCGCGCCCACAGCCCGGCCATGCAGAAACCCGGCGCGTTGCCCTTGCGGGTGATGTACCAGGCGCGCTTTTCACCTGCCTTGCCGCTCCACTCGTAATAGCCGATCGCGGGGACCAGGCAGCGGCCCTTGCGCCAGGCATCGCGGAACATCGGCTTCGACGCGGCCTCTTCCGAGCGGGCATTGAAAGTGGTGGCGCGGAACTCGGCCAGCGGCTTTTTCCACCAGTGCGGCACCAGACCCCAACGCGCGAGGGCCAGGCCGCGCCCGTCGCGGCCCTCGCCAATCATCCCGACGGTCTGCGTTGGCGCCACGTTCCAGCTTGGGTCCGGCCAGGGGCTGTCGCGGTCGATGCCCAGCCAGTCGGCCCAATCCTCGCCCCGCGTGTCGCCCACCGCGAATCTGCCGCACATGCCGCGTCTCCTTGGCCCGTTGCGTCCCGTTTCGCCCACGCCTCTTGCACGCGCTCGCATCAGGCCGCAGCATGGCGGCCATGTCCAGACCGCGCCTGCCAATCGCCGTCCTCCTCGCCCTGCCCGCCTTGATCGCGGCCTGCGCCGAGCGCCCCAGCGAGCGCGGCCTGACCGCGTTGCAGGCGGAGCTGCGCGGCGAGGGCAAGCTGCGCACCGACACCGCGCCCCAGGATGCCCCGTTCGGGCCCGCGGCGCTGGTCCAGAATTTCCAACGTATCGCGCTCAACCACCAGGCGGACACGCTGAAGCCCGGCAGCGCCGGAAATTCAAGCCCGAACCCAGTCAGCCGCTGGCAGGGGCCGCTGCGCTATACGCTGGCAGGCGGGGCCGTAACCGCCGCCGACCGGGCCGAGACGAAGGCGCTGATGGACCGGATCGCGGGCCTGACTGGGCTGGACATCGCCGAGGGCGCTCGGGACCAGGCCAATTTCCTGATCCTGATCGTCGCCGAGACGGATCGGGAGCGCGTTCTCGAAAGCCTTGAAGCAACCATGCCCCAACGCGCCCGGATCTACCGGTTCTGGCTGCAGAACCCCAGCACGATCTGTGTCGCCAACAACCTGGTCTCCGGACCCGACGGCGTCTATTTGGCCGCCGCGACCGTGGTGATCGGCGACGAGGTCAAGGGCGTGCTGCGCCGCGCCTGTTTGCACGAGGAGATCGTGCAGTCGCTGGGGCTCGCCAATGACGACGACGCGGTCAGGCCTTCGATCTTCAACGATGACGGCGAGTTCGCCCTGCTGACGCGCCACGACGAATGGCTGCTGCGCATCCTCTATGACCCGCGCCTGGCGCCCGGCATGGACGCGGAGGCGGCGATGCCCGTGGTCCGCCAGATTGTCGCCGGGCTGGACCTGACCGCCGCGCCGGCGGATACGCGAACTGATTAATCCCAGCTTTGACCACGATGGGGCCGATCACATGACCTATGAGACCATCCTCTATGACCTCGCCGACGACGTGGCGACCATCACGCTGAACCGGCCGGACAAGATGAACAGCCTCTCGGCGGCGATGCGGGTCGACCTGATCGACGCGCTGACCCGGGCGCCGGGCGAGGCGCGCGCCATCGTGCTGACCGGCGCGGGCAATGGCTTCTGCGCGGGCCAGGATCTGGGCGACGCGGGCAATATCTCGACCCTGAACCTGGAGCGGGTGCTGAGCGAGGAATACGAGCCGCTTCTGAAGCTGGTCTATGATTGCCCGGTGCCGGTGATCGCGGCGGTGAACGGCGCCGCGGCCGGGGCGGGCGCGAACCTGGCCCTGACGGCGGATGTGGTGATCGCCGCGCGCTCGGCGGTGTTCCTGGAAGCCTTCGCCCGGATCGGCCTGATCCCGGATGCGGGCGGCACCTATTGGCTGCCAAGGCTGGCGGGTATGGCCCGCGCCATGGGGATGTGCCTCTTCGCCGACCCGATCCCGGCCGAGCGGGCGGCGGAATGGGGGCTGATCTGGGAGATGGCCGAGGATGAAGCCCTGGCCGAGCGCGCGGCCGAGCTGGCCCGGCGGCTGGCGAAGGGACCGACCCAGGCCTACCGGCTGATGAAGCAGGCGCTGCGCCAAAGCATGTCGAACGACCTGGACACCCAATTGGCCTTGGAGGCCAAATTGCAGGGCGAGGCGGGCAAGACCCGCGATTTCATGGAAGGTGTCGCCGCCTTCCTGGAGAAGCGCCCGGCGACCTATGAGGGGCGCTGAGAAGGACGTCGTCGAGGCTTGACCTCGCCCCGCCAGCGCGGAAGCTGCGTGCATGAGTGCCGATAGCCTCGCCGCAAGGATCAGCTCTGCCCCGATCCCGTTCGACACCGACCGGGCGGCGGGGGTGCGGTCTGAATTGCCGGAAGCGCTCAATAGCGGAGCAACGTGGGACCTGGTCGCCGGTGTTGCCGGATCGAGTCCCTATCTGGCGCGGTTGATCGAGCGCCATGGGGAATGGCTGGCGGAAGCCATCGGCGAGACACCCGAGGCCGCGCTCGATCGGCTTCTTGCGGATCTCGGCTCCGAGGCCTCGGATCAACGCGCGCTCGGCACTGAGCTGCGGTTGGCCAAATCGCGCGCGGCGCTGCTGGTCGCGCTGGCCGATCTGGGCGGAGTTTGGGATCTGGGCCAAGTGACCGGGGCGCTGACCCGGCTGGCGGATGCGGCGCTGAGGGCAGCGGCCGGTCTGCTTCTCCGCACCGAGGTCGCGCAGGGCAGGCTGCCGGGGCTGGATGACGGCGATCTGGCGTCCGGGGCCGGATATGTGGTGCTGGCCATGGGCAAGCACGGGGCACGCGAGCTGAATTATTCCTCGGATATCGATCTCATCTGCCTGTTCGACCAGGACCGGTTCGAGCCCGACGATTTTGCCGCGGCCAAAGCGCGCTACATTCATGTGACCAAGCAGGTGGTCAAGCTTCTCGGCGAGGCGACACAGGAGGGCTACGTCTTCCGCACCGATCTCAGGCTCCGGCCCGCGCCATCGACGACGCCTGTCTGCATGGCGATGGAGGCGGCCGAGCGCTACTACGAATCCGTCGGCCGCACATGGGAGCGCGCGGCCCATATCAAGGCGCGGCCCGCCGCCGGGGACCTGAAAGCCGGGGCCGAATACCTGGACCGGCTGACGCCCTTCGTCTGGCGCCGCTATCTGGATTTCGCGGCGATCGAGGACACGCACGCCATGCTGCGCAAGATCCGCGCGCAGAAGGGCCGCTTCAGCCCGGGCGAGATCCCGGGCCACGATATCAAGCTGGGGCCGGGGGGCATCCGCGAGATCGAGTTCTTTGCCCAGACCCGGCAACTGATCTGCGGCGGGCGCGACCCCAGGCTGCGCGTGCCGACCACGCTCGGCGCGCTGACGGCGCTGACTGAAACCGGCTGGGTTGGTGCGGAAACCACCGGACTTCTGGCAGAGGACTACGCCGCGCACCGGACGCTGGAACACCGGCTGCAGATGGTCGAGGACGCGCAAACCCACATCATCCCGAAAGCGCCCGAGGCGCGGGCGCGGCTGGCGGCGCTTTGCGGCTGGTCCGACCGGGCGGCCTTCGAGCGCGATATTGCCGAGCGTCTGGCCCGGGTTCATGCGGCAGCGGAGGAGTTCTTCACCCCCGGGCCGGGCGCGTCCAAGGCGCGGGCCGAGATCGGCGAGGCGGAGCTGGCCGAGGCGGGATTCGAGCGCCCCGGCGATGCGGAACGCACGCTGGAACGCTGGCGCGATGCCGATATCCCGGCGACCCGGTCGGCGAGGGCACGCGCGCTCTTCAAGGGGCTGGAGCCCTTGATCATCGAGAAGCTCGCTGCCGCGGGAAGCCCGGACGAGGCGATGGCACAGTTCGACCGGTTCTTGGGCGGCTTGCCGGGCGGGGTGCAGGTCTTCTCACTTTTCACCGCGAACCCGCATCTCTTGGATTTGATCGTCGAGATCTGCGCGGCCGCGCCCCGGCTGGCCGCGCATCTGGGCCGCCGGCCCCAGGCGCTGGACGCGCTCCTCGACCAAGCCTTTTTCGAACCGCTGCCAGGCGCGGAAGTGCTGACCCGCGAGCTGACCGCCTGGCTGCGCGAAAACGCGGACTATGAGAACCTATTGGACGATGTGCGGGTCTGGGCCCGCGAGCAGGCCTTTCGCGCCGGGGTCCAGGTGCTCCGCGCGATCGGCACCGCCGAGGAGGCCGGCCGCGCCTTCTCGGCCATCGCCGAGGCGGCGTTGACGGTGCTCTATCCGCGTGTGGTCGACGATTTCACCCGGCGCCATGGCCCCCCGCCGGGGCGCGGCATGGTGGTGATCGCCATGGGCAAGCTGGGTTCGCGCGAGATGACCGCGGGCTCGGATCTGGACCTGATCACGGTCTATGACGCAGGCGGGGCGGAGGCCTCGGAGGGGCCGAAGCCGCTGCCGCCGGTCACCTATTTCCCGCGCCTGACCCAGGCCTTGGTCGGCGCCTTGACCGCGCCGACCGGCGAGGGGCGGCTCTACGAGGTGGATATGCGGCTCCGCCCCTCGGGCCGGCAGGGGCCGGTGGCGACATCGATTTCAGCATTCCAAAAGTATCAATCCGAGCAGGCCTGGGTCTGGGAGCATCTGGCCCTGACCCGCGCGCGGGTGATCGCGGGTGACGCGAGCTTGGGCGCCGAGGTCGAGGCGATTGTCCGCGAGGTGCTGACGGGCAGGAAGGGTGATCCGCGCGTCCTGGAGGAGGCCGCCGGAATGCGCGGCAAGCTGATCGAGGCCCATGCCAAGGAGCACGCAAATCCTTGGTCGCTGAAACACGCGGCTGGCGGGCTGATGGAGATCGAGTTCCTGGCCCAGACCGGTGTGCTTTATCATGGGCTCGATTGCCGAGCGGCGGGCCGCGCGCTCACGGAGCTGGCCGATTGTGGCTGGGTCACCGGTGTGGAATGCGCCGACCTGACCGAGGCCTTCACCCTGATGCAGCGCCTCCAGCAGATGGAACGGGTCGCGCTGGAAACGCCGGTCGACCCCCAAACAGCGGGCGAGGGCCTGCGCCGGGCCATGGCGCGTGGGGCCGAGGCCGAGAGCTTTGCTGACCTGGCCGAGCGCCTCGCCGCGCTACAGGCGGCGAGCGCGGCTGTTAGCCAGAGACTGTTCGACGAGTGATCCCGACCTCCGATGTCCCAGGCTTGATCCGGGACCTCGCGCCCCGGGGAGGAGCGTCACCGCCCCGACCAGCCGATCTAGGCCCCGGCTCGGGGGTCGGGGCATTGGCGATTCCAATCCATGTGAGATCATCTACGTGGCTCGCGAATGGCTCAGGCTGACTGCCCGAAGAAGATAAGGAACCCGTCCGGGTCCTTCACGTGGAACTCGCGCATGCCGTAGGGCTGCTCGACGGGCGGGCGCACCCGGCCCTCGGGCAAGGTGTCGCGCCGGGGCTTCAACTCGTCCCAAAGCGCCATCAGGTCCGAAACCCAAATATAGGCAGAGATATTGTTCGCGGTCGCGGCGAGCGCGGCCTCGTCGCCGGGGAGCAGGATGACCCCGGCTTCCCCGCGCGCCAGCAGCGCGAAGCTGCCGTCGTCCAAACCGGCGCGCAATTCGAAACCCAAGACATCGGTGTAGAAATCCATGCTGGCCGGCACATCACGCACCGGGACGATGGGCGCGATGCCTTCCAGCACAGGCCCGTCCGGCACGGGCGCGCTCATCGAAGATCCGGCGGCGTCGCCTCCTCGGCCAGCGCGGCGACGGCCTCGTCGAGCGGCACCACTTTCTGGCCCTGCTCGCCCAGGCGGCGGACCGAGACCGTGCCGGCCTCGACCTCCTGGCGACCGACCGCCAGGATGGCGGGGACATGGGCGGTCGAGTGCTCGCGGACCTTGTAGTTGATCTTCTCGTTGCGTTTGTCCGTCTCGGCGCGCAGCCCCGCCGCGTGCAGCTTCTCGACCACGGCGTCTGCATAGGCATCCGCATCCGAGACGATGGTCGCCACCACGGCCTGGCGCGGGCTGAGCCAGAGCGGGAAACGCCCCGCATAGTTCTCGATCAGGATGCCCGAGAAGCGCTCGAACGAGCCGAGGATGGTCCGGTGCAGCATGACCGGACGCCGCTTCGATCCGTCCGCCGCCACGTATTCGGCATCCAGCCGCTCCGGTAGAACGAAGTCGGCCTGGAACGTGCCGCACTGCCATTCACGCCCGATCGCGTCGGTCAGCTTGAAGTCGAGCTTGGGGCCATAGAAGGCGCCCTCGCCTGGATCGAGCTCGAAGTTGTTGGTAACCTTGCGGATCGCCGCCTCCAGCGCCGCCTCGGCCTTGTCCCAGACCTCGTCCGATCCGGCGCGCACCTCGGGCCGGGTCGAGAACTTGATGTCGAAGCTCTCGAAGCCGAGATCCTTGTAAACCGCGCCGAGCAGGTCGATGAAACGCGCGGTCTCGCCCTCGATTTGGTCCTCGGTGCAGAAGATATGGGCGTCGTCCTGATTGAAGTTCCGAACCCGCATCAGCCCGTGCATCGAGCCCGAGGGCTCGTAGCGGTGGCACGATCCGAACTCCGCCATCCGGAGCGGCAGGTCGCGATAGCTCTTCAGCCCGCGATTGTAGATCTGCACATGGCAGGGGCAGTTCATCGGCTTCAACGCATTCACACGCTTTTCATTCGCGTGCTCCTCGTCGATCTCGGTGATGTACATGTGCTCGCGGTACTTTTCCCAGTGGCCGGACTCCTCCCACAGCGTGCGATCGACGACCTGGGGGGTCTTGACCTCGACATAGCCGCCGGCGCGCTGCTGGCGGCGCATATAGTCCTCCAGCACGCGATAGAGCTGCCAGCCATTGGGGTGCCAGAACACCATGCCCGGCGCCTCCTCCTGCAGGTGGAACAGCTCCATCTCGCGGCCCAGCTTGCGGTGGTCGCGCTTGGCGGCCTCCTCGAGCATGGTCAAATACGCCTTGAGGTCGTTCTTGTTCTTGAACGCGACGCCGTAAATGCGCTGGAGCATCTGGTTGCGGCTGTCGCCGCGCCAATAGGCGCCGGCCACGCTCATCAGCTTGAAGGCGTCCGCCGGGACCTGGCCTGTGTGCTGCAGATGCGGGCCACGGCAGAGGTCTTGCCAGTGGCCATGCCAATACATGCGGATCGGCTCGCCCTCGGGGATCGCCTCGATCAGCTCGATCTTATAGGGCTCGTTGGTATTGCCATAGAAGTGCAATGCCTCCTCGCGCGACCAGACTTCTGTGCGCACTGGATCGCGCTTGGCGATGATCTCGCGCATGCGCTTTTCGATCGCCGCGAAGTCCTCCTCGGTGAAAGGTTCGGCGCGGTCGAAATCGTAGTAGAATCCGTGCTCGATCACCGGACCGATCGTGACCTTCGCGTCCGGCCAGATCTCCTGCACCGCCCGGGCCATGATATGGGCGCAGTCGTGGCGGATCAGCTCCAGCGCCTCGGCGTCATCCTTGCCCGTCACGATGGCAAGCTGCGTATCCGCCTCGATCGGGCGCGAGAGGTCACTGAAGACCCCATCGACCCGGCAGGCCAGCGCCGCCTTTGCCAGCGAGGGCGAGATGTCGGCGGCCACGTCCGCACCGGTCACGCCGCGCGGATAATCGCGCGTGGCGCCGTCCGGCAGGGTGATCGTGACATGCTCGCTCATCGGAAGTGTCCTCGGGCTGGGTCGAAATCGCGCGCACAATCCTGGCAGGGGGTGGGGAAGTCAAGATGAGAGGACGTTTGCGGGCGCTCGTCGCAGGACCGGCTGACGCGGGAGGCGGCGCCTCAGACCAGCTTGGCGAAGGTGCGCCCGGAGACCTGCTCGTAGACCTCGAGCGTCGCGCGCTGCATGGCCGACAAGGTATAGCCGGAATGAATCCGCGCCCGCGCCGCCATGCCCATATGGGCGCGTTGCGACGGGTCCAGATTCAGGGCTTTGTTCAGCACGTCGGTCAAGCACTCCACATCGCCCGGCGGGTAGAGCCAGCCGGAATCGCCGTGCCGCACGGTTTCCGGCGCCGCGCCGTGGTCGGTGACGATGACCGGGCGGCCCATTGCCTGCGCTTCGATAACGGGCTGACACGACGCCTCGGGTTCGCGCGAGGCTGACACCACGACCGAGGCAAGTTTGTAGGCGGCCGCGGAATCGCCGGTCGATGCGGCGACCCGCACCACGTCGTCGAGACCCATCTTCTCGATCGTCCTGCGCAGGCCCATCTCGTAAGACGTGCCTTCCTCGGCACCGGTCAGCAGGATCAGGAAGTCGTCGCCCCGCATCTCGCGCAGGCGCTGGGCGGCGCTGATCAAATCCTCCGAGCCCTTGGTCCGGGTCAGCGCGTCCGGCAGCAGCACCATTGGACGGGCATCGTCCAGCAGACCCCATTCATTCGCCAGCTTCACGGCGCGCTCGTTGCCAACCGTCTCCTCGGAGAAGACGTTGACGTCGGCGCCGCGCGGGATGGTGACCACCTGATCCGGCGACACGCCCAATTGCTGTATGATCTGATCGCGCACGAAATCCGAAACCGCGATCACCGGCTGGCCCCGGGTCATGACCTTACCGCGCCGCCCCAGAAGTCCGGCCGCGGAGACAGTGTCGTGATAGGTTGTGACGAAATGCGCGCCCGTACGCTTGGCCGCAAGATGCGCGCTCCAGGCAGGCGCAGCGGCGCGGGCGTGGACGACATCCACCTCAAGATCCCGGATCAGGCGGGTCAAAAGCCGCGCGTTCTGCCACAAATTCAAGATGTTGCGGGTCTCGAGGTTCATCGCGATGACCTGGCCACCCGCCTTGGGGACACGCGGCAGCATCTTGCCACCCGAGGTCGCGATGATGGCCCGGCCGCCCTCGCGGGCGATCGCCTCGGTGATCTCCATGACACCGCGTTCGGCACCGCCCTCGTCCATGCGGGGGATGACCTGAAGCACGGTCAGGGGGCGCCGGTCTTCCTGTGCCGAGCGGTTGTCGCTAAGCTTGCCCGTGACCTTCTCGGCGATGGATGACGACTGAAACATGAACCGTCCAGATGACCTCAACCCAGATTACTCAAACCCAGACTATCTCGAACTGAACGCGGATCGGAAAATCGCTTACCACAGAATAGCCGCCGCGGACTCGGGGGCAAGCACTGCTTCGCTGCCCGGAGTAGTTTTTTTGGGCGGCTTCCGCTCGGACATGGAAGGCACCAAGGCGCTGTGGCTCCGGGACTGGGCCAAGGCGCGCGGGCGGGCCTATCTGCGCTTCGACTATCGCGGCCATGGGTCAAGCTCGGGCGAGTTCCTCGACGGCGCGATCGGCGATTGGGCGGACGACGCCTATGAAGCGGTGACCCGGCTGACCGAGGGGCCCCAGATCCTGGTCGGCTCGTCGATGGGGGGCTGGATCGCGCTCTTGCTGGCGCGCCGGATGCCCGAGAGATTTCCTGGGCGGATCGCGGGGCTGGTCGGCATCGCCGCGGCGCCCGACTTCACCGAGGACAGCATGTGGGATCAGATGAGCGAGGACGAGCGCCGGCGGCTGACCGAAGAGGGACGGATCGAGCAGCCCTCGGACTATTCCGACGAGCCCTACGTGATCACGTGGCGCCTGATCGAGGAGGGGCGCGCTCAGCTGGTGCTGCGTTCGGCCCTGCCGCTGCCCTTCCCGGTGCGGCTGCTGCAGGGAACCGCTGACACCGATGTGCCGGTCCCGGTCGCCTTGCGACTGTTGGACCATATCGAATGCCCGGACGCGCGGCTGACCCTGGTCAAGGGGGCGGATCACCGGTTCTCGGGTCCGCGCGAGCTGGCGATGATCGGCAAGGCGATCCACGCGGTGACGATGGCGGCGCGGGGATGAGGTGGACAGAATTGCCCTCCCCTATGGCGCCGGCAAATCAAAACGCCATCGGGTCGCCCCGGTAATCCTCGAAAACGCCCGTGGTCTCGAGCGACAGCGCGTCGAAGCGCGCGAGCAGGCCCTGGGCGCTTTCGCCCGCGTCGATGTCCGCGCTCGATCCGCCCATGTCGGTGCGCACCCAGCCGGGGTGATAGGCGCCGACGGCGATGCCCTTATCCTTCAGGTCGACCGCGAGATTGCGCGCCAGATTGGTCGCCGCCGCCTTCGAGGCGCGGTAGAGGTAGCTGCCGCCGGGCGCCCGTTCGCTCGAAGCCATGATCGACGAGATCACCGCGATCTTCGGTGCCGGCGCCTGGGCCAGACAAGGCAGAAAGGCGCGGACGGTGAAGAAGACGCCGGCCACGTTGGTCATCAGGACCGAGTCCCAGATCTCGGGCGTGTGCTCTGGATCGTCGATCCCGCCGCGCGCCCGAAGCTGCCCGGCATTGCAGATCAGCAGGTCAAGCGGGCCGGTTTGTGCGGCCGCCTCGGCCAGCACATCGGGATCGGTCACGTCGAAGCCCAACACCGTGACGCCCGGCAACGCGGCAAGCTCGGAGGCCCTTTCCGGATCGCGGACACTGGCCAGCACCCGGTCGCCCCGCGCCGCCGCCCGGCGCGCCATTTCCAGCCCGATGCCCCGGTTGGCGCCGGTGATCAGGGTTGTCTTGGTCATGAGCGGCTCCATTATCGCTGGGAAGGCGCGGACCGAGAATCGGGCGCGCGGGTTCGCGAGGAGGAGGCTGCCATGAAACCCACCTATTCCAAAGCCCTGATCATCGGTGCCGGCAGCGGACTTTCCGCCTCGCTGGCGCGGCTTTTCGCCGCCAACGGCGTGAACGTGGCTCTGGCCGCGCGCGACACGGGCAAGCTAGCGGCGCTGGCCGGGGAAACCGGGGCGAGTTCGCATGCGTGCGACGCCGCGGACCACGGACAGGTCGCGGCCCTCTTCAAGGCGCTCGATGCGGAGGGCGCGCCGGACGTGGTGGTCTACAATCCCTCGGCGCGCGTGCGCGGGCCCTTCGTGGAGCTGGACCCTGAGGCGGTGACCAAGGCGGTGCAAGTGACCGCGCTCGGCGCTTTCTACGCGGCGCTGGAGGCGGCGAAGCGGATGGAGCCGAAGGGGCACGGCGCGGTGCTGCTGACCGGCGCCTCGGCCGGGGTCAAGGGCTATCCGCAGTCGGCCCCCTTCGCGATGGGCAAGTTCGCGCTGCGCGGCCTCGCCCAGTCGATGGCCCGCGAGCTGCACCCCAAGGGCATCCATATCGGCCATTTCGTCATCGATGGCGGGATCAGGAACCCGGACCGGCCGGGCCGCGTGGACGGGCCGGATAACCCGGACTCGATGCTGTGCCCCGATGCGATCGCCGAGAGCTATTGGCATTTCCTCAACCAGGACCGGTCGAGCTGGGCCTGGGAGATCGAGCTCCGCCCCTGGGTCGAGCGGTTTTGAGCCTACGCTCCACGCTTGCCGCAGGAATTTCGGGCGGTGGCGGCGGAAACCGACTGGTCACCGCCATTCTGATCAGCCTGGCGGGCATCTTCATGCTCGACCTGATGGGGCTGATTATCAAGTATCTGTCGCCCCGCTACGGCCCGGCGGAACTGGCGGTCTACCGCAATCTGCTGGCGATGATCCCCAGCCTCACCATGCTATCTCTCTCAGCGAGCTGGTCGGCGCAGGGACGCCCGGTGGTAATCCGGCAGTGGCCACTGGCCTTTCTGCGGGGCGGCTGTGTCTCGGTGGCGCAATTCCTGTTCTACATGTCGCTCGGCCGGCTGGAATTCGCCACGGCCAGTACAATCGCCTTCTCGATGTCGCTGTTCATGACCGCATTCTCGGTACCCTTGCTGGGTGGCCGGGTTGGGGCCATGCGCTGGCTTGCGGTGGGGATCGGCTTTGCCGGGGTGGTGATGGTCATGGGTCCCGGATCGGACGCTTTCACAGCAGACGCGCTGCTGCCCCTGGGCGCGGCGGCGCTCTATGCACTGACGGGGGTCACGGCGCGGCTGATCGACGGGCAAGTGCCAACGCCGCTCTTGGATCTCTACTCCACTTCAGCGGCGCTTGTCGGCGCGACGGTGCTCTGTCTCTCGACCAGTGGATTCACGCCCATCGCCGCGACGGAGGATCTGGGCTGGATTCTTGCCATGGGCCTGGTCGGAGGGTCTGGAGTTCTCTGCCTGATCCTTTCCTTCCGCATGACCGAGCCCGCCAATCTGGCGCCGTTCCAGTATTTCGGCATACCGATTGCCTTCGCATTGGGCTGGCTGATTTTCGATGAGGCGCCCTTCGACCGATTGATGCCCGGCGTCCTGCTGATCGTCGCTGGTGGGCTGATGATCGTCTGGCGCGAGCGTCGGTTGAAGGCCGTCAGATAGCGGCCACCCATCGCGGCAGCGCCGCGAAATCATGGAAGATGAACACGTCCTCGAAAGTGTCGAGCGGGCGTTTGCGGTAACCCCCGGAATAGAGCGCGAAGGGAACGCCCGCATTGGCCGCGGTCTCGGCGTCGATCTCGCTGTCGCCCACGAACAGGACCTCGCCCAGGCCCGCGCCCAGCAGGCCGGCCGTATGGGCCAACATCTTCCGGTCGGGTTTCATCACGTCGAGCGTGTCGCCGCCGACCGCCGCGCGGATGTGGCGGTCCAGGCCAAGCCCGGAGAGGACCTGCCGGGTCAGGCCCTCGGGCTTGTTGGTGCAGACACCCAATAGGAGGCCCCGCGCGCTGAGCGCGCCGAGCGCCGCCTCGACGCCCGGATGGGGCCGGGTCAGGTTCGCGGGCGCGGTGCCATAGATTTGTGTGAACCGGGCGACCGCATCGGCGAATGCTTTGCCATCGGCCGGCAAATCCGACGCCGCGAGACAGCGCTCGACCAGCTTCGGCACACCTGCGCCGACGAACCCGTGGACCTGCGTGAGGCTCAAGGGGGCGGCCCCCATCTCACCCAGCAAGACATTCGCGGCGGCATGGAGATCCGGCGCGCTGTCGACCAGTGTGCCATCCAAATCGAAGATCACCGCGCGCGGCACGCCGGGCCCTCCCCTGTTCCAAGCCGCCGGACGCGCCACGCATCGGGCACCGCCATCCGGCCTTCGCCCTTGTCGCCCATCGCGCCAGCAAAAGAGAACCAAAAAATGCATCCCGTGATGCGGCACCTAACCCCTTGCCAAAGCATGGGCCGCAAGTTCTTGTGCGCGGGTGACCCGTCACCTTGGGAGGCGCCCATGCGAATTCTTGTCCTGCAGCACGCTGCCTGCGAGCATCCCGGTTCGCTGCGCGAGTTTCTCGGCGAGGATGGCCATGAATGGGTGCCGGTCGAGCTTGACCAGGGCGAGGACCTACCCGGGCTCGACGGGTTCGACGCGCTTTGGGTCATGGGCGGGCCGATGGATGTCTGGGAAGAGGACCAGCATCCCTGGCTGGTCCCCGAGAAGGCGTTGATCCGCGAGGCGGTCGAGGAACGCGGCCTGCCGTTCCTGGGCCTATGCCTGGGCCACCAGCTTCTGGCCGAGGCGCTGGGCGGCACCTGCGGCAAGTCGGCGGTGCCCGAGATCGGCGTGCTGCCGGTGCAGATGACTGAGCTGGGGGCCGAAAGCATCTTCCTGGACGGCGTGCCGGAAGTCGTCCACGCCCTGCAATGGCACGGCGCCGAGGTGACCCGGCTTCCCGTCGGCGCGAAGGTGCTTGCCACCTCGCCCGACTGCGCGGTCCAGGCGATGAGCTGGGGACCACGGGCGCTGTCGATGCAGTGCCACGTCGAGGTCGAGGCCGACACGGTCGCGAACTGGGCCGAGATTCCCGAATACAAGGCGGCATTGGAGGACGCGTTCGGCGAGGGCGGCGCCGAAAGGCTGGCCGCCGATTGCGCGGCCCAAATCGGGTCCATGAAGCAGGTGGCCGAGCGGATCTACATCAACTGGCTGCAGGCGGCCGCTCAGGTTCGCTGAGCCCCGCGCCGGCGGATCAAGACGCGGCATCGACCAGCGAGCGCCGCGCGCTTTCCAGATGTTCCTTCATCGCGCGCCCCGCACTTTCCGCGTCGCGGGCGCGGATCGCGTCGACGATCGCCCGGTGCTGGCGGTTGTAGTGGGCGATGATCCCGGATTCGAGCGTGATGGTGCGCATCCGAGCCCACTGGGCATGGCTGCGGACCTCGTGCATCTTCTTCATCATCCAGACGATCAGCGCGTTCTGCGAGCAATGGGCGAGCGCCATGTGGAACCGCTCATCCGCCTCGGCGAAGACCTCGGCCGCGCCGCCGCAATCCTCCATGATCGCCAGATGGGCCTCGGCCTTGGCCAGGTCGAATTCGGTCGCGTGCAGCACCGCCAGCCGGACCATGTGCGGCTCGACCGCGAAGCGCGCGTCGATCAGCTCCAGCGGCCGGGTGGTCTCGACGATCGAACGGCTGTCGTCGCGCTCGGAATAGGTCACGTAGGTGCCCGACCCGGCGCGGCGCTCGACAAAGCCCGAATCCTCGAGCTGCTTCAGCGCCTCGCGCACGGTGCCCCGGGCGACGCCGTATTGTTCCGCGAGTGTGCGTTCGGGCGGCAGGCGGTCGTCGCGCGTGAATTGGGCGGCGGAGATCTGGCGCCGCAGCGCGCCGGCGATGTCGGTCGCGTTCATGACCCGCCACTCCCGCGCGCCGCCTGGTTAGTCCCGGGGAACATGACTCTGCCGATCGCTCTCACACGCTTCATTTAATGACTCTGGCATAAACCAAAGGAATGCAAAAGGCGCAAAATTGGTTGCGCCATGATCGATCATTGGCCACGATAACCGCAAGAGAATCGCGGCTACGCCGCTAAATAGACCAAATCCGGCAGATTGGTTCAAAGAAGGACTAGACCAAAATCCGAATTCGGTGCACAAACGCCACTGAACTGGCCGCGCTAAGGCTGACTGGCCAGCCGTAACAAGAACACCCGCGCATGCGGGGCGATCAGGGGAGCCGAACCGGGACGGAAGATCCCGGACCATCATTCGGCGCGAAAACACGGGAGGAACACGTGGGTATGGATATTGAAGCCTTTGTCGAAGCCGAAGGCCGCGACGAGAAGGTCAAACAAGTCCGCCAGAAGATCGACGAACTGGGGATCGAGTATCTCTATCTGCAATTCGTCTCGGTCACCGGCAAGATCATGGGCAAGGGCATCCCGGCCGATCACTGGGAGAGCGTGGCCAAAAAGGGCTTCCAGCTTGTCTATGGCGCCACGGTCAACCTATTCACCGACCGTGCCGGCAATTATCTCGGTTACGGCCCTGAAGCGGCCGAGCTGGTCGGCATCCCCGAGCCCGAAACCTTCATGCAGCTTCCCTGGGCGCCACAGATCGGGCGCTTCTATTGCACGCTGTTCCGGAACCGCGAAGAGAAGCAGAACCCGGGCGCCTATTTGACGTCGGATTGCCGCGGCAACCTGCGGCGCATGCACGCCGAATTCACCAAGAGGCACGGCACCAAACTGCGCATCGGCACCGAGCCGGAGATGATGTGGCTGAAGTTCGACGAGAACGGCAAGCCGAAGGACGGCTTCTCGAAGCCCTATTGCTACCATATCGACCAGTTCGAGAGTCTGCGGCCCGTGTCGCTCCAGGTAATCAGATACGCCCGCAAGATGGGCCTCGACATGATCCAGGGCGATCACGAGGATGCGCCGGGCCAACTCGAGCTCAACTGGATGTTCGACGACGTGCTGCGCAACGCCGACCGTCTCACGACCTACCGCCAGATCTGCGCCCAAGTGGCGCGCGAGCATGGCATCTTCGCCTGCTTCATGACCAAGCCCTTCATGGGTGTGTCGGCCTCGGGCTGCCACCACAACATGAGCCTCTGGGGCGGCGGCGAGGACAAGTTCGTGCCCTGCGGCAACGACCCTGACAGCCTGCCAGGCATGGCCGACAACTACATGTATGTGAAGGGCGGCGAGAACACCTTCATGCCCGACACCGACGATCCGCAGATGCCCGGCACGGAAGGCCTGAAGGCGATCGGCGGCGTGGTGCACCACCTGCAGGCGCTGACCGCGATCGGCTGCTCGACGGTGAACTCGTATCGCCGTCTCTGGGATACGGGCTTCTGGGCGCCGGTCTTCGCCGATTGGGGCTTCCAGAACCGCACCACCGGATTGCGCGTCTCGGCACCTGGACGCTTCGAATACCGCTCGGTGGACTCGATGGTGAACCCCTACATCATGGGCTCGACCCTGCTGGCGGCGATGGACGACGGCCTGGAAAAAAGCCTGGACCCAGGCGAACCGGAAGAGCGCAACATTTACGAGGCCATGGCCGAGGGCAAGGAAGTGAAGAAGCTTCCCATGAGCCTGGGCGAGGCGCTGGATCACCTGGCGGGCAACGAGGTCGTCAAACGCGGCCTGCCGGGCGAGATGTACCGCCTCTACGAGGAATACAAGCGCGACGAGTTCGCCCGGTTCATGTCCACCGTCACGGAGTGGGACAACGAGACCTACATGGAGTGCCTGCCCTAAGGCGCGCGCCCCGCGGAAACCCGGTCCGGCGTGCGTGACGCCGGGCCGCAAAACTAACCCGTCACATTGGAAGGAAGCACATCGCCATGTGTGGAATTGCAGGACTGATCCATCGCGGCAAAAGCTCGAACGTGGGCGCCGAGATGACGGCCATGCTGCGGGCCTTGAAGCATCGCGGCCCCGACTCGACCGGCTTCGCCGTCTATGGCGAGCCGAGCGAAGGCGATTACGTAATGCGCATCAAGGCGGCCGAGCAGGAGGATATGGACAAGGGCCATGGCATCCATGGCCAGATCGCCCAACGCGTCGAGGAGATCGAGGCATGTCTTGCCGAGCACGGCGCCGAGATCAAGGCAAAGGAAAACGCCACCGAATACGCGCTGCGCTACATCATCAGCCATGACGGCGACACCGAGGACATGGCGCGCCATATCGAGGAGATCGAGGGCGTCGAAATCCTGTCGCTGGGCAACGGGCTGGAACTGATCAAGGACCTGGGCGACGCCGACGTGGTCTCCGAGCAGTATGGTCTGGGCGAGTTCAGCGGCACGCACGGGATCGGCCATACCCGGATGGCGACGGAATCCGACGTGGACATCCGCTCGGCGCATCCCTACTGGGCCTTCCCCTATAACGACGTCTCGGTCGTCCATAACGGGCAGATCACCAACTACTGGATCATGCGCCGCGAGATGGAGCGCCGGGGCCACCGGTTCATGTCGAACTGCGACAGCGAGCTGCTGGCGGTCTATACCGCCCACAACCTGGCCAACGGCGTTAGCCTGGAGGAAAGCCTGAAGCGCTCGATCGAGGAGATCGACGGGGTCTTCACCTACCTGGTCGCCACGAAGGATCAGCTGGGCATGGCCAAGGACACGATGGCGGCCAAACCGCTGGTGCTCTACGAGTCGGACGATCTGATCGTGCTGGCCTCCGAGGAGGTCGCGATCCGCGCGATCCTGCCCCAGGAAATCGACACCTACGATCCTTATGACGAGGAGGTCCGGGTATGGAAGGCGTGAGCCCCGATCTGGAATACGGCAAGAAGCAGGAGGCCCGCGCCCGCGAGCTCGGCATGATGTCCGAGCAGCTCAAGGGGCGCTCGATGGAAACCTTCTTCGAGCCGGCCGAGGACGAGAACTACACCTACGCCTTCGCGAAGGACGTGGACTTCAACAAGCGGACCGAGGTCGATGCCGACGGCATGACCACGACCGAGGTGAACCGCTCGATCCGCGAGCTGATGGACGAAGGCTACGGCACCATCGTGATCAAGAACCCGCGCGGCATGCATTCGCTGGGCGTCGGGATCCTGAACCGGCTGAACCTGATCATCGACGGCTCGACGGGCTATTTCTCGACCGGGCTGATCGACGGGCCGAACGTGCGCATCAACGGTCGGGTCGGCTGGTCCTGCGGCGAGAACATGATGGCCGGGACGGTGATGATCGAGAAGAACGCTGGCTCGACTTTCGGGGCGGCGATACGTGGCGGCGACTTGGTCTGCAAGGGCCATGTGGGCAGCCGTACCGGCATAGACCAAAAGGGCGGCACCATAATCGTTGGTGGCGACACCGGGGCGCTCACGGGCTTCATGATGCAGCGCGGGCGGATGATCATCTGCGGCAATGCGGGAAAGAACCTGGGCGACTCGATGTATGACGGGACGATCTTCATCGGCGGCGAGATCCGCTCACTGGGTGTCGATGCGATCGAGGCGGAACTAACCGATCTCGACCGGTCCTGGCTGAACCGGAAGCTGCGCCAATACGGCCTGTTGCCCGAGAAGGGCGTCGATCACTTCACGAAGATCATCGCGGGCAAGCAGCTGTGGAACTACGACAATCTCGAGCCGAACGAGAAGAAACTGATCCTGTGACGGTGGGTTGAAAACCCACCCTACCGATGAGGGGTAGGGTGGGGTTCCACCCCACCTCGGACCGAACGGAGACCCAAATGGCCGATGGTGCACCGACTGGCAAGAAGCCGCTGAACCGCGATGTAAACCGGATCGGGAACAGTTTCATCTTCCCGCCGCATGTAATGGACGACATCCATATCAAGTCCGAACTGGGCCGGTATCGGATGCGCGGCTTCTCGCTGTTCAAGAAGATCCCGCACTGGGACGACCTGACCTTTCTGCCGGGCACCCTGACCCGGTTCGTGATCGAGGGTTATCGCGAGAAATGCGACACCCAGACGGTGATCGGTCCGCGGGCGAAAAAGCCAATCGCGCTGGATATCCCGGTCTATGTGACCGGCATGTCGTTCGGCGCGCTCAGCTTCGAGGCCAAGACAGCGCTGGCGCGCGGTGCCACGATGGCGGGTACCGCGACCTGCTCGGGCGAGGGCGGGATGATCCCGGACGAGCGGCGCTATTCCACCAAATGGTTCTACCAGTGCATCCAGTCGCGCTACGGGTTCAACCCGAACCACCTGATGCTGGCCGATGGCTGCGAGTTCTTCATCGGCCAGGGCTGCAAGGTGGGCCTGGGCGGCCACCTGATGGGCCAGAAGGTCACCGACCAGGTGGCCGAAATGCGCTCGCTGCCCGCCGGAATCGACCAGCGCTCGCCGGCGCGGCACCCGGACTGGCTGGGGCCGGACGATCTGGCGCTGAAGATCCTGGAGATCCGCGAGGCGACGGATTGGCAGATTCCGATCCAGCTCAAGCTCGGCGCGGCGCGGGTCTATGACGACGTGCGGATGGCGGTGAAATGCGACCCGGACTCGATCTATATCGACGGCATGGAGGGCGGCACCGGTGCCGGCCCGCATCTGGCGACCGAGGATACCGGCGTGCCCGGCATGGCGGCGATCCGCCAGGCCCGCAAGGCGATCGACGACCTGGGCAAGCGCGGCGAGATCAGCCTGGTCTACGCCGGCGGCATCCGCAACGGGGCGGATGTGGCCAAGGCCATCGCGCTTGGCGCCGACGCCATCGCGCTGGGGCACTCGGTGATGATGGCCCTGAACTGCAACAAGGACATCCCCGAGGCCAATTTCCAGGAGGAGATGGGGGTCGAGCCCGGCTACTGCTACCACTGCCATTCGGGCCGCTGCCCGGTCGGCGTGGCGACCCAGGATCCGGTGTTGCGCAAGCGCCTGGACCCTGATGAAGCGGCTGAACGGGTCTACAACTTCCTGCACACCCTGACCATCGAGGCCCAGCTCTTCGCGCGGGCCTGCGGCAAGACCAACATCCACAGCCTCGAACCGGAAGATTTGGCAGCGCTGACGATGGAGGCCTCGGCCATGGCGGGCGTGCCGTTGGCGGGGACGAACCACACGGTGGGCGTCGAGGATTATCATCACCTTTGATCAGTGGGTTGAAAACCCACCCTACCAACGGGCGTAGGGTGGGGTTCCACCCCACCAACGGGAGAGAGACATGGCAGGCACACAATACCGCGGCTCCGAGATCAAGGATGTCGACCAATTCCTGAAAAGCGACGGACTGGAATCCAAGCGCGAGAAGGAAATCGGCCAGCATATCGGCTATCGCTACGACGTTAACCTGGTGCCGGATTACGACCGGATCACGCCGTTCCTTTCGAAATACATGGAGATCATGGGCTGGGACGACCTGAACTGGCTGGAAGACGTGCATATGGGCTACGAGGAAGGCCACCCGGCCGTCTTCGACCGCAACATCAACGGCTGGGTCCGAGTGCCGGACGCGATCGAGCTGCCGGACAACCAACAGGACCGCGACATGATCGCGCGCGAGTTGCTGATCAAGTTCCAGATGTCGCCCAACCACCCGCTGGTGCAGCTGAGGAAGGCATACATGAAATTCTGAAGATCCCCTGTCGGGACCTACCCCTCCCCCAACGCTGAGAGCTGTGGGGAGGGGGCTTTTCAGAATTGGAGAAAGCGAAACCACACATGAACCGTCCGCTGACCATCGCCTGTTTGCAGACCCGCCCGATGCCGGATTTCGACTCCGCCATCGCCGAGGCGCTGGGGCTGGCGCGTGAGGCGGTGGAGTCAGGCGCCAAACTGCTTTGCCTGCCGGAATATTGCGGCGGGCTGGTAACGGACGGGGCGGTGATCCGGCCTCCCGCGGCGCCCGATGGCGCCCATCCGGTGGTCGACGCGCTGGGCAGGTTCGCGTCGCAAGCCGGAGTCTGGATCCAGATCGGCTCGGTGGCGGTCGCCGCGTCGGATTCCGAGTCGCATTCCGGGCCGGATTCTGGGCCGGATGACGGGATCATCAACCGGGGCTACCTGTTGGACAACCAGGGCGAAGTCCGGGCCCGCTATGACAAGATCCACATGTTCGACATCCAGCTCTCGGAAACGGAAGTCTACCGGGAATCGGCCTTCGTGCGCGCCGGCGGCGCGGCGGTGATCGAGGAGACCCCTTGGGCCAAGGTCGGCCACACGATCTGCTATGACCTGCGCTTCCCGCAGCTCTACCGCGACCTGGCCCAGGCTGGCGCCGAGATTCTGACCGTGCCCGCGGCCTTCACCCAGAAAACCGGCGAGGCCCATTGGCACGTGCTGAACCGGGCGCGCGCGATCGAGAACGGTGCCTTCGTGGTGGCGGCCTGCGCCCACGGCCCCTGCCCCGGTGGCGGCGCTGCCTATGGCCACTCGCTGATCATCGATCCCTGGGGCGAGGTACTGGCCGATCGCGGCGAGGGGCCGGGTGTCGCGATCGCGACGATCGATCTGGACGCGGTCTCGCAAGCGCGCGCCAAGATCCCCAGCCTGACCCATGACCGGGCCTATGCGCGTCCGGACGGCTATCCGAAGGCAGCCGAGTGATGACCCAGCCCGGCGGACAGGTGCTGCGTTTCCAGGGGGTCGACGACCCCCTGCGCGACAGCTTCCTGCGCTGGCAGTGCCGGGTGCGCCAGATGATGATGCGTGATGACCTGGGGCGGCCTGGCGATGGGATCATGCCGTCGCTGACGCTGGCGGGCGAGGCGGAACCGCTCGGCCATATCGTCACGGTGATGTCGAAATCGCCGCAATTTTCGAAGACGCCCGAGCTGAAGCACATGGTCCGGCGAACCAACGACCCGGCCCAGCGGCGCGAGGCGGCGCTGACCTTCTTCAGCGAAACCTATTATCAGAAGGCGTCCGAGTTCTCGGACATCCTGACCGCGACATTCCCGCCGGAATCGCCTGGGGCGGCGAAGATTCGCGCGGCGGGCCAGGTGACGCTGACATTCGACGCCTACGGCCAGCGTTTCGATCTGGCATGCAGGGTTTGGGCGCTGGCCGGACACAATCCGTTGTTCCAGGCGACGTACTGGCACAACCTTCTGTTCAACCCGTGTCTGGAGGCGGACACGGTCATTCTGGGCTTCGAGCCGGACTGGCACCGAAGCGCGGCCGACCCGTCGCCAGAATGAAGATGATCCGAAAAGCGGGAGAAAGAGTGAAATGACGAAACGGGTAGCGATTATTGGTGCGGGTCCATCCGGCCTCGCGCAATTGCGGGCATTCCAGTCGGCGGCTCAGAAGGGCGCCGAGACGCCCGAGGTCGTCTGCTTCGAGAAGCAGGACAACTGGGGCGGGCTATGGAACTACACCTGGCGCACCGGGCTGGATGAGTATGGCGAGCCGGTCCATTGCTCGATGTATCGTTATCTGTGGTCGAACGGTCCGAAGGAAGGGCTGGAGTTCGCGGACTATTCCTTCGAAGAGCATTTCGGCAAGCAGATCGCGTCCTACCCGCCGCGCGCCGTGCTGTTCGACTATATTGAAGGCCGCGTAAAGAAGGCGAATGTGCGCGACAAGATCCGGTTCCGCACCACCGTGCGCCATGTCGCCTACGACGACGCGTCCGGCAAGTTCACCGTCACCGCCGACGATTTGGCGAACGACCACGAATACGACGAGGAGTTCGACCATGTCGTCGTGGCTTCAGGACATTTCTCGACCCCGAACGTGCCGCATTTCGAAGGTTTCACCACCTTCAACGGTCGCGTCCTACATGCCCATGACTTCCGCGACGCGATGGAGTTCAAGGACAAAGATATCCTGATCATCGGCACCAGCTATTCGGCCGAGGATATCGGCTCGCAGTGCTGGAAATACGGCTGCAAGTCTGTGACCGTCAGCCACCGCACGGCGCCGATGGGTTACAACTGGCCGGACAACTGGAAAGAAGTGCCGCTATTGCAGAACGTGAAGGGCAACACCTGCACTTTCAAGGACGGCTCGACCACGGATGTGGACGCGATCATCCTGTGCACCGGCTATATCCACCACTTCCCGTTCATGCCTGATGATCTGCGGCTGAAAACCGCGAACCGTCTGGCGACCGCGAACCTCTACAAGGGCGTGGCGTGGGTCGATAATCCAAAGCTTTTCTACCTCGGCATGCAGGACCAGTGGTACACCTTCAACATGTTCGACGCCCAGGCCTGGTGGGTGCGCGATGCAATCATGGGCCGGATCGAGATCCCGTCCGAGAAATCGGCGCTGACGGCTGATGTCGAGGACCGGGTCGCGCGCGAGGATGCGGGCGAGGACGATTATGACGCGATCCGCTACCAGGGAGCCTACGTCAAGGAGCTGATCGCCGAGACGGACTACCCCAGCTTCGACGTGGATGGTGCCAACGACGCTTTCTTCCAGTGGAAGAAACACAAGAAGCAGGACATCATGACATTCCGAAACAACAGCTACCGCTCGGTCATGACCGGGTCGATGGCCCCGGCGCATCATACGCCGTGGAAGGACGCGCTGGACGACTCGCTCGAGTCTTACCTGCAGAACTGACATGAGAATGCCGCGGGCGCGAAGTGCGCCCGCGGGCTCCGCTACGGGACGCGGAAGCCCGGGCGACAACCGAGACCCGAGAGGTGATGGACCGATCGGCAGTCTAATCGGCGGCACAGGCCGCCAAAGGACCTGTAAAGGGAGGACAACATGACAAACTCCATCAAGAAACTCGCCATCGGTGCCGCCGTAGCGGCCCTGATGGCACCAAACGCGATGGCCGCTGATTCCAGCGATCCCATCGTTATCCCGATCCACAACTGGTCGAGCCAGATCGTGATGAGCCATGCGGTCGGTCAGATTTTCGAATCCATGGGCAACAACGTGGAATTCGTGACCACCGACAGCCAGGCGGTCTACGAGTCAGTGCGCCTCGGCGACGTCACCCTCGAGCTCGAGGTCTGGGAAGGCGCCTTTGGCGCGTCGTTCCGCGCCGCGCTGGAAAAGGGCGGCCTGCACGATGCTGGCGACCACGATGCGGTGACCCGCGAGGATTGGTGGTATCCGATGTGGACCAAGGATGCCTGCCCGGGCCTGCCCAGCTGGGAAGCGCTGAACGAGTGTGCGGATCTGTTCAAGACCGCCGAGACCGGCGACAAGGGCCGCTATCTGGACGGGCCGGTCGACTGGCTCAAACACGGCAAGGAGCGCGTTGAAGCGCTTGGCATGAACTTCACCGTGATCAACGCCGGTTCGGCCGCCGCGCTTTGGGCCGAGATCGGCGCGGCGGAAGCCGACAAGCGCCCGGTCGTGGTCTTCAACTGGACCCCGAACTTCGCCGAGGCCGTGTGGCCGGGCGAATTCGTTGAGTTCCCGGAATGGGTCGAAGGCTGCGACAAGGACCCGTCGGTCGGCCCGAACCCGGACGCGCTTTTTGACTGCGGGAACCCCGCCAAAGGTTACCTGAAAAAGGCAGCCTGGGACGGCATGGTGGGCAAGTGGCCCCATGCCTACGAGGTGCTGACGAAGATCTCGTTCACCAACGCCCAGATCGCCGAGATGGCGAAGCTGGTCGACGTGGACGAGCTCGAGCCGGAAGAGGCCGCCGAGGTCTGGCTCGAGAACAACGAAGACGTCTGGAAGAGCTGGGTCAACTAAGCCCGCCGAAATCAGGCAACTCCCCACCGCATTGACCTGCGGTGGGGAAATTTTGGTAAGCTGATCGCCATGAACAGCGAAGCACCCGTTATATCGGCCAGAAACATCTGGAAGCTCTTCGGCGCCGATCCGGAGAAATACCTGGCGTCGATGACGCCCGGGCGCGGCTTCGACGAGATCCGCGCCGACGGGTATATCGCCGGGGTCAAGGACGTCTCGATCAAGGTCAGCCGCGGCGAGATGCTGGTGATCATGGGCCTTTCGGGCTCGGGAAAATCGACGCTGGTGCGCTGTTTCTCGCGCCTGCACGAAATCACCGGCGGCGAGATCCTGGTCGATGGCCAGGACATCATGAAGCTCAACGAGAACGACCTGATCGAAATGCGCCGCTCGAAGATGGGCATGGTGTTCCAGAGCTTCGGGCTGTTGCCCCATCGGACAGTGCTCGAGAACGTCGCCTTCCCGCTCGAGATGCGCGGTCAGGACCGGCACGCGCGGCGCGAACGGGCGCTGGAAGTGATCAAGTTGGTCGGCCTGGAAGGCCGTGAGGAATATTTCCCGCGCGAGCTTTCCGGCGGGCAGCAGCAGCGGGTCGGCATTGCCCGCTCGCTGGCCATCGAGCCGGATATCTGGTTCCTGGACGAGCCGTTCTCGGCGCTGGACCCGCTGATCCGGCGCGAGATGCAGGACGAGTTCCTGCGGCTGCAGGATATGCTGTCGAAGACCATCGTCTTCATCACCCACGATTTCGACGAGGCGCTGCGGCTGGCGGACCGGATCGCCATCATGAAGGACGGCGCCGTCGAGCAATGCGACACGCCCGACAAGATCGTGCTGGACCCGCAGACGCCCTATGTGGCGAAGTTCACCGAAGAGATCGAGAAGGCGCGGGTGGTGCATGCCTCGGTGCTGGCGAAGCCGCTGAACGGAACCACGCCGGAGGGCGAGCCTGTGCCCGCGGGCGCCACGGTGCTGCAACTGGCACGCCAGTTGGTCAACGAATCCCGCACGACTTTGCCGGTGGCCGATAAAGACGGCACTGTCATCGGCACAATGAACAGGCAAGAGGCGCTCGACATCTTGCTGGGCGAGGGATGATGTCGATCACGACGCTCTCACCCTCTGAGACCCAGTCTCAAGGGCGGGGCGACGGCCGATGGTCTGAGCGACAGCTCGTTGCAATCGGCCTGGTTGCGCTGGCAGTGGCGCTGGCATTGGCCCGGCCTCTGCTGCCCGAATGGACCATCGTCCGGGTCGAGGAGGGGCTCTACGCCTACGCCGACTGGCTGGATGCGGTCTTCAATTTCGTCCGCGACGATTTGGGGCTGATCCATCTGACCCGGGCGATCGCCGGCGGGCTGGAGTATCTGCTCGACGCCACCGCCAACCTGCTCTACGGCAAGAAACGCTGGCCTCATCTGGGGCCGATCCCCTGGACCGCGCTTGCGGCTGCGGCGGGCGTGATCGGTTATTACCTGGGCGGCTGGCGGCTTGCCACGATCGGCGCCGGCACGTTCGTCTGGGCCGCGCTGATCGGTCAGTGGAGCATCGCGATGCAGACCATGTCGGTCATCGCGGTGGCGGCGCCGACGGCCTTCGTTATGGGCTTAGTCTTGGGGATTTTCGCCTGGAAATCCCGCCCCTTCGAGGCGGTGTTGAAGCCGGTTCTGGCGATCCTGCAAACGCTTCCCTTCTTCACCTATCTCCTTCCAGCCGTGATCTTCTTCAAGGTGGGCCCCACGGCGGGCGCGGTCGCGACCATCGTCTACGCGCTGCCGCCAATGATCCTGATGACCACGCTGGGCTTGCGTAAAGTACCACCCGAGGCGGTCGAGGCAGGCAAGATGTCCGGCTGCACCCGCTGGCAGATGCTGCGCCACGTCTATATCCCCTCGGCGCGCACCGAGATCCTGGTGGGCGTCAACCAGGTCTTCATGCTGTGCCTGGCCATGGTCGTGCTGACCGCGTTTATCGGAATGCCGGGGCTGGGCGGCAAGCTTCTGGCGATGATGAACTCGTTCAAGCTGGGGCGCAGCTTCGAGATCGGCGTCACCATCGTCTTGTTCGCGGTGATGCTGGACCGGCTGTCGAAGGCCTGGGTCGTGAAGCAGCCCGAGCATTTCGAGCGCGGGACGCCCTGGTGGCAGCGCCATGCCTATTCGCTGGCGACGTTCGGCGGATTTGCGATTTTCGTGCTGATCGCGTTCCTGGTGCGCGATCTGCCGAACGTGCCGGTGAAGGCGGTCGGCGACCCAGAGGCGGAGGGGAGCTTCTTCGGCTATGTGGGCGGCGTGCTGGACGAGGTCGGCCGCAAGCAGTCGCTGACCCAGGGCAAGGGAATTGACAAGGCGATCAAGGGCTTCCTGGGTATCGACAGTGTGCAGGCGGTGACCGAATGGCTACGCTGGTTCCTGAATGTCTGGATCCTGATCCCCTTCCGCAACGCCCTGCTTTGGCTGCCGGTCCCGACCGTCATTCTGGCGATAGGCGCGTTGGGCTATCTGGTGGGCGGGGCACGCTCGGCTTTGATCGGTGCGGGATTTTTTGCGTTCATCGCGAGCACGGGCTGGTGGGACCGGGCGATCATCACGCTCTACACCGTGATCTCGGCGGTAATCCTGGCGACCCTGACCGGTCTGCCGCTGGCGATCTGGGCATCGCGGTCCGAGAAGTGGGCGAACAGGATTCTGCTGTTCTGTGATACGGCGCAGACCTTCCCGTCATTCATCTACCTGATCCCGGCGATCATGCTCTTTGGGGTCAATGACGTCGCGGTGGTGTTCTCGATCTTGATCTTCACCCTGGTGCCGCTGACCCGCTACACGATCGAGGGGCTGCGCAGCGTGCCGGTCGAGCTGACCGAGGCCGCCGACATGGCCGGTGCCACGCGGCGCCAGAAGCTGTGGCATGTGCAGCTGCCGCTGGCCCTGCCAACCATGGCAGTGGGCTTCAACCAGGCGATCATGTTCGCCTTCTTTATGGTGATCATCGCCGCCTTCATCGGCACCCAGGATCTGGGCCAGGAGCTGCAGCGCACGCTGGCGGGCACGGATCTTGGCAAGAACTTCGTGCTTGGCATGTGCGTCGCGCTGATGGCTTTGGTCTTCGATCACATCATCATGCGCTGGTCCACCGACCGCCGGAAAGCGCTGGGTGTGGACTGATGGGCGTCAGACCGGTCTTCGAGACACCCTACGAGCGCGGCGGCGTGATCACGCCCGGCCTGCCGGTTCTGCCGCACGGGGTTGAGCGCCATCCGGTTCCGGGGGGCGGCTCGCGCGCTGTCGCGATGGACAAAGGCGACGAGATCTCGATCCTGGACCGCGAGGGGCTACAAGCCGCGGAGCTGGTCTTCTTCGCCCCAGACGGACGCTCGGATGCCGGCATGATCGGCGCCAAGGGTCAAGGCCAGGCCAAGGGGCTCGAAGCCGCGCTGACCTTCGGCGATGACTCCGGACGGCGTGTTCTCGGCGCGCTGCGCAAATCGGGCTTCGATCTGGGCAAGGCGGACGCGGCGCGGGTCTTCGAGGACGGATCGAAGCCGGGCGCGCTGGCGACTTTCCACGCCTCGTGCGACGGGTTGCTGATCGTCTGCGCACCGGGCGGACCGATGTCGCCGGATGCGCAAGACGCGCCGACCGAAATCGTCCTCTATATCCGCCGCGCCAATCCCGGCCAGGGCAAGGGCGGACTGGCGCCGCCCGACCCGCTGGCCGATCCGGTGATCGATTTCAACATCCAGCCGGGCGAGGCGCAGAGCTACGAGGTCAAGGCGGGACAATTTGTCCAGGTCGTCGACGTTCAGGGCCGGGAATGCTCGGACTATCAGGCCTTTTCGCGCCGCGCCCTGGACAAAGGGCTGGAACGCGACATCGATCCGACCACGACCCGCTCGCTGATGGGCAGTCTCTACCCGGCGCCTGGGATCTACTCGAAATACTTCTCGGTCGACCACGAGCCGCTGGTCGAGGTCGTCCAGGACACCTGCGGGCGCCACGACACGTTCGGGCTGGCCTGCACCGCGCGTTACTACGAGGATCTGGGCTATCCCGGCCATGTGAATTGTTCGGACAACATCACCGCCGATCTGGCCCAGTACCAGATCCGTCCGCGGGCCGGCTGGCCGGCGATCAATTTCTTCTTCAACACCATGCTCGACGACACCAACGCGCTTGGGATGGACGAACCTTGGTCGCGGCCAGGGGATTACGTGATGCTGCGCGCGCTGACGGACCTCGTCTGCATCTCGTCCGCCTGTCCCTGCGACGTCGACCCGGCCAATGGGTGGAATCCGACCGACATCCAGGTGCGGGTCTATGGGCGTGACGAAGATTTCAAGCGGTCCGTCGGATACCGCAAGAGCGCCGAGGCAGATATGGAAGAGACCAAGAAAACCGGGTTCCACGACTGCTTTGCCCGGCATACCCGCGATTTCGTGGAATATAACGGCTACTGGCTGCCGAACCAGATGACCAATCACGGCGCGATCGAGGAGTATTGGGCCTGCCGCGAGGGCGCGGTGGTGATGGACCTGAGCCCCTTGCGCAAATACGAGGTGACCGGCCCGGACGCCGAGGCGCTGATGCAGCTTTGCGTCACCCGCAACATGAAGAAACTGGCGGTAGGCCAGATCGTCTACACGGCCATGTGCTACGAGCACGGCGGCATGATCGACGACGGCACCGTGTTCCGGCTGGGCCCCGACAATTTCCGCTGGATCGGCGGCAACGACACGTCCGGGCTGTGGCTGCGCGAACAGGCGATGAAGCGCGACATGCAGGTTTGGGTGCGCGACTCGACCCCGCAGCTTTGCAACATTGCGGTCCAGGGTCCGAAATCGCGCGAGATCCTGAGCCAGGTTGTCTGGACCGCGCCGACCCAGCCGAACATGGACGAGCTGGGCGTCTTCCGCTTCGCCATCGGCCGGATCGGCGATTTCCACGGCCCCTCGGTGGTGGTCGGGCGCGCTGGCTACACGGGCGAGCTCGGTTTCGAGGTCTTCTGCCATCCGAAGGACGCGACCCAGGTCTTCGATGCGGTTTGGGAGGCGGGCCAGCCCCACGGGCTGATCCCCTTCGGCCTGGCCGCGCTGGATATGGTGCGGATCGAGGCCGGGCTGATTTTTGCTGGATCCGAGTTCGACGATCAGACCGACCCGATGGAAGCAGGCATCGGCTTCACCGTGCCGCTGAAATCAAAGGAAGACGATTTCATCGGCCGCGCCGCGCTGGAGCGGCGCAAGGAAACCCCTGCGCGGAAACTGGTCGGGCTCGACATCGAGGGCGGCGAGGTGCCGAGCCCCGGCGACTGTGTGCGGCTCGGCAAGGCCCAGATCGGCGAGGTCACCTCGGCGGTAAAGTCGCCGATCCTCGGCAAGATCATCGCGTTGGCGCGGGTCGACGTAGCCCATTCCGAACTGGATACGCAGATCGAGGTCGGCCAGCTCGACGGCCAACAGAAGCGGCTGAAGGCGCAAGTCGTGCGCTTCCCGCATTTCGACCCGACGAAGGATCGGGTGAAGGGGAACTACGACTGGCGGCCGAACCGTTAGGCATAGGGCTTGGTCAGATAATACCCTTTATTGGTATAGTATTGGTCTGTCCGTGGATTTTTTACCTTGAGTTTTGAGCCAAGACTGGCTCAATTCAGGGACTTTCCTGGCGCTGAGGGGTCATGCGTCGGCTTTCGGCGATTGTGCGTTGCGTGCCTGTCGGACCCAATGGGAACGGCGGTTCGGGTGCAAGACAAGTCGAGATGCCAACTGTCTGCCCCCTTGCGGATTGGGATGGGTTTGGGGAGAGCCCCTGCGCCGGTCGCATGACCGGTGGGTTCTAAGGTTCGGCGCGGTCGGGGCGCGCGGTGAGCTGGCGGCAAGATACGTCCCGACAATGGGGAGAAACGTATGGACACCGATATTGGTGCGCTTACCGTCATCTTCACCGAGTTCTACTACTGGGTGACGGTGCCGCTGATGTTCCTCATTCATGTGGGCTTCTGCATGTATGAGGTCGGCGCCTCGCGGCGCAAGAACCATCTCCACACGCTGATGAAGAACACGATGCTGATCCCGCTGGTCACCATCACGTTCTTCTTCTTCGGCTGGTGGATCTATTTCGCTTTTCCGAACGGTCCCGGGATCACCGGCGGCCTCACGCAAAGCGACAACGCGGTGCCGTGGAGCCAGCTAATGGGCACCCATCTGGGCGGTCCCACCGTCGGCAGCGACGCCCCGATCATGGGCTATGGTGTCGAGTTGGGCAACGCCTTCTGGGCGCGGTTGAATGGCGTCTTCTGGGCGGCGTTCCTGCTGTTCTCGTGGACGGCGGCCTCGATCGTCTCGGGCGCCACCATCGAGCGCATCCGGCCGACGGCGTTCTGGATCCTGGCCGTGGTCATCGGTTCGTTCACCTGGATCATCGACGCGGCCTGGGGCTGGCATCCGGACGGCTGGATGGTCACCCAGCTTGGCTATCACGATGCCTATGCTTCAGGTGTGATCCATGCCATCGCGGGCGGCTTCGCCCTGGGTGTGGTCGTGGTTCTGGGTCCCAGACTCGGCAAGTTCGCTGAGGACGGCACGCCGCGCAACATCAACCCACACAACAAGTGGCTGGTCACGATCGGGCTATTCCTTATCTATACCGGCTTCTGGGGCTTCTATGTTGCGTGTAACGTGCCGTTGATCGACTACGGAACGCTTGGCGGCGCCGAGGGCAAGGTCAACTTCACGGCGACCACGATCTACCTGACGCCGACCACGCTCAGCGCCATCGTGTTCAACTTCCTGATGTCGCTGTCGGGCGGTCTGATCGCGGGCTATGTGGTGTCGCGGGGCGAGGCCTTCTGGACCTACTCCTGTGGTCTGGCCGGCATCATCGCGGCTTCGGCGGGCAATGACCTGTATCATCCGATCCAGGCCATGCTGATCGGTGCGGTGGGCGCTGTCTGCGCCTACAAGCTGCACTTCTGGGTCGAGCGCAAGTTCAAGATCGACGATCCGGTCGGTGCCATCGCGGTGCACGGTTATGCGGGTTTCATCGGCCTGGTGATCGCCGGCTTCATGTTGTGGGGCCATCCCGCGACTGCGGCGTACCATGAGGACGTGGCGCTGATCAATCCGCTCGGCCAGTTCGTGGGCGCGTTGATCATGTTCGTCGTGCTTGGGTTCATCCCTGCCTATGTCGTGTCGCTGATCCTGAACAGCATGGGGCTTCTGCGGGTGCCGCCCGCAGTGGAACTGGTCGGCCTCGACATGAGCGCGGAGATGGCCGAGGAGATGGACGCGATTGCCGTCTCGGAGGCCGACATCGCCGAGGCCAGGCGCCTCGGGCTGTTGACCTGAGCCGGGTTGGAAGGAGGACATACCATGCCTAGCATTCAGTTCCTGTCAACCACCATCGTGGAGACCTGGGCCGGAGCGGATCTCAGCCAGATCGGACCGGTCTATCCGATGGTCGGGTCCGAGTTCATCCTGTGGATCCTCGGCCTGATCTTCTGGCTCGGTTTCCACCTCAAGCAGGCGGCGATCGAGAAGCGCGAGATGCAGGAGGACGAAAACGCGGCCAAGAGCCCCGAGCGTCTGAAGCGGGTCTTCGCCGAAGAAGCCGCGGAGTAACGCGGCGTCGCGACGAGATCGGGGCCGGCGTCCGCGCCGGCCCCTTTGCATTGGAGAGGCCCATGCTTGACGTCGCGCTGGAGATTACGACGGAGGACGTAGAGGCCTTCGCACGCGACGGGTTCCTGATCCGCGAGCGGATCATAAGCCCCGAGGCCGTGGACTACCTCCGCAACGCGATGGCGCGCAGCTTCGAGGGCGGCTTCGACAGCGGACTGATGCCGGACGAGGTAAATTGGAAACCCGGCGATGACCCGCACGTGACCCGGCAAATCTGCAACGTGTGGAAATCGAACCAGGCGCTCGCCTCGGTGATCCTGAGCGAGGCGACCGGCCAAGCGGTGGCCCGGCTCAACGGCTGGCCTGGGGCGCGGCTGGCGCAGGATAATCTCCTGTGGAAGCCGCCGATGCGGGACGGCCAGCCGGGCGGAACCTTGGGCATGCATCAGGACAGCGCCTATGCGGGTTGGGCGGAGCCGCGGCTGATGTGCACCGCTTGGATCGCGCTCGACGACGTTAGCACCGAGGGCGGCACGATGGAGTTCGCCCGCGCCTCGCACCTTTGGGGCCATGCAGGACCCATTGGCGCCTTCCACAACCCGGCGGACTACAAGGAGGCCTTCCGCCGGGCCGCCGAGGCCGCTTGCGTGGCCAAGCCCGAGATGGTGTCTGTCGCGGTGCCGGCGGGCGGCGGCTCGATCCACCATGGCTGGCTTTGGCACGGGTCGGGGCCGAACCGGACGGGCAATCCGCGCCGCTCGGTGGTATCGCATTGCCTGTCGTCCGAGGCGCGCTTCACCGACGAGGTCGGCTATGTCTATAGCCGTTACAAGCGCCTGGACACAGATGCGATGGACGAAGCGTTCTTCCCGGTGCTTTGGACCGAGGATGGCGGCCGGTCATCCTTCATCGAGCCCTTTGTGCGTGGCGAGCGGCGCTGGCACGCGGAAGGCTGATCCACAGACCAGCGGCGGCGCGGCCGGGCGTTCCGCGGCAGGCCGTCAAACCGGGCGGCGACCATGAAACTATCGGCAAGTACTCCCAACATCTCTCGATCTCCTCGATACCTTGGCTTCCCTAAAAGATATGGCCTTTGACGGCGGAGAGCGAATCAGGGATTGTTCTTATCTGTTAGCAAGCGTTACATATGGATCACACCGGCCTCCCCACCCTCTCGACCCTTAAAGCCTTCGAGGCGGCAGCCCGACATGAGAGCTTTTCGGCCGCCGGGCGCGAGTTGAGCGTCACTCACGCGGCGATCAGCCAGCAGGTCAGGCGGCTGGAGGCCGAACTTGGGGTCGCCTTGGTGCGCCGCGCCGGGCGGGGCCTGGCGCTGACCCCCAGCGGGGCCCGATTGGGGCAGGCCTTGAGTGAAGGCTTCGATGCGATGCGCGACGCGGTCTCCGAGATCGTCGCCGACGAGGCCGGACGCCCGCTGCAAATCACCATGACGCCGATCTTTGCGGTCAACTGGATGATGCCCCGGATCGGCCGCTTCCGGGCGGCACATCCAGAGATCGAGTTGATGCTGAACCCCACGGCCGGACTCGTCGATTTTGAGATTGCGGGCTACGATCTGGGCATCCGCTATGGATCGGGCGACTGGCCGGGGCTGGTGGCGGAGCCTTTCGTGCCGACCAGCTTCGCGGTCGTGGCGGCGCCCAGCCTGATCGCGGACCGGACGATCCGCGAACCGAGGGACCTGATCGACCTGCCCTGGGTGCAGGAATTCGGCACGGACGAGTTGACCATGTGGCTGCGGCTCAAGGGCGTGACCGTCGAGGGCAAGACCGATGTCGCCCATCTGCCAGGCTACATGCTGCAGGCGGGGCTGCTCAAGGGCGAGGGGGTCGGGTGCACGACCCGCGCCTTTGTCGAGCACGAGATCGAAGCCGGGAACCTGGTGGTCCTGTTCGAGGATGACGGCGAGATGGGCACCGGCTACCACCTGGTCCGGCCGAAGGGGGAAATGCGCCCGCCGCTCGCCATTTTCGTCGCCTGGTTGAAGCGCGAGGCGGGCCCGTAGCCGGTAGGGCGGACATGATTGTCCGCCCTTTGCTTCATGCTCAGCAATCCAGCGTCGTGTCCCGCTCCCACGCCGTCAGGTGGCGGCAGTAATCATTCCACTCGCCGTGCTTGAGCTTGAGAAAGGCGCTGACCGTCTCCTGGCCCAGGCTCGCGGCCAGCACCTTGTCTTTGGCCAGTTCACGCAAGCCGTCCAGCATGTTCAGCGGCAGCTTCTTGGCGCCCCGCACCTTGTGGCCTTCGGCATACATGTCGATGTCGAGCCGCTTGCCCGGATCGCGCTTGGCCTCCATCCCGTCCATGCCCGCAGCCAGCACGGCGGCCGGATAGAGATAGGGGTTGGCTGCCCCGTCGGCGAGGCGCAGCTCGAAGCGGCCCTCGTCGGGGATGCGGATCATATGGGTGCGGTTGTTGCCCCCATAGGTCACCGAGCTCGGCGACCAGGTGGCGCCGGAGGTGGTGCGCGGCGCGTTGATGCGTTTGTACGAGTTCACCGTCGGGTTCGAGATCGCGCAGAGCGCACCGGAATGCGCCACCAGCCCGCCGAGGAAGTTGTAACCGAGCTCCGAGACGCCCAATTCCCCCTTCTTGTCGTGGAACAGGTTCTTCTTGCCCGCCTTGTCCCAGACGCTGACATGGGCGTGGCAGCCATTGCCGGTCAGGTTGGCGAAGGGCTTCGGCATGAAAGTGGCGCGCAGCCCGTGACCCTCGGCGATCGACTTGACCATGTATTTGAAGAAGGCGTGGCGGTCGGCGGTGATCAGGGCGTCGTTGTAATCCCAGTTCATCTCGAACTGGCCGTTGGCGTCCTCGTGGTCATTCTGGTAGGGGCCCCAGCCGAGGCCGAGCATCGCATCGCAGATTTCACGGATCACGTCATAGCGGCGCATCAGGCACGAGACATCGTAGCAGGGCTTCGACTGGGTATCGCGCTCGTCGGCGATGTTGGTGCCGTCGGCGGTGATGATGTGGTATTCGCACTCGACCCCGGTCTTCATACGCCAGCCCTTCTTCTCGGCTTGGGCGAGGACGCGTTTCAGCGTGTTGCGCGGGGCCTGGTCGACCTCCGCGCCGTCCATCCACAGATCGGCGGCCAGCCAGCCGACCTCGGGCTTCCAGGGTAGTTGGATGAGGCTTTCGGGGTCCGGCACCGCGAACATGTCGGAATGCGCCGGCGTCATGTCGAGCCACGAGGCGAAGCCAGCGAAGCCCGCGCCTTCCTTCTGCATGTCGCCGATCGCCGAGGCGGGCACCAGCTTGGCCCGCATCACCCCGAAGAGGTCGGTGAACGAGATCAGGAAATACTCGATGCCCTTTTGTTTCGCGGCTTTCGCCAGATCTGTTGCCATTGTTCCCTCATCCTTTTCTGTTTTCCATCCAGCTATGACCGGTCTCTCGCCGGGCGCGTGCAAGGACGCGTCACCTCGTAGGGTGGAACTTGTTCCACCATCAGCGGTCCCGTCCAGGCAAAGGTGCATCAAGATGCACCCTACGGTGCCCTCGCCAGATCGGTTGCGATTGTTCCCTCGTCCTGTTCTGTCGTTTCCCTCAGCGGTGGGCTCGTCGAGCCCGCCCTACATTCACGGTTTCGCGGCCGGCTTTTCCCTCAGTTCGACAATTTCGAACGTCACCAGATCGGCCCAATATGGCATCCACCTATCGAAGGTCGCAACGTCCTCGGTCTCCATGATCTGGAAACATCGCGAGCCGTCGGCGGCGAGCCAGCTTTCGATGAAATGAAGCCCCTCGGGCAGGCCCCGGCCCTTCGTGTGGAGGCGTTCGTAGATTGCCTCTAGCGCGCCGTCCTTGAAGGTTTCGATCACCATATAGCGGGTCATGCACGTCCTTGAAGCGAGCATCGGATCATGAACCTAGCGCGAAAATCTATCGGCTTGAATCGTCGCTTCGATGGATGGAGGGCAGCGACCGGCCCCGGGCGGAAGCGAAGCGCCCGCCCGTGGGGGCGGTCGGGCGCTGCCCGGCAGTGCCCGCCGGGCGAGAAAGTGACGATCTGCGAAAGGTTGTTCACGACAACTGCATCATTGACCCGGGATCCAACTCGTCCCCGCCAGCGGCACGCCCGCCATCGCCGCCGCCTCTACCGTCAAAGCAGCCAGGTCCTCGGGTTCCAGGTTGCGCACGTGGCTCTTGCCGTTGGCCCGCGCCAGCGTCTGCAGCTCCAGCGTCATCACCGCCAGATAGTTGGCCAGGCGATGCCCGGCCTTGACCGGGTCGAGGCGTTTGGCCAGTTCCGGATCCTGGGTCGAGATCCCTGCCGGGTCGCGGCCCTCGTGCCAGTCGTCATACGCGCCGGCGGTGGTGCCGAGTTTCTGGTATTCCGCTTCCAGCGCCGGGTCGTTGTCGCCCAGCGCCACCAGCGCCGCGGTGCCGATGGCGACCGCGTCCGCGCCCATCGCCAGTGCCTTGGCGACATCGGCCCCGTTGCGGATGCCGCCCGAGACGACAAGCTGGACCTTGCGGTGCATGTCGAGGTCGGTGAGCGCGCGCACCGCCTCGCGCACGGCGGCCAAGGTCGGGATGCCCACATGCTCGATGAAGACATCTTGCGTGGCCGCCGTGCCGCCCTGCATACCGTCGACCACCACCACGTCGGCCCCCGCCTTCACGGAGAGCGCCGTGTCGTAATAAGGCCGCGCCGCGCCGACCTTCACGTAGATCGGCTTCTCCCAATTGGTGATCTCGCGCAGCTCCTGGATCTTGATCTCCATGTCGTCGGGCCCGGTCCAGTCCGGGTGCCGGCAGGCCGAGCGTTGGTCGACGCCGACAGGCAGGGTCCGCATCCCGGCCACCCGGTCAGTGATCTTCTGGCCCAGCAGCATGCCGCCGCCGCCGGGCTTGGCCCCCTGGCCGACCACGATCTCGATCGCGTCGGCCTTGCGCAGATCGTCCGGGTTCATGCCGTAGCGGCTGGGCAGATACTGGTAGACCAGGTGTCTCGACTGGCCGCGCTCCTCGGGCGTCATGCCGCCGTCGCCGGTGGTGGTCGAGGTGCCCATGGCGGAGGCACCGCGACCCAGCGCCTCCTTGGCGTTCGCACTCAGCGAGCCGAAGCTCATGCCGGCGATGGTGATCGGGATCTTCAGGTGCAAGGGCTTCGAGGCGAAGCGGTCGCCCAGGATCACGTCGGTGCCGCATTTCTCGCGGTAGCCTTCCAGCGCGTAGCGCGAAATCGAGGCCCCCAGCAGCACGAGGTCGTCGAAATGCGGCAGGCGCCGCTTCGAGCCGCCGCCCCGGATGTCGTAGATGCCGGTCGCCGCGGCGCGCCGGATCTCGCTCAGCGTATGGTCGTCGAAGGTCCAGGGCTTCTTCGGCAGGGTGCGGGGGGCGTCCGAGTAGTCGGCCATCAGTAGGCATCCAGGTTGTCGATGTTGAAGTTGTAGAGCTCGCGCGCCGAACCGTAGCGCTTGAACGCGGACGGGTCCGCATCCATGCCCGCCTGCTCCAGCAGGTCGGCCAATTCGGCGCGGTGCTCGTCGCGCATCTCCTTCTCGATGCAGTCGGCGCCCAGCGAGGCGACCCGGCCACGCACATAAATGCGCGCCTCGTAGATCGAGTCGCCCAGGTCCGCGCCCGCATCGCCGCAGACCACCAGACAGCCCGCCTGGGCCATGAAGGCGCACATGTGGCCGATATTGCCGCCGACCACGATGTCGATCCCCTTCATCGAGATGCCACAACGCGCCGAGGTGTTGCCCTCGATCACCAAGAGCCCGCCATGGCCCGTCGCTCCGGCAGATTGCGATGCGTCGCCGGTGACGCGGACCACGCCGGACATCATGTTCTCGGCGACCCCGGTCCCTGCGTTGCCCTCGATGGTGACCGAGGCTTCCTTGTTCATCCCGGCGGCGTAATAGCCGCAATGACCCTTGATGGTGACGCTTACCGGATGCATCAGCCCGCAGGCCAGCGCATGGGTGCCGCCCGGATTGGTGACGGTGAAGTCGCCCTTCGCCGCCTCCTGAAGCGCGCGGTTGACCTGCCGGCGGTCGAGCTTGGCGAGATCGAGCTCGGTATTGGCGAGGGTGGTTGTCATGCCGCGCGGCTCCAGGAATAGATTTGGCCGGGTGCCGGCTCCCAGATCTCGGCGTTCTTGACACCCGGCAGCCGCGCGATGGCGCGGAACTCGGACGACATGGCGACCCAATCGTCGGTCTCGGCGATCACCGCGGGCTTGCAGGCGATCGGATCGCGCACCACCGCGAAGCCTTCGCGGGTGCCGATGGCGAAAGTGTAGAAGCCGTCGAAATCCCTCAGTGCACCCTCGATCGCCTGGTCGATCGTATCGCCCTCGCGGGTGCGCCAGGCGAGATAGGCCGCGGCGACCTCCGAATCGTTCTCGGTCTGGAAGGTCTCACCGTGCTTCTTCAGGTTCTCGCGAAGCCGGTTGTGGTTCGAGAGCGAGCCATTGTGCACCAGGCAGGTATCGGCGCCGGTCGAGAAGGGGTGCGAGCCCTCGGTCGTGACCGCGCTCTCGGTCGCCATCCGGGTATGGGCGATGGCGTGGGTGCCGGTGCGGCCTTCGAGCCCCAGGCGCTTGGCGACCGCATCGGGATCACCGATGCCCTTGCAGAGCTCGATCGATGAGCCAACGGCCAGGACCGAAACGTCGGGCGCGTTCTCGATCAACCAGTTGCGCGCGGTCTGCCCATCGCCCCGCGTTTTGAAGATCGCATGATCCGACAGAGTTTCGACCTTCACGTCCGAGCCCAGCACATGCTCCAGCTCGTGCTCCAGATGCTTCCAGTTTGTCTCGCCGGTGCGGCTGAGGGCCGAGACCTTGGCCACCCCGTTTGCCGTTCCATAGACGGCGAAGCCGGCACTATCCGGCCCCCGGCTCGACATCTCGTGCAGCATCAGCGCGGTCAGCCGGCCAAGCTCGGGCTCCAGCGCCCCGGATTTCAGGTAGAGGCCGACAATTCCGCACATCCGTGTACTCCTCGCAAGGTCTCGGGCCCCAGAAAACTGGAACCACACCGAGTGACTGTCAAGAAATAATTTTTATTCTCAGGAAAATCACGCTTCACGGCGCGGCGTCACGATAATCGACAGGTAGACCGCCGGCAGCTTTCGCAATTCCAACGGTCCATGGGCGATGCTGGCATCGAAGAACAGGGAATCGCCCGGTGCCATCACATAGGTCTGGTCCCCATGGGCGTAGGCGACCTCGCCCTCGAGCATGTAGAGGAACTCGACCCCGTCATGCTGGAAGATCGGATAGGCATCCGCGGTCTCGTCGAGCGTGATCAGGAACGGCTCGACGCCGACCTCGCTGCGCAGGCCGTGCCCCAGAAGCTGGTATTGGTGCCCCTTGGACGAGCCGCGCCGGTCTATCGTCAGGCCCTGCCCAGCCCTTACGAATGTGGCATCGGATTTCTGATCGAATTTGGTGAAAAAACTCGCGAGCGGCATGTTGAGTGCGCCCGCCAGCGCCGAGAGTGTGGCCAGAGACGGCGACGTCTGCCCGGTCTCGACCTTCGAGAGCATCCCCGGGCTCAGGCCCGCCGCCGAGGCCAGGTCGCTGAGCGTCATGCCCAAAGCGGTGCGCAGCGCGCGGATCTGCGCGCCTACCAGTGCCTCGAGAGGGATATTGGGGGTATCGGGCAAAGCGCAAATCCTCTGGCCGGCTCTCGCGGCCGGAGCCTAGCCGTGATGTGGGCACCTCGCAAACGGAACGGCGCGGACACCTGAGGTCCGCGCCGCATCGATGATTCCGTGCCGGCGGCTATTCAAGCATGATCGCCGGCAGCCAAAGCGCGATATTGGGGAACTGCACCACGATCGCCAGGCCGATGAGCTGCAGGATCACGAAGGGCACGATGCCCTGATAGATCTCCTGCATCTTCACCGCGCTCGGCGCCACGCCCTTCATGTAGAACAGCGCGAACCCGAAAGGTGGGGTCAGGAACGAGGTTTGCAGGTTGATCGCCACCAGGATCGCGAACCAGTAGATCACCTGGGTCTCGACGAATTGCGTCTGGGCGATGTTGGTTGGCGCCTCCAGCCCCAAATGGGGCGCGAAGGCTGGCGCCATCGTCTTGATCACCGGCGCGAAGACCGGAAGGATGATCAGCGTGATCTCGAGGAAGTCGAAGAAGAAGCCCAACAGGAACACCGCGAACATCAGCATGATCAGCAGCGGCCAGGGACCAAGCTCAAGCCACTCGATCAGATGGATGATCAGCTCCTCGCCATAGACGTTCCGGAAGATCGTCGAGAACGCGGTGGCGCCGACGAAGATGAAGAAGATCATCGCGGTCGTCAGGCCGGTGCGGTGGCAGACCTCGCGCATCACCGTCATGGTCAGGGTCCCGTTCACCCAGGCCAACACGATCGAGCCGAAGGCTCCGACGCCGGCGGCCTCGGTCGGGGTCGCCCAGCCGGCAAAGATCGAGCCCAGCACCAGGATGATCAGGAAGATCGGGGGCACGAAGCCCTTCAGGATCCCGCCGAAGAGCGAGTCGCCCTCGCGATGACCAATCGCCATGGCGCTGAAAAAGATGCCCAAGAAACCAAACAGCTTCCAGTTCACCTGCTCGGACAATCCGACGCCCTCGGCGATGACGACGCCGACGATGAAGGCCGCCGTGATTCCGAAGAACAGGATCACGTTCGACATGTTGGTTGGCTTGAGATCGATCTCGTCCTCGTGAATCGGCGGGGCGATCGAGGGATTAATCGACGCGCGCGTCAGGATGTAGAGGAAGTAGAGGCCCGAGAGCACCAGCCCCGGGAAGACCGCGCCGATAAATAGGTTGCCGACCGAGACCGCAAGCAGGTTGGCCATTAGCACCAGCATGATCGAGGGTGGGATCAGAATCCCCAGCGTGGCCGAAGCCGCAATTGTCCCGGTGGCAAGCTGCGGGGCATATCCGCGCTTCAGCATCGTCGGCAGCGCCAGCAGGGTCATCATCACCACCGAGGCGCCGATGATGCCGGTGGTCGCCGCCATGATCGTGCCCATCACGGTAACCGAAAGCGCCAGACCCCCCGGAACCCGCTTCAGCATGATCTGCAGGATGTGAAGCAGGTCGGCCGCGACACGGGACTTCTCCAGCATCGTGCCCATGAAGACGAAACAGGGTATCGCCACCAATATTGGATTTTGCACCGCCCCCGAGGCACCGTCCCCTCCCCAGACCCGGTTGACGATTGCGAAGTAGATGTTGATGTCGAAGATCTCGAGCCAAATCGCGATCAGGCCGAAGATCAGCGACACGCCGCCCAATGCGTAGGCCACCGGCAGCCCGGTGAAGAGCGTGAGCGCCAGCGCCAGGAACATGTAGGCGCCGATATATTCATAGAGATGATCCCAGAGGAACCAGTCCCACCACTCAGCAATCATGTGCTGGTCCCCCTGTGCCCGCAGCTTCTTCTTCATCGTCGAGATGAACTTTCGGCAGCACTTCGATATCGGTGAAGAATTGCAGCTGCTCCTCGGCCGCCGCGCGCTGCTCGTCGTTGCCCCAGAGATAGGCGATGCAGCGGAAGAGCGTCGCCAAGGCGGCAACCAAGGCGATCCCAAACCCCCAGACCAAGAACGACTTGATGATGAAACGCCAGCCCAGGCCGACCTGGCTTTCGGAGCCTTCACCCTGTGCGAAGGAAGACGAGGTCATGACCCATGAGAACCAGATCATCAGCGCGAGGAACGGGACCGCGCAGATGACCAGGCCCAGGAATTCGACCCAAACCTGCTTCCGCCGGCTCACGTTCTCGCGGAAGATATCGACGCGGACATGAGCATTGCGCAGATAGCCGAAGCCGAAGGTCAGAAGCAGTAGCGCGCCGTGGACGTGCCACTGCAGATCCTGAAGGATGAAAGAGACAGAGAAGCCGTATTTGATCGTGATCTCCGCCGATTGGTCCTTGATGAAGTCGATCTTGCGCGTGACCACGTCGAACATAATCAGGAAGATCAGTGGCAGGATCAGCCAACTCGCAAATTTGCCGACGCCCCTGGATATGCGGTCCAGAACATTGGCGAAACTCAGCAGCGCTTCCATGTCCCCCAGCCCTTTGTGGTTCTTGCTTGATCCGCGCGGCGTGGCCGTCCCTGGTCAGGGAATGTCCCGCTGAGCGGAGGCGACCGGCGCAGGGAGTGCGCCGGCCGATTGGCTTCAGATGCGGCTCTGGACGTGCCCGAGCCGCACCGGGAACTTACTGCTTGAGATAACCGCGGGTGCCCCAGACCTGGTATTCCTCGTGGAACTTGGACCAGTGATCCCATAGCTTCTTGACGTCCTCGCTGGCCGCGATCTCCTCGGCCAAGACCTCATTCCACTTTACCTCGATCGAGTCGAGCACCTCGTCGGGCCAGGTCATGTTGCTGACGCCGTCGGCCTCGTTGGCGATCATCGCGGCCGCCTGCAGGGACTCACCGTCAGACAACTCGTGCATGAAGTTGGCGTCGCAAGCAGTCTGGAACATGGCCTTATACTCGTCGCTCAGCTTGTTCCAGGCGTCCATGTTGACCAGGACCTCGTTGGTGGTCGACTGCTGGTGCCAGCCCGGGAAGTAGTTGTACTTCGCGATCTGGTAGAAGCCCAGCGTCCGGTCGATCGCCGGCATCGAGAACTCGGTGGCATCGATGGTGCCGAGCTCGAGCGCCGGGTAGATGTCGCCGCCAGCCAGCTGCTGGGTGGCCACGCCGAACTTCTGCATCACCTTGGCGCCGACGCCGAAGAAGCGCATCTTCAAGCCCTTCAGCTGGTCGAGGCTCTCGATCGGCTCGCGGAACCAGCCAGAGGTTTCCGGCGGGATCATGCCGCAGTAGAAATACTTGATGCCGTCGCGGGCATAGAGCTCGGAGGCAATGTCGAGGCCACCGCCCTCGGCGCGCATCCAGGCATTGAATTCCAGCGCGCCCGGGCCGAAGGGCCAGGTCGACAGGAATGCGAATGCCGGGTTCTTGCCCTGGTTGGCGCCCGGAGTGCCGTAAGCAGCCTCGAACGCGCCCTGGCTGACCGGGTCGTAATAGGCGTAGCCACCGGCCAGCGCGCCGGGCTCGAACACCTTGATGTCGAAGTCGCCGCCCGACATCGCGCGCACCATGTCGGCGATCCGGTAGCCGACCGGGCCGATCACCGCGACGTTCTGACCGAACGCCGAGTGCATTTTCCAGCGCACTTTCTTCTGGGCATCCGCGTCGCCGACGCTGATGCTGGTCACAAGCATCGCGGCCGCCGCGGCAAGCCCCGCGCGCTTAAAGAGAGTGAAAGCCATTATGTTCCTCCCGTTGCAGTGGCTTATTCATATCGCGGAATTCGTTCCGCTTCTTGTTTCGCATGGTTAATCAACTGCCTGGGTGATTGGGAGTCAACAGAGTCGTTTCCCGAACCATCACCATTCCGCGCTGTGGACAACTTTGGGCGGCGTGGACCGATGCGCCCGATGGCCCTTGTAATTCCGCCGAAACTGCGTATACGGACCGCTTTCCAAGCGGCGCTTACACCCCTGGAGGATCGCCGCGACTCAGAAATGCCAACCCAAGGAGCGTGCGCTATGGCTCAACCGCCAGTGATCGAAGCCGCGTCGCGGGAAGGTGTGGGCAAAGGGGCTGCCCGCGCCGCGCGCCGTGAAGGATTTGTGCCCGGAGTCGTCTATGGCGGCGGCAAGGACCCGGTCGCCATCAACATCAAGCACAATGTGCTGCTGAAGGCCCTGAAGGCCGGCAAGTTCCTGACGACCCTGATCACCCTCAAGGTCGACGGCGAGGACAACCAGGTGATCTGCCGCAACGTGCAGCGTGACGTGGTCAAGGACATGCCGATCCACACGGACTTCCTGCGCCTCAGCGAGAACTCGCAGATCAACCTGATGATCCCGGTCTCGTTCGAGAACGAGGAGGAGTGTCCCGGCTTGCGCCAGGGCGGCGTTCTGACGATCGTCCGCAACGAGGTCGAGCTGAAGGTGCGCGCCAGCGATATCCCGAACGAGATCACCGTGGACCTGACCGGTCTAGACATCGGCGACACGGTCAAGATTTCGGACGTCACGCTGCCCGCGGGCACCACGACCACGATCACCGACCGCGACTTCATGATCGCCAACATCTCGGCCCCGACGGCTCTGGCCGCCGAGGAAGAGGAGGAAGGCGAGGAGCTCGAGGGCGAAGAGGGTCTCGAGGGCGAAGGCGAAGAGGGTGCCGAGGGCGAGGCCCCGGCCGAGGGCGAGACGCCCGCCGAGGAGTGATCCTGGCCCCATCCAATGGAACAGCACGGCCCGGCCTCCGCCGGGCCGTTTTCGTTTGGCCCTTTCGTTATCGGGCGCGCTGGACGGCGGACGGGCGCGGGGCTATAAGCGCGCCATGATCGAAGCACTCGGCATCGTGGCCCGAATTCCAGCGCGGATCCCCGCGTGGATCATTGGGCGAATTACTGGCCCGGCCCGCTGAGGACGGCGGCGCCGGGAAACAGCTATTGCGCGCCTTCGCGTGCATCCCGAGACCCGAGACATCCATCTGATCCGAGAGCCGAGCCATGAGCGCCGACACCCCGAGAGAGACAGCCGAAACCACGGCTGACGCCCAGAGTGACGGGCCGAATTACAAACACACGCTATTCCTTCCGAAGACCGAGTTTCCCATGCGGGCCGGTCTGCCCAAGCGCGAGCCCGAGTGGCTGGCCCGCTGGGAAGACCTGAAGATCTACCACCGCCTGCGCGCCAAGGAGGGACGCAAGCCCTTCGTGCTGCATGACGGGCCGCCCTATGCCAATGGTCACCTGCATATCGGCCATGCGCTCAACAAGATCATGAAGGACATGGTGGTCCGCTCGGCCCAGATGCTGGGCCATGACAGCCGCTATGTGCCGGGCTGGGACTGCCATGGACTGCCGATCGAGTGGAAGATCGAGGAGCAATACCGCGAAAAAGGCAAGAACAAGGACGAGGTGCCGGTCAACGACCTGCGCGCCGAGTGCCGGCGCTTCGCCGAGCACTGGATCGACGTGCAGCGCGACGAGTTCAAGCGGCTGGGCTGCATCGGCAACTGGGAAGACCCGTATCTGACCATGAGCTTCGAGGCCGAGGCGGTGATCGCCGAGGAGTTCATGAAATTCGTGATGAACGGCTCGCTCTACCGGGGCTCGAAGCCGGTGATGTGGTCGGTGGTCGAGAAGACGGCGCTGGCGGAGGCCGAGGTCGAGTATCACGACCACACCAGCCACACGATCTGGGTGAAGTTTCCGGTTATCGGCGGAAACCCAATCTCCAGCAGCGAGGGCGACTTACGAAACTTCGGTGAGATCACCGACGCGAACGTGATCATCTGGACCACGACCCCCTGGACCATCCCGCAGAACCGGGCGGTCTGCTTCCATCCCGGCATCGCCTATGGGCTCTACAAGGTCACTGAGGCACCGGAGGAAAACTGGGCCAAGGTCGGCGACACATATCTTCTGGCCGACAAGCTGGTTGAGGAGGTGTTCACCGCCGCCCGGGTCGAGGGCTACGAGAAGTTGCGTGCGGTCACCCCGGAGGAGTTGGAGGCGATCACCTGCGCGCACCCGTTCCGGGGCCTCGACGGCGCAGGCGGCGAGTGGGACTACGACGTGCCGATGTTCCCGGGCGAGCATGTCACCGACGATGCCGGCACGGGCTTCGTCCATACCGCGCCCAGCCATGGCGCCGACGATTATAATATCGGGGTCCGGCATAATCTGCCGATGACCCATAACGTGCTGGAGGACGGCTCGTTCCGGGCCGAGCTGCCGTTCTTCGGCGGGCTTTTCACCTTCGACCACAAGGGGCGTGAGGGCAAAGCCAACCCCGCCGTCATCGACAAGCTGGCCGAAACGGGCGCTCTGATCGCGCGCGGCAAGCTCACCCACAGCTATCCTCATAGCTGGCGCTCGAAGGCGCCGCTGATCTTCCGCAATACGCCGCAATGGTTCGTCGCCATCGACAAGCCCTTGGGCGATGGGATGGACGAATACGGCACCACGATCCGCGAGCGCGCGCTTAATTCGATCGACAAGCTGGGCGCCTGGTATCCAAAGACCGGCCGCAACCGGCTGCACGCCATGATCGAGCAGCGGCCCGATTGGGTGCTCAGCCGCCAGCGCGCCTGGGGCGTGCCGCTGACCTGCTTCGTGCGTGACCTCGGCAACGGCGAGGCCGAGATCCTGCGCGACGAGGCGGTCAACGCCCGGATCGCCGAGGCGTTTCGGACCGACGGCGCCGATGCCTGGTTCGCCGACGGTGCCAAGGAGCGGTTCCTGGCGGGACGGAACGACGCCGACGACTGGGAAATGGTCACCGACATCCTGGATGTTTGGTTCGACTCGGGCTCGACCCATGCCTTCACCCTGCGCGACCGCGACGACGGGGTCTGGCCCGCGGATGTCTATCTGGAGGGCACCGACCAGCATCGGGGCTGGTTCCACTCCTCGATGCTGCAATCCTGCGGCACGCGCGGGCGCGCGCCCTACAAGGCGGTGGTGACCCACGGCTTCGCGCTGGACGAGAACGGCCAGAAGATGTCGAAGTCGCTCGGCAACATCACCGCGCCGCAGAAGGTGATCGAGCAGTATGGCGCCGACATCCTGCGCCTTTGGGTGGCGCTGTCGGATTACTCGGTCGACCTGCGGATCGGCCCCGAGATCCTGAAATCCACCGCCGACAGCTACCGGCGCCTGCGCAACACCCTGCGCTACATGCTGGGGGCGCTCGGCGACTGGGACCAGGGCTCAAGCGTCGATCAGGACCATATGCCCGAGCTCGAGCGCTGGGTGCTGCACCGGCTGGCGGTCTTGGATGGCGAGGTCCGCAAGGGCTATGCGGAGTATGACTTCCAGGGCGTGTTCCAGAAGCTTTTCACCTTCGCGACCTCGCATCTCTCGGCCTTCTATTTCGACATCCGCAAGGACGCGCTTTATTGCGACGCGGGCGATAGCATGCGGCGGCGCGCCGCGCTGACGGTGATGGACGCGCTGTTCCACCGGCTGACCACCTGGCTGGCGCCGATCCTGGCCTTCACCATGGAGGACGTCTGGTTGAGCCGTTATCCAGGCGACGACAGCTCGGTGCACCTGGAGGACTTCCCGGAAACGCCGTCCGAGTGGCGCGACGAAGCCCTGGCCGCAAAGTGGTCGAGCATCCGCGCGGCCCGGCGCGTGGTCAACGGCGCCTTGGAGATCGCCCGGCGCGACAAGGTGATCGGCGCCTCGCTGGAGGCGGCGCCGGTGCTCTATATCGGCGATCCGGACATGGCCGAGGCGGTCAGGTCGGTCGACATGGCCGAGCTTTGCATCACCTCCGCGCTGGTGCTCGCCGCGCATGAGCCCCCGGCCGAGGCGTTCAGGCTCGACGACCCGGCAATCGGCGTCGTTTTCGAGCGCGCCACCGGCACCAAGTGCCAGCGCTGCTGGAAGGTGCTGGACGATGTGGGCAACCACGCCCATGAAGGCGTCTGCCGGCGCTGCGATCAGGCGCTCGCGGGCCTTGAATAGCCGGGAAATAAACGGGGAATAAACCGGAATCCGCCCCAGTTTTGCCGGACTTGGCCGATAATGCTAGAGTGGTGGCTAGAAACGGAAACGGACGTTCCGAATTGACCAAGGTGGGCATCGAAGACATGCAGCGGCGCGGCGCCAAATGGCGGCGTGCGCGGCCCATGCGCGCCATGCTGGCAATGGCCTGCGCCACCCTGGTCACGACAGCGGCTTCCGCTCAGGATTGGGGCGACGCGCCGCATATGGTGGCCTCGAACGGCGCGATCATCGCCATGCCGGCGCTCGACGACCTGACCTGTCCGCAGATGACATTTGTGCTGCACCGGATCGACCTCTCGGGCTATCGCGGCCCGGACCCGCTGCCGAAGGGACACGCCGACTACCGGATCTTCGACTATGAAGACCGGTTGACCAGGCGCCACTACTATGCGTGCATGATGAATGCGCAAAAGCTCGAGGATCCCAGCGAGGCCTTCTCCTTCGGCTTCGGACAGTAATCCCTCATCCATGCAAGGCCCGCCATTGACGCGTGACATCGCGGCGATCCGCCGAAAGCTACTTATCGCGGCCGGAATTGTGCTCGTGACGGACCGGGTGTCCAAATTCTGGGTGGTCGAGGTCATGGACCTGGCCAGCCGGATGGAGATCCCGGTCTCGCCGCCCTGGCTGACCTTCGTCATGGCCTGGAACCCAGGGATCAATTTCGGGCTTTTCTCGGGCTACCCCGAGACCATGCGCTGGCTATTGGTGGTGCTGGCGGTCGCGATCTCCGTCGCGCTCTTCTGGTGGGTCGGGCGCCGCGCGGCGGACCCCGAGAGGCCCTCCCCCAATGCCGTCGCGATCGGGGCCGGGATCGTCATCGGCGGCGCGCTCGGCAATGCCTGGGACCGGCTTCAGTACGGCGCGGTGGCCGATTTCCTGAACATGAGCTGCTGCGGGATCGCCAACCCTTACGCCTTCAACATCGCCGATGTGGCGATCTTCGCCGGCGCGGCGCTGATCGCGTGGAAGGCCTGATCGGGGAAAGCCTGATCCCGGCTGCGCTCACTTCAGGATCTTCAGCAGATCCTTCACTTTGATCCGTTTCTTGTCGCGCCGGCCCTGGCCCTCCGCCTCGGTGCCCGTGGATTCCTGTTCGGGCTGCAGGATATCCTGCAGGATATCGGCAGGGCGCTGCGGCTCGGGTTCTGCCTCGGGCTCGGGCTCGAATTGCTGCGCCGGCAGGCTGTTTCCCTGATCGAGAGCGGCTGTCCTCGGAGCCGGAGGCGGATAGGGCGCGCGGGCGGGCGCCAGCGCGCTGCCGCCGATCAGATCGCCCGTTTGCGCCCCGGTCTCAGCCGTGCCGCCGTTGTAAGTCGGCTGCGGCACCGTCTCCTCCGGCTCGGTCGCCTGCGGAATCGGCGCAGGCTCATCGCCGCCGCGTTTCCCGCCGAGCGCCCCCAGAAGCGTGCCGATTGCGCCCCCTGACCCGCTCTCTTGCTCATAGGTCGGCTGCTCGACCGAGCCGCCGCCCTGCTGGTCCTGGCCGCTGCCACTGCGCGAGCCCAGGATGCTGCCGAGCACCTGCTCGGTCGGGCTGACGCTGTCGCCGCCGGCCTGATCACGGCTGCCGCCTAGCGCGCCGTCGAGGACCTGCCCAAGAACACCGCCGCCCTCGTCCTGATCGCCGCCCGTCTGGCCGAGCAGGGCCCCCACCGCCTTGCCCGGATCCTTCACCAGCTCGCCCACCGTGCCGATGGTCCGTTCCGGGTCGCTGAGGAAGCCCTCGATCGCGGCGGTCAGGTCGGGCCGGATCTTCGGATTGGACCAGGTCCCGGTGATCAGCACCGGGAAGACGCCGAGTCCGCTATCTCCCAAAGCGCCGCCCTGGCCGGTCAGGCTGGCAACTGCTGTGGGCTCGAGCCGGAAATCCTGGGTCTGTGCGCCCAGATCCACCGTCCCGGCACCGACAACGCGCAACAGCGGGCCGAGGAACGAGAAGTCGGAGTTGTGCAATACCCCGTCGGTGATGTCGAACGTGCCGGTCACCGCGCTGAAATCAGTCCTTTGCACGCCGTCCGTCTGACCGGTCAGATTGCGCACCATGGCGGCCAGGTTGACGCCCAGGATCGCGCCGTCGCTCAGGTCCAGGCCGCCATTGCCATCAAGGCTGCGCATAAGCTGGTCCATCGAGCCGCCCCGGCCCCGGGCATTGATGCGGAAGGCACCGATGCCTTCCAGATTGTCGAACCCGGCCAGCGCCTGCAGAAGAGGCCTAAGCTGCACCTGGCTGACGGTCAGATCGGTCGCCACTTCCGCCTGATCGCCCGCGATCAGCACGATATCGCCGCTCATCCCGCCGCCATAGGCGTCGACCCGGTCGATCCGCATGTCCAGACGGCCGTCGCGCAGGCGTGCGTCGATGTCGCTGCGGCCGATCTCGATATCTCCCAGATCGACCGATTCCGCCCGGATCGCCAGATCCGCGTCGAGGGCCCTGAGGGCGGAGAGATCAAGCGGTTCGGTGCTCCACCCTTGGGCACCGCCGCTGCCTCCGCCACCCCCGGAACTACCCCCCGCGGGTCCCATGAAGGGCGTCAGGTCCACCGGACCCGAGTTCAAGTTGGCCGAGAGATAGGGCCGCCCGCCCATATCGAGCGCTCCATCGCCGCTAAGACGGGTCTGGTCCACATTCAGTTCAAGCCCGGAGAGATCGATCCGATCGCCGCGCATGGCCAGGCTGGCCTCGGCGCCGGCGCTCTCGAACGTACCCGCCGGCGCGTCGAGCGCATTGCCGCTGGCCCATTCCGCAAAGGCGCGCAGATCGCTTATCTGAACCTTGACCGAGCCTTTCGCGGCAGGTGCGTCGCCCATCGAGACCGGCCCGTTGAACGAGGCGCTGAACAGCCCGTCCGCGCGGCCCGAAGCCGCCACGGTGAAGGATTGGTCC
>JAOTXT010000056.1 GCA_029862205.1 Paracoccaceae bacterium
GAACGCCGGCTTCAGAACCTCTCGCGCCGGATCCGGGGTGGCGACAAGGAAGCCGTCGAGCAGGAACGGTTATTGCAGCGGACCAAGGCACTGCTGGACCAGGGCAAGCCAGCCCGCGCCGCCGAGATCGCGCCCGAGGATGCGCGCGCCTGGCGCAGCCTGCAGCTCCTGACCGCGAAGCCGGTGCTTTTTGTCTGTAACGTGGACGAGGCCTCGGCCGCCAACGGCAACGCCCAATCCGAGCGCGTGGCCGAGATGGCAAAGGCCCAAGGCGCCGCCATGGTGGTGATCTCCGCGGCCATCGAGCAGGAAATCGCGCAACTCGACGACAAGGGGCGGGCCGAATTCCTGGCCGATCTGGGGCTCGAGGAAGCCGGGCTCGACCGCCTGATCAAGGCAGGATACGCGCTTCTGGACCTGGTGACCTACTTCACAATCGGCCCAAAGGAGGCCCGCGCCTGGACCGTGCCCCGCGGCACCGCCGCTCCGCAAGCCGCCGGTGTCATCCACGGCGATTTCGAGCGCGGCTTCATCCGCGCCGAGACCATCGCCTATCAGGATTTCGTCGATTGTGGCGGCGAACAGGCCGCCAAGGATGCCGGCAAGATGCGCGCCGAGGGAAAGACCTACCGGGTCAAGGACGGCGACGTTCTGCACTTCCTGTTCAACACCTGAACCGCTTGACAGGCGATCGAGGCCGGGGCTAAACGACCACGCTGCTTGCTGGGGAATAGTTTAACGGTAGAACAGCGGACTCTGACTCCGTCGGTCCTGGTTCGAATCCAGGTTCCCCAGCCAACCTTCCGCGAGATCCCGACCCGAAGCCGATTGTATGCGCGGTCAGCCGCTCTACCCGTGATTGAAACATCGGGCAGATCTCATTTACCCAAATCAAGTCCAAGTTTCGCCACGCTTTTTGAGTGTCATACGTCTTGCGAGGAAGTTGTCTTTTTGGAGGTGGGGTATGACTGTTGCGCGTTTGTTGAATGCCTATATCGCGCCGTTCTTCATGGGTTTCAGCTTGGCGGCCTGTGCAGCAAGCGGTGAGCCGATTTCCAGCGTGCTGCTGTTGATCATCGCCGGTGTGGCTGGCTACTTCAGCCTTCCCAAAAGCGATGCCGTGATCGAGCGCATCTGGGAAGCCGTCGCTTAACACTAGCGACCAATTGAACGCGGCCCGGTGACCGAGGGGGAGCCGGGCCACGATGCTCCCGCCCGTCTACCGGGCAGCGTGAAGCATCTGACGCGCCAAATCCCTGGTTAGCTGAATTGGATTGCCGCCGGCGGTCGGATCGTCCGGCGCCATATCGGCAATCGCGTCGAAGCCCTCTTCCGGCACACCAAACGCGACCAGGCCATCGGGCACGGCGAGTTCCGCCCGCATCGACACCACGAAATCGAAGAACCCGTCAAAGCCGCGCGGGATGCCCAGAAAAGCGCTCAAACGTTCGATCTTGTCCTCGATCGCGGATCGATTGGCCTGCATCACCGCCGGCATGACCACCGCATTCGTCATACCATGATGGGTATCGTGGCGCGCGCCGATCGGGTGCGAGAGCGCGTGGATCGCGCCGAGGCCCTTCTGGAAGGCGACCGCCCCCATCGCCGCGGCGCTCATCATGTGGGCGCGCGCCTCGATATCGTCCGGCGCCGCATAGGCACGCGGCAGGTAGTCCTTGACCAGGCGCATCCCTTCGACCGCGATGCCTTCCGACATCGGGTGATAGGCGGGGGCACAAAAGGCCTCCAGGCAATGGGCGAAAGCGTCCATTCCGGTACCGGCGGTGATGAATTTGGGCATGCCCACGGTCAGTTCCGGGTCACAGATCACCGTTGCGGGCAGCATCTTCGGATGGAAAATCACCTTCTTAACATGGTCGGCCGAGTTGGTGATGACCCCTGCCCGCCCGACCTCCGAGCCCGTCCCCGCCGTTGTCGGCACCGCGACGATCGGCGCGATCCCATCCGGGTCGGCCCGTGTCCACCAATCACCGATATCCTCGAAATCCCAGACCGGGCGCGTCTGGCCCTGCATGAAGGCGACGCATTTGCCCAAATCGAGGCCCGAGCCACCACCGAATGCCACGACCCCGTCATGGCCACCCGCATGATAAGCGGCAACCCCAGCTGCTAGATTTTCGTCGGTCGGGTTCGATTTCACGTCTGCGAAAAGGCCGGGCGCCAATCCTGCCCCATCCAACAGGTCCAGCGCGGATTTCGTGATCGGCAGCCCTGCCAGGGCCGTGTCAGTCACCAAAAGCGGCCGCGCCATGCCCGCCGCACGCACTGCATCCGGCAGTTCCGCAATGCGCCCAGCGCCGAAGCGGATCGATGTGGGATAGCTCCAATTCGCGATGGGGCTGGTCATGCACTCACGCCTTTCTAAGGTGGTAGGATTTCGGCCGGGTCAGGTTCTGGTAGCCGAGCACGCTAAGCGCGCCTCCGCGCCCGGTATGCTTGACCCCAGTCCAGCAAAGCGCCGGGTCCAGGTAATCGCAGCGGTTCATGAAGACGGTGCCCGTCTCGATCCGGCTGCCGAGTTCCGCTGCCCGGTCCGTGTCATGCGTGATGATCGCGGCGGTCAGGCCAAAATCAGAATCGTTCATCAATGCCACAGCCTGGTCGTCGTCCTTGACCTTCATGATGCCGACGACGGGGCCAAAGCTTTCCTCTCGCATCACCCGCATGGTGTGGTCCACATCGATCAGGATCTGCGGTGCCAGATAAGCGGTCTGGCCGGTATCCGCCGGGAAGCGGCCCGGGTCGATCAGAGCCTGGGCGCCCTTGGCCGTCGCATCGGCAATGTGCTCGCGCACAAGCGTCGCGAAGCGGATCTGCGCCATCGGGCCAAGCGTCGTCGCCTCGTCCAGCGGATCGCCGAGGTCATAGCCATTGACGATTTCCGCCGCCTTTTCGACGAAGGCGTCAAAGAGCGGCTCGGCCACATAGATCCGCTCGATCCCGCAGCAGCATTGGCCGGAATTGAACATGGCACCATCGATAAGCCCCTCGGCGGCGACCGCCGGATCCGCGTCGGCGCGCACATAGCCCGGGTCTTTGCCGCCGAGTTCCAGTCCGACGCCCATGAAGGTGCCGGCCGCCGCCCGCTCGATGCCGCGCCCACCGCCGACGGAGCCGGTGAAGTTCACATGATCGACCAGGCGATCCGCCAGCATCGCCTCGGTAGTCTCATGATCCAGCACCAGATTGCGGAACAGGCCTTGCTGTAACCCCGCCTCGTCGAAGGCGCGCTGGAACCGCTCGCCGGCCAGTAGGGTTTGGGTAGCGTGTTTCAGGATCACCGCGTTGCCGGCGATCAGAGCGGGGGCGATGGCGTTGACGGCGGTGAGATAGGGGTAGTTCCAAGGCGCGATCACCATGACGAGCCCCAGCGGTTCGCGCCGGATCATGCGCCGCGCCTTGGCGCTGTCCTCGATCTCCACGGGGGCCAGCGCCTCGGCCGCGATGTCGGCCATGTGATAGGCGCGCTCCTCGACCCCGCCGATCTCGCCGCCATAGCGGATCGGGCGGCCCATGGTCCACGCGATCTCGGGCACCACCTCGTCGTTCATCGCACGCAGCCGTGCGATGCCCTCGCGCACCACCGCCACCCGCTCGGCCAGCGGCCGCGCCGCCCAAGCCTTCTGTGCCGATCGCGCGGCCGAGACAGCCGCCTCGACCGCCTCGCGGCTGGCGACGGGGCGCTCGGAATAAAGCTCGCCATTGACTGGCGAGATCAGTTTCAGGGTCTTGGTCATCGCATCCTCAACACCTCTCGAACCCGCGCATCAGTTCCCAATCGGTGATGCGCCGGTCGTATTCGAACTGCTCCCATTCAGCGGTGTGCACGTAGTGACCCACCACCGCGTCGCCCAGCGCCTCGCGCAACATCTTCGAGCGTTTGAGCGCCACCGTCGCGTCGCGCAAGGTTTTCGGAATGTCCTTCAGCCGGGCACCGAAATATGCGTCGCCCGTGAACGGGTCGCCCAGCTCCAGCTTCTCCTCGATCCCCTTCAGCCCCGCGGCAATCAAGGCAGCGAAGGCCAAATAGGGGTTCAGGTCCGCGCCGCCCACCCGGCACTCGCAGCGGATCGCGCGGGTCGCCTCGCCGCAAAGCCGGAACCCCGCGGTCCGGTTGTCACGCGACCAGACCAGCTTGGTGGGAGCGAAAGTGCCGACCTGGAACCGCTTGTAGGAGTTGATATAGGGCGCCAGGAAATACGTGATGTCCGGGGCGTATTTCAATTGCCCGGCCACGAACTGCCGCATGGTCTTCGACATGCCGAATTCGCACTTGGGATCATGGAACAGTGGCTTCTTCCCTCCCTTGTCCCACAGCGACATGTGGACGTGGCAGGAATTGCCGGCCAGGTCGTAATCCCACTTGGACATGAAGGTGATCGCCTTGCCTTGCAGATGCGCAATCTCCTTCATCGCGTTCTTCATGATCACGTGGCGGTCGGCCATGGTCAGCGCATCCGCGTAGCGCACATTCAGCTCTTCCTGGCCCGGGCCCCATTCGCCCTTGGAGTTCTCGACCGGAATCCCGGCCCCCTCCAGCCCATTGCGCATGGCGCGCAGGACCTCTTCCTCCTTGGTGGTCTGCAGGATGTGGTAGTCCTGGATGTAGTCGCCCGCGGTCCGGGCATCGCGGTAGCGCTTGTCGCGCAGGCTGCGGTAATCCTCGTCAAAGAGGAAAAACTCCAGCTCCGAGGCCGCATAGGCCATCATGCGCTGATCGGCCATCCGCGCCACCTGGCGCTTCAAGATCGCGCGAGGGCTGTGCGGGATCGGATCGTGGTGATGGTGATCCTCGAGATCCGCCAGTACCAGCGCGGTGCCCGGCAGCCACGGCGTTCGCCGCATGGTCGAGAGATCGGGCTTCATCACAAAGTCGCCATAGCCCGCGGCCCAGTTGGCCGCCTCGTAGCCCGGCACCGGCTCCATATCGATATCGTCGGCCAGCAGATAGTTGCAGGCATGGGTCTCTTTATGGGCGCCGTCGACGAAATAGGCGGCCTGGAACCGCTTACCGACCAGCCGCCCGAACATGTCGGCAAAGCAGACCAGCACGGTGTCGATCTCGCCCGCCTTCACGGCGGCGCGCAATTCGGCGAGCGTCAGCATTCCGGTCATCCTTTTACCTCGTCGTGTCAGGCACGGCCCCGATCAATACGATCTCGACCAGGTCGTGGCCCCAAAGCCGGGATTCGATGCAGGCCCGCTGGGGCCAGTTCTGCGGATCGTCGCCGATCCAATCGCACCAGACCGCGTCCATTTCCGCCTTGTGCGCGATCTTGTCGAGATAGACCGTGGCGTTGATCAGCCGGGTTTTGTCGGTGCCGAGACCGGTCAGGATCTCGTCGATCTTGGCAAGCGTGTTGCGGGTCTGCGCCGCCACATCGGCGACCGGGTCTTCCGAGGTCGCCACGGCCCAGGCAAAGCCGCCATAGGCGCTGCCAGCGCTTCGGCCGCGGGCGCCGCCCTGAACGCGCAGAATATCCATCATCGCATTTCCCCTCCAACGACCCTCGTGCGAGATCATTCCTTATTTCCCACGACATATTCAATAGGCGCTGGTGTGGGCGGCGTAGGTCGGATTGACACAACCCCGCCACCTCATTGAATTGGGTTTGCAGAAAGCCGGGGAGCGACCATGCCGCTGCATTTCGATCTTCAGGAATACGCCGGCCGCGTGGCCCGCGCCACGGACGCGTTGGAGGCCGCCCGGCTTGACGCCCTGCTGCTCTTCGCACCCGAGAGCCAATATTGGCTGACCAGCTACGACACGTTCGGCTTTGCGATGTTTCAATGCATGGTGCTGGGCGCCGACGGAGAGATCCATTTGCTGACCCGCGCGCCTGATCTGCGCCAGGCGCAGCAGACCTCCACCCTGACCGACGACCGGATCCATATCTGGGAAGACCGCGAGGGCGTCGATCCGGCCCGCGAGCTTGCGGCCTTGCTCAGCCATCTGGGCCTGTCCGCAAAGCGCCTGGGCGTCGAGACCGATACCGCCGGGCTAACCGCCCGCAACTGGGACCGGCTTCGCGCGGCCCTCGCGGATGCACGGCTCGAAGACGCATCCAATGTGCTCCGCCATCTGCGCCGCCGCAAGAGCCCGGCCGAGGTCGAGTGCCACCGCCGCGCCGCCACATTATCGGATGACGCCCTGGGCGCCGCGCTGGCCGAGACCCGCGCGGGCGCCTTCGAGGGTGATATCCTGGCGGCCATGCAGGGCGCGGTCTTTCGCGGCGGCGGCGACTATGCGGGGAACGAGTTCATCATCGGCTCAGGCGATGCGGCGCTGCTTTGCCGCTACCAATCCGGGCGCCGTCATCTGGATCCACAGGACCAGATGACCCTGGAATGGTCGGGCACATGGCGGCGTTACCACGCCGCGATGATGCGGACGCTCGTTATCGGCGAGGCCAATGACCGGCAGAAACGAATGCACGAGGCGGCCGTGGATGCGCTTGAGGCTTGCGAGACCGCAATCCGGCCAGGAGCGCGCATGGGGGACGTGTTCGAGGCCCACGCACGGGTCTTCGACGCGCATGGGTTGAGCCACGCCCGGCTCAACGCCTGTGGCTATGGCATGGGCGCGGTCTACAACCCGATCTGGGTCGATTTTCCCATGTTCTACCGAGGCAACCCGCTGCCGATGCACACCGGGAACGTGTTCTTCCTGCACATGATCCTGATGGACAGCGAAGCAGGTCTCGCCATGTGCTGGGGACATTCTGTCCTGGTGACCGAGATCGGGGTCGAGCGCCTATCCCGCCATCCACTCGACCTGGTGGAGTGCTGAGCGCCTAGGAACCCTCCGGCGCACCCTCCTCGGTCCAGCGCTCCGCGTTCGCGCGGATCACACCGGTCCGCTCGGCGACCGGTGGATGGGACGATAGCCAGTTCATCTCGTGCGCCGCCGCTTCGGGCACCAGCTCCAGCAGCTTTTCCAGCATCCGCGCCTGCGGCTCGGCGCCGAGGCCGGAGCGCACCATCAGTGCCGTCGCATAGGCATCCGCCTCGAACTCGTCCTTGCGGCTCAGACGGGTCGCGACGAACGTGGCGACCCATCGGGCTACGATCCAACCGATAAACGGCAGGAACCAGTTCAGGATCGAGCCGAGGACCAGATGCACGATCTGCGCGCCGGTAACGTCCATGATCCGCCGCTTGGTATGGCCGAGCGCCAGGTGGCCGAGCTCGTGCGCCACGACCGATGCCAGCTCGGGCGCGGTGATCCGCCCGGTCTGGAATTTCTTGAAGAGGCCGCTGGTGATGTAGATCTCGCCCGACGGCGTTGCCAGGCCGTTGACGATCGGCATGTCGAGCACGCGCACGGCGATCCGATCGATCCCCGCCGTCCGGGCCAGACGTGCCAGCAGCGCCTCGATCTGATCGTTGGCCAGCGGGCGTGAACGCTGCCGCAACTGCCTGCCAGATTGCCAGGCCACAAACCTGATCCAGGCGAAGACGAGGGCGAGAGCCAGCAGTAGAAGACCGATGCGGGTCATAAATCCAATATAGGCCCGGCGCGCGCCCAGGTCACCGGTGATCAGCGTGATCCTTGCCGGATGGGAAAAAGGAGAATTCGCGCCACGGGCCTATATATCAGTGAATGCCAGCATAATAATCGCTGAACCAAATGAACCGGAGAACGACATGGACCCCTTGATTGCCGCCCCGAACCCGGTCTCGCCCAAGGCGAAGATTGGCCATGTGCACCTGAAGGTCGCCGATCTGGACCGCGCTATCGGGTTTTATTCTGGCGTGCTGGGTTTCGATTTGATGCAGAAATTCGGCGACAGCGCCGCGTTTCTCGCGGCTGGCGGCTACCACCACCATCTGGGTCTCAATGTGTGGGAAAGCGCGGGGGGCACGCCCCCGCCCAAAAAACATACGGGGCTCTATCACACGGCCTTCCTCTACCCAACCCGGACGGACCTGGCCGACGCGGTGAAGCGGGTCGTCGCCGCTGGCTACCCGATCACCGGCATGGCCGATCACGGCGTCTCGGAGGCAGTTTATCTGGATGACCCGGACGGCAACGGGGTCGAGCTCTACTGGGACAAGCCCAGTGAGGAATGGCCCCTGGATGCGGACGGCAAGCTCGCAATGGTCAACGTGCCGTTGGATTTGGAGGGGCTGCTGGCCGAGGCATAGGGCGGGTTTTCAACCCGCCATCCCCGCTCCACCCGGTTCGCCTGTCGGTGGGGTAAAACCCCACCCTATCCACTTCGTAGGGTGGGCTCGCTAGAGCCCACCATTCTTGCGACGCCAATGTCCGATGGTGGGCTCGCGGAGCCCACCCTACCGGCTCAACTCCCGCGTCGCCCTATCCAGCCCTTCCAGCGTCATCGGGAACATCCGCCCGTCCATGATCTCGCCAATCATGCCGATGGAATGGGTATAGCCCCAGTGCGTCTGCGGCACCGGGTTGATCCAGACCGCGTCCGGCCATTGCGCCAGCGCGCGCTTCAGCCAGGCCTCGCCCGGCTCCGGGTTCCAGTGCTCGTTGGCGCCGCCGGGATAGAGGATCTCGTAGGGACTCATCGAGGCATCGCCAACAAACACCAACTTGTAGTCGGGCCCATAGGTGTTGAGGACATCCCAAGTCGGAGTCTGTTCCTCCCAGCGCCGGCGGTTGTCGCGCCAGACGCCCTCGTAAAGGCAGTTGTGGAAGTAGTAGTATTCCAAATGCTTGAACTCGGTCCGTGCGGCCGAGAAAAGTTCCTCGGCAACCTTCACATGGTCGTCCATCGAGCCGCCCGCGTCGAACAGCATCAGCACCTTGACCGCGTTGTGCCGCTCGGGCCGGGTTTGGATGTCCAGATAGCCATGCTCGGCGGTTGCGCGGATGGTACCATCCAGGTCCAGTTCCTCCTCCGCCCCTTCGCGGACCCAGCGGCGCAGGCGCTTCAGCGCGACCTTGATGTTGCGGGTGCCAAGCTCGACCGTGTCGTCCAGGTTGCGAAACTGGCGCTTGTCCCAAACCTTGACCGCGCGGCGGTGGCGGCTTTCTTTCTGGCCGATACGCACACCCTCGGGGTTGTAGCCATACGCGCCGAAGGGCGAGGTACCGGCGGTGCCGATCCATTTCGAGCCGCCCTGGTGTCGGCCCTTCTGCTCCTCCAGCCGCTGGCGGAGTGTGTCCATCAGCTTTTCCCAACCGCCCAAGCTCTCGACCAGCGCCTTCTCCTCGTCGGTCAGGTGCTTTTCGGCGAGCTTGCGCAGCCACTCTTCCGGCAGCTCCATGGCCTCGACGCCGTCCTCGCCCTGCGCATGCTCGAGCCCCTTGAAGACCTCGCCAAAGACCCGGTCAAACCGGTCCAGATGGCGCTCGTCCTTCACCAGGGCTGAACGTGCCAGGTAGTAGAACCGCTCCACGTCATAGGTCGCGAGCCCTACGTCCATCGCCTCGATCAGGGTCAGATGCTCGCGCAAGCTGACCGGCACCTTGGCCGCCTTGAGCGCAAAGAAAAGCTTCAGGAACATGCCTACAAGCCCGCCGCGTTCCGCGCATAGATCGTCACGATCGCCAGTGTCACCAGACCGGCCGGAATGCCGTGGGCCAACGCGTATTGTACCCGATCAGCCGTTGTGCCGCCACGGCGCGCGGCACGATACCAGCCAAGCGCGCACCCCGCGGCAAAGGCGATGATCACCAGCATGTCCCCTCCTATCCTGTGCTCGGCCGGCAGTTCGACGCCCGGCGCCCGGGGCCGACCGCGTAGGCATTCCAAGCGCGCGCGCGTTCGGCCGTGCGCGCTGCCCGTTCGCTGCCTGGCTCGGTCGCGGCCAGAGCATCCGCCTCAATCGTATATAGCGCGGCCAGTCGCTCGTCCTGCCGATAAGCCGCGAAAATCGGCCAGGTTGCCTCCGCCAGCGAGATCGCCTCATTGTATCGAGCAAGCCGCAACAGCGCACAGGCTTTCTCGAGCCCAATCCGCGCAAGACGCACATCCTGCGGCCCATGTGCCGTCTCGCAGATGGTGCGCGCCTGGTCCAACATTGCCACCGCCCGAGCCGGATCAGGGCGCGACAATACCCGGCCCGCCGTGACCAGGGTGTGGCAGTGCTGCGCCGAGCCAGGCGCGTTCGCCTGGATCAGCGTCAACGCCTTGTCTATCGACTTGATCCGCGCGCGCCCGGAAGTTCGCCGTGAGAACACCTTGGCCATCGAATCTGACCATTCACCAAGCCCGCTGGTGCGCAGACGTGGCAAGCGTGGCGCGTTCCGGCCCTGAGGATTGATCCGGTCCAGCAACGCATTCGCCCTTGCCCGTGTCTCGCGCCGGTCGAGGCCGGTCTCAATCTCGGGCGCATAGAGCAGCCGCAGCATCAGGTAATCGAGCTTCGTCGGCCAGATATGGGCGCCGTCGTCATTGAAGCTCGACATGCCGAGGCCAAAAAGATCGCTCGAGAGCCCCAGCGCCTGAGGGATCTCCTCGAGCAGGCAATTTCGAACGCGGTAAGGCAACGCGTCGTCGGGGACGAATATCGTCATCCGGTCGATCCGCTCGAGCGCGGATATGCTTCCACCGCTCGCCGCCTCCGGGTCGTGGGAAAAAGCCTGCCAGGTCACGTCACCCGCCGCGATGGCGCAAGCGGCGCCCGGCACCGCGCGCGCGAAGCGCGGCCCGTCCGCGAAGCGGATCAGTAGATTTCCGCCCACGCCCCGCGAGGTTGGCACGCCCGCCTCGGCACGTAACTGGGCGAGGTATCCGTCGAGGAATGCCTCCAGGCCAGGTATTGCGCCTTCTGGCGTTACGGTCACCAGGGCCTCGTAGCGCACCAGATGCGGCCGCCGGGCGCCGCCTTCCACTTCGTGGGACATGATGGCGAAAAGCCCGGCAAGGCTGTCATTGTCAAAACTCGTATGGCCTGCGGGAAGCAACGCCCCGAGTGCAGGTTCGAGCGGTAACGGCGCTCTGGGAGCGACCGCTGCGGTTCCTGCTTCCGTCGGCGGCTCGGAGTCCGGGCCGCAAGCACTGACCAGCAACGACGCGCCAGCTATAATCCATGCTAAACAACGCATTATCTCTGATACTTGATGAATGATGTCAGCGTTGCAACCCGGTCATAGAGCTGCCGCGCGGTCGCATTGAAGTCCTGCGTCAGCCAATAGACCGATGGGCACCCTGCGGCATCACCCGCCGCGTAGACCGCCTCGATTAGTGCGCGCCCGGCACCGGTTCCCCGCACGGCCGGGTCAACATAAAGATCCTGCAGATAGATCACGTTCTCGACCCGCCAGCAGTGGCGGTGAAAAAGGTAATGGATCAGGCCCACCGGCTTGCCGTCCTGCTCGGCGATCAGCCCATGAAAGTCGTGCGGACCGTCGCCCAGAAGCCGCGCGAAGGTGGTCTGGTAAACCTCCTCCGCCACGGATGCCTCATAGAACTCCAGGTAGCCGGTCCAAAGCCGGCGCCATTCGGCCTCGTCAGACGCCCGCAAGGCGCGGATCGTAGTTTCCATCTCGCTATCCTCCCTGCCGCCGCGCCAGGAACGCCAGCCGCTCGAACAGATGCACGTCCTGCTCGTTCTTCAACAGCGCCCCGTGCAGCGGCGGAATTGCCGATTTCGGGTCCGCGCGCAGCGTCGCCGGGGCTACGTCATCGGCCATCAGCAGTTTCAGCCAGTCCAACACCTCGGATGTCGAAGGTTTCTTCTTCAAACCGGGTGTCTCCCGGATCTCATAGAATTGCGTCAATGCCGACCGGACCAGCTCTTTCTTGATGTCCGGGAAATGGACATCAATGATCCGGGTCATCGTCTCGGTGTCCGGAAACGCGATGAAATGGAAGAAACACCGGCGCAGGAAGGCGTCGGGCAGTTCCTTCTCGTTATTGGACGTAATGATTACGATCGGCCGGTGCCGGGCCTGGATCGTCTCGCCGGTCTCGTAGACGTGGAACTCCATCCGGTCGAGTTCCTGCAGAAGGTCGTTCGGGAATTCGATGTCCGCCTTGTCGACCTCGTCGATCAGTAGCACCACTTTCCGGTCCGCCGAGAACGCATCCCACAGCTTGCCCGGTTTGATGTAATTCCGAACCTCCTTGACCCGCTCATCGCCCAATTGGCTATCGCGCAGGCGGCTGACGGCATCGTATTCGTAGAGCCCCTGATGCGCGCGGGTGGTGGATTTGATGTGCCACTCGATCAGATCCAGTCCCAAAGCCTCGGAAACCTGGCGTGCAAGCTCTGTCTTACCGGTGCCGGGCTCTCCCTTGACCAGAAGCGGCCGTTCGAGGCGGATCGCGGCGTTGACCGCGACCATCAGATCCTCGGTCGCCACATACTCCGCCGTGCCGTTGAACTGCATTTCCGCCGCCTTTCGCCTTGCCGCCGCCTCGCCTGGGCGGGCGCAGAGATTCTCCAAAGGGTGAAGGGATATAGCGGAAATTTGATCGCGTTTTAAGGCGTGACAAGGCCAATCGGTTTATCTATAGAAGCGCCACTCGAAATCGGTCCTTTGTTCGGGGAGCGCAGGGTGTCTGGGTCGAATGGCATGAATATCGAAGTAAAAATCGACGAAGAGTATGTGCCGGAAAAGGGCGAAGCGTTCATGTGCGAGCGGCAGAAGGAATTCTTTCGCCGCAAATTGATCGGCTGGAAAGAATCAATCCTGGACGAAAGCCGCGAAACCCTCGTCCACATGCAGGAAGAGACCCAGAACATTCCCGACCTAGCCGACCGCGCCTCGGCCGAGACCGACCGGGCGCTGGAGCTGCGCACCCGGGACCGCCAGCGCAAGCTGATCTCGAAGATCGACGCGGCATTGCGCCGGATCGACGAGGGCACCTACGGCTATTGCGAGGAAACTGGCGATCCAATCTCGCTCAGGCGCCTCAGCGCCCGGCCTATCGCTACCCTGTCCCTGGAGGCCCAGGAACAGCACGAGCGGCGCGAAAAGGTCCACCGCGACAGCTGAATCCATTGCGCGACATAAAAATGCGCAATTTTCTTTCCGCAGTGTAAAACTCTCCGACCCGGCGTCTTGTTGCGGCGACACCCGCTGCCCTAACCGGGGCGCGGACGAAGCGACGCGGAGATGACGAGATGTCGGAGAGAGTGTCGGCTGGCGGCCTATCGGTTGCACGCGAGCTGTTCGAATTCATCGAGACCGAAGCTTTGCCGGCGACGGGGCTTGAAAGCGCCACTTTCTGGGACGGATTCGGAAGGATCGCCGCCGAGTTTTCCGCCAGGAACCGTGCGCTGGTGGCCAAGCGCGATGCGCTCCAGGCGAAAATCGACGATTGGCACAAAGCCCGCGCCGGGCAGGACCACGACCCAGCCGCCTACAAGGATTTCCTGAGCGAGATCGGCTATCTGGAATCCGAAGGGCCCGATTTTCAGATCGATACCCCGAATGTGGATGCCGAGTTCTCGACCATCGCCGGGCCTCAGCTCGTCGTCCCGATGATGAACGCGCGCTACGCGCTGAATGCCGCGAATGCGCGCTGGGGCTCGCTCTATGACGCGCTCTACGGCACCGACGCCATGGGCAGCTCGCCCGAACCCGGCGGCTACGACCCAGAGCGCGGAGCCGAGGTGATCGGATGGGCCAAGGATTTCCTCGACGACGTCGCGCCTCTGGAGGCGGGCTCACACTCCGACGTCGTGCGTTATGTGGTCGCCCACCACCGTCTGGTGCCCACCTTGCGCGACGGCCGGCAGACCGAGTTGAAGGATCCATCGCAATTCGCGGGCTATTCCGAGGATCCAACGGCGCCCCATTCGGTTCTGCTGAAGAACAACAACCTGCATATCGACGTCCTGATCGACCCCCACAATGCGATCGGCAAGGACGATCCGGCAGGGATCGCGGACCTGATGATCGAGTCCGCGATCACGACGATCATGGACTGCGAAGACTCGGTGGCCGCGGTCGATGCCGAGGACAAGGTCGTCAGCTACCGAAATTGGTTGGGCCTTATGAGGGGCGATTTGACCGAGCCCGTCTCCAAGGGTGGTCACAGCTTCACACGGCGCCTGAACCCGGACCGGAACTACTCAGCGCCAGATGGGCGCCCGCTGTCCCTGCCCGGCCGCTCGCTGATGCTGGTAAGGAATGTCGGGCCGCTGATGACCAATCCGGCGATCCATCTGGCCGATGGCTCGGAGATCCCGGAAGAGATCATGGACGCGGTCTGCACGATCATGATCGCGCTCCACGACTTGATGAAGACCTCTGGCGCCAGGAACTCGCGCGCGGGATCGGTCTATGTGGTCAAGCCAAAGATGCACGGACCCGAAGAGGTCGCCACCGCGAACGACCTGATGGGCGCGATCGAGAAAATGCTCGGCCTGGCCCCGAACACGGTTAAAATCGGCATCATGGACGAGGAACGGCGCACCACGCTGAACCTCAAGGAATGCATCCGCGCCGCCAAGAGCAGGGTCGCCTTCATCAATACCGGCTTCCTCGACCGGACCGGCGACGAGATTCACACCTCGATGCAGGCCGGTCCGATGATCCGCAAGACCGAGATGAAGGCCCAGCCCTGGATCGCGGCCTACGAGGACTGGAACGTCGATATCGGGCTCGAATGCGGGCTCAAGGGTGTCGCGCAGATCGGCAAGGGCATGTGGGCCATGCCCGACCTCATGGAGGCGATGCTGGAGCAGAAGATCGGCCACCCGCAGGCGGGCGCAAACACGGCCTGGGTGCCTTCGCCCACCGCGGCGACACTGCACGCGACCCACTATCACAAGGTCAACGTGGCCGAACGCCAGGACGCGATTGCAGGCCGCGGCCGGGCCAATCTGGACGCCGTCCTGACCATGCCGCTGGCGCGCGGCGCGAATTGGTCGCCAGACGAGGTCCAGGCAGAACTCGACAACAACGCGCAAGGGATCCTGGGCTACGTGGTGCGCTGGGTCGATCAGGGGATCGGCTGCTCGAAGGTGCCGGACATCAACGATGTCGGACTGATGGAGGACCGGGCTACCTTGCGCATCTCGTCCCAGCACATCGCCAACTGGCTGGTCCACGGAATCACCACCGAGGACCAAGTGATGGAGACCATGAAGCGCATGGCCACCGTGGTCGATCAGCAGAACGCGGGCGACCCGGCCTATCGGCCGATGGCGCCGGGCTTTGACGGGGTCGCCTTCAAGGCCGCCTGCGATTTGGTCTTCAAGGGCACCGAATGGCCCAACGGTTACACCGAACCGGCGCTCCATGCGCGCCGACTTCAGCGGAAAAGGGAGGGCTGATCCATGACCGCAATCACCCTGCGCAAGGCGCGCAAGATCGTCTCATCGGCGCTGGCCAAGGGCCGCGAGGCGGGGATGCAGCCCCTAGCCGTCTGCGTGCTGGATGCCGGAGGCCACCTAAAAGCCTTCGAGCGCGAGGACGGCGCCTCGAACGGACGCTTCGAGATCGCCCGCGGCAAGGCGAACGGCGCGCTGGAGATGGGGATCGGCTCGCGCGCACTGTTCAACCGCGCCGAGCAACAAGCCTATTTCGTGCTGGCGGCGGGACGGATCTTCGACCACGGAATGATCCCGGTTCCGGGCGGCGTTCTGGTACGCGACCGCAAGGGTGTGATTGCCGGCGCGGTCGGGATCAGCGGCGACAATTCCGACAATGACGAGGCCGCCGCGATCGCCGGCATCGAAGCCGCCGGTTTCACGGCTGATCCGGGCTGAGCGACGAGCGCGTGGCGGGTCCGGACCTGTCCGGTAGACTGCGCGTCGACGGAGGAGGACGCCGATGACGGAGAATGCGGCCCTGACCCCGGACCTGCAGGCGGCCGGCTGGTCCGCCAGCGATGATGGCACGGCCATAACGAAGACATTCCAGTTCCGCGGGTTTCGGGACGCGATGGCCTGGATGGCCCGGGCCGCCTTCGAGGCCGAGCATCTGAACCACCATCCGGAATGGTCGAATGTCTACAACCGGGTCGAGGTGCGGCTGACCACCCACGACACCGGCGGGCTGACCGGCAAGGACATCTCGCTGGCCGAGCGGATGGAGAAGATCGCCGGGCGGACGCTCGCGAAGTGAGCGTTCGCGGTCAATTTACCTGCCATTAACCGAAGGGACGCACCCTGCCCGGACGCGGCACGATTGCCCCGCGACCGAGGGCAGAATGCAGATCCTGGTCCATCTCGGCTTCAATAAATGTGCCTCCAGCTACATCCAGCACGCGCTGGCGGGATCGCAATCGGCATTGCGCCGGCGCGGCGTTTTCTATGCGGTTGAAGGCGAGCGGGCCGCTCAGTACGGGCTCTCAAGATATTACGGCTTTGGCCCCGACGCCGAGGGCGTCACCCGGCGCAGCCTCGGCTGGCTGGCAGCGCGGGCTCGCGAGCGTGGCTGCGGGCGCATGATCGTCTCCAGCGAATACCTGTCGCTCGGCCAACCCGATGCCATCGCAACATTCATGGAGGATTTGCGTGGTCTCGGCGCCGAGGCGCAGTTCCTGGTCTTTAGCCGGGACCTGGGACCGTGGCTGAGCTCGCTTTTCAATCAATACGTCAAAACGGTGGATGGCGGTCCGTTCTATGACTCGATTGATTCCTTCGTGAGCCATGTCCTGAGGAACGGTTCAATCGATCTGGCTCGCCGCTATCGGGTCTGGGTCGACGCGGCGGGGCCGGATTGGGTCACCCATGTGCGGATCGCGGAAAATCAGGCGGATACATCGGTCCTGGCGCCGTTCGAGGCCTTCGCAGGCGTCCCGGTCGCCCCGGCCATGGGCCCGGTCAACCATTCGCTCCCCGCGGGCGCGCTCTACCTGACGGGCCGTTTGCGCCAAGCGCATCGCGGTCCTCTGCGCGACCGCCTGCTTACCCGCATCGCGGCGGGCGGCTGCGATTGGGCCATGGCGCCGGAGGGTTATCTTCGAATCAGCGCGCAGAACATGGCCCGGCTCGAGCGCGAGATCGCCGAGCCGTTCGCGCGCATCGCGGACGCAATCGCTTCAGGCCACGCCGCCTAAGCCGAGTGCACCAAAGACGACTCTGTCCCCGATCCGTTCTCCCGCAAGTCCTCGAGCCGCACTATGTCATGCAGCGCCTGGCATAGCGCCGCGGGGTCACGCGACATCGCCAACGGCAGAACGAAGGAAGGATAACCCGCCTGTGCCGCGTCATGCAGCCGCGTGCCGATCGCCCCAATGTCGAAGCCTGCAACCATGCGGCCCGAGGCCAGGGCATGGGACAAGGCATAGCAATAGGTCTCGGGCCAGATCGACGGAATTAGGATCAGGTCAGGGCTGGCCGCATCGATCAGGCGCGGGAGATCGTCATTCCGGTATCGCCCAGTTACCGAGATGCCGGCTGCCGACGCGGCCCGGTCGTTCCGGGTATGCCCGATCACGGTCAGATGCAGGCCGTCCGGTGCCGCCTCGCGCGCCAGGCCCAGCAACACATCAAATCCCTTGATCGGCCCAATTGCGCCGATCGCCGTGACCCTCAGCGGCCCAGACCGTCGCTGGCGCGCCGGGTCACAGGTCATGGCAGGTCGACGGTCATGAGGCCGCACAACCAGCGCCGTCAGATCCGGGAAATAGCGGCGAAGACGCTCGGCTACATCGCGATCGGGCGCCTTCACGATGCGCGCCATTGACAGCAGACGCCCATGCGCCTGCCGCCAACGCGTGATATCGGGCGCGCCGAAGCGAGACCGCCGCCGGATCAGGCATCTCTGGCAGGCGCGCTCGGCGCCAGGCGGGCCCGGCTCGCCGCAATACATGCCCGCATTGTCCACCAGATTGATTCGCGGGCAGACCGCCAGGTAGTCATGCACGGTCACCTCGAAAGGCAGGTCCACAGCATCGATCAGCCAAGCCATCCGGCGCGCCGCGTCACGGCCGAAATCGGCCAAGTGGTGGAGCCGGATCTCGGTGATCCCCAACGTGCCGAGGAGGCTGATAAGCTCCGCTCCACCGACCGACACCGATTCGAGGCTCGGCAAAGCACCCGCCTCTGGGTGATCGAGCCGGACCGTACCGGTCCCGCCTGCCCCGCCACGCATCAGCACGATCCCGGCGCCGCCCTGGGTCAGCCTTGCGATCTCCTCGTCCACATGCTGCTCGGTGCCGCCGCCCAGCGAATGGGTGACAATCAGCACCCGGCGGCGCCCGGCCGCCAGCCGCTTCAGCCGCGCCAGGTCCAACGCACGGCGCAGACGCGCCATCGGATCCGCCGCGACAAACGCCGCAACGTCACGCGGATAGCTCGGATAGCGCCGGGCCAGAACCTGCATCGCCTTCGCAACCCGGCGCGCCCGCTCGGCCCCGAACGAACATTGACCGATATGGCACACAAAGACCTCCCCCGCCGCCAGATTGCGCCATCCGGCACGGATCGCACGCTGCGAGAAGTCGTTTTCCTCGCCATAGCCGCGTCCGAAGGCGCGGTCGTCGAGCAGGCCCAATGCCTCGATCGCCGCGCGGCGCACATAGACCGCGAAGCCGACACATGTCGGCAGCCCGACCGTCTGGCCCCGGTTCACCTCGGCCGCCAATCGGTCGAGCGCCGCCCAATCCAGCTCCAACGCCTCGCAATTGTCGGTATCGAAGCGCGGATAGCTGCAGATGGTGCCGTTATTGGTCAACGGCGTCACCGTCGCCACGTCAGGCGCCGAAAAGGCCACCCTGCGCAGCCGGTCGATCCAATCGCCAAAGACCTCTGTATCGGCATTGAGCCAGATGACATCACGCCCGGCACCTTGCTGCCGGCGCAAGGCCAGATTGACTGCGCCGACAAAGCCCAGATTGCGCTTCGGCACCAAAAGTTCGATCAACCCGCGCCCGGCCAACATCCGCAAATCCGCGCGCAGCTTTGGGTCAGGGCCATGATCGTCCACGACGACCAAGGCATGACCGGTGCGGTTCGCCGCCTCCAGAACGCTGGCCAAACAGCGGAGGGTCTCGGCACGGCCCGCATAGACCGGCACAATCACGTCAACGGCCGGCTCGACGGCCGCGGGCGGATCGATCCGTGCGAGCCGGGCCAGAGCCGCCTCCACCGCCGCGGCGTCATCGTCGGCACGGCGCACAGCATGGTTCTGGGGGCCAAATCCGCAGGCCCGGCCCTTGACCAAGTAATGCCCCAGGCCACTGATCCGGTCTCGCTGCGATAGCCCGGCCTGCCAGCGATAGCGCGCCTCGTCGAAGTCAGGCGCGGGGTCGCGCCCCTCGGCCCAGCCATAGCACAGGTAATGGCGTAGCGGATCCATGCCGGCGGCGCGGACATCCGGGTTCGCCGCCAGATAACCGCCGAATCGAAGCTCAGCGACGCGTGAACGAGCGTCCGTTGCAGCGACGCGTGAACGAGCGTCCGTTGCAGCGACGCCATCACCCCGCGCGGCAAAACCGGGCACAAGCCCATCCGCAGGATCACGCCCAGGACCAAGTGCGCCAGACGCTCGACCAACCGGCGCCGCACATGGCCCAGGCGCCATACGGGCGGCGGGACGCGCCCGAGCAAGCGCTCATGCAGCCGCATCACTCGCCACCCCCAATAGGCCCGACTAAAGATCGCGCTGGGGTGCGGGATCGTCCAGCTTTCGGGCAAGCGCGCCCGCACCGGCCGCCATTTCTTTCGCCTCCCACGGACGCGAAATCAGGCGCAGAACCGCATCCGCCCAAAGCGCAGGACAATTCGCCAATGCCAGCCCGGCGCCGCTCCGCGCCGCCAGTCCGGACGGCCCCCAGGCCGCCGTGTAGATCGGGGCCGCCCCCGCAACCCCATGCTCGATCAGCTTGTTGCGCGAGCGCGCCATGTTGAACGGCGTTTCGATCAGCGGATAGAGCGCGATGTGAAAGCGCCTGGCCGTCAGCCCTTTGCGATAGGCGCGCCAGCCGCGGCCGGGGATGCGCTGCACGCGCGGATGCGCGGCCAGCATTGGCGGCAGACGATGACGTTCGGCCAAGTGAAATCTCGCCCGGGGTTCGGCGGCCAGCACCCGTTCGATGACCGGTGCAAGAAATGCCAAGCCGCCCCGATGCACCGAACTGCCCAGAAACGCGATATCGATCGGGCCCCTCCCATCCAGAACCCGAGCGAAATGTCTTTGGCAGGCAATGCGCTCGGACCAATAGGGGTGGATCACCGGCGCCGCGCGCCCGGTCATCCGGCTAAGATTCGCCGAGCTGACCACCAGATCCGCGCGCGGACCGTATTGCGCAAGGGCCGCGGCCTCGACCAGACGCAGCTTCTGGCGGTACCGGAACGGCAGCGAGGGATCGGCGATCCCGGCCTGGGGAAGATCGTCCAGAAAGTAGATCAACCGCCGCCGCGGTGGCAGTGGCCCCGCCCCCAGCCCATGACGGATCACCAGACAGGCGGAGGCCGAGACAAACACCGTCGGCGCCAGCCGGGTCACCCCGCGCTCAAGGAAATCGCCGCAGGCATTCATGAAGTAGAGATCCGCGCTAGGGGAGCCAGGGGCCGGGAGCACGCGCGACAACAGCGACGGGATCATGCGGCAATCTCTCCCAGACTTCTTCTGTTCCAGCCGGCGCGGAACGCGGGCAGATGACCACCGGCCACGGCCGCTACTTTCCGGCCTCGGCTTTAATCTTGAGTTAACGATCCCTCCCTAACGGTTGGCGCATGAACCCCAACGAGCCCATCCAGGTTTCGGAAAGCACTCTCGCCTCGGCGAGGGTGCTTTTCGCATTATTGGTCCGGGAAATGGCAACCCGGTTCGGGGGTTCGTGGGCGGGCTACCTTTGGGCGCTGATCGAACCTTTGGCCTTCATCGCGCTACTTTCGCTGGCCTTCTCGCAAATCGCCCACAGCCCGCCGATCGGGCGCAGTTTTCCGCTATTCTATGCCACAGGTTACATCGCGTTCAGCTACTACAACGACATCGCGGCGCTGACCGGGCGCTCGATCCATGTCAATCGGCCACTCCTCTCCTACCCGGTCGTCGGCCCTCTCGATACGGTGCTGGCGCGGTTTCTGCTTCAGGGGCTGACCGGGCTGGCTGTCGCTGCCATCGTCTTTGCTGGCATCCTTGCGGTCTTCGCCGACCAGGTGCAGATCCGGCCCCTACCCCTGATGGCCAGCCTGGCGCTGGCCGCGCTGCTGGGTCTTGGTGTCGGGCTCGTCAACTGCACTCTTTTCGCCTTCTCGAAGACGTGGGAGCTGATCTACGGCGTGATCGCGAGGCCGCTGTTCCAGGTCTCGGCGGTCTTTTTCACCTTCGCCTCGATGCCAGCCTACGTGCGCGAGGTGCTGTGGTGGAACCCCATCATCCACCTGGTCGGGCTGATGCGGGCAGGTTTCTACCCGGCCTACGACGCCAGTCATGTCAGCCACGTCTATGTCCTGGCCCTGACACTGGGCCTGATCGTCGCCGGGCTCGCGATGATGCGGGTCGGTTCCGGCCGGCTGGCCGAATCATGATCACGTTCCATAGCGTCTCGAAGCGGTTCCGCAAGAACGGGGTCACCAAACATGTGCTGATCGATGCCAGCTTCGCCCTGCCCGAGGACCGCAGCATCGCGGTCCTCGGCCGCAATGGCGTTGGCAAGTCGACGCTGATCCGGTTGATCGCCGGGACGCTGAGTCCCGACCGCGGCCGGATCATGCGCCACCGGCGGTTCTCCTGGCCGATCGGCTTCGCCGGCTCGTTCCACCCGTCGCTGACGGGCGCTCAGAACACCCGCTTCGTGGCACGCATCTACGGCCGCGACAGCGGTGCGCTCGAGGAGTTCGTGCAGGATTTCTCCGAGCTCGGTGCCTTCTACCACCCGCCGGTCAGCACATACTCGGCGGGCATGAAGGCGCGGCTCGCCTTCGCGCTCAGCATGGGTGTCGATTTTCAGGTCTACCTGGTCGATGAGGTAATCGGCGTCGGCGACACCGCCTTCCGGCGCAAATGCGCCGAGGCGTTCCGCCAGCGGATGGACCGGGCACGGGTGATCATGGTCTCGCACAGCCCAGCGTTGCTGCGCGAGTTCTGCGACGCAGGCATCCTGATCGAGGCGGGGCGCCTGTTCTACTTCAACTCGGTCCAGGGGGCGGCGGACGCCTACGAGGCGGTGCTGGCCAAACCCCTGCCCGCCTGAGGAGCAACGACCGTGCCGGACGGCCAGCCGCAGAAGCACCTGGACCCAGTCCAATCCAGCACCGCCCAACCGCGCATCGAGAAGGCGGTCCTGCTCGGCGCGCCACCCGCACGCCCACGCCGGCGGCACTGGGTGATCGCACTCTCGTTTCTGGTCATGGTCGCGCTGCCGGCCGCGCTGTCCGCCGCCTATCTGATCTATGTCGCGGCCGACCGCTATGCGTCGCGCGTCGCCTTCTCGATCCGTTCGAACCAAGCCTCGGCCCCGCTTGAGATCCTGGGCGCGGTTACCCAGCTTGGCAATTCCAGCGTGCTGACCGATGGACAGATCCTCTACGACTACATCCAAAGCCAGGAGATCGTCGAGGCGGTGGGCGCGCGCCTGCCGCTGGAGGATTTTCTGAACCGGGCTCCGCGCGATTGGGTCTTCACGTTGGGCGGCGACCAGCCCATCGAGGATCTAGTCGACTACTGGAACCGTGTGGTCGACGTCGCGCTGGACCCGGCTACCGGGATCATCGGCGTCGAAGCCCGCGCCTTCCGCCCTGATGAGGCGCGCCAAATTGCAGCGGCGATCCTGGCCTCCAGTTCGGACCTGGTCGAGCGCCTGACCGAAACCGCCCGCCAGGACGCGGTCCGTCATGCGGCGCATGAACTGGCCGAGGCAAAGGAGGATCTGCGCGCGATCCGCGTGCGGCTGCGCGACTTCCGCGATATCGAGCAGGAAGTCGATCCTTCGCAGAACGCCCGTGTCGCCATCGGCCTGGTCGCGGGTCTCGAGGAGGAATTGTCCCAGGCCCGGGTGCAGATGGAATTGCTCAGCGGGGCCCTGGACGAGACCGCGCCCCGGATCACGCTGCTCCGGCGCCAGATTGACTCGCTGGAGGCCCGGATCGCCGTCGAGCGCACCCGGTTGGGCGCTGGCACCAGCGACGATGGCGGCGGCCGGGCGCTCAGCCAGATCGTCGGCGAGTTCGAGGAACTGGTGGTCGACCGGGAATTTGCCGAGCAAGCCTATACGGTGGCGCTGGCCACCTATCAGCAGGCCCAGGCTGAGGCGCGGCGGCGCCAGCGCTATCTCGCCGCCCATATCGAGCCCACCCTTTCGGACGAGCCGGAATATCCGGACCGGCCCCTTCTGATCGCTTCCATCTTCCTTCTGGCGCTCGCGATTTGGAGCATCCTGGTGCTCGGTGCCTACAACATCCGGGATAGGCGATGACCCAGCATTGGACCCCGGCGAAAAATGCCACCGCGCCCCTAAGCTTTAACCCTTTGGTCAGCACGTTCGGTGACCATTCGGAAACCGGAAACGGGCGCCAGCGCCTGATCAATCGCGAGGTCGGACCGATGAAGAAACGCAAGGGCATCGTGCTGGCGGGCGGAGCCGGGTCAAGGCTGCATCCGCTGACAATCAGCGTCTCGAAGCAGCTTTTACCGGTCTACGACAAGCCGATGATCTACTACCCGCTGAGCGTCTTGATGCTGGCGGGGATCGGCGAGATCGCGATCATTACAACGCCCCGCGACCGCGAGGCGTTCCGCGATCTGCTGGGTAACGGCACGAATCTGGGGCTCAGACTGGAATACATCACGCAACCGGCGCCCGAGGGGCTGGCTCAGGCCTATCTCCTGGCCGAGGATTTCCTGGACGGCGCCGCCTCGGCGATGGTGCTGGGCGACAATATCTTCTTCGGCGCCGGGCTTGGTTCGCTGCTTGCGCGCGCGGAAAGCGCCCGCTCGGGCGCCTGCATCTTCGCGCACCAGGTCAGCGACGCGCGCACCTATGGCGTCGTTGAAATCGGTCCTGATGGCCAGGTCGCCAGCTTGCAGGAAAAGCCAACCCGGCCGAAATCCGACCTTGCGGCAACGGGCCTCTATTTCCTCGATCATCGCGCCAGCGCGCGGGCCCGGCGTCTGCGCCCCTCGGCGCGCGGCGAGCTCGAGATCACGGCCCTGCTCGACACCTACCTGAGCGAAGGAACGCTGTCCTGCCAGCAATTGGGGCGCGGTTTCGCCTGGTTCGACACCGGGACACCCGACAATCTGATCGCCGCGGGCGACTTCATCCGCACCATTGAAACACGCCAGGGCACGAAGATCGGCTGCATCGAGGAAATTGCCTATCGGCGCGGCCTGATCGGCAAGGCCGAGCTGCGCGCCCTCGCCCAGCGCCATGGACGCACCGACTACGGCACCTATCTGCGCGCCCTGGCCGATGAGGGCGGCGAGATGTTGCGCAATTCGGCATAACCAACAATAGACAGGGATCAAGAGATGCATTTTTCCTTCCGGATCGCCGCGCCGGGGCTCGAACGCACCGCCTTCCTGCTCGAGCGCGACCGGCTGAGCGCCAGCGGCGATCTGGAGACCGCGTTTCTGGCCGACGCCGGCCCGGTGACCCGCCACCGTTCGGCCCAGACCGGGCATCTGGTTGCGGCGCTTGCGGCCGAGCCGGGTGTCGAAACGTTGGCCGTGATCCGCAACCCAAAGCTGGTCCTCGACGCCGGCTTGCCAGGCCGGATCGCTGCGGCGCTCGAAAGGATCGGCCAGATCGCGGGCCCGTGGTCGATCGCCGCGGCGGGAGGGCTGACCGCATCCTCGGCCCGGGTCTGCGCGCTTTACGCCAACAAATCGCCGTTCCTGCCAACGGATATCCGTCCAAAACCCCTGATCGATCCATTACCCGACCTGTGGTTGGCCGATGCGGCGTGGATCCGGCTCTTGGCGATGGGCGGCCGGGTCCTGCCCGAGACCGGGCTCGAGATTCTGCTCTGCCTGCAAGGCTATCTCGAGGACCGGCTGGCCGTCTTCGCGCCAGAGCTCATCGCCGGGATCGACGGCGCACTCAGGGCCCGCGACGCGGTCAAGCTGCAGCGTGACCTGAGGGTCTGGTTCGGCCCGGCCCTGCCGGACATCGCCGTTGAAACCTTGATGGGACCGGTCCAGATCGACGGGCAACACGACGGCACGGCATCGATCGCGGGGCCAGAACGCGACCTCGACAAAGCGATCAGTGCTGTCGCGCAGCGCCACTGCACGCCGCTTTCGCTCAGCATTGTGACCCGGACCCGGTTCGACCGGCCGCATCTCTTGGACCGCCTCCTGACCTCGATCAGCCGTGCCCGGCCCGAGCACGGCGCGATTGAAATCGTGCTCTCCAGCGACGCGGACCTGGAGACCTGCGACGCGGCATTCGAGCGGCTCAGCACACGCTTCGTGAATTTGCGTCTCAGGCTCCAACACAATCCGGCCGATGGACATAGCCGGGTGACCAACTTGATCGCCGGGCTGCACGCCGCCAACGGCACCCACGTGGCGGTGATGGATGACGATGACTATGTGGACCTTTTTGCGTTCGACGAGATGCGCCAAGCGCTGTTCCTGGGCGCCGAGCCGCTTATCGTCACCAGCGCACAGGTGCACGAGGAGGAATGGGTAGAGACCCCGGGCGGGCGGCACATCCTTGCCAACTCCACGCCCCGTACCCATTACCCGGCCAGCAGCTGGCGTGACATGTTTGGCGGCATCAACTGCCTGCCTGTCTGTGCCCTACTGATGCCTCGCGAGCGGCTGATCGAGCGGCTGGCGGCCTTCGAGTTCCGTCACGATCTCAGCGAGGACTACGCGCTGGCACTGCTGGTGCTTACCGATCCAGGCCTGCCCGAAATCGTCGAGATGGCCGGTCTCTTTGGCCATATCTCGCTCAGGCCCCACGATGGCCACTCGATCGCACTCGCCGACCGGCGCACGTGGAGCCGGGACATCGCCCTTTATTTGACCGATCTCGCCCGCAATCCGCAGGTCGCGGGCCCCGGCACTTGGGCGCTGCTCACCCGCGAACAGAGCGCGGCGCAGGCGGTGGGGCATCAGACAATCAGCGATCTGCGCAATGCTCTCGCCCGCGCCGAGCGGCAGACGCGGCTGCTGACGGCGGAAAACGCGCGCCTGCGCGGAGACTATTCCGATGGCTGCCCTGCCGCCTCGCCTGGCGAGCCCGGCACGTCGGCACCGGAAAGCACGACGACCGAGGCCGCGGCATGAAAATCGCGGTCTATACAAGCGCGGCGCTCAACTATCTGCCGAAAGCCCGCGCCCTGGCCGAAAGCCTGGCGGCAGTCGAGCCGGAGGCAAGCCTGACCCTCTGTCTCAACGATGTGCCGCCCGATTGGTTCGATGCAGCCACCGAACCCTTCAACCGCGTCTGGCTGCCCCAAGACCTCGGCTTCGACCGAGGCTGGATCTTCCAGCACAATGTCATGGAGCTCTGCACCGCAGTGAAGGGGCGTGCGCTGATGCGCCTGATCGCGGAGGAGGATGAGGCGGACTTGATCCTCTATCTCGACCCCGATGTGGTGCTCTACCATCCGCTGACGCCACTCGACGGATATCTGGGCGACGATTCAATCGGCCTGGTCCCCCATATCCTGGCGCCCGAGCAAAGCGAGATCGGCGTCGAGATGACCGAGGTCTCGGTCGCTGCCCATGGCGTCTACAACCTCGGTCACCTGATCCTTCGCGCGGATGCACGCGGGCGCGCGTTTGCCGCCTGGTGGCGCGACCGGCTGGACGCTCATTGCTTCGACGACCGGCAGCGCGGCCTTTTCACCGATCAGCGCTGGTGCGACCTGGCCCCGGCGATCTTTGACGGCGTGCGGATCCTGAAACAGCCCAATCTGGACGTGGCGAGCTGGAACCTGGCCGGGCGCGAGATCGTTCAGACCCGTGCCGGAGACCCCGCCAGCTTCGAGGTCGACGGCCTGCCGCTGATCACCTATCACTTTTCCGGCACTGGACCCGCCGGAACCCACCGACGCGTGCGCGAGATTTTCGATCCGGGCAATGCCGCGGTCGCCGAGATCGAGCGGCTCTACGAAGAGGCGATCGCACGGCATCGCCAGGCCGCGCTCGAGCACCATGCACCCGGCCACGATTTCTTCGACGATGGCACCGACATCACTCCGGCGGCGCGGCGCCTCTACCGGCGCCATGCGGATTTGCGGGACGCCTTCCCGGATCCTTACGCCTGCCCGGCCGACGCGCCCAGCTATCGCAACTGGCTGCGCGCCAACCGGCCGGGCGCGATTGCCGGGCTCTGCCTGGCGCCACACCGACTGGAACAGGCGTATCGCGATCTCTTCGACGCAGACTTCTACCTGGACCGTTACCCCAAGGCGCTCGCGGCCATCGCCGCGGGCACCTACCGGGACGCGCTCGATCACTACGAGCGCATCGGCGCGCGGCAATTCCACGACCCCAATCCGTTCTTCGTTTCGTCCTACTATTTCGACCGGGCGAGCGGGCACGACCCTTGGCCGCTCTCCGCCCATGCGGGCCGGCGAGAGGGTACATTGCTGTGGCACTATCTGACGGTCGGTCTGCCATCCGGCCTCGAGCCGGTCGAGTTCTTCGACAGCCGATGGTATCTGGCGAATAATCGCGACGTCGAGACCGCGTTCCGGCTCGGCTCTGTCTCGACACCACTCGCCCATTTCTTGCACGACGGCAACCGTGAGAACCGCGCGCCGGGACCGGAATTCGCGGGCGAGAGTTATCTGCAGGCCACCCCGCCCGCCCGCGCCGCCGCCGAAGCACACGGCGCCTTCGGCGCACTGGTTCGCCTCGGCGGCATCGCGGGTCGGGTCGCGGTCTGAGTAGCGGGCCGAGCCGGTGCGGTTTCTTATCTTAGGCGGTCCGGGGCGCAGCGGCACCAGCTTCGTCGCCGAGCGGCTGGGGTTCCATCCGCGGATCGCCGCGTTGCGCGGAGTAGAGTTGAAAATCTTATGCGAAAAAAATGGCTTACAGGACTTATTTCATGCTCTCGTCGAAACCTATTCACCGAACCGCGCCGCCGTCGCGCTAGGCCAATTCGGCTATATCGAGCGGGCTTTGCTCCGGGGGCAATTCGGCCAGACCGAGCTAACGAGCCTCGCACCGGAAGACGCGTGGGCCGACTGCTTCCGCCGCTTCACGGCGGAACTTTGTGAAAACGGCCATCCGGTCGCCCAGGGGTCCGACGTTTTCCTCTCGCAGGCGCACCGGCTACTGACCGATATCGCGGCCCTGGCCTGGGGCGAGCGCGCGGGCGCACCAGCCTACTTCCTTGAGAAAACGCCCCATAACCTGCTCGCGATCCGGTTCCTGGCGCGCCTCGTTCCTGAAGCGAAGTACCTGCACGTGATGCGCGATCCCAGATCGATCGCCTGGTCGCTGACGACCATGAATTGGGGTCCGGACCGGCTCGAGAGCGCAGCCAGTTGGGTCGCCAGCTATTGCCGGCAATGGCTGGTGGCCGAGGCCGAAGCGGCGGACCTGGAGTTACCGCTCATGCGCGTCCATATCGAGGACATCGTCACGGCACCCGATCACACGCGCCAGGCGCTGGGCGCCTGGCTGGGCCTCGACCCCGCGCCCCTGGACATGAAAAGCGAAGCACCGGACATGCTGACCCGGTGGACCGGCCGCGCAAGCCAGGATCAGCGCGCCCTGCTCGATCAGCTGCTGGCTGGCTGGATACACCATTTTGGCTATGACATGGATGAGGTCGGCCACCGGCCGAACGCAGAGCCCAGCGCGCCAGAAGCGGCGACCTGATCACACGTTTAACAGGATTCGATGCCGCGCCCGGATCGCCCGGTCAGCCGCCGGGTCGAGATACCCCGGATCGGGCTCGGCCAGGATCGCCCTGGCCCGCTCACGCGCCTTTTGCCAGACGTCCTTCGCGCCCCGTTCGGCCCAGGTGACCGGCGGCTCGCGATCGGCCAAGCGCGGATAAAAATAGTCCCGTTCCATCGCCGCCATCGTCTGCGCCGATCCCAGGAAATGGCCCTCGCCGAAAACCGCGTCACTGACTGCCTCGAACCCCAGGGTCTCGTCGGTCACCTCGATGCCCCGGATCACCCGGTTCACCTGGCTCAGCATCTCGTCATCCAACACGAAGGCCTCGAACGAGACCCCCAGCAACGCCGCCATCATGCCCGCGCTCTCGTAGACCATGTTGGCCCCAGCCAATCCGGTCGCGAGCGCGGTCAGCGCCTTCTCGGCCCCCATCTGGGCATCCACAGCCTTGGCGTCGGACATCGAGGCCGCGACGCCCGACGGCAATCCCAGCCAGTTGATGATCTGCGCCGAGGCCGCGTTCATCACCGCGCTCTCGCCCCCGCCGCCCGAGAACGCGCCACTTCGCAGATCGATCACCAGGGGCCAGTTGGAGAAGATCATCGGATAGCCCGGCGCCAGCAGGTTCACGACAACCAGCGCTGCCAGCGTCTCGGCCAGCGACTGCGCCAGGAACCCAGCCGGGGTCGCTGGCGCCGTTGCCCCGGACTGCGCCGCGATGATGCAATTCAGCGGCACGCCGCGCCGGATGCAGGTTTGGGTCACTTCCAGCGCGTCCTCACCGAACCGCAGGGGTGAGATCACCGGAGAGATATGCGCCTTGCAGAACGGTCTTTCGCGGAACCGCCCCTCGCCTCCCAGCGCCAGGTCGAACATGTCGACAATCGGGTCCACGGTCTCGGCCAGGGTAAACGAGGTGCCCATGGGCTTGGTAGTTCCGCGAAGCAAGGCATAGGCCGTGTTGATGTCCAGATCGGTGATGTCCTCGAGATCGGTGGCCACACAACACCGGGTGAACCAGCTTACATTCTCCAGCCGGTCAGCAAGCCGGGCGAAGTCGTAGAGGTCGCGCAGCGTCGACGGCCTGTAGGTCCCGCTTTCCAGGTCCAGCGTCTGCACCGCCGCGCCTCCGGTGCCGAAATGAACCCGCTCGCCGCCCAGCTCGAAATCATGCGCCGGATCGCGCCCATGGAAGACTATAATCTTGCGGGCGCCCGCGACGATGTCCTCGACCATCGTCTCTGGCAAGCAGAGCCGGCCAGCGTCGCTTGTGGTTGCGCCAGCCGTTACTGCCCGCTCGACCAGCCAATCCGGCGCCTCGCCCATGCCAAGCTCGGCCAACAGCCGCAGCGCGGTGGCGTAGATCGCGCGCATGTCCGCTTCGCTCAGCGGGCGATACTGTCCCCCCGCCTGCCCCGGCGGCGCGGGGTTGACCAGCGCCCGGGGCGCGGTCCGTATCTCGATCCGGGCCTTGCGCCCGCCGCCCCGGCGTGACTGGGTCATCGTGTCCCCCTGGTTCCCGCTCGGCAGGATCGCTGCTTGACGGAGGCGAGGCAAGGGGTTCAGCTAGGTGCGGCCTTTCGGGGAGGGGAGCGAATGAGATCTCATGCGCGGGCGGTGGTGATCGGCGGCGGCATCGCTGGCTGTTCCGCGCTCTACCACCTGACCCAGGAAGGCTGGACCGATGTGGTCTTGCTGGAACGCGACGAGCTGACCTCGGGCACCACCTGGCATTCCGCCGCCCAGGTCACGAATTTCGGCGCAATCCAGGTCATGGTGGGACTGAAGAGCCATTCGATCGCGCTTTACAAGGAACTGGCCGAGGATCC
>JAOTXT010000159.1 GCA_029862205.1 Paracoccaceae bacterium
TCGTAGATCACATGCTCGAACAGCGTTCCGGAAATGCCCATCACGGTGGCGCCATGCTGCTGGCCCTCCACGATCACAGGATTGATGACGGTGCCGCAATTCTCGACGATGACGTACCGGCCGATGGCGAGTTCGCCGGTTTTCACATCCACCGTTACCTCGCAGAAGTGGGTGGCGTTGGAGTAGGTCATCGGCGGGGGATCATAGGCCTTGTGCACCTCGATCCCGGGCTCCATCCCCTCGGGAAGCCTGGTCGGGTCGAGATAGGCAGTGCGCGCGACATCGGCGAGCGTCAGTCCCGCATCGGTCCAATCGTCTTCGACGCAACGCCATATCTTGCCCTCCCTCACGCAGAGCTGATCGGGCGAATTCTGGCCGAGCAGTTTGGCGGCGATGGCCAGGACCTTGTTTTGCGCCTCGACCCCCGCCAGATAGGCCACACCGCCGCCCGCCGTGCCGCCGCGGGCGCCGCGCGATCCCATGCCGTATGGCGCAATATCGGTGTTGCCGATCTCGATGCTGACGTCCGCGGGGTCGACGCCTAGCCCCTCGGCGACGGCTTGCGCGTATGCGGTCTCGTATCCCTGGCCGGTCGCCATAAGGCCGACCGATGCCTTGACCGCGCCGGAGGGCTCGATCTTGACCCAGGCCGCCTCATGGCCGGAGCCTTGAATGCCGGCCGCCTTGTAGAATTGCGAGCCGTAGGTGGTCGACTCCACAACCGCGCAGATGCCAAGCCCGCGATAGATGCCGCGTTCGCGGTCCGCCGCCTGGATTTTCCGGAAGCCCTCGTAACCGATGACCTGCAATCCCTTTTCCATGGTTTCGCGGGGGTTGATGTCCTCGAGAACCTCGCCGGTGGCCATCCGATAGGGAAATTCGTCCTCGCGGATCATATTGATGCGGCGTAGCTCCACCGCATCGAGATGCAGCGCCCGCGCGATGGCCTCCAGGGTGCCGTCCATGATCCAGCTGGTGATGGCCATGGGCGCGCGCATCGGCCCGTTGCCGCATTTGTTGGTCAGCACCACCTTCACGTCGAAGGCGTAGTTCCGGATCTTGTACGGCCCCGTCAGGATCATGGCGATCACGCGGGCCAGATAGTTGGCCGGATAGAAGCAGTAGGCGCCGAAGTCCTCGACGATTTCAAGCGACAGGCCGAGCACCCTGCCCTGGGAATCCACCGCCGCGCGCGTACGCCCCCAATCCTCGCGGGCGTGCAAGGCGGCAAGCAGGTTCTCAAATCGATCCTCGCGCCAGCGCACCGGAACCTTCAGCCGCCGCGCCAAAGCCGCAACCGCCAACTCCTCGCGGTAGAGGGCGATTTTCTGCCCGAAACCGCCGCCGACATCGGGAGAAATGACGGTGACCTGGCTTTCCTTCAATTTCAGGCGCCCGGCGATCGCCGAGCGATAGGGATGCGGCGCCTGGTTGCCGACATGGACCGTCATGTGCTGGCGACCTTCGTCCCACTGGGCGATGACGCCGCGGGTCTCGATCGGCAGATGGGTCTGGCGGTGCCCGCTGAACGTCGCTTCGACCACCCGTTCGGCGCCATTCATGACGCGAGCGAATTCCGGCGTTTCGAATGTCTGGTGCGATACCAGGTTCGTGCCGACCGGCTCATCCACCAACGCCGCATCCGGCTCCAGCGCCTTGAACATGTCGGTGACGGCATCGAGAGGCTCATAGTCCACCGCCACCAGCTCGGCCGCGTCCTCGGCGAGGTACCTGTCGGTCGCGACGACGCAGGCGACCAGATCGCCGTTGAAGCGCACCGCGTCGATGGGCATGGTCGTCATTTCAACGGGGCGCAGCCCGTCGATGGGAGGCGCCAAGCGTAGAGGCGTGGTCCAATCGGCCAGATCCTTGCCGGTGACGATGGCGGCGACGCCCGGAGTCCGTTCGGCCTCGGCCGTGTCGATGGACAGGATCCTGGCGCGCGCATGGGGACTGCGAACGAAACAGACATGCAGCGCGCCGGGAATCTCGATATCGTCGAGGAAACACCCATGCCCGGTTAGCAGTCGATGGTCCTCCTTGCGCAAGAGGCGCCGGCCGATGGCCGAAAACTGGCGGGATGTGGTGTCTTGGTTCATTTTTCGGCGCGCCTCAACCCTCTTCGCCGCGCATGGTGGCAGCGGCCTTCTTGATGGCCCTGACGATATTCTGGTAGCCGGTGCAGCGGCACAGATTTCCCGACAGCACGTCCCTGATCTCGGCGTCCGACGGGTCCGGAGTC